>NZ_PDUT01000003.1:0-310323 GCF_002700155.1 Maribacter sp. 6B07 | reverse complement strand
CCCCTTCTGGTCCCCACCCCCCCCTCGCCGCAGGCCCGGGGGGTCCCCCCGGTCAACGGAATGGCCGGGTGCGGTCGGTGCCATAACATCCACACGCCCTGATCACATCTTCCGATCGGTTCGTACCATCGGTGGAACTGTATACGATATCGTAACCGCCCACTACGTCCATAAAGGAACTAGAGTCTATGTCCACCGGAGACCCGTCGTCCGTCGTGGCCCCAAGCTCGGTATAGCCCGATCCCAGCTCTATGACCTGGGGGTTCGCCCCGTTCAACGTAATGACGGGTGCGGTCGTGTCCGGACCATGGTCGCCCGGAAGGTACTGTACCAGCGTCGCCTTCGTGGCGGTGGAACTGTCGTCCACATAACCCGAAACGCCACCACGGCCGCGCAAATGGATACTCACCAGATCCGTGCCGCCGTCACTGTACACCTGCACCCGGAGCGCATCCGCCTCGATAGGGTACTGAGCGCCACCGCCCCATTCATAGATGCCCGAGTCGATCCAGCCACCCTTGCCCTCTTCAAGAACCGTCCACGTACCGTTGCGAAGATAAGAGATGCGCCACATGGAGTTGGGCTGGGGCTGGTTGGGGTACGTCCCGCCGAAGGTGATATAGTTCACCAGCTTGGTACTCGACCAGTCCACCTGCCAACGGAAACCGTCCTCCGCGCCCGGACGGCCTAGGTTGTCATAACGGCCTACCCCGTACTCGTTGAATCGAGTAGGCGTATAATAATTCTCCGTCACGGGGTCGTACAAGATCGCCCCCATGGTTCCGCGACCTCCGTCGACACTTCCTCCAAGGACGGCATCATCCAACAGTGCCAGGTTGACCTCGGGATCTGGTTCGTTGTAACCATCTGTTTTTGGTTCAACATTTAGTTGATCAATCCATTCTTTTAATAACGCTACTCCTTTTTCATCAACCTTACCCTTAGCTATAGGAGGCATCATTATACCCGAATCTGTACTGTTTACCCGATAAAAAACATGTGATTTTGCAGCATTACCCGGATATAAAATTTTTTGATCATTTCCAATACCTTCAACAACTTCACCTATACCAGCAGTTAAAAGACCAGTTTCCTCCAAGGAATTTATTAACCTTAAGTCAAATTCTGCTCGCAATCCATTCGATGGCAAATGGCAATAAGCACAATTCAAATCTAAATATGAACGAGCTTTATCTTCTAAGGTAGCGTTGGGATCATCGATGGAGGAATAGGTCAAAAAATCTTGTGTATCAGAATCAAAAATTTGTTCATTTAAAATTCCTAAATGACTCAAAGTAACTAATTGATTTGCTACCATTCCTCCACTAATATGGGTGGAGTAATCATAATCACTATTTAAATACCTTGTTCTTGGACCTAAAGTACCTTGAGAAGATTCATTATGACAGTTTAAACATTCATTTGTCGAAGGATAGCGCCAAATTTCCGTACGTATTCCTCCATCAGTTTTAAGAATACCTATTGGTCGTTCTTCACCTGTAGTCATATTCACAAGGCTTGCATCGGTCTGATCGGAGTTCCATCTATAGGATAAAAAAGTCCAATTATCATCACTATTTTTTATAGAAAATCGCGTTTCTATTTTAATTGTAATATCTGGATTATTTTCATTAGTAGGGTAATCAAAATGTTTAACCAAAACAGAACCTACAGGAAAAATCCAATTTCCATTTTCCGAATATTGAATTTGTTCTTCCTCCGAATCATAGGTTCCATCATTAGGCAATGCCATCCAACGTTTCTTTACTGCGCCATCAGACCAAAATGCATCAATCGTTTCGTAAGGAACAAATCCATTGGTCACTTTTAGGTTATTCATATCTGTAAAAACTCCCGTTTCAGAAAGTAACTGTGGCGCGCCAGATGACAATAAAGGGGCTACAAAACGCAATAATTGTACATTGTTACCCTGTAGTAAATAATATATGTTACCGTCTGACCCTTCGCCAAAAGAAATCGGTCTTTTGGGCAAGGTACCTAAGGTTACATGGCTACCATTATTAATATCAACAGAAAAAATTTTCTGTGTAAGCCAATCAGCGGAAATATATTTTCCATTATAGGACGTAAATTCTGACCCACGATACACCTGACCTCCTATTATTGATTTAGCATCATCCCTACTAAATGAAGTCAAAGGAACTTCATGTTCCATATTATTCAGCATTTGAATATTACATTGATTAAAAGGACCCGCAATTTCTCCCTCCCAAACAGGCCAACCATAATTTTTCCCTTTAGCAACAATATTTATTTCATCATGAGTGCTTTGCCCAACTTCCCCTATAAACAACTTGCCTGTTTGAGAGTCTTTACTCATTCTATGAGGGCTTCGGTTACCTACCGTATAATATTCCTCAAAATTATCACCTGAAGTACTAACGAAGGGGTTGTCATTAGGTATCCAATATAGCCTACCAGTAAATTCATCAGACTCACCAGCATCTTCAGGCATTACCCTATTTGGTGGATGACTCCTATCTGAATTCATATCCACATCTATACGCAATACACCTCCATCCAAATTATCAATAATATTTTGTGCATTTACAGCCCTACCTTGCTCTCCTGTGGCTATATAAAGAAAACCGTCATCACCAAATTCCATTGCACCACCTCTATGAGTAGTATTCAACATTCGACGACGCATCATACGCACTCTAGAATCTAAAATGAATGACATATTAGACGGATTCACTTCGAAGCGATCTAAATGAATGTAATTTCCATGAAAATTGGATAAATCACAACCAAACGTTCCATTACCACCACTATTTAAAGTCTCATCACCTGTCTCCGATTCCGTGGTATAATAAATATATATGTAGTTTTTACCTTGCGTGCCAAATTCCGGATGAATTTCCAATCCCAATAGGCCTCCATCCCAAACTTCAATATTTGGTGAAACGGCATCACCAATTTCATTAGAAAAATCAACTAATAAGTTCTTATTTGGAACTGCTTGGTTATCTTCCATCCAATAAATCTTTCCATCGAGCTGCCCGACAATTACTCTAGTTTGACCGGGCACGATAGAGTATGTTAATGGCCAATCGAATCTTATATTTGGATAGGCAATTTCATAAGGATCTTGATCAAGATCAACGTCTGGAAAGTTCCCATTAACAAATGACCCGATTGGCTGTACATCGCTATAACCTGGTCCAAAAAACATAGAACCAAAACTCAAGGACACTGAAATTACTGCAAAACCTGCAGCTATTTTTAACCAACTACTCACCCCCCTTTTTATTTTCATTTAGATATATTTAAAGAGATATCCATCAGCAAAACTTATTGTCAACAAACATCATATGAGACATTAAAAAGTAGGGGAAAGTCAATTAATCAATTGACCCAATTAAAATTACAACAGTATTAGATTAACGAAAAATTAACATCTTAATACCAGATGAAAGACTAAAAAAATCGATAAACGACAACAATATTAGTAGTTATAAGGAAAGTATTATCCTAATTAGTAAACAGAGCATTGCTTACATTAGCATTCTAAAGTTTTTGATAACATTTACACATGCTTCCCCTCCACCCCATCAAAAAAAGCGTGATACTGTTTAAAATCAGCTTCTTTATCCTCTGTGGGTGTCATCGGACCTGAAAGTTTTATCTCTTTCTTACCATAATCAAAAGCAACTAAAACGATAGGCACATTTGCGGTTATGGCTATATAATAAAAGCCAGTCTTCCATTTTTCAACTTTTTTTCGGGTGCCTTCCGGAGATAGTGCCAATCTAAATTTTTTCCGTTCACTAAATATATGTACAGTAGCCTTTACGGTATCACTATTTTTTGTGCGATCAATTGGCGCACCACCTGTCCACCTAAAAAAACAACCAAAAGGAGCTTTAAACAGACTCTTCTTTCCTACATAGTTTATCTCTTCTTGCCAAACCGCTCGTATCAACAGCCCCAATAAAAAATCCCACCAACTGGTGTGTGGCACTACGATGGCGACAAACTTATCTAAATGTGATGGAAAAACTCCGTTTAGCTTCCACCCTAATAATTTAAAATAAATAAACTTTGCTATTTGCTGCATATTACTTGGGTATTGACCTGCCTATTTGGCAAAGCCTCATATTATAATGTAAGTGGTAATTTAAATGAGACTAGATCTTTTGATAAATAGCCTTAAGCTTTTCTGGGGTGATAATAGTTTTCCACTGCGCTCCTAGGGCATTTTCCCAAAGTGGCGCCATACCTAAAGCAACGGTAACCATTGTATTCATTTCCGAGTCAGTCAATTTAGAGCAAATTCCTTTTGGCAATACTATATTATGCTTTTCCAACATTGCATTGAACAACTGTACTCCTTCAGGATAAAACTCTTCTAAATATTGAAAAACCAAGCAATTTCCTATTCCGTGCTTTACTCCTAAAACATAACCTAGACCATAACTCATGGCATGTGCAACACCTACTTGGGAATAAGCTATACTCATACCACCATGCCACGATGCCATCATTAATTTTTCTCTACTATCGGATGCTTCGATATCTTTTAAAAACACTTCTTTGCAAAGTTCTAAAGACTTTTCGCCATAGCTTTTACTAAATGCATTTAAAAAAGTACCATTAAGTGATTCTATACAGTGAATAAAGCAATCCATCCCCGTATAAAACCATTGCTCCTTAGGCACACCAACGGTTAAATCCGGATCTAGAATTACTTGATCAAAAGTGGTGTAATCTGAATTGATTCCCAACTTCTTTTCGGGGCCCATTAAAACCGTAGTTCTTGAAACTTCAGCTCCTGTACCGCTAATAGTGGGAATACCTACATGATAGATTGATTGCTTATTCACCAAATCCCACCCTTGATAATCTGATGCACTTCCTTTATTAGTGAGCATGATCGCTACAGCCTTTGCCAAATCCAAAAGTGTACCGCCCCCAACACCTATAATACCAGAAGGAAGCTCTGTAAACTTTTCCTTAATCATAGACACCAAGGCATCTACTTGCTCTGTTTTTGGTTCTTCATTGGCTGAAATAAGAATAATTTGATCACAAAATATACTAGGTATCCTATTGATCAATTCTGTATTTTCAAAAACATCATCAACCAAATATATCATTGGTGCTTCAGAATGTTTTCTCTTTGGCATCAAAATATCTCCAAGAGTATCAAAACTACCCACACCATAGACCACTCTAGGTACCATAGGAAAATTACGGAATTCTTGTGATGCTTTGGTCGGTATATTGCTCTTTGCCATCTGTTTGTTCACCTGCATTTTCATTAAACGTATTTCAGCACATCGGTCAAAGTAGACATTGTCATATAACCATTATTATCTACAACCTCCGTTACTTCTTCATGCTGCCATGTGGTATGAAAAGGTATATGAACCGCTCTTGCTCCAATATTCACAAGTGGCAATACGTCTGATTTTAAAGAGTTACCGATCATTAAAAACTCGTCCGGTTCTATTTGTAAGTGCTCTAATAAATCACTGTAGTTTTTCTCTTTCTTATCACTTAACACTTCTACATGGTGAAAATATTCTGATAAACCCGACCGCTCCAATTTACGCTCTTGATCCAAGAGATCACCTTTGGTCAGTACAATTAAACGATATTTGTCCTTTAAACTTTGAAGTACTTCTTCTACTCCCTCTAATAATTCAACGGGTTGTGTTATCATCTCTTTACCTAAATCTAAAAGTGCACTTACCGTTTTAGGAGCAACTTGATTATTTGAAAGCTCCAACGCACATTCGATCATAGAAAGTACAAATCCTTTTATGCCATAACCGTAAAGGTCCAAATTTTTAATCTCAGTTCTAAAAAGCTCTTGATCTATTTTATTCTTAGTTTCATACTTCTCTAAAAGATCGGCAAATTTATCTTCTGTATCCCTAAAATACGTTTCGTTTACCCATAGGGTATCATCTGCATCAAAACCAATTACATTAATTCCATCAAAAT
Source organism: Maribacter sp. 6B07 (assembly GCF_002700155.1). NCBI lineage: Bacteria > Pseudomonadati > Bacteroidota > Flavobacteriia > Flavobacteriales > Flavobacteriaceae > Maribacter > Maribacter sp. 6B07. The sequence goes on along the minus strand of NZ_PDUT01000003.1, from coordinate 304,350 downwards.
TTATTTCCATGCCTTCTGCGCTTTCTTTAAGTCTTCAGGTGTATCTATTTCTATGCCCTGAACATTGGTTTCTACCATTTTTATTTTTTTACCATATTCCAAATAACGTATAGCCTCAATTTTTTCGGTAGCCTCTAATTGCAGCATTGGCAGTCGTTGAAAATCCATCAAAGCACTTTTTCTAAAAGCGTAAATACCTTTGTGCTTATAATAGACAGTATCCTTGTTTTTTGCTCTTGGATAAGGTATTGGCGATCTTGAAAAATACAGTGCAAAATCCCTATTATCTACGATTACCTTTACCGTATTTGGGTTATTAATTTCCTCCTCATCTGTGATTTTAACCATTAACGACGCTAAGTCAATTTCTTTATGCACGTCATCTTCAAACACCTGCATTACACCCTCAAGACTTTCACGATCTGTAAATGGTTCATCGCCTTGTACATTTACAATAATATCAACGTCCATTTGCATTACCGCCTCGGCAATACGATCGCTGCCACAGTCATGTTCTTTAACACTCATGATAGCCAAACCACCTTCTCTTACAATGGTATCATAAATAACCTGGCTATCGGTAACCACATAAACTTCATCAAAAAGCTTTGTATGTACGGCAGCTTGGTAAGTTCTTAAAATGACCGGTTTACCAGCCAAATCCTGCATTAATTTTGCAGGAAATCTCGATGCCGCATATCGGGCAGGAATCATTGCTATTTTCTTCAACTAAATATATTTTAAGTATTAGCCTTTGGTCGTAATTTTCTGTAAATCCTAAAAATGATCACTAATATGATAATGACCAAAACGGCTGCTAATATAGGTGCAAATATCGAGGCAACGGACACTACTGCGGCAGTACCTGTTTCAACGGTAGTAATTACCGGGTTGGCCAGACCTCCGGTGGTAGCCGTGGATGCCAATCTGCCCGTGGCACCTGCGCCTTTAATTGCTGTTGCGGTACCACCGCCTGCAATAATTGCCAATGACCACGTTATTACGGGATCTAGATCAGCCACTGTAGATACCATTACGGCAGTACCTGCTATTGCTGCCAATGGCACGGCTATACTATCCAGTAAATTATCGAACCAAGGAATAAAGTAGGCAAAAATTTCAAGTAAGGTTGCCACGCCCAATGTCAATACGGCAACTAGACTACCTATCCATTGCCAATTATCATTTAGTTCCCATACTCCAAAATAAGATGCCAAACTTAATGCAAACAATGGTAAAAACACCCTAAACCCAACAGATGCTGCTAATCCTACCCCTAAAAAAATGCTTAAAATCGTATCGGTTGTCATGTTGATCTCGCTATGGAAAAGACTCCTTTTCCGTATCCATAAATACTAAAATAATCTTTTCTTAATCAAGAAAAAAATCATCTTTAAAACCTATAAGGTACAATTTATTCTTTGCTCTGGTTACCGCTGTATATAACCATCTTAAATATTCCTTATCAATACCATTTGGCAAATAAGGTTGTTCTACAAATACAGTATTCCATTGCCCACCTTGAGATTTATGGCATGTTATAGCGTATGAGAATTTAACCTGTAAACCATTAAAGTATTTATTATTCTTTACCCCTAAAAATTTCTTATACTTTGAAGTTTCATGGGCAAAATCCTTCATTACTTCTTGATAAAGCCTATTGCCGTCTTCATAGGATAGTGAAGGAGATTCCGCTGTTATAGTATCTAACAACAATACCGTTTCAAATGGCGCCATGTTGGGGTAATCTACCATTTTCACCTTTACTTCGGCAAATTTGAAAGTATAAATTTCTTTGATATCGAATATTTCCAGTATTTCAATAATATCTCCATTAGCTATAAATCCAGCTTCAGAGCTTGGCTTTAACCAATAGTAATTATTTTTTACCACCATCATAAAATCACCAACGGCAATATCATTCTCTAGATAAAGAATACGTTCGCGTATATTCTGATTGTATAAGTTTGCCCTCTTATTTGACCTAACTATAAATGCCGTCTCCTCTTTTCCGTTTTCCGCATACGAACTATCTATGGCTTCCTGTATTTCATTGCCATCTATTAATCTTACAATATCTGTAAAGGGGTCTACATCAAATTTAAAATCTTCAAAAAAATCGCTTTGCAGTTGCTCTCGCAATAATGTAGCGTTCGCCAATATACCAGAATCTCCCGCTTGTCTTACCACTTCGCTTAGTTCTAACCTAACGACTTCCTTATTATAATTTAAGGAAAGTTTATTACCATCTAATGCCGGACTCAACACCAAATGAACGGGTGGTAATTGTGCCGTATCACCTATTAGCAACAGCTTGCACTTATGTCCTGAATAAACGAACATCATTAAGTCATCTAAAAGGGAACCGTTTTCAAATAACTTTGAATCTGCAGCGGTATCGGGAATCATTGAAGCCTCATCGACTATAAACAAAGTATCTCTATGTTTATTAGGTGCCAACACAAATTGCACTCCACCACCACTTTGCTTTTTCGGAAAATATATTTTTCTGTGAATGGTAAATGCCTGCGTACTCGAATAGTTAGACATCACTTTTGCAGCCCTACCAGTAGGAGCCATCAATACAGCTTTCTTTTGAACTTTCCACAAACTATTGACCAAAGTGCCAATTAAAGTAGTTTTTCCGGTACCGGCATAGCCTTTTAATAAAAAAACTTCATCTTTAACTTTTGACAGGGTGAATTCTGCCAATTTTTGCAAAGCCACTGATTGTGTGGCAGTTGGTGAATGAGGAAATTTGTTTTCTAGTATAGTATAGAAAGAAGCGGGTGTTATTGGTTTCATGAGCCCCCAAAGATAAAGATGATTTTTAGGCTAAAAACTTTTACCATTAAAAAAAAATTGTAGATTTGTGAAGACCACTAAATAAAAATAACACATACGAAATGAAGACCGTAATACAAATTGTACTTTGGATTGGATGTATCGCTTTAGGATACTTTATTTACAACTCCATTACCGGACCAATCAAATTTAAAGAGGTAAAAGAAGAGCGTTTTGCACAAGTTATTGCTAAGCTAAAGGATATTAGAAATTCTCAAGAGGCTTACAAAACTGTTAATGGCAAGTATGCAAATGATTTCAATAGTCTTATTCGTTTTATCGATACCGGTAAATATGTAATTACACAGCAAAGAGATTCTTCATTTATGGAGTTCGATAAAGCTTACGGTATTGACATGTTAAGAGAGGTAAAAATTATTGATACATTAGGTTTTGTTTCTGTAAAAGATTCTCTTTTTAAAGCAGATACCAGATATAAAAGTTTAATGGAAGTACCTACAGCTGCAAACGGAGAAAAATTTACAATGAAATCTGCCTTTGTAGAAAAGAGTGGCTATAAAGCCCCTGTTTTTGAAGCTAAAGTTGACAAAGAAGTAGTACTATACGATCAGCCCAAAGATTTATTGGCTCGTGAAAAAGCCGCATTAAGTGTAGAAGAGGTTAATGGAGCGTCTATTAAAGTAGGTTCTCTTGAAGATGTTAGCACAACTGGTAACTGGCCTGCTATTTATGACAAAAAAGAGAAGAAATAATAGCTTAAATATAGCGGATAAAAATTTTAAGAAATTGTCCATTCAGGTTAGCTTGAATGGACTTTCTTTTTGTGTGGCAGATACTGTTTCGCAAAAATTATTGCTATCTGATAGGGTTGATTTCGCATTTGAAAAAAACCCTATGGAAGTAAAGGATGAACTGCATAAATTATTTCTGAAACATGATATAGAAAATATGCAGTTTGACGAGGTGGTTACAGTTCATAGAAACACCCTCTTTGGTTTAGTTCCTAAATCATTGTTCAATGCCGATAATTTATACGAGTACTTAAAGTTCAACACCAAAATTTTGGCAAACGATATTTTGGCATATGACGAAGTTGAAAATCATGATCTAGTAATTGTATATGTGCCTTACGTAAATATCAACAATTATATTTATGATCTTTTCGGTGAATTCCACTATATGCATAATGGCACGGTACTGCTACAATCTTTAATGAACAACCAAACACAAAACCAAGAAACTACATGCTTTGTACATGTTAGCAAAGACCAGCTGGACATTACGGTTTTGAACCAACGTAAATTAGTGCTTTACAACAGCTTTAAATACGACACCAAAGAAGATTTTGCCTATTACCTGTTATTTGTTTTAGAACAGCTGGAGTTAGACCCTAAAACAGCAATTGTAAAACTTTTTGGAGATATTGAAGAAGATGATGCAACTTTTAAATTATGTTACAATTATATACAACATATAAGCATTTTCGCTCCCTCAACCCAACAATTAATAAAACTTGGAGAACCATCTTCCAGTTCTATAGACTTCACGCTCATTAATACTATATAATGCGAATAATTTCAGGAAAGCACAAAGGTCGTAACTTAATAGCCCCTAAAAAATTACCTGTAAGACCTACCAAAGACATGGCCAAAGAAAGCTTGTTCAATATTTTGAACAATTCTTACTACTTTCCTGATTTGAAGGTTTTAGATCTTTTTACCGGTACCGGAAACATCAGTTACGAGTTTTCATCTAGAGGCGTAGATGATGTACTTGCCGTTGATGCCCATGGTGGTTGTATAGATTTTATAGACAAGACGGTTTCCCTATTAGATATGAACATTAGAACTTTAAAGAGCGATGTCTTTAGTTTTTTACAGCGAAATACCGAAAAATTCGATATCATCTTTGCCGATCCATTTTACGATATGGAATTTACCGATTTTGAAAAATTACCTCAGTTGGTCTTTGAAAACGACCTTTTATTAGAAGATGGTGTTTTAATTATTGAACACTCTAACCGCACCAGCTTAGCAGAATTACCTTTCTACAAAAACTCACGAAAATATGGTGGTAGTGTTTTTAGTTTTTTTGAAAAATAACAAAATAAAAAAGCAGACCATAAGCCGGATTCTGTATCCTAAAAATCATTAGAACTCCTTATCATTTATCTAGGTAAAGGGTTACCCCAGTACTCTAACCGCCTACCCTTCGGCTTGGGCGTGCAGCCCTTAAACACCGATTTACATGACGTTTCACCGTATAGAGTTTACCTGGTTTCACTACAGCCTAACTGTACTTGCTTTCTGTTGCACTTGTCCTCGCTTTTCAACGGACGGGCGTTACCCGCTATACTGCACTATGGTGTCCGGACTTTCCTCTCCCAATTGCTTGGCAGCGATAAGGCGGTCTGCTTTGCGCAAATGTACTGCAATTGTTGATAACTAAAGATGATCTGTAACCTTAATTCTCGTAAGTATTCCAAGCTATATTTATATTTGTAATAGAATAAACGAGAGTAGCATTTTGGAACCTTTTATCGTATCGGCACGTAAGTATAGACCTCAAACATTTAAAGATGTTGTAGGTCAACAATCTATAACCAATACTTTACAAAATGCCATTGACCAAAATCATTTGGCACAAGCGCTTTTATTCTGTGGTCCTAGAGGTGTAGGTAAAACAACTTGCGCACGTATTTTGGCAAAGCAAATAAATTCTGATGGCACAGAACAGGAGAATGAAGATTTTGCTTTCAATATTTTTGAGTTGGATGCCGCTTCCAACAACTCTGTGGACGATATTAGAAATTTAATTGACCAAGTACGCATACCGCCACAAGTAGGTAAATACAAAGTTTATATCATTGATGAGGTGCATATGCTATCTCAATCTGCTTTTAATGCTTTTCTTAAAACATTAGAAGAACCGCCAAAGCATGCTATTTTTATACTTGCAACCACAGAAAAGCATAAAATTATACCTACTATTCTTTCTAGATGTCAAATATTCGATTTCAAAAGAATTACGGTTAAAGATGCCGCTGAATACTTAAAATATATAGCAGAAAATCAAGGAATAAATGCGGAAGATGATGCACTACATATTATAGCCCAAAAAGCTGATGGTGCCATGAGAGATGCCTTGTCCATTTTTGATAGAGTGGTTAGCTTTTCTGGATCTAATTTAACACGTAAAGCAGTTACAGAAAACCTGAACGTTTTAGATTACGATACTTATTTTGAAGCCACTGACCTAATATTGGAACATAAGATTCCAAATCTACTTTTGCTTTTTAATAAAACGTTGTCTTTAGGTTTTGACGGACACCATTTTATATCTGGTTTAGCATCTCATTTTAGAGATTTGATGGTATGTCAACACCCAAACACCATTACTTTATTAGAGGTAGGCGAAGAAGCCCAACAATTATATAGAGAACAAAGTAAAAGGACATCTCCTTCCTTTTTATTACAAGGGCTGAATATTGCAAATGATTGTGATTTAAAGTACAAAACAAGTAAAAATCAACGCCTTCTAGTTGAATTGACACTTATGAAACTTGCCTCTATCGATTTTGATGGAGAAAAAAAAAATCCTGAATCAGTAGCACTTCAAAATAAGACCATTGATTTTATTGCTCCATCAGCATTTTACAAACAGATTCCAAAAGTTGCTGGTTCTTCAAACCAGACTATAGAGAAATCTGTTGAGAATTATAATACCGAAAAGGTAAGCACCAAAGCAGAACCGGCAAAAGATAGTATTTCTTCTGAAACAAAAACAGCGGCAACTATTGATCACACTAGTACAGAAGAAACTAATGTAGTTTCAAACCCACAAGTTAAATTAGAAGAAAAGAAACCAGAGCCCCTAAATACGTCGGAAACGAACGATATAAAGGATGATAAGAAGATTAAAATCAATCGTCCCACCAAAAGGGTATCAGGTCTTTCAATTAAAAGTCTAAACGCCAAAAAACAGCACGAACTCAACAGAATTGAGGTTGTTATTGATGAAAAAAATCTACCAAGAGAAAATTTTACTGAAGAAGATTTACGCAAGCATTGGGCCGATTTTATAGAAATTATAGATAAAAAAGGGCAGAAAATTTTAGCATCAAACTTACACACCGATGTCCCAAAACTTAAGGAAGATTTTAAAATTCATATTGAGCTTCCTAACAGTACAATGAAAAAGGAGATTGAGCGCGAACAGTTTGAGCTAATGGAATATTTACGTGCCAAATTAAACAATCACTTCGTACACCTAGACATTACTGTGAATGAAACAACGGCAAAGAAATTTGCATTTACTCCTGAAGAAAAATACGAAAAACTAAGAGAGAAAAACCCTGTGATCGATTTATTGAGACAAGAGTTCGATTTAGATCTATAGCGTTCTCTTTACTCTAAAAGCGAATACTAAAAGAACTACCGAAATTATCAATAACCCAAAAGCTTCCCTTCCCAATTCAACTGTTTTAATATCTCCATCATTTAAATCAAAACCTTGAAAATCTGACGGATACAAATAAACAAAACCTATAAAAGCAAATATCCCCAATACCAGCGGCACAACAAATTTAATTTTTTTCAATGCAAATAATAACGACACTAAGGCCGCTATACCATACACGATGATCCAATGTAAAGAATCTGGATCATTGTACTGTAACACTGCGCCTATTGCAAATAAAATTGCAAATACAAATCCTAATGTTTTAAATAATACATTCATCTAAATTCAGTTTAATAGGTGATCTTCAATAAGATCACGTACCTGTATTGCACTAATAGTTTGATTCTTCTTACCAAAGCTATGATTACTTATAAAAATTGGATAGTCTTCAACGTCTTCTGTTATACGACCATGAGAACCCTTTATTAAAGTGGCATCTATTGGTATAATATCCATTACCGTTCTAAAGCCCATTTTTTTCTTTATGAGCTTTCCAACAACTTTTGCCATAACCAACTTATCTTTTGGATCGGTCATCATTTCAACAGGGTCATACCCCGGTTTTTTATGAATATCTACCATTCTGGCATAGTCAGGTGCCTTGGCATCATCCAACCAAAAATAATAAGTAAACCATGAGTCTTTATCTGCTACTACTACAATATCACCACAGCGGTCGTGATCAATATAGTAGTCCTTTAAATCTTCACCATATAACACTTTCTCTACACCTTCAACTGCTTTTATCAATGTAGCTACCTTATCAATATCCTTGTCATTTTTACAATACACATGGGCAATTTGATGGTCTGCAACAGCAAAAGCATCACTTTGACCAGCATCTAAAAGCTCCAGTCCACGCTCCTCACGTATAGCTATATATCCTTCTTTTCTTAATATTCTATTGAGATGAATTGGCTTGTTTACATTTGTAATTCCATACTCGGAAAGAAGTATTACCCTGGCATCTAAAGACTCATAATGTTGTACCAATTGTTTTACTACAGCATCTATTTCATTTAAATCTTTAGAAATTATTTTAAAATCAAGACCATAACGTTGTAAATTGTAATCTAAATGGGGTAAATAAATCAATGTTAGATCAGGATTATGTTTCTTATCCGTCAACAAAGCTGCATTTGCAATCCATTTAGATGAGTTGATGGTAGTTTTTGGTCCCCAAAATTCAAAAAGCGGAAATGTCCCTAATGTACTTTGCATTTCATCCCTTAATTCAGCAGGATATGAATATACATCTGGAATTTTTCTGCCATCTGCCAAATAATTAGGTCTTGGTGTAAGACTAAAATCCACGTTGCTATACATATTGTACCACCAAAAATGGTTGGCACAGGTAAAATTGGGATATTTTTCTTTGAGATCGTCCCATATTTTTGGTTGTTCTACCAGTTTGTTAGACTGTCTCCAAAACTTTACTTCACACTCATCTTTAAAATACCAACCATTACCAACTATACCATGTTCAGATGGCCATTTACCGGTTACATAGGTAGATTGAACAGCACATGTAACGGCAGGTAGCACAGGCTCTATGTATAATGCCTGCCCTCTCTCTAAAAATGATTTTATAAACGGTGTATGTTCACCTATCAATCGTTTTGTTAACCCAACTACATTAATGACAACCGTTTTCTTCATATTACATGTGTGATTTAAGCCACTCTAGTTCTCGTATTATTGACACTGATAAATCCTGTTTTAAATCTGCCGGGAGTACATCCCATGTATAAGTCTCTACCTCTAAATGCTCTGAAATTGGGTCTTCTTTAATATATGCTATTGTTTTTAGAATATGATCTTGTGTAGAAAACAGTTCACCATATTTTTCCAAGAATATAGGCACGTGATAATGGGCCCTTAGTTCTTCATGAGTTCTATCCCCTTCCAATACCAAAGGTAAATCACTATAAGTCTTAACCTTTCCGTCTAATTTTTCGGTTACCTGATGTAAATAGGTAGGCTCATTAAATTGTGAAAGTTCTTCCCAAATTCGTTCATCATTGGTACCGTTAAAAATAATTTTTAACGCTGCACTTACTTGAATTTTACCAACTTTTATACTATTTGCCTTGAACTTGGCAAACGTATCGGTAGGTTCTTCATAAGCCAATGAAAAATGGCAAACATCATAACAAACCGTAATATATTTTTTAATTAAAGATTCTGCCTCATCTGCATTTAAACCTAATTCCTGCTTAAAATAAGCTCTACCTATAGGAACCAAGTAATCCGCATAAAACAACAAAACTTCATCACTATTTTCTAGCAAACCATCTGGTTCAGGTTCAATATCCAAATGCAAATAGTTTCCTGTAGCTTGTTCAATTTTGAACAATTGCTTGGCAACTTCAAGCATATTCTTTGCACCGATTTCAAATGCATTTTTTGTTTCCAAAAGGGTCTTATGCCAGTATTTATATGTGATTGGAGATGTTGAAATTCCGCCGTTCAATCCCGCGGGAATTAATTCCGAAAGTTGACGAAACAGTCTTTTGGTATAATTTAAGCGGTCATCTGTAGTCCAGTCTGGCGCATGTACCAAATCTTTTACACGCTCGTCATGAAAATTTCCATAAGGAAAACCATTCATGGTAAACACGTACAAATCATTATCATTTAACCACTTTTTAAAGTCGGTCAAATTACTGCCCATGTCAAGCTCTTCGCTGGCTTTATTTGATAGGCGCAGTCCTAAACCAAAAGCTTGATTCTTTGAAACTTCATTTTTTATACCAAGCACATGACGCTTAATACTTTCAAAAGTATTTTTCCAATCTTGCCCAGGGTGAATATTTGTACAATATGTTAGGTGAAGGTTTTTTTTCAGTTGCATTGCATTTAATTTAATGCGAATTGATGATTAAGTTTAACAATGGCTTTGGACATTAACTCCATATCAACAGTATGTACGTCGTGCTTTACACCCAAATCAGAAATAAGGGTTATTGTCAATTGCCCCCCTAAATGCTCTCTAAACTCTTCTATACCGTTTAATAACTGCTCAATTTTATCATTGCTCTGCACCGGGAGTGATAAATCAAAACCAATAGCGATCATTACATCCAAAATGTACTGTAAATCCTCTTCAGAAATCAATCCAACTAACTGCGCATAGGTAACATCTAATGCGATGCCTTTGGCTACAGCTTCACCATGTCGCAACTCATAATTGGTCATGAATTCCATTTTATGTGCAGCCCAATGTCCAAAATCCAGAGGTCTAGACGATCCGGATTCAAATGGGTCTCCACCTTGTGCAATATGATGCATGTGCATTTCGGCACATTTGTAAATAACATACTGCATAGGCTCCATTTCCCTATTTTTTAATGCAACTGCATTATCGGCAATATATTTAAAAAAGGTTTTATCCTTGATCAATGCCACTTTAATGGCTTCGGAAATTCCGGAAATCCAATCGCGCTGTTCTAAGGTTTCAAGAAAATCACTGTCGTTAATAATGGCGAACGGCGGTGCAAATGTTCCTAAAAAATTTTTTTTCTTAAATGCATTTACACTGTTCTTTACCCCTACTGCAGAATCGTTCTGTGATAATACCGTTGTAGGTATTCTTATCAATTTAACGCCTCTATGTGCTATAGCTGCCGCATAACCGACCATATCAATTACAGCACCACCACCAATGACTACCACAAAAGAATGACGACAAATTTTATTATCGTTTACCCCTTTTAACACTGATTCAATAGCCTTATCACTATTCTTTACTTGTTCTCCCCCTGGCAACACTAAAGTTTCGGTACATTTTATAGTTTGCCGGTGTGCTTTACAATAATCTTCAATTTGAGGTATTAAAGTGGGATGATGATGTTTAACTCCGTCATCTAAAACAAACAATAGTTTTACAGGTTCAAAATCTTTATAGTCCGCAATTAAGTTTACGAACATTTGATTTTCTAAAGCAAATAGTCCAGAAGTAAAATATAATTGATAATCATACTGTACTTGAAAAGACTGTTTTATAGGTTGTAATTGCATACGTATTTTATGTTACTGCAAATAATTTTGACAAAAGCATGGATAATGGTAATAATAATAAAACGGCCAATGCCAAATACCAATTAGAAAAACCGGCCACCCAGCAAGCGTTCATCACAATTAGTGACAATACACCACCCATTACAGCTTTCTTAATGTTTTTAGGTGAATTTACTTTATACGCTTTAATTAAAGGCGAATAAATTAAAAACCCAAACATTAATATAAACGGTAATAGCACCAAGAGATTGTCTTTCTGTTGCATTACAATTAACGTAATGGATAGAATAACTATTGCGTATAAGATACCTGCCCAAACAATATGTTTTTTATTATCTCCGTGCACCTCTCCTCTACTGATCAATGTGATGGCAAAAATATAGACAACAGGAACCAATGAAATGTACCAATGTGTTAGGTTTCCAAGAATAGACATACCCATTAAAAGATTTAATCCACGGCAAATTCCCATATTTAAGGGACCAGCAAACCCAAATTGTTTAAAGTAGCCATCATATGTTAAAATACCCACGGTTAAAGCAACAGATATTAAACCTGATAATACAGTAGTCTTAAATGCCAATGTTATACCGATCAGCATGAGAATTGTACCAAAATAAATAGCTTCTTTTTTGGGTACAAGTCCACTTGGAATTGCCCGCTCCGGTCTTTCGACCGCATCTAGATCTGCATCGAAAACATCGTTAAAAACCACTCCACCTGCATATAAGGCAATTGATGAGAAAACCAAAGAAAGTACATTGCCGCTCTGCCCACTCACAAAATTAAGCACTACTATATCCTTAAGATATAATATAATGGCAATACCTGCCAATATATCCGCTGCGGCAGTTGGCAAATTCGCAGGTCTTGCCAAACGAGCAAAACCCATTAACTTTTCTTTCATTTGTTAAATGATTTGATCTTCGTCAATACGAGGTTTTTGCCCCCTAAGAACACTATTATCATTAAAAAGTTGCGATTGATTAATACTATCTGGCTGCAACCAATGCGCTTCTCTCATTTTACCATTTTTACTAAAGGCATCTAATGCATTTTGATAGCAGGTTTTTCTAACATCCTCCATAGACACACCTCTTTTTAGCATTAAAGATGCTGTTTTTGGCACTGCTAAAGGGTCACTTACACCCCAATCTGCCGAACTATCCACTATAATATTATTACTACCATATTTCTTAACAACTTCTACCATACGCTCATTGCCCATTTTTGTTTTGGGATAGATGGTAAAAGCAGCAATGAAACCACGGTCAAGAACCTCTTTTACCGTTTCTTCATTGTTATGATCAATTATTACATTGGCAGGATCTAAACCATGCTCCAAACAAACCTCCATACTCTTTATGGTTCCTGCTTTTTTATCTCGGTGCGGCGTATGTACCTGTACGGTCATATTAAGTTCTTTAGCCATATCTAGCTGCATTCTAAAAAACTTATCCTCTGCAGGTGTTTGATCGTCATATCCAATTTCACCAATAGCGACCACATTTTCTTTATGTAAGTACAACGGTAACAATTCTATTACCTGTTCTGCCAAAGCCTCATTATTTGCTTCTTTTGAATTTAAACCAATAGTGCAATAATGTTTTATACCAAATTGACTGGCCCTAAAAGGCTCCCAACCCACCAAACTACTAAAGTAATCTTGAAAAGAACCTACTTGGGTTCTTGGTTGACCCAACCAAAAGGATGGTTCTATTATTGCTACAACTCCCGCTGCTGCCATTGCTTCATAATCATCTGTTGTTCTTGACGTCATGTGTACATGCGGGTCAATGATCATCATTTTATCTTCCATTCTATTGTTGTTTTATCGTATTCCAAGTTGTATGCCCATCGGCAATTTTATGTTTTAGCTCTGGCTTACCGTTCAATAGCGCAAGGGCCTTTTCGTTTTCCGAATAATAACAGCAAAGAGCTCCGGCTAAATTTTCTACAACATCATCACTGTTAAGTAATGTCTTCATATCACCCAAAAGCTGCTCATTTAAAAATTTTGAAACAGGTCTCCAGAACAATGGATCTATTTTTCTACCTGCAGCCCATCTTTCATGTGCATAATCGGATATTATTCTAGCTAAATCCTCATTAGCTCTTTCATCAATGGATGCTATTTGCGAAAGGTCTCTTTCCATAAAAGCCGCCTTCAAAAACATTTGATTCCATTGTTGATCATTAAAATATTCTGCCGGATACGGATTGTTCAATGAAATAGCATCAAAAATCGTTGCAATATTAGTTCTTAACGCTTCTACAGCTGTCTGTTTATATGCCTCTGGGTTGGGTAGTAAAACCAAATACTTTAAAAAGGTTTCTAATTCACCGGTATCCGCCACTTGTATAATATTGGCAACCTTTGGTGTATAAAATTCAATATCTTGACTTAATATCTCTGCTAAAAAATAAATACGCGACACCTGTAGAATAGTTGCCTTGTGCCCACTTAAATAGCGCGAACTCGTTGTATCCAATGCATCAAATGATATTACGTTAACAGCATCAAATTTTACATTTAACAAACTATAGGTCATAAATAAATCTTTAGAAGATTTATTTTCTTTTAAACTTTCAATTTTACCTTTTAGCCAGGCGACACTATCTGGCGCCCCGTATGTGTTCAGTATATTTTGAACATCTATTGGATTATGCATTTTTGTTGTTTGGATGGTCTCTACATCAAAAATAATTATTATTCATCAGGAAGCGGTCTAGGTTTTTGATTAAAATTCGTTAGGTCTTTAAATTCTTTCTAATTTTGAAAAAAAGAGAACTATGTTAGGCTTAAAACTACCTACCGATCCAAGATGGGTAAACATTGTTGAGAAGAATATTGATGAAATATTGACAGATCATGCGTATTGTGAGCAAAAAGCCGCAAGTACAGCAATATCACTCATTGTATCTTTCCCTGAATATACTGAACTTGTTGAGGAAATGATAGCCTTATCTAGAGAGGAAATGGGTCATTTTAAAATGGTACACGACCTTATTTTAAAGCGAGGAAATGCGCTGGGCAGGGATCGTAAAGATGAATATGTTATAGAACTTATTAAATACTTTCCAAAGGGCGGTAGTAGAACTACCCAATTAGTGCATAGATTATTATATGCAGCTTTAATTGAGGCGCGTAGTTGTGAACGTTTTAGATTATTATCCGAAGAACTGGAAGACAAAAAACTAGCCGAATTTTATCACAAGTTAATGATCAGTGAAGCGGGGCATTACACCATGTTCCTAAAGTTTGCTCGTAAATATGGAGATCTTGAAGAGGTGAACAAAAAATGGAACAGTCTTTTAGAATATGAAGCCCAGATCATGAAAGACCTAGGCAAAAAAGAAAGCATTCACGGATAGAACGCGGCTTATTTAGCTTCTGAATAATACAAATCTTTTATAATACCATCTGAAAGTCCAATTTTGGGAACATGAATTTTCTTTGCCCCGCTCCATTTTGCGGCCGAGAGAAAAATTTTGGTTGCAGGAATTATAACATCTGCCCTATCTGGATTCAATCCTAGCTCAGACACCCTATCATCATAACTTAGACTGTCTAAAAAATGATATTGCGCGTTCAACCAAATGTAAGAAAGTGGCTCACCTTCTTTTCTACCTGATAGTTTATGCAACTTATTAATGTTGCCACCGGACCCTATAATGGATAATTTGGGTTTATCCTTTAAAATTGTTTTGATCCACTCCTCTAGTTTATTCCAAGTTTCCGGTTTAACCATATTATTTAAAAGTCTTACCGTACCCAGCTTAAACGACTTGCTCACTTGAATTTTACCATTAGAAAACAAGGTAAACTCCGTACTACCACCACCAACGTCTATATACAAATAGCATTGATCATCTTTAATCAAGTTTTTTAAGTCTGTAGAAGCTATAATAGCAGCTTCTTGTTTACCGTCTATTAAATCTATTTTGACCCCAGATTCCTTTACAATCTTCTCAATTATCTCGTTACCGTTATTGGCTTCCCTCATTGCAGATGTAGCACATGCACGGTACCTTTCAACACCCGACACTTCCATTAAAAGCTTAAAAGCTTTCATGGTCTTTATTAAACGGGCTTCATTTTGTTCAGAAACTTCACCAACGGTAAAAGAATCTTCACCTAGCCTTACAGGTACCCTTACCAATGCACTTTTTCTAAATTGAGTCTTTTTACCCTTATCCTCAATAACATTGTGTGTTAGCAATCTAATAGCATTGGAGCCTATATCAATTGCCGCAAATTTTCTTACTTTCAAAAAATACTTTTTTTAAGATTCCTGTTTTTTAGCATAATAATCGTACGTAGCAAACTGAGATCTTATTTTAGGTATGGAAGATTTACGGTATGCATTGTCTTGTTTTTCATTAAACACACGAGCTTTCATATTGTCTCTCCAACAGATATCAAACGTATCCATCAATTCCTTTTTTATATCCTCATCATAAATTGGGCAACCAACCTCAACTCTATAATCAAGGTTTCTAGTCATCCAATCTGCAGATGATATATACATTTTAGTATCGCCACCATTTGCAAACGCAAAGAAACGAGTATGCTCTAAAAACTTATCAATAACACTTATAGCTTCTATGTTTTCACTCATACCCTCAACCCCTGGTATTAAGCAACATATACCTCTTATGATCAACTGGATCTTTACCCCCGCTCTACTAGCCTCATACAGTTTATCTACCATTTTATAAGAGGTAAAACTGTTCATTTTTATTTTGATAAAAGCCACTTTGCCCTGCTTGGCATTTGCTATTTCATTATCAATTAATTTCATAAACGCATTTTTGGTATAATGCGGAGATACTATAAGATGTTTATACTTGTTGATCTTGTAGGTAGTCTCAAAAAAGTCAAAGACTTTATTCAACTCTTTTAGTATGGAATCATCTGCAGTAAAAAGAGTGAAATCTGTGTAAATTCTTGCGGTAGATTCATTAAAATTACCTGTACTTACAAAACCGTATCGCTTTAAAGCTCCATTTTCTTCGCGCTCAATTAAGCATATTTTACTATGAACCTTTAGCCCTGGAACACCAAATATTAATTTAACCCCTTCAGACTGTAACTGCTCTGCGTATTCAATATTTGCCTGCTCATCAAAACGTGCCTGAAGTTCAATTTGAACGGTTACTTGTTTACCATTTTTAACCGCGTTGATCAAACTTGCAGCAATTTGTGAGTTACTTGCCAGTCTATAAACCGTAATCTTTATGGAACGTACTTTTGGATCAAGTGCAGCTTCACGTAAAAATTTTAATACATAGGTAAACGTATGGTAGGGTGTGTATTGCAAATAATCTTTTTTGGCTATACTCTCTAAAATACTACCTTCTACACTAAGCCCCTTTACCGGTAACGGAACTATCTTGTCATATAAAAGATCTTTTCTTCCCAAGCTTGGAAAACCCATATAATCTCTTCGGTTATGGTACCTACCACCTGGTATTACACTATCCGTATCTTCTATGTTCATCTTTTCCTTTAGAAAAGTCAAGGTGTCCCTGCCAATACTCTTATCGTATACAAAGCGTACGGGATCACTTATTTTTCTATGCTCTACACTAGATGAAATTTTTTCAATAAAACTTTTACTAAGGTCGTTGTCAATATCAAGTTCGGCATCTCTTGTTATTTTGATCATATGAGCAGAAATAGATTCATACTCGAACATGGTAAATATATTGCCAAGACAGTACCTAATTAGATCATCTAGTATTATGATATAACTTTTATCTCCTTCATCTGGCAATACAATAAAGCGATCAATTCCTTTGGGTATTTCAATTAAGGCATATCTTTTCTCTTTTCTACTATCATCACTCTTAATTACCATTTTAACAGCCAAATACGCTGCAGTGTCCTTCAGGGTAGGAAAACGTGTTAAATCATTTAAAATGATAGTCATTAATTGCGGACTCACTTCCTTTAAGAAATAGACCTTCACGAAATCCTTTTGATTATCGTTTAATTCCGTTTCCTTGATAATGAATATATTCTCCCCTTCCAACTCATGTTCAATTCTTCTAAGAATTGATAAACTTTTTGTTTGCTGTTCAATTACAATATTGGTAATCTCTTCTAGAAGATCTTTTGCCTTTTCTCCCCCAAGTACACTTTTGCCGGTTTTACCAGCTTCTACAATACGCTTAACCGTTGCATAACGCACCTTGAAAAACTCATCTAAATTATTTGAGAAAATACCTAAAAACCGTAATCTTTCAATTAATGGCACATTCTTATCTGCACTTTCCTGTAGTACACGCTCGTTGAACCATAACCAACTTATTTCTCTATTTACGTACTGATTGTTGTTTTTTATCATGCTTTTAATTGCTTCGGAAATATGGTTTGTATTGTTGAGCCCTGAGTGATAGCGGGCCATGAATTTTCTTTAAACTGTAATTGAACAAAACCGCTGGTGGGCACATTATCTATAAGTTTATCTCCCAACGAATTTGCTAAAAAGGTAAAAGCATGATTATGCCCAAAAATGAGAACATTTTCAAAAGTATCCTCTAATTGTTTTATAAACTCAAAAACCTGATCACCTGAGAAGTCGTACAAACTTGAATCTATACCACAATTATTTAAAGGATGACCAATAATTCTAAGACAAATCATACAAGTGTGAAATGCCCTGTTTGCGGGGCTAGTATATACTTTATCTATTTTAATATCTTGTCTGGCAATTTCCATAGCAACCAAATGGGCATCATTAACCCCTCTTTGCAAAAGTGCCCTATCTTGATCACTAACATTTAGCTCCCAAGAAGACTTACCGTGGCGCATTAAAAATAGATTCTTCATGTTAACATATTTAAGGAGCCAATCGTTCCATTTTCCAATCAAATTCACTGGTAAGGGTGTACCTAATTCGATCATGCAGTCTATTAGGTCTGCCTTGCCAAAACTCTATAGATAAAGGTCTTACCAAATAGCCACCCCAATGCTTAGGCCTTTCTATTTCTTTACCGTTATATTCTTTTTCCAACTTAGCTAATTTATCTTCCAATACGGCTCTGGAATCAATTACAGTACTTTGATTTGATACCAATGCCCCTAATTTACTTCCTTCAGGTCTTGACTCAAAATAACCATCAGAAAGATTTTCAGGCAATTTTTCGGCAACACCTTTTATGATTACTTGGCGTTCTAAGTTTGCCCAAAAAAAGGATAGACATAGATTTGGGTTTTCACTAATAGCTTTTCCCTTTTCGCTATTGTAGTTCGTATAAAAGATAAAACCCTCATGAGTATATTTCTTAAGAAGTACTACCCTGCTTTTAGGAAAACCATCTAAACCTACCGTAGAAACCGTCATAGCATTGGGTTCATCTACCCCATCGGAATTTTCAACCTCATAAAACCATGTTTGAAATAGCTGTATTGGATTATCAGATATACTGTCTTCTACCAACGCACTTTTCTCATAGGATTTTCTATAATCACCTAAATCTTTCTGCATCATTTTCGTGTTAAAAACAAGATAAACAAAGTTCTAAAAAGAAAGGAAAATAAACGTTATAAAAACGTATTAAAAGGTTTAAAAATCGAATGTCTTACCATCATCAGCAAGAACTACATTAGGAAAAATAGTTGAAGCTTCTTCTTTAAACAATACTATTGATTTATAGCGGGTAGAGTAATGACCTAACACTAAGGTTTTTACATTAGCTTTTTTTGCTACCATTGCGGCTTGTTTAGCGGTAGCATGCTTGGTTTTCACGGCAAGATCGGTCTCTGTTTCCAAAAATGTAGATTCATGATATAAAACATCTACATTTTTAATCTTTTCAGCCAAACTTTCATCGTAAACGGTGTCACTACAAAATGCATAAGATTTTGGCTCAGGCGGATCAAAGGTTAATTCACTATTGGGTACAATAGTGCCACTATCCAAAGTTATATTCTTTCCGTTTTTTATATTGTTATAGTAAGCTTTGTCAATCCCATACTTTTCTGCCGCAGTAACATTCAGCTTTCTCTTGCCTAATTTTTCCCTGAACAAGTAGCCATTTGTATATACCCTATGATCTAATGGTATGGTAGTTACACTTATCTTATCATCCTCAAAGATAAGCTCCTGTTCCTTACTGGTAAGTTCATGAAATAACAATGGGTAGTTTGTCCAAGAATCTCCCAATTTCAAAAGCAATGTAATAGCCTCTTTAATTCCTTTGGGGCCGTATACATGAAGTGCTTTCTCCCTACCCAATAATCTCATGGTAGAAATAAAACCTGGGAGTCCAAAAAAGTGATCTCCATGTAGGTGAGAAATGAAAATATGGTTTATTCTTGAGAACTTTATTTTATGCCTTCTAAGCTCTACCTGGGTTCCCTCACCACAATCAATTAATACAACTTGATTATTAATTTCTAAAATTTGTGACGTAGGATTCGTAAGCGTTCTTGGTGTTGCCGCATAACAACCCAATACAGTAAGGCGCATAAAATAAGTACTTAAGTATTCTTATCTGTGCTTTGCGTATTGTTATATACCCAAATCACGTTCTATTTCTTCCATTTCAACAACATCTCTAGCTTCTTGAAGTGTTGGCACAAGATTAATTTCTTCAGGAACATCATCATAAGACACTTTATCCGATACCAAAACGAACGACTGTCCGTTCTTTTTGTGCATTCTTGCTATTTCTAAAAATGAGATAACATTATAAGGTGTCAACTTTGAGAAGCTTAACAAGTTTAACACCAAATTATCGTTTTTTAATTTTGCATATTCTTTCTGCAAATTCTCTAAAAAACGCTCAATTGAAATTTCTTCTTGAGATACAATAATCAACGATTCTTCTTTAGTGAAAATCATATTATTTTATTTTAGATGCCAATAAATAAATTACCGCCATACGAATGGCAACTCCGTTTTCTACCTGATTTAATATTATAGATTGCTTGGAATCTGCCACATCACTTGTAATTTCCACACCTCTGTTTATAGGACCTGGGTGCATTATTACAATTTCCTTATCCAAGCTATCAAGCAATTTTTTATTCACCCCAAATTGTTGGGTATACTCTCGTGTGGTCGGGAAATAACTTATATCCAATCTTTCGTTTTGTATGCGCAACATGTTAGCTACATCGCACCACTCCAACGCTTTTCTTAAATTGGTTTCTACACCGACCCCTAAAGATTCTATGTGCTTAGGAAGCAATGTTTTAGGACCACACACCTTAACATTTGCTCCTTGTAATTTTAACGCAAAAATATTTGAAAGGGCAACCCTTGAATGAAGAATATCACCAACGATCACTACATTTTTACCTGCTACGTCTCCTAATTTTTCACGTATGGAGTAAGAATCTAACAATGCCTGTGTTGGATGCTCGTGTGCACCATCACCAGCATTTACGATTGATGCATTTACGTGTTTGGATAAAAATATGCCCGCACCAGGGTTAGGATGCCTCATCACCACCATATCTACTTTCATAGATAGAATGTTATTTACCGTATCTATTAAGGTTTCACCCTTTTTAACCGAAGACTGACTTGCGGAAAAATTAAGCACATCTGCAGATAAACGCTTTTCCGCCAATTCAAAAGACAGTTTAGTCCTAGTACTGTTCTCAAAAAATATATTGGCAATGGTAATATCTCTAAGCGAAGGCACTTTTTTAATAGACCGGTTGATTACCTCTTTAAAATGATCGGCAGTTTCAAAAATAAGCTGAATATCGGTTTCCTTTAGGTATTTAATTCCCAGTAAGTGTTTAACACTCAGTTCGCTCATTTTCTTATCTATTTACTAAGTATATTATATCTTCCCCGTCATTTTCTTCCCACATCACCTTTACCTTCTCATCATTTATGGCATCTACCTGGCGCCCCCTGTAATTGGGTTGTATTGGCAAATGTCTGCTAAATCTGCGATCTATTAAACATAACAACTCTACATCTTTTGGCCTGCCAAAAGATTGCAAAGCAGTTAAAGCCGCATTTATACTTCTGCCTGTGTACAGCACATCATCAATTAAAACAACGTTTTTGTCCTCTACCAAGAAATCTATCTTTGTTTTTGTGGCCTCTAGGGTCTTTTCCCCTCTTCTAAAATCATCACGATAAAAAGTAATATCCAAAAACCCTAAGTCTATCTTCTTTACTTTATACTCCTCCTTTAAAATCTTATTCAAGCGTTCAGCAAGAAATTTTCCCCTTGGTTGAATTCCAATTAAAACTGTGTTTTCAAAATTTAAATGGTTTTCAAGCAATTGGCAAGCCAATCTGTGCAGGATGATATGTATTTCTTTGGAAGAGAGTAAAACTTTTTGACTCATAATGGGCACCCGTGCTTTTAGCTTAACAAAAATAGATAATTCTATCTAAACTTTGACAGCCAAAATAAGGAAGTAAAATCAAAAAAAATAAAATTAGATCAATGAACGTGAAATCTATAAGCCCAAGATAGAAAAGAAGGCTTCTTTATGGCTTTCACCAATAGGTATGCGCATGTCATTAATAACTATTCTGTTACGCTGTACCGTTTTAATGTAATTTACATTGACCACATAGGATTTATGCACCCTAAGAAATTGATTAGCCGGTAACTTACTCATAATCTCCTTAAAGCTCATTAACGTTAAAATGGTTTTATTGGTGTTGGCAATATGAATTTTCAAATAATCTTTTAAACCTTGTACATATTCAATTTGGTCCAAATCTATTTTTATACTTTCATATTCCGCCTTCACAAAAATGAACTTTTTTTCTACTGTACTATCACCGGTAGATGAGAAAACGTTTGCTTCCATAATTGGCTTTTGTTTTTTTGAAATTAAATCTTGTACTCTTGATACTGATTTTATAAAACGATGATAAGGTATAGGTTTCACCAAATAATCTACTGCATTCAACTCAAACCCGTCTACCGCATAATGTGAATAAGCTGTGGTAAATATGAACAACGGTCTGTTATCTAAAGTGCCCATAAAATCTATACCATTTATTTGGGGCATTTCTATATCACAAAAGATCAAATCTATTTTCTTTTCCTTGATTTCCGTAATAGCATCGAGCGGATTGGTATACGAGTTCACCAACTCTATAAAGTCTAGCTTTTCACAATAGCCCGTTAGTATTTCAATCGCCAAAGGCTCATCATCTATAATTATACATTTCATAAGCTTGATTGTTTTTGGTAAATGGTCAAAGAAACTTCATAATCTTGGCCGTCATTACTAACCTCTAAGTTGTGCAGGCCTGGATATATTAATTCTAATTGATTTCTAATATTCTCAAGTCCGATACCCGAGTTCTTGGTGGGTTCTCTAAAAATTCCAATTTTATTCTTAACGTTTAAATAGATAGAGGCATCTGTAATTATCAATGAAATTTTCACATAGGTTTTACCCTTGTAATCCGTACCGTATTTAAAGGCATTTTCTATAAACGAGATAAATAGCAAAGGCGGCACCGCACGCCCTCTATCTTCCCCCGTAATCTTTAAGGATACATTTTCACTATCAGATAGTCTTAATCGCTGTAACTGTATATAACTTTTTATATAATCTAGTTCTTTATTTAAAGGCACTAAGTCTTTATCTGCCTCATAGATCATATATCTCATAAGTTCCGATAAATCAACTATTGCCTCTGAGGTGTCGGGAGATTTTTTCACAGATAAGGCATAAATGGTATTAAGCGAATTGAACAAAAAATGTGGATTTAATTGCGCCTTTAAAAACTGTAGCTCAGACTTAATATTTTCCTTTTCAACCGATAAACGTAAATTCTCATTACGTTTCCATTCAACATACATTCTTAAAATGGCACTGATCACATAAGGTATTCCAAGATTTACGAACGTTCTATAAAACGGCATAAAACCAAGACCTCTTGGTCTTTCTTGTTGTATAAAGAAATTATCGGGTATTCTTGGCGGAAAAAAATGATTGAGCAAATACACCGAAAAAATCAAAAGTCCCAGTGAAAGAAATAAATAAAAGAGCACTGTCTTTTTCAGTAAATACTCTGGTACCAAGTAAAAATAATTGAAATAAAATAGTACTATAATTACAATGAGCTTTGGAAACACATCTGAAGGAATAGGTCTTGCATCATTTAGTACAGGATAAAATGTGAGTCCATAAAACAGAATCCAAATGCTGATATGGACAACTATCTGAATTCTATTATTAATTATCGATCTCATATACTATCAATGACCTACTTGGGTTGAAATATTCAATTTCGCCAGATCTGTCGGTAATAAAATTGGCGATTTCCCCTCTTCTAATTTAGATAGTACCAAGTTTGCCGTTTTCTGAGCTTCTTCTTTAGAAACAAATTGTTGCTTACCTGGAAGACCGGGAACGAACTCTTGTACGATCACTATCTTTTCTCCTCTCAAAATCTTATAACCAAATCCATCATCCAGACTTACTATTTGACTTTCAAATATTTGGTTTTGGCTGGGCTCAGATTGAATATACATAACAATGCCAAAACCAAGTACCAAAAATAGCACAATAGCAAGCGAGTATTTTACAATAGAACTCATAAATAAATGTTTAAAAATGGGCCAACCTTCACAGATTGACCCAAAAAATTAACAATTGCACTCACTATGAAAAATTAATCTTCGTCATCGTACTCATCCAATGGAAAAAATTCATCTAAATCATCTAGGTATAATGTTCCAGTTCTACCCATTCCTATAAATACTCGACTTCCATTTGAAAAAGCAATGGCATCTTGCCTTGTGGCTCCTTCAAAAGATGTTTTTTGTTCCCATTCATCTGAAACTGGATCGTACTCCCAAACTGTATTGGTAGCACCACCTAATTCTCCGGTTGCTATATAACCGTATCCGTTTAATGTAAATCCAACAGCATTACTTCTTGCAATAGCATAATCATCTTCTTCATCAAGATCTAACTTTGAGGTCCAACTTTCAGTAGCAGGATCAAATACCCAAAAATCATCTAAGTATACCCCGTTGGACACCCCAGTACCTAAATACACCAAACCATCTATAGTAAAAGTGGTGGCAGATCTTCTTTTATTTCCTCCAAAACCTACTAATTCAGTCCAAGAATCGGTTGCAGGGTTATACTTATAGAAATCCTTTCTATCATTTTCGCCATCATATCCTGTACCCACATAACCAAAGCCGTTAATTCCAAAACCTACAGCACTTCTTCTTGCTGTTGGTAAGGAGGCTATTTCCGTCCATGTATTAGAGGCAGTATCATAACTATAAAAATCCGTCAATTCATCTACACCATCATACCCAGAACCTATATAACCAGTACCGTCAATCTCAAAACCTACGGCCGCATTTCTAGCAGCTCCAGGAAAATCAGCTTTTTGAGACCAGTAGTCACCTTCAATATCGTATGCCCAAAAGGAAGCCAAATAATCGTCTCCATCATAACCAACACCCATATACCCAGTATTACCTATTGTAAAACCAGATACACTACTTCTTGGGCTACCATCAAATACAGATTTATCTACCCAGTTACCTAAATCGTCGTCATCATCACTTGAACAACTTGTAACTACCATGGCCAAAAGCGCCAACCCGGTAATTTTGTATACATACGATTTTCTTTTATTCATTACTTTTTTGTTTTAAGGTTCTTTCTTTGAGAAATCAAATCTACTAGAGACCCCAGGGTTCTAAAAAACACAATAGATTAAGATTGATTTTTAACATACCAATCCTAGGTTTTCATCTACGAACACAAACATTTCATTAATAGTTTAAATAATAGATTTCATCCCTTAACATTAGGGATTCGTCTATTCAGGTTTTTACAACCGCATTGGGTATTTAGCTTTGATGAAAACTAAATTTTAAATGAAGGTGTTCCTAAACAAACTACGTGCACTCCACATCATAATGATCGGTGGTTTATTTACAATAGTCGTTATCTCTTGCAGTGATGACATATATAATGATACCGATTTTGTAGCCGGTGAAACATTTACCGATAGTAACATTCGTCTCATATTGATCGATACATTAACGGTGAGTACATCCACCATGAAGTTCGATAGTTTAGCTACTTCAGAATCTACAAGAATTCTTACAGGAAAATATTCAGATGCTGTTTTTGGTACCGTTAGGGCATCTAGCTACATGCAATTTTTACCAGAGACCTATACCATAGATTCTGAGGCGGTATTTGATAGTTTGGTAATGGTCTTGGGCTATGATAATTACTACTACAATGACACGCTACAGAAAAACACCATTCACATTAAAAAAATTATAGAAAACCTGAATCCCGAAAGTGATGATTACTTCTACAATACTAGTAAAATCAGCTATGATGAAGATGACCTGGGTTTCTACGAATACAACCCAAGACCTTTGGCAGGAGACTCTATAACCATAAAAATGATAGACGATTTTGGTACGGATATATTCTCCAAACTACAGGAGAAAGACATTGTAAATTCTGATGAATATAGGGATTACTTTAAAGGCATAGCGCTATTACCTGACGAAACCGACAATGGCTCAATCATCGGTTTTTCAAAATCTTCTGAGAATACTTACATGCGCTTATATTACAGTACAGAAACCGAATATGAATCTGAACAGGAATATTTTGATATTCAAATAAACGCAACAACCACACCAATTCCTTTCTTTAATAGCATAACCGCAGAAGACCCTATTACACCGCTACAGGGCTTAACAGATAGCAAGGTCAACTTAGAAAGTTCCGATTCTAACAACGAAAGTTACATTCAATCTGGAGTAGGAATAGCCATGAGGGTACAATTTCCAAGTATTACCAGTCTTTACGACATACCTGGCAGTGGCACCATATTGGACGGCACACTTAAAATAAAACCAGTTGCCCAATCTTATAACGATAACCTAAAACTAAGAGACACCCTTGCGGTATATGTCGTTGACCAAAACAATGATTTGACCGAAACCCTGTCCTCTACTTCCTATGCTATTTTAAACAGGGACAATCAAGAATTTAACGACATCTATTATGAAATATCCTTGTCTTATTATTTAGAAGAGCTTTACCTAAAGGACAGGGATATTGATGATGCTTTAATCTTACTTCCTGTTGATTATAATTCTACTGTAGATCGATTTATTATGAGCGGAAACGGTAATGGGGAAAACGAAACAATTTTAGAATTAACATACGGTATTTACGATGAAGATTAACCAAATTATAGTGGTCACCATAGGAGCTTTTCTTGGCATACAGCAAATTTCAGCACAATCAGAAGCATTAACCAGTTCTCCTTATTCCTTATACGGACTAGGTGTTATTAACCAAACCAGTATTGGAAAGTTCAATAGTTTAGGCTATAGCGGTATTGGTATTAAATCGACTTACGAGTTGAATAACTTAAACCCTGCCAATTATGCCTTAATACCCCAAAACTCTTTCCTGTATGATATTGGGGTTACCGGAGAATTTAATAATTACAGCAATACATCGGACACTGAAGAAAAATCAAATGTCAATTTTTCCAATATCGCCTTTGGTTTTAGAATTGCAGAAAATTTTGGTGCAGGCATAACCATGGTACCTTATAGTGATGTTGGATATTCCCTACTTGGTGTAAGTAGCAACATTGAAGGGTCTACAAATTCATTTGAAAGTAACGTAACCGGTTTGGGCGGTTTAAATGATATTAAACTTAATGTTGGTTATGCCTTAATTCCTAAGCTTAGATTAGGTTTAAGTGCTTCATTCCTATTTGGAAACATTGAAGAGACGGAATCTTTTACCTACAATGCAACTGCTTTTGAATCTATTGAAAAAACAAATTATAGTGGTGCAAGACTTGGCTTTGGACTGCAATATGATGTAAACGAAAAAATTACCATAGGTAGTACTGTACAATTACCTACAAGTTTAAACGGCAATTTAAAAAGGTCTGTCAACAAATCGTTATCCGGTATTGAAATTACTGTAGAGGACGAGAGTTCAGATACTGTATCAGACTTTAAATTACCCCTTGAGTTGGGATTTGGTATGAGCATTAAACCTATTGAAGAGCTGACATTTAGCGCGGATTACAAAAAGAATTTTTGGACCAACACCGATCAATCTGAAAATATAGGTAGTTATGAAGACCAAGACATCTATGCTTTTGGACTAGAATATATTCAAGACCCAACCAGCTATAAATATGGTCAAAGAATAGCATATAGATTAGGTTATAATTATGACAATGGATATTTAGCCATTAGTGATGAAAAAGTTGAGGGCTACAATTTTACAGCAGGTATTGGTATACCAACAAGTAGAGGAACCCATTCTATGATCAACCTTTCATATAGCTATGGATCTAAAGGTCTATTGCAAAACGTTCTGGTAAAGGAGAACTATCACCTACTTACCTTGAACTTAAGCCTTGAAGATATCTGGTTCGTGAAGAAAAAGGTGTATTAATTTTTTTGCCAACCTGATCTTGTTCTGAGCAAACACAATTACATAAAAAGTCTAATTACATAACAATCTCCACTAGTATTTCATTTACGTTAGAACCCTAATAGGAACCGACTGAATGAAAACTAATAAAGCCTAGATGAAAATCTGGGCTTTTACTATTTACCCTATTAACAAAACATTTAAATATATTCATTTCTTCAACGTATCTATGTTGTTTACTTGTTTCAGAAATTAAAATCCTAAACTTAAAATAGTAAAACCTATTTGCTTTGCTGATAGCCTTTTAATTATCATCTATTCCAAAGGCAAAACGAAATTAATTAGAATGACGTGTAGTTCCGTTGCGACTTACCTTTAGGAAACAACAAACAATCATAAATACAAAAAGCCCGGATTATGCATCCGGGCTTTTATAAACTATCCTATTTAAGGATGTATGCTAATGAAATTACTTCTTCTTAGAATCAGCTTCCATTTTGTCTTTCAACGCTTGTAACGCATCGTTAGCATCACCTAAAGTTGGCTTAGCCTCATCTGCACTAGCTGCTTGTCTTTTAACAGCCGCCTTAACATTACGTTGCTCTTCTTCACGGAAGATTGCAGTATGACTAGCTACAACACGTTTGAAGTCTTTGTTGAACTCAATAATCTTGAATTCAGCTTCATCGCCTTTACCTAGTTTTTTACCATCTTCTTTTTCTAAATGACGTTGAGGAATAAATGCAGTAATATCATCGTTAAATTCAATTGTTGCACCTTTATCAACTACATCAGAAATGGTTGCTGTATGAACTGTACCCAATGCGAATTCAGTTTCATATTTATCCCATGGGTTTTCAGTAGTCTGCTTGTGACCTAAGCTCAACTTACGACCTTCAACATCTAATTCCAATACTTCAACTTCTAAAGTATCACCTACGTTAGTAAACTCAGATGGATGCTTGATTTTCTTAGTCCAAGAAAGATCAGAGATGTAAATTAAACCGTCTATACCTTCTTCCAATTCAACGAAAACACCAAAGTTTGTAAAGTTTCTTACAATACCTTTATGTTTAGAACCTACAGGGTATTTCGTAGTAATATCAGTCCAAGGATCTGGAGTCAATTGCTTGATACCAAGAGACATTTTACGATCTTCACGATCCAATGTCAATACAACCGCTTCTACCTCATCACCTACATTTACGAAATCCTGTGCAGAACGCAAGTGCGTAGACCAAGACATTTCAGAAACGTGGATAAGACCTTCAACACCTTCAACAACTTCAATGAATGCGCCGTAATCAGCGATAACAACTACTTTACCTTTTACTTTATCACCAATCTTAATTTCATCGGATAAAGCTTCCCAAGGATGCTTCTCCAATTGCTTAAGACCTAATTGAATTCTAGATTTGTTTTCATCAAAATCAAGAATTACAACATTTAATTTCTGGTCCAATTCAACAACCTCGTTCGGGTGGTTGATTCTGCTCCAAGAAAGGTCAGTAATGTGAACTAAACCATCAACACCACCTAGATCAATGAACACACCGTAAGAAGTAATGTTTTTAACAACACCTTCTAATACTTGTCCTTTTTCTAATTGGCTAATGATTTCTTTCTTCTGCTCTTCAATATCAGCCTCAATAAGTGCTTTATGAGAAACAACAACGTTTTTAAATTCATGGTTGATCTTTACAACCTTGAATTCCATTGTTTTGTTTACATACTGGTCGTAGTCACGAATTGGCTTAACGTCAATTTGAGAACCTGGTAAGAAAGCTTCTATACCAAATACGTCAACGATCATACCACCTTTAGTTCTGCACTTCACAAAACCACTAACGATTTCTTCTTTGTCATGAGCCGCATTTACACGGTCCCAAGCCATAATAGTTCTCGCTTTTCTGTGAGATAAAACCAACTGACCACTTTTATCCTCACGAATATCGATCAATACCTCTACTTTGTCACCTACTTTTAAACCTGGGTTGTAACGGAATTCGTTTAACGAAATTACACCTTCAGATTTTGCGTTGATATCAATGATAGCTTCTCTATCAGTAATATAAACTACTTTCCCTTCTACTACTTCCTCATCGGCAGTATCAACGAAATTTTCAGCTACTAAATCTTCAAATTCCTTCAACTTTGAGTCATCTACACGCTCAATTCCTTGTTCGTATTTTTCCCAATTAAAGTTCTCTAAAAATTCTTGTGGATCTTGCTGTGGAGTCTCTACAGCTTGTTGTGTTGCTTCGGTAGTAGCTTCTACCTCTGCGTTTGTTTTTTCTTCAGCCATTTGCTGATCAATAATTTGTATTCCATAATCTTATCAAGATTTAAGCAACGACTATGAAAGTAGTTATATCTTTTTGTTTATCTAATCCCTTTTTCTCTTGAATGCCTTGCAAAAAAGGTGTGCAAAAATAAGCATTTTATTTAAATTAGACAACACAACTTATTATATACCATTCAATTAAAGAATATGGCATGATTTTGGAATGGAATATCTTAAATATGCTTATCTTAGAAGCATTATAATAACCATTAAAAAAAGTAAAAATATGAGCGTTAAAGCGAAATATCAAGGGGTTTTGGACCTAGGTGAACAATTAGGTATCAAAGACGGTAACGTAACTGTTGAAGGAGATGTTCTAAAAATAAAAGGACAAGCAAAAACTCCTTATGAAAAGGATTTGATCTGGGATAAAATTAAAGCATTGGGCGGTGAAAGCCCTTCTGATATTAAAGCGAACATTACAGTAGAAGATGATTCCGTTTATCACAGACACGTGGTAAAAAGCGGTGAGTCTTTAAGTAAAATAGCTAAAGAATATTACGGTGACCCAATGAAATATAAAGCTATTTTTGAAGCGAATACCAACATCTTAAAAAATCCGGATGTAATTCATCCTGATCAAGTATTGGTTATTCCAAACAAATAGTCCAAATACTATAAAAGTAAAAGAGGTTAGCATTGCTAACCTCTTTTTTTATCCTTGCTTTTCTATAACCCGAAGCGAATGTTCATAGATTCTTTGAAACTGATCCTCTAATCCTAAATCGCTATTGTCAAATTCAATGGCATCTTCTGCTTTCTTCAATGGCGAAATTGCACGATTGCTGTCTATATAATCTCGCTTCTGAACATTTTCTAAGATATCTTCATAAACAACGTTCTCTCCCCTATCTAACAATTCCTTATATCTTCTAACAGCTCTTTTCTCAGGTGATGCGGTCATAAAGATTTTAAGTTCTGCATCTGGAAATACTACAGTGCCAATATCCCTACCGTCCATAACTATACCTTTATCAATACCCATAGCTTGCTGCATGGCCACTAATTTTTTCCGTACCGCTTCCAAGACCGCAACTTGACTTACATTCTTTGAAACTGGCATGGTGCGTATTTCCTTCTCAACATTTTCACCGTTTAAAAACATTTCGGCATAGCCAAGATTTGAATTAAACTCAAATTTCAATTCAATAGCATCTAGTTTTTGTTCCAATGCCTCTTCATCTACCTTACCGGACTCCACAAAACCAGACCTCATGGCAAACAACGTTACCGCACGATACATTGCCCCTGTATCTACATATATATAATGTAATTTTTTGGCTAATTGCTTTGCCAATGTGCTCTTTCCCGTTGAGGAAAACCCGTCGATTGCAATGGTGATTTTTTTCATCCTATCAAAAGTATAAAGAAAAGCTAAGTTATAGCTCCTTAGCGTTCTTTACTTTAACATCAGTTATGGCAATATCAATTACCTCAGACATTTCTTTTACGTAATGGAAAGTCAATCCTTTTAAGTAAGACTCTTTAATCTCCTTAATATCACGTTCATTATCGGCACAAAGAATGATCTCTTTAATTTTCGCTCTTTTAGCAGCAAGAATCTTCTCTTTAATTCCACCCACTGGCAACACCTTACCTCGCAATGTAATCTCACCGGTCATTGCCAAGCTCTTTTTAATACGTTTTTGCGTAAACAATGACACTAAAGAGGTCAACATAGTAATACCTGCACTTGGACCATCTTTAGGTGTTGCCCCTTCTGGTACATGAATATGAACATTATATTTCTCAAATACCGCGGCATCTATACCAAAACGATCGGCATTAGATTTTATATACTCCATGGCAATGGTTGCAGATTCTTTCATCACTTTACCAAGGTTACCCGTAATACTCATGGTTCCCTTACCTTTTGAAAGTATAGATTCTATAAATAAAATATCCCCACCAACACTGGTCCAAGCCAACCCTGTAACAACACCTGCCACTTCATTATTTTCATATTTATCACGCTCCATTTTAGGCGCACCCAAAACTTCTACGATAACTTCATTGCTCACCTTTACTTCATAGTCTTCTTCGGTGGCAATAGATTTCGCAGCATAACGTACCATTTTGGCAATTTGCTTTTCTAAAGAACGTACTCCAGATTCCCTGGTATACCCTTCTACAATTTTTTCTAATTGTGGTTTGCCAATTTTCAAATGACTAGCATTTAAACCATGTTCAGTCAATTGTTTTGGCAACAAATGTTTTTTAGCTATTTCAACCTTTTCCTCAATAGTGTACCCACTTACATGGATAATTTCCATACGATCTCTAAGTGCTGGCTGTATACTGCCCAAATTATTTGCGGTAGCAACGAACATCACTTTAGAAAGGTCATAACCCAATTCTAAGAAATTGTCATGAAAATCACTGTTCTGTTCAGGATCTAAAACCTCTAACATAGCAGATGATGGATCACCTTGATGACTATTGGATAGCTTATCTATTTCATCTAAGATAAAAACAGGGTTAGATTTACCCGCCTTTTTTAAGCTCTGAATAATTCTACCCGGCATTGCACCAATATATGTTTTTCGGTGACCTCTAATTTCAGCCTCATCTCTTAAACCACCTAATGACATTCTTACATACTCTCTACCCAACGCTTCTGCAATAGATTTACCTAATGAAGTTTTACCTACTCCTGGAGGTCCATAAAGACAAAGAATTGGTGATTTCATATCATTACGCAGCTTCAAAACCGCTAAATATTCCACAATTCTTTTCTTTACATCCTCTAAACCATAATGGTCACGATCAAGAATTCTTTCTGCTCTTTTTAAATCGAACTTATCTTTAGAATATTCTTTCCAAGGCAAATCCAATAGCAGGTCCAAATAATTTCTTTGAATAGAATATTCTGCCACCTGCGGATTCATCCGTTTCATTTTCGACAATTCCTTTTCAAAATGCTCTCTTTCTTTCTTGCCCCATTTCTTTTTCTTGGACTTCTCCTTCATCTCCTCTAGCTCCTCATCATAAGAAACTCCGCCCAATTCTTCTTGAATGGTCTTCATCTGCTGGTGCAAGAAATATTCTCGCTGTTGCTGATCTAGATCATTTCTAACTTTTGATTGAATATCATTCTTAAGTTCAAGCTTTTGCATTTCAACATTCATATATTTCAATGTTGCCAACGCTCTCTCTTGCAGACTGCCTATTTCCAACAACTCTTGTTTCGCCTTTACATCCAAATTAAGATTGGAAGAAACAAAGTTTATTAAGAAAGAATCACTTTGAATGTTTTTAATAGCAAAAGATGCTTCGCTAGGAATATTAGGATTATCCCTTATAATTTTTAAAGCCAATTCTTTAATAGACTCTATAATTGCCAAAAACTGCTTATCGTTCTTTTCCGGTCTTACTTCTGCGGTTTCTCTAACTGTAGCTGTTATATAAGGCTTCTTAGTTAAGACTTCGGCAATCTCAAAACGCTTTTTACCTTGAATGATTACGGTGGTATTACCATCTGGCATTTGTAGCACACGTAAAATTTTGGCTACCGTACCCAAGGTATTTATATCCTTTACATCAGGATTTTCCGTTTCCTCATCTTTTTGGGAAACTACACCTATTACTTTTGAGCCGTTGTTGGCATCCTTAATTAAGTGAATACTTTTATCTCTACCCGCCGTAATAGGAATTACTACACCAGGAAAAAGTACTGTATTCCTTAAAGGCAATATAGGCAAGGTCTCTGGCAAGGTTTCACTATTCATTTGCTCCTCATCTTCTGGAGTCAATAATGGAATTAGCTCAGAATCTTGGTCTATTCCTTGTAAGGACATATTGTCAAAATTTGAAAATTTAGAATCTCCCATACTCATATATCGGTCATTCTGTCATTAAATTAACAGAATTTAGTTTTTATAAATTATACATAATTGCCGTAAAAACAATGAAAATCAGTTAAATACGGCTTTTTGCACTTTCATTTGCTATTATCTAATTCAATTCTTGTGCCAACTGAAATAAATCATTTCAATAAATACCCAACTATTGCTTATGGAATAATTAAAATTTATTTCCATCAAACTGTAACAAACTGTATTTTGGTTCATCTTTCAATAAACCAATCACTTTTTGAGCCAACAAAGAGAACATATTGATGAGCTAGTGCAATTGTGCTTAGCCGGTAAACAAAGTGCACAGCTAGAAGTGTACAACAGGTATTACAAGGCTATGTACAATACATCACTCAGAATCGTAAAAGACTCTGCCCAAGCAGAAGACATTATGCAAGAATCGTTTTTAAGCGCATTTACGAAACTGCATACTTTTAAAGGGGAAGTAACTTTTGGATCCTGGTTAAAGCGTATTGTTATTAACAACAGTATACATCAATATAGAAAGCAACAAAAAAAGAACGAAGTTGCTTTAGATGAGGTATTGTACAGGGTCGAAGATAATGACGGAATTGCATCTGACCATGTGTTTACAGAACTAAAGGCTCAAAAAGTGATGGAAACCATGAAAGATTTAAAAGACAACTACAGAATTTCTTTGACCTTACATCTAATTGAAGGATTTGATTATGATGAAATTAGTGAAATCATGAAC
This sequence comes from Maribacter sp. 6B07, assembly GCF_002700155.1. Classification (NCBI taxonomy): domain Bacteria; kingdom Pseudomonadati; phylum Bacteroidota; class Flavobacteriia; order Flavobacteriales; family Flavobacteriaceae; genus Maribacter; species Maribacter sp. 6B07. The sequence goes on along the minus strand of NZ_PDUT01000003.1, from coordinate 269,737 downwards.
ATTAGTTATGCCAATTGCAGAACTACTGTTTCTAGAGCAAAAGAAAGTTTAAGGAAAAAACTAACACTCGCAGTCTAATGAAGAAAGATACTATTGACGAGCTTTTTATAAAGCTACATGACAAATTGGATTATGCCGAACCCGCCAGCGGGCACGAACAGCGATTCTTAGAAAAACTGAACGAATCTAAAGGCGTGGCTACACTTGCACCCAAGAAAAAGAACAGTTGGTTACTTTTTCTATCGGTCGCAGCATCATTTGCCATTTTATTAACGGTTGGATTATCCCAATTCAACACAGCATCAAGTATTGAAGAAAAAGTTGCCGAGATTTCGCCAGAAGCATCAAAAACGCAATTCTATTTTGCGAATTTAATCGAAGAGCAGGTAAAAGAACTGAATTCAGAAAAATCACCCGAAACAGAAAAAATTATTAATGACACCATGGTCCAACTAAAAAAGCTTCAGCTGAACTATACCAAAATGGAGCAAGACCTTTTAAATGGAGGTAACAGCAAGTTAATTTTAAGTGCCATGATTACCAATTTCCAAACCAGAATCGATCTTTTAAACGAGGTTATGATTCAAATTGAAAATATTAAATCAATTAAAAAATCACATGATGAAAACTTTACTATATAAATATACTTGGCTATTATTTTTGGCTTTCTCAACAGTAGCCTTCGCCAATGACACTTCTTTTGATGGTAAGCATACCAGAGAAAAGACCATTAAAAAAGAGTTTAACGTAAGTACCAACGCGTTGCTAAAAATAGACAATTCTTATGGCAACTTAAATATAACTTCTTGGAATGAAAATAGAGTAGTAATTGAAGTTCACATTAAGACCAATGGCAACAATGAAGACAAGGTCCAAAAAAAATTAGATGAAATTTCAGTTGATTTTGAAGCCAATAACGAAAGAGTTTACGCCAAAACCATTTTCAACAAAAATAACAATGGCTGGGGATGGAGCTGGGGAAATAACAACAACGTTAATATGCAGATTAATTACACCATTAAGGTGCCCGTTAAAAACAATGTTGACCTCAGTAATGATTATGGCAATATAATTTTGGACAGAATAGACGGGCACGCCAAAATAAACTGTGACTATGGCAGACTTGAACTTGGTGAGCTTAGAGGCCGTAATAACCGTTTAAATTTTGACTATACTTCAAAATCCACAATTGGTTTTATCAACAGTGGTGAAATTAGAGCAGATTACTCGGGCTTTACTATTGAGAAAGCCGGCGACCTTCATATCAATGCTGATTACACTAATGCAAGTATAGGCAAAATGGGCAATTTAGATTATACCAGTGACTATGGCAATATGGACATTGAAGAACTACAAAGCATAGATGGCAATGGTGATTACATCACAGTAAAACTAGGCGTCGTTCATGGAGATGTATCTATAACAGCTGACTATGGCTCCATTAGAATAGATGAACTTGCTGCAGACGCTGGCGATGTAGAAATTAGAACAGATTATACCGGAGTTAAAATTGGATACAACAGTGCCTATCATTTTGATTTCGATATTTCTACCAGTTATGCCGGTGTAAGTGGCAAAGATGACTTCACTATTAACATTAGCATAGAAAAATCATCTGACAAACACTATGAAGGATTTTATGGTTCTAAAGGCAGTGGCAACAAAATTATACTTACAAGCGACTATGGCGGCATAAGTTTTAGCAAAAAATAAATCAATCAATTAAAAATGAATATCATGAGAAAATTAAGTGTATTAGTATGTGCAGGGTTAATCTCCCTATCTTGTTCAGCGCAATGGGGAAAGACTATTAAAGGAAACGGTAACAATGTTACCATTGAGAGAAATACAGGGGATTATGACGGTGTAGCCGTATCGGGCTGGTTCGATGTTGATTTGGTATCTGGCAACGAAGGTGAAATAACCTTAACAGGTGAAGAAAACCTATTGGAGTACATAATTACCGAAGTCAAAGACGGCAAACTGGTAATCAAGACAGAAAAGGGTGTTAATCTAAAAACGAGCAATTGGAAATCTGGAATTCATATTACCGTACCCGTTGAATCTATAAGTTCTGTTTCTATGTCAGGATCAGGTGATATTGTTGGCAAAACAAAAATCAAAACTGATGATTTCAAAACAGCAATGTCAGGATCAGGTGATATTACTTTAGACCTTGATGTGCAAAATATATCTGCCTCAATGTCGGGTTCAGGAGATATTACTTTAAGCGGTGACACCACCAATTTTGAAGCTACAATCTCAGGTAGTGGAGATATTGAAGCATATGACCTAGAAGCTGATAATGTTGACGCAACAATATCCGGTTCAGCAGATATACAGGTTACCGCAAATAAGTCTTTAAAAGCAAGGGTATCTGGTTCTGGGGATATTTCCTATAGAGGAAATCCTGAAAAAGTAAACACAAAAACTTCTGGTTCTGGCGACATTTCAAAAGGATAAAAGCATAAGATCAAAATAGCGAACAATCAATTCAACTGAGCCTCTTTTTAAAGGGGCTTTTTTGTTTCGCGTACTCTCACAAGCAATATCATGCCGATCAGAAAAAATACGCCCAAAAAGATGATAGAACTTCTCATACTACCCGTTCTCTGAGCTATTGCCCCGTATAAAAATGTTCCTATTATAATTCCAATCTTTTCCGCAACATCATAAAAACTGAAAAAAGATGTGGTATCTGTAGTATCTGGCAAAAACTTAGAATAGGTAGACCTAGAAAGCGCCTGTATACCACCCATAACCAACCCAACACAACCAGCGGCTATATAAAAGTCCGTAGGCGTAATTACAAAATAGGCATAAATACAGATGGCTACCCAAAGGGCATTTACCACGATCAATGTTTTTATATTACCAAATTTTTCTGACGCACTTGCGGTAACAGTGGCCCCTAAAATTGCCACCAATTGAATAACCAATATACTAATGATAAGCCCCGTAGTTCTTTCAGAATCCGTACCCCAAGCAATTTCTTCTTCCCCAAAATAAGTTGCTATCAACATCACAGTTTGCACTGCCATGCTATAGACAAAAAATGCACCTAAATACCTTTTTAACTTCACTTGGTCCCCTAACTGATGCCATACTTGCTTCAACTCTTTAAAACCATTTAAAACAATGTTGGTGCGCTCCCCTTCTTTTTTGTAGCCTTTTGGCAAATAGTAGAAGCTGTACTGTGCAAAAAGTATCCACCATATTCCAACGGTTACAAAAGAATATTTCATGGCCTTAATTTCGGCCGCACCAGATTCATCTGTGGTTATTCCAAAAAAATCTGGTTTCATGACCATAGCCAAATTAAAAACCAAAAGCACCACACTTCCTATATACCCTAGTGTAAATCCTTTAGCGCTAATTGCATCTTGCTGTTTTGGAAAAGCAACATCCGGTAGGTAGGAGTTGTTAATGGCAAAACTCACCCAAAATCCTACAAGGCCAAAAAAGTAGCATACTAACCCTATGTATATATTTTCCAATGAAAACCAGTATAAACCAATACATGACAACCCTCCTACGTAGCAGAAGAATTTCATGAAAACCTTCTTGTTTCCCAAATAATCCGCAACGCCAGAAATTAATGGTGTTATGATGGCTATAAAAACGAAGGCTAAAGATGTTGTGTAACTTATTAATGGTGCTCTTGCTATTTCCCCACCAAAAATGGTCACCTTTTCAATACCGGCAATTCTAAAAAGTGCGCCATAAAATATTGGAAAAACTGCCGACGAAATTACCAAACTGTAAACGGAATTTGCCCAGTCATAAAAGGCCCAAGCGTTCAATAATTTCTTACTTCCTTTTAAAACTAGTGTCTTCCCCATATATAAAAATAAAAGCCGATCATTTCTGAACGGCTTCAATATACAATAATCCTTAAAGTTTTACTTAAAATTTGTTACCCCAAATTTTGCGGCTTCTGCAGCGGCATCTGGCGCCCAAGCCGTAAGATTATTTATTCTGGTATCATTAGATGGGTGCGTGCTCATAAATTCTGGCGGTGCTTCTCCACCACTGTTCGCTTTCATTCTTTTCCATAATTCCGCAGCTTCATAAGGGTCGTAACCTGCTATTGCCATAATCTGCAAGCCAATTCTATCTGCCTCTGTCTCATGACTTCTACTAAAAGGCAGCATACCTAAATACTGGGTACCTACACCATATGCCTGATTGAAAATACCTAAGGTTTGCTGATTTTTAATTGCAACATTACCTGCTACGGCACCTAACTGTTGTAATGTACCTGCACTCATACGCTGTGCTCCATGATCAGCCAAGGCATGGGCAACTTCGTGCCCCATAACTACAGCTACACCGGTCTCTGTTTGTGTTATGGGCAATATACCCGTATAGAAAACAATTTTACCACCTGGCATGCACCATGCGTTTACAGTTTCGTCATTTACCAAATTATATTCCCAAGCATAGTCCTTTAAATAACCTGGATGCCCATTAGCCGTTAACCAACGTTCAGCAGCCGAAGAAATTCGCTGACCAACCCTAGTAATCATTTGCGCATCTGCAGTACCTGTAACCACCTTATTTTCCGTTAGAAATTGGTCATACTGTGCAAATGCAGATGGAAATACTTGACTATTTGGGTAAAAATTCAATGTTTTTTGACCAGTAAAGGGATTAACCTTACAAGCCGAAACGCCTATAAAGACGAATATTATTAATACTAGTTTTTTCATTTTTTGTTCATTTTAGTTAATGGTAGAAAACTACAAAGTTATTCTTTTCCTGATAAATGCAATAAGGTAAAGTTTTTGTCTATAAGCAAATCATTGTTATCATTAATGCTTATACTCCTTAGCGGTATTTCTTCATTATCTATCTTAACACTACTGATCTCAAATGGAAGTCCGTGAAAATTCAACTTCATTTTCTCATACTCCGTATCAAAAGTACCATCCTTGAACAATTGAATGATCAAGGAGTTGTCTTTACCCGTAAGCTTATAATTACTTAGAGAATATCTTCCTTTTTTATAATCATAACCATTATTGGCATCTTCGTAAACTTCAGAGGTTTCAGTGCCTTCTTTATAATACACATCTAAAACAAGCTCTTCTATTTTTTTCTCTCCAACATATTGCTGTATAGGGTATTTTGGAATAATAGACCCTGCCTTTACAAAGATCGGAATCATATCCAATGCTGCCGCAACCCATTTTTCCTTACCTCCCTCTACAAACTCATTTGTCCAAAAATCGTACCACTCGCCCCTTGGCACATACATACGGCGCCCTTGAGCATTAGGTTCTTGTATTGGACATACCAATATCTTATCACCGAATATAAACTCATCTGTCCTAAAGTGAGTTTGATTATCTTCTTGATCAAAAAAGACCAAAGACTGCACCATAGGTACATTTTCCTTGGTATACTTGTAAAACATCGTATACAAATACGGTAATAGCTGATAGCGCAGTTCTACAAATTTTCTTACGATATCCGTTATTTCAGATCCAAAGGACCAAGGTTCTTGATCACCATGATCCCCACTGGAATGCACCCTACAAAATGGGTGAAAAATTCCCAATTGTACCCATCTAGCAAATAATTCGCCATCTGGTTGTTCTGCAAAACCACCAATATCAGAGCCAACAAATGAATACCCGCTTAAACACATACGCTGCACTTGTACATTAGCGATCCACAAATGCTCCCATGTAGCCACATTATCTCCTGTCCACGTAGAAGAATATCTTTGGGTCCCTGAAAATGCAGCTCTTGTTATTACAAACGGTCTTTTTGGATATACATATTTTTTAACACCTTCATAGGTAGCCCTAACCATTTGCATACCATAAACATTATGTGCTTTTCTATGGGTACACGGGTTACCATCATAATCATGCCTAGTGTCCAATGGGGCAGTTTTTGATGGAACTTCCATTACAGCAGGTTCATTCATATCGTTCCACACTGCATGAACACCCAAATCCGACATAAATTCCTTGTACAATTCTGCCCACCATTCACGCACTGCTGGGTTTGTAAAATCAGGAAAATTACATTCTCCCGGCCACACTTTTCCATGCATTAACGGACCATCTCCTCTTTTACAGAAATAACCATTTTCAAGGGCTTCATTATAAATCCAATAATCGCGATCTACTTTTATACCAGGATCTATCATCACCACGGTCTTAAATCCGTCTTCCTCCAATTCTTGAATCATTCGCTTTGGATCAGGGAAATGGTTTTTATCCCAAGTAAAACACCTAAAGCCGTCCATGTAATCTATATCTAGATAAATAGCATCACATGGTATTTGTAACTTTCTAAATTCACTGGCAATTTCCTTTACATTGCTTTCTGGATAGTAGCTCCATTTAGATTGATGAAAACCTAATGCCCACATGGGTGGTAACTCTGGTGTACCGGTAAGGCTAGAGTATGAACTGACCACTTTTGGCATATCTGGACCAAATATGAAATAATAGTTCATTTCTCCACCTTCTGCCCAAAAACTGGTAATATTTCTTCGTTCTTGAGAGAAATCAAAGCCTGTTCTAAAACTATTGTCAAAATAGATACCGTAGGCTATACCTTTATTTAAACCTATATAAAAAGGAATGGCCTTATACAGTGGATCTTGCTCTTTTGCATAGGCAAATTGATCAGTTACCCAATTCTCCACTCTTTTACCCTTTAAATTGCTATGCATGGCTTTATCGCCCATTCCATAAAAACTTTCACCAGATTGGGTAATCTTACTCAACTTTACGGTATTTCCACCATATTCATAATTTTCTTCCCAATGAAAGCCCAACTCATCTTCATTGATAATAGTACCGTTTAAATCAGAAATCTGGGTTCGTAACGTTTTCTTGTCTACCAGAATATTTAAACGTGCCGTAGAAATTATATATTCCGTATCATTTTCTACCACCTCTAATTTACTATACCCCATAGTAGCCTCGGGGTCTATGGCATAAGAGAAATCAGGTTCAAAGTTGTAATTTGTAGCGTACCTAAACCGTATAATACTTCCCCTAAGGATAGTTATTTGTAATACTACTCCGTTATCTGTGGTGAAATAGATTTTATCAGTGTCCTGTGCAAATTCAACGATGTGGTTTGGATATAAATTACCTTTATATTCAAGCTCTGTGTTTGTGATCATGAATTCTTAATTATTAGCATAACAGTCGGTAAATCAGAAACTCTTACAATTGGATGTGTTTAAACGACAACTTATTATGATTATTTCAATATTACAATCCCTAAAGGCGGTATCGTTATTACGATAGACTTCTTATGTCCGTGCGCAGGCTTGGTTGATGATGTTATCTTCTCATTTAGATTGCCACCGCCACCATATTTGGCATCGTCACTATTTAAAATTTCCTTTAGTTTTCCTTTTTTCGGGTTTCCTATTCTGTAATTTTCTCTTGGTACAGGAGTAAAGTTACATGCAATCACCAAATCGTTCTTCTCATCATGTCCTTTGCGAACGTATGTTAATACCGAGTTTTCATGATCACCATAATCTATCCATTGAAAACCTTCTGGACTAAATTGTTTTTCATATAAACCCGGAGAATTTCTATATAAATGGTTTAGATCCTTTACAAAATCCTGTACTCCCTTATGCACACTGTACTGTAACAAATGCCAATCTAAACTTTGTTGAAAATTCCATTCTGCCGTTTGACCGAATTCACCCCCCATGAACATTAAGTTGGTACCCGGGTGGGTAAACATATACCCAAATAGCAATCTTAAATTTGCGAATTTTTGCCACTCATCTCCCGGCATTCTATAAACCAAAGACTGCTTACCATAAACTACCTCATCATGAGAAAAAGGAAGCATAAAATTTTCGGTAAACGCATAGGTCATACTAAAGGTAAGATCATTTTGGTGGTGTTTTCTATAGATGGGTTCTTTCTTAAAGAACTGTAAGGTATCATGCATCCATCCCATCATCCATTTCATACCAAAGCCCAAACCACCATGTGCCACCGGTTTTGATACGCCTGAAAATGCAGTAGATTCTTCCGCTATGGTCTGTACACCTTCAAAGTTGGTATATACCGCTTCATTTAGTTCACGTATAAAGGACATAGCCTCTAAATTCTCGTTGTTACCATACATATTTGGCTCCCATTCACCCTCCTCTCTAGAATAGTCTAAATATAACATGGAGGCTACGGCATCTACACGCAAGCCGTCTACATGAAACTGATCTAACCAAAATAAAGCATTGCTAATCAGAAAAGCCCTCACTTCATTTCTACCATAATTAAAGATCAAACTCTTCCAATCTGTATGATATCCTTTTCTTCTATCTGGGTGCTCATACAAGTGCGAGCCGTCAAAAAAGCCTAAACCATGCGCATCTTCCGGAAAATGAGACGGCACCCAATCTAATATGACCCCTATATCGTTTTGATGAAATGTATCTATCAGTAATTTAAACTCCTCGGGCGACCCAAATCTTGATGTGGGGGCAAAATACCCTGTTAGTTGATACCCCCAAGAAGGATCGTAAGGATATTCCATTATAGGCATAAACTCCACATGTGTATACCCCATTTCCTTTACATACTCCACAAGGTCCTTTGCAAATTCCTTATAGGTCAAAAATTTATTTTCGGCATTTTTCTTCCAGGATCCCAAATGAACTTCGTATACAGAATAAGGTTTATCCAAACCGTTCTTATCTTTTCTATAGCCCATCCAAGCATCATCTTTCCAATTGTGCTCAGCAGTCCAAATTATTGATGCCGTGTTAGGCGGATGCTCACAATACCTGGCAAATGGATCAGCTTTCTCTGTCCAAATATCATTATTGTTAGACTGTATTTTATATTTATAGATCTCACCCTTTCCAATATTGGGAATAAAACCTTCCCAAATACCACTGCTGTCCCATCTCACATTTAATTGATGCTCCTCTGCATTCCATAAATTAAAATTACCGACAACAGAAACCGCTTTCGCCGAAGGTGCCCATACAGCAAAGTATGTACCGGCCACACCATCAACTTCTACGATATGAGATCCTAGTTTATCATATAGTCGATAATGCTTTCCCCCTTTAAAAAGATTGATATCAAAATCTGTAAATAATGAGTAAACTTGTACGTTAGGCATATTGAGTGTTTATTTTTGTAAAGCTAATCATCTTTTAAAGACGCTCAACTACATTTCATTTTTGTTGAAAATATAGCAGTTAATATCCGATTTATATATTTAAATACCAAAAATGGAACGCTTTTTGAAATAACAATTCAAAATAAAAACTCAAACCAAAAATTATAACATTATGAAAAAAATAAATGTATTTCTAGGAGCACTTGTAACGCTATTCTTTATTTCGTGTGAAGGACCGCAAGGACCACAAGGATTTGATGGGTTTGACGGTGCAGATGGTGCAGATGGTGCGGACGGAATTAATATCTTAGGCAAAGTGATAGACATACAGGGTACTTTCACCTTGGACAATGACTATTCTATCTTTTATGAGTTTCCACAAACTATAGAAGTTTTTGAAACTGATGTAGTACTTGTATATATGCTTTGGGATGTAACTGAAGATAGTAACGGTGAATCTGTTGATATTTGGAGGTTAATGCCACAAACTAGAATATTAGACCAAGGCTTATTACAATATAATTACGATTATACTTTTTTTGATGTTAGTATTTTCTTAGAATCAGATTTTGACCTATCAACTTTACAACCAGGTGATACTGATGACCAAGTATTTAGAATCGCCATATTACCAGCAGAATCTACCACTGGAAAGTTAGATACTTCTAACATCAACTCTGTAATGTCACATTTAGGTATTACGGAAGATGAAGTCCAGAAAGTAACATTACAATAAATATCCCTGGAATTAACCTATATAAGTAAAAGCCTTTGAATAATCTTCAAAGGCTTTTATTTATTTTATTAAAACCTTAACCAAAAAAGTATCGTAATTACTATACATTGAAAGGATTATATAAATTCATCGACATAATTAAAAAAATATAATATGAAACTACATTTTGCTATTGCACTTTTAATACTCTTTGTAAGCTGTAAGGGTAATGCCCAAAAGAAAGAGATGACATCTAGCAGCATTGATAAGGATAAAAAAGAATTTCCTGTTCAAAAAACCAACAGTGAATGGAGAAAAGAATTGACCGATGCCGAATATTACGTTCTACGCGAAGCTGCTACTGAAAATCCGTTTACCAGTGAACTTCTTAAAAACAAAGAAAAAGGTACATATGTTTGTGCCGCCTGTGCCACTCCTTTATTTAAAAGTTATACCAAATTTGATTCAGGTACCGGATGGCCCAGTTTTTATGAGGAAATAGAAGGTAATGTAGCTTATGATGTAGATTATAAAATTGGTTACAAAAGAACCGAAGAGCACTGTGCCACTTGCGGGGGGCATTTAGGACATGTTTTTGAGGATGGACCAGCCCCAACAGGCTTACGCCATTGCATTAACGGTGTGGCTTTAAATTTTGTTCCTGCAGAATAGTTCATATAGCTTAACAATTTTGAAATAAAAAAGAGGTCTTTAAGACCTCTTTTTTACTTTAAAACCTATATACCACATACAGGATGACTCCTAATAAAATATCACAATTTTAGATTAAAGGTCATATTTTAAAAACCTACAAATAATTTGATAAAGGTTTTGTATTTTTGCACCTCAATTAAAACTACAAAAAATCAAAATATGAGCACTTTCGATATTATCGTTTTAGGTAGTGGTCCTGGTGGATATGTTACCGCAATTAGGGCTGCACAATTAGGTTTTAAGACTGCCATTATAGAAAAAGAGAGTCTAGGAGGCGTTTGCTTAAATTGGGGTTGTATACCTACCAAAGCCTTATTGAAGTCTGCACAAGTATTTGAATACCTGCAACATGCCGAAGATTACGGTTTAAAAGTGAAAGGTGCCGATAAGGATTTTGATGCTGTCGTGAAAAGAAGCCGTGGTGTTGCAGAAGGAATGAGCAAAGGGGTTCAATTCTTAATGAAGAAGAATAAAATTGAGGTTATTAAAGGTTACGGTACTTTAAAAGCTGGTAAAAAAGTTTCAGTTAAGGCTGAAGATGGTTCCACTACGGAATATAGTGCCAGTAATATTATTATAGCTACAGGCGCAAGAAGCCGAGAGCTACCAAGCTTGCCGCAAGATGGTAAGAAGATCATTGGGTACAGAGAGGCAATGACCTTAGATAAGCAACCTAAAAAAATGATCGTTGTTGGTAGTGGTGCAATCGGTATAGAGTTCGCATACTTTTACAATTCTATGGGGACCGAAGTTACGGTTGTAGAATACCTACCTAACATTGTACCGGTAGAAGATGAAGACGTATCCAAGCAATTGGAAAGAAGTTTCAAAAAATCAGGTGTAAAGATTATGACTTCTGCAGAAGTTACTTCTGTTGACACTTCTGGTGACGGGGTAAAAGCTACCGTTAAAACAGCTAAAGGAGAAAAAGTTCTTGAAGCCGATATTGTTCTTTCTGCCGTAGGTATTAAGACCAATATTGAGAACATAGGGTTAGAAGATGTTGGTATTGCTACCGACCGTGATAAGATTTTGGTGAACGATTATTACCAAACCAACATACCTGGCTACTATGCCATTGGTGATGTAACTCCTGGACCAGCACTTGCTCACGTAGCATCGGCAGAAGGTATCTTATGTGTTGAAAAATTGGCAGAAATGCATGTTGAGCCATTAGACTACGGTAATATACCTGGTTGTACTTATTGCTCTCCAGAAATTGCCTCTGTAGGTTTAACCGAAAAGCAGGCCAGAGAAAAAGGAATAGATATCAAAGTTGGTAAATTCCCTTTCTCGGCAAGTGGTAAAGCGAAAGCTTCGGGTGCTTCCGACGGATTTGTAAAAGTAATCTTTGATGCTAAATATGGTGAGTGGTTAGGTTGTCATATGATCGGTGCAGGTGTTACCGATATGATCGCTGAAGCGGTTCTTGGCCGTAAGCTAGAAACTACGGGACATGAGGTTCTTAAAGCAATTCACCCACACCCAACAATGAGCGAAGCTGTTATGGAAGCAGTGGCAGCAGCTTATGACGAGGTTATTCATTTATAATTTACTACTTAATATAATTTAGCATGTTAAAGTTATTTCGAGCAACGGCAATTTTAGAAGGAATCTCCTATTTGGCGTTGTTCGGGGTGACCATGCCATTAAAATACTGGGCAGAAATACCAGAACCAAACAAATATGTTGGCTACGCCCACGGAGTGCTTTTTATCGCTTTCATAGCACTTACATTAATAGTTGGCTTTACCCATAAATGGTCATTTAAAAAAGTTTTCATTTTTGGTATAGCTTCACTTCTACCCTTCGCAACATTCTATGTTGAAGAAAAATATTTAAAGCCAGAAGACAACGCTTAAGGCTGTTCTTCCATTTCAGTAGTCAACTGATAGATACTACCATCAAAGGCACATATATACAACTCGTAGTTTGCATCCGTACCAAATGACGATATAGCCAAATCCGTATCTACGATCAATTTATTATTACCGTTTATATCTAAAGCCCAAATTCTACCGGATACAAAATCACTATACACATACAAACCTTGTAACGAAGGTAAACTGCTTCCTCTATACACATAACCACCGGTAACGGACCTATCATTTTGTTCATGACCATATTCATAAATTGGCGCTATAGTGTTTGCGGTATCACAATCATCTTCAAGAAAACAAGAAGTTCCCTCAAGAATATTCCAACCGTAATTACCTCCTTTTTCAATAAGGTTAATTTCTTCTTTCTCTCCTTGACCAACATCACCAGTCCAAATGGTATTGGTAGCTACATCAAAACTAAATCTCCACGGATTTCTTAATCCATATGCATATATCTCACCCCTCGCATTTTCTACTTCTACAAAAGGATTATCTGCTGGTATAGCGTAATTTAACCCAGCATCTGTAGTATTTATATCTATACGCAATATCTTACCCAATAAGTTTTCTAAATTCTGTGCATTACCATTGGGATCACCTGAGCCACCACCGTCACCAGATGCAATATATAAATACCCATCAGGTCCAAATGCCAACTGCCCGCCATTGTGATTAGTATTTGGTTGAGGAATTTCCAATAAAATAGTTTCGCTAGACATATCTACAATATCCAAATCATTTTCAGAAACCTTAAAACGAGATATCACCGCCAATTCTTCATTGGGTGTATAGACAACATATAAAAAACCGTTTGTACTAAACTCCGGATGAAAAGTAAAGCCTAGCAACCCTAGTTCGCTCTCATTGGCTATGCGATCAGAAATATCCAAAAATGTACTTACTTCACTTACCTCAGATTCACTTGAAAAGGATTTTATAATCCCATCTTTTTCAGCTACAAAAATTCTATTACTTTCATCATCTGGAGATTGTAGATCCAAAGGATTGGAAAAAGATAAATTTGAAAAAGCATTTATGGTCGTCAATACCCCAACTGAATCAATAGGCGCGTTTGGATTTGGACTAAGTGCCAACTCGTCTTTATCACTACATGAAACAATAAGTAATATAGCAAAACCAAATAACAGAAATACAATTCTTTTCATAACAGCATAGTTTGCTATTATTTACGAATGTACACCTCACTCTAGATGTTAATTATTTTTTTGAGTTAAAATAAAAAACTCTCAATGGCTAGATCATAACTTTTTAATCCAAAGCCCAGAATAACCCCATTGGCAGCAGGCGATATGTAGGAAATATGCCTAAATTCTTCGCGCTTATGGGTATTGGAAATATGAACTTCTATGACAGGAGTTTCTACAGCCTTTACCGCATCTCCTATACCAACAGAAGTATGGGTATATGCCGCAGCATTGAGGACTATACCATCATAACTAAAACCAGTTTCTTGTATTTTAGAAATAAGTTCTCCTTCTATATTAGATTGAAAATACTCCAACTCAACATCTTTAAACTTAAACTGCAATTTTGAAAAATAATCTTCAAAAGTCTGTGCACCGTAAACTTCTGGCTCCCTTTTACCCAATAGATTTAGGTTAGGACCGTTAATTATGATAATCTTCATGTATCAAAAATAACGAATGTTACTTAACAATTAATAAGAAATCAAAGAAGTATAATAGTTAACTAAAGAACAGCGAAACTAACGTCGAGTTCTATACTTAGGCTCAAAGTTGAAAACAATACCCAGTGTCAAAGTAGTCCAAGAGGTCTCATCTATATCTATACCTGTGTAAGAAACATTGACCTCTACACTTGAACTCATTAAGTAAGCCAAAGTAGGTCTATAATAAAGCCCCCCTTCGTTACCATCATTGATACCCACGGCATAACCAACATTACCGCCAAAAGAGAAATAATTGGAGGTCCAAAAACGAACACCTGCGGATAATGGCATAAATTGAACAGCTTTTTGCTCTTCCCTTATAATTGTAGTTTGAAAAGTTTCAGCAAAACCGTGTATATAACCTATAGCCGGACCAACATCAACAACTTCACCTAACGGGTACATGTACGAGAAATCTGCACCAAGTACTACACTTACCGCTTCATTGTAATCATTAAATGGCAAACCTGCCTGTATTCCTAGCTTAAACCCTTCTTGAGCATAAATACCGGTCGAAAAAAATGAAACAATAAGTACTATAAAAAACTTTTTCATGGTTGGTTTGGTTTGTTTTCATCAAAAATAAAGGTAAGACTTAGCTTACATGAATCTTTGTTGTGAACACCCTTAAAGTAGTTGTACACACTGCTTTTAAATAGGTTTTATAATTCTATTTTAACACAAAATCACCTATTGGAGTACAAAAAAAGGGGAAGCTTAGCTTCCCCTTTTAATATTAAAATGCTGAAATTTCTATTCAATTACGTATCTAACGCCGATACCAAAAGCACCAACTTCATTTCCAAGAAGATCACCAAGACCTATAAAGGGTCTCCAGTCAAACGAAAAAGCTAATGGCACTCCATCAATTTTATAATCTAAACCAACTATTGGTCTAAGTGCTATCTCTGTCCCTATGCCTTCTCCAAAAAATAAGATTGAAGGACCTGCACCGGCAAACCATTGTAAACCATCAGCTCCTGAAATATCACCATGGTATTCGTAAAGAGCTGTTAAAGTTGTTAATCCGCTTTCAAACATCAACTCCGCTTGACCTGCATGCTCTTCTGCAAAGAAATATTTTGCACTTGGACCAACTAAGGTTACCCCAGAAAATAAATCTAGACCTAAACCGGCTGCAAATGTGTAATCAGATTGTGCGTTAGAAACATTTGTTCCTAAAATAACCGCTGCTACTAAAAATAATAGTTTTTTCATTTTGTTGTTTTTTTAATGTACTTGACTTAATTAAAAATTGATTGATTAATAGGACTATTGACTAAAAGTCCATTTTATAGTTAATAGGTGTAAAAGTAAAAATTTAACAAGTATTTACATATACCAATAAACCAGTATTTCTTCCATCTATACATTATTTACTACAGAATTAATGTATTCTTTATCTTTAAACCATGAATTGGAAACATGCGCTTAAAGATTTTACCACCTACCTTAAACTGGAACGCGGACTATCTAAAAACTCTATTCTAAGTTACTCTAGAGATATTGAAAAGCTTATGACCTTTCTAGAAGCGCACGACATTAATACTACCCCTATTCTTATTGATAAACAAACCGTACAGCAATTTATATATGAGGTGGCCAAAGTAGTAAACCCCAGATCACAAGCACGTATCATATCTGGCTTAAAAAGCTTTTTTGGATACTTAATTTTTGAAGATTATAGAAAAGACAACCCTTTAGACTTAATAGAATCTCCAAAAATAGGACGAAAATTACCTGATACGCTTTCAGAAACTGAAATAGATAATTTGATCAATGCCATTGACCTAAGTACACCAGAAGGTGAAAGAAATAGAGCTATGCTAGAAACTTTATATGGCTGTGGTTTAAGAGTTTCCGAACTAATTAGCTTAAAAATTTCCGACCTTTTTTTTGATGAAGATTTTATTAAAGTTACCGGCAAAGGTGATAAACAGCGATTTGTACCTATAAGTCACGTGAATAAAAAATATATTGATATTTACCGAAATGAAATTAGGGTACATTTAAAAATTCAGGAAGGCTTTCAAGATATTTTGTTCTTGAACCGACGAGGAAAACAACTTACCAGAGCCATGATTTTTACTATTGTTAAGAACTTGGCGACCACTATTGGATTAAACAAGAGTATTAGCCCTCACACCTTTAGACATTCATTTGCCACTCATTTACTTGAAAATGGTGCAGATTTACGTGCAATTCAACAAATGCTAGGACATGAGAGTATTACCACTACAGAAATTTATATGCACGTAGACCGATCTCATTTGGCGGAGGTCATGAATACCTACCACCCTAGAAAAAGTTATTAAAATTTCCATTTACTGCCAATGGTATAAACAGATGGCATTTCAATTTGAGTTTCACCAAAAGCACCTATACCAGTTTCGTTCAATTGAATACTACTTTTTATTTCAAGCATGAAATTCTCCGTAACATCATATCCCATTCCCGCTACAAAGCCAAGTCGATAAGGTGCTTGTCCAACTTCTGAATTTTCAGTTGCAATTTCTGCATCTAGGCCAGAGAGCAAGTATAATCTTTTATTCAGATAATACTTTACCATTAAACTAGATCGAAATCTTTCCGACAAAATATAAGTATCATAAAACCCTTGAAGTTCTAATTGCAAAGATTTTGTAACCCCATATTGAACCATAAAAGATTTGTGAACATCACCTATTGCAGAAACAGGATATGCATGCCCCGTAACCGCTATTCCCGTCAATGAAGAAGGTTGATTTTTCTCTGGAGGCTCTTCTATTGCTTGACCATTGACAACAATTACAAACATGAACAGAAAACTTCGCACGAGAACTTTCATAGGTTGGATATCAGATGTTGAAAATAAATTCCTACAAAAGATATTTTAAATAGTACACCTAACGAAATACTTATCAAAACTTTAACTACCAAACACTTAACTTACAGCGGTAGCAAGAAATAACACCTCTTCTTTAGTCTTTAAACTGACTGTAATCTCTTTTATACGGCCTAATAATTAATCTAGCCTCTCGATCGAACCTTATATAATTGTATACCCAGTTTATAAATACGACCATTCTATTTCTAAACCCTATTAAAAAAAATAAATGAACGAACATCCAAACGAACCATGCAAATACCCCTTGAAACCTAAATTTCTTAATATCGCATACTGCTTTATTTCTCCCTATAGTAGCCATACTACCTTTATCATTATACACAAAAGGTTTCATTGGCTTATGTTCTATTAACCTCACCAGATTCTCACCCAACAACCTCCCTTGTTGAATTGCCGGTTGAGCTACCATTGGATGACCACGGGGGTTATCTTCTGTAGCCATACAAGCAATATCGCCAATAGCGAATATTTCCGGATGTCCTATTACCTGATTAAATTCGTTAACATTTAACCTGTTGCCACCAGCCACAACATCTTCACCATCCAACCCCTTAATTCCGGCTCCTTTAACACCAGCTGCCCAAATGACGGCGGCAGAATCGAATTTCAAATCTGTTTTTGTGGTAACGGTTTTACCGTTATAACCGGTAACCCTAACCCCTTTCCATACTTGAACCCCTAATTTTTCTAAAAAATCTTCTGCTTTTTTAGATGCTTGCGCACTAAAACCCGGCAGTAAACAATCTCCACCTTGAACAATATTAATTTGTGCTCTTCGGGTATCTAGATCAGGGTAATCTTTTGGCAATATTCCTTTTTTAATTTCTGCCAAAGCACCTGCTAACTCAACACCAGTTGGTCCGCCACCAACAATTACAAAGTTCATTAATGCATCGCGTTCGTGATAGACATCGGTAAGAAGCGCTTGCTCAAAATTTTCCAATATTAAACTACGTAAGTTCAATGATTGCGGAATTGATTTCATCGACATAGCATGCTCCTCAATTTCCTTATTTCCAAAGAAATTGGTTTCAGAACCTGTGGCTACCACCAAATAATCATAACTTATATCCCCAATGTTGGTATTCACTTTTTTACCGGCCGCATCAATATGTTCTACTTCTGCCAAACGGAAATAAAAATTATCATATCCGATCAATACCTTGCGTAAGGGGTAGGCAATGGAATCTGGCTCAAGACCTCCTGTAGACACTTGATACAATAGTGGTTGAAATGTATGATAATTATTCTTATCTATAAGGACAACTTGTACTTCTTGTTTACTTAATTTTTTGGCTAGAGATACTCCGCCAAAACCACCACCTATAATTACAATTCTAGGATAGCTTGAGAGTGGTATGTTCATAGTAGTTTACTTACTGACAAAATTAAACAAATGGACTCCTACTTTAAAATAATAATGTGTTTTTAGTATCTTTAAGCTCTAACTCAAACAAACACCAAAATGCGCAAAACCCTTATTTTACTGGCAGTACTAGGTACTTCAGTTTTTTCTATGAATGCTCAGAAGAGCGAAAAAGACATAATCAAAAAATTAGAGCAAAAAAGTGATGATTACGGAAATATAGCTCAAAATATTTGGGAATTCGCAGAAATGGGATACCAAGAGGAACAGAGCTCGGGTCTTTTACAAAAAACATTAAAGGATGCCGGTTTCTCCATTAAAACCGGAGTAGCGGGTATACCTACCGCTTTTATTGCGGAATATGGCAGTGGCAGTCCCGTAATTGCCATTATGGGCGAGTATGATGCATTACCGGGACTATCCCAAAAAGCTACCGCTGAAAAAGAATCTGCTGGTGCCGCCGCTGGTCATGCCTGTGGTCATCACTTGTTCGGTACGGCATCTACGGCAGCGGCAATTTCAACAAAGGAATGGTTAGAGGCCAATAAGGCAAAAGGTACCATACGTTTTTATGGAACTCCTGCTGAAGAAGGTGGATCGGGTAAAGTTTATATGGTTCGTGAAGGTCTCTTCAATGATGTAGACATAGCGCTACATTGGCACCCCGGGTCACAAAATGCAGCTAGCGCAGGTGCTGCTTTAGCTAATAAATCGGCAAAATTCAGATTTCATGGTATTTCTGCCCATGCCGCCGGTTCTCCAGAAAAAGGACGTTCTGCCCTTGATGGTGTTGAAGCCATGAACCTGATGATCAATATGATGAGGGAACACATTCCGCAAGAGGCCAGAATACATTACGTTATTACAGCCGGAGGTAAAGCACCCAACGTAGTGCCAGATTTTGCAGAAGTTTATTACTATGCACGTCATAATCGACGTGATGTTGTGATCGATATATTCGACAGAATGGTAAAAGCTGCCGAAGGTGCCGCATTGGGTACAGGAACTACAATGGACTATGAGATGATCGGTGGTACACACGAATTATTGCCCAACCTAACATTACAAAAAGTAATGCACGATAATCTTTCTGAAGTTGGCGGTATAGAATACACAGCAGAAGAAAAAGAATTTGCCGATAAAATAGCTGTAACCTTAGGGCAGGAAAAAGCGGATCTTGCTACCGCTAAAAATGTTCAACCTTACAAAACCGAAGCTAGGGCTTATGGCTCTACAGATGTAGGCGATGTTAGCTTTACCGTACCTACAGTTGGTTTTGGCACCGCTACCTGGGTTCCTGGCACACCGGCTCACAGTTGGCAGGCGGTTGCTGCAGGCGGAACTTCCATTGGTAGAAAAGGAATGATGGTAGCCGCAAAGACCCTGACCAAAACTGCAATAGACCTTTTTAAGGATAAAAAATTAGTAGAGACCGCCAAAGCGGAATTTTTAGAAAAAAGAGGGGCAGATTTTAAATACATTCCTCTTTTAGGTGATAGAGCACCTGCCTTAGATTATAGAAAATAGAGTCTTATGTTATAGATTTTAAAAGTGCCAAGGTATTAATTGGCACTTTTTTTATGTATTTCTAAATATATTGTAACAAACAAAACCTTTTATAGACTAACAACGTAAGAACAGCCAACCAAGAGTGAATAAAGAACTTGAACACAAATTTGTGACCGAGCTACAGGACAACCAAAACATTGTCCATAAAGTGTGTACGCTGTATACAAACGACCGCGACTCTCACAATGATCTGTTTCAAGAAATTACCATTCAATTATGGAAGGCTTATCCCAAATTTAGGGGCGATGCCAAATTCAGTACTTGGATGTATCGTGTGGCGCTGAATACTGCCATTACACTATATCGAAAACAAAAAAGAAGAATTGACACAGCTGATTATGAGTCTGTAATTTTTAAGATCAAAGCCGACGAATATGACGAGACCGAAGAACTACAATTAAAATTAATGTACAAGGCGGTCAAACAATTAAATGACGTTGATAAAGCGTTGGTGTTTTTATATCTTGAAGATAAAAACTATACTGAAATATCTGAAACATTAGGTATTTCCGAAGTAAATGCACGGGTTAAAATGAACCGTATCAAAACAAAATTAAGAACCATTTTGAATCCATAGGCGTATGACGGATGAACTGGAATTATTAAAGAAAGATTGGCAAAAAAAGGAATTCGATGTTCCTAAATTAAGCTATGACGAGATTCATAAAATGATATGGAAGAAATCTTCCTCAATTGTTAGGTGGATCCTTATCATCAGTATATTGGAATTTACCGTACCGCACCTTTTATATCTACTACCATCTATGCGTGATGGTATGGAGCTATATGAAAACATAGGTGTCTCAAAATACCTTGTAGTCCTCTCTGGCTTTACTTATATCATAGCCTTTTACTTTATTTTTCAGTTCTATAAAAGATTTAAGGAAATTTCGGTTTTGGACAACTCCAAAAATCTAATGAAGAAAATCATAAAGACTAGAAAAACCGTTAAGCATTACGTTATTTTTTCATTATCCATGATAATGATGACCATAATCATAATGATTATAGGTGTTTACCTAAATGATAATATGGTCAATGCCTTCCCAGAATTAAAAGATAGCCTTGCAAACATATCACCCGAAAAATTAAAAATTACCATAATGATGTCCATAGGTATTTTTGGAGTAATTCTAACCTTGGTCATGGGTGGCATTTATTTCTTATTATACGGACTGCTACTTAGAAAACTAAAACAGAACTACAGTGAACTTAGAAACCTTACTATTTAAGAAGGGGGATTCCATTTACGCTGTTTGTTCTCTTCCTCAATAGCCAAAAGATCGGCTTTTGATATCACTTTTAAAAATGATGGGTGCTGCTCAATAGCGTACTCCAATTTTTCTATTATAGATTCGGTAGATTCATTTTCGTAATCAATATCCAATGGCTCTTTAATAACCATAGATTGAAGTATTCCTTTCTTTTTAACACGAAGTCCTTTTTTATCAAAAGAACGTCTAAAGCCATCAATAACCACTGGCACAACCACTGGTTTATATTTTTTGATAATGTGTGCCGTACCTTTTCTTAAAGGCTTCCAAGGGGTAGTTGTACCTTGTGGAAAAGTAATTACCCAACCATCGTTCAATGCCTTGCCTATACTAGAAATATCGCTCATTTTCACTTGGCGCTTAACATCTTTGCCTTCTGAACGCCAAGTACGCTCTACACTTACAGATCCCGCATAGGCCATTATCTTGGTCAAAAGACTTTTCCTCATTGTTTCTGCAGCGGCCACATAATACATATTCAATTTTGGTTGCCATATATATCCCAAGTTCTTAATGGAATCTTCACGACCGCTTAAACTGGCATTAAAAACATGAAACATAGCCACAACATCTGCAAAGTATGTTTGATGGTTACTTACGAACAACACATTTTTATCCGGTAAATTTCTAATAATATCAGACCCTTCAATTTCCAACGTATTAAAGCGTTTATACCGCTGATGCGATAGCACGGCCAAAATGCGTATTAGCCATTTTTTAATGAATAAATTATGCCCAAAAGGGTTTTTATCAAATAATCCCATAGAATGCTAAAATAATTAAATATGCCTTACAACACCTGCTTTAGTAACTCTTTAATCTCATTCATCATCATTGCCGTTGCCCCCCATACAATATAACCGTTTAATTTAAAGGCTGGTACTTCAATATCCACAGCGTAAGATGTGGTCATTTTTTTTGAAACTACCAATGTATCATCTAAAAAATCCGATACAGGAACTTCTAAAATTAACTCAACCTCTGCATCTTGTTTTACAAATGGTTTTGGATTTCGATATAGCCCAATATAAGGCTGAACCATAAAATTACTGGGAGGTATAAAAATTTCTGAAATTTCTTTGATCACCGTAATGTCTTTTGGTGCCACCCCTACTTCTTCATACGTTTCCCTAAGCGCAGTGGTCAATAGACCATCATCAGATTTTTCTTCTTTGCCCCCAGGAAAAGCAACTTGGTTAGAATGTACCCCTTTATAAGTTTTACGTAAAATCAAAAGCAAGTTTGTTCCCATATTTTTTGTAGGGTAAAACAATGCCATTACCCCTGCCCTTCTAGGATTTTTCTGAGAAATATTAATACGTTGTAATTCTTCTAATCGGCTTTCTGGAGCCATTTTGTATTGCGAAGCTTCTCCCGGTAGCGGTAGATCCTTTATTTTTGATATCTGTTGTTCAAAAAAATTAAAATTCATGCGTTTACCAAAATTCTATTATTTACTACTCTTAGTATTTTTTGCAATGGCCAGTTGCAAAGATACCCCTAAGAAAGTTGATAGTACTACTACCGTAGCCAAGACAACGATAGACTCTACTAAAATTACGGAAAATGAAGCTGAAAAAGAACAAGAAAAAGATGCTTTTGAACTTACCGAAGAGAATGCCATTGATTACTTTTTCAACTATGAAAAGACCCTTAAAGAAAACAAGGTCAGAATTACCACAAAATTTGGCAGTTTTACAGTAGAATTATTTGATAACGTACCTTACCACCGGGCCAATTTTATATACCTAACCAAAAAAGGATATTTTGACGATACTCAGTTTCATAGAGTGGTAAAGAATTTTATTATTCAAGGTGGAAACTCTGATGACAAAAAGACAGCAGAAAAACGATCTAAAATTGGTCGTTATCTATTGCCGCCAGATACCAGAAAAGGGCATAAGCACCACAGGGGCACTATTTCCATGCCAAGTAGTGAAATGGACAATCCACATAAACTAGCATCACCATTTGAATTTTTCATTGTTGTTACAGACCCTGGCTCATATCACTTAGATGATAACTATACTCCTTTCGGAAGGGTCATTGATGGCATGGATGTGGTTGATGAGATAAATAACGTACCTGTAGAAAAAGGAGATTGGCCTATGAGAAATGTATATATTCAAAAAGCTGAAGTTATAGAATAAGCAACCATAGCCAACCACTCAGAATTAAGCTTGATTTCTATAAATATTGGGCAGGGAAATTTTGAAGCGAACTGCTAATACCCGCATAATTATTATGGTAAGGATAGCCAAAGAATAAGCAATGGTATCTTTTATAGGAAACTGTATCAATACAAAATACACCAACCCACCTAATATACAAACGGTGGCATAAATTTCCTTTCTAAATATTACAGGAATCTCATTACACAATATATCTCTTATAACGCCACCAAAACAGGCGGTAATGGTTCCTAAAGCAATACACATTACCGGTAAAAGATCTGCCGCCAAACCTTTTTCTATACCTACCATGGTATACAAACCAATGCCAATGGTGTCAAACAAAAAAAGTGATTTTCTTACGTATTTTAATTGTTTCACAAAAATGATTGCCAGCAATACGGTTACTACAATAATCAATAAATGAATTGGGGCATTAAGCCAGCCAACAGGTTTAATACCTATAAGTAGATCTCGTAAGGTGCCTCCCCCAACAGCTGTAACAAATGCAATAATCAAAACCCCAAATACATCTAACCTTTTATCCATAGCAACCAACACTCCAGATATCGCAAAAGCAATGGTTCCTAAAATATCGATAATGAAATAAAACATGGGCTAGATCTTTTGCGTAAAGTAATTATAGTCTTTTAGAACGGTATCCAAGTACGCAATATCGTACAATTCCGAATTGGTCTGCAAGATACTTTCAACTTTCTCTCTAAGCGCTTTTAACGTCTTAAAATCATTACTTTTTTTAGCTATCCCAAATGTTTCTTTAATAAGTCTAACATCCTTATCGGTCAACATAGTAACATTCATGATTTGAGGCACATAAGCATCTTCCACCTCTTCTAAAATGGTATGGGAAACCTTTGTCCTATTCTTTGTGCTAATGACCACCGTACCTGCCGCGGCATCACCTAAACGCTGTTTTTTATCGGAGAATAAAATAGTGAGCAAACCTATAGACCCAAGAAAAATCCAAATATCAACCAAACGTAACATCCATCTAATTAAATAATTACTCCAATGAACGGGTGAACCATCTACCTTTACCACTCTCATTTTCATAATCATTTTACCAACGGTTCTACCATTAAAGGTAATATGCATTAAAAGTGTATAAAACATTGCCGGTAAAGAAATTAAAGCAACTAAACCTCTCTGCGTCCATCCATCTGAATATATATAACCTATAGCATCGCCAATTAAATTCACCAAGATAAAATAGAGGTAAAGTATAAATGCATCTATAAAAAATGCTACAATTCTTTCACCAATACTAACAATAGTATAATTAAGGTTAACATTTTGCGTTGTATTGATTTGAAGGTTATTCATTTAATCTTAAATTTAACAAGGTAAATATAGTTTATGCGCGAAGCTGCTTTTGTAAAGCAAAATAAGGAAAAATGGATAGCTTTTGAAAAAGCTATTAACCTAGGTGCTTCTACCGACCCAGATGAACTTGCCAATGGCTATATTCAACTGACCAATGATTTGGCATACGCGCAAACGTATTACGCAGAAAGTAAGACTTTATTGTATTTAAACGAACTTGCTTCTCTTGCCCACCAGAAAATCTATAAGAACAAAAAGGAAAGTAAAAATCGAATTCTCAGTTTTTGGATTACAGAATTCCCTCTTTTTTTTAGACAGTACCATAACACCTTGGGCATAGCCTTTTTAATTTTTATTATCGCATCTGCCATTGGCTCTTTATCCGCTATTAACGATGCTACCTTTGTAAGGTTGATTTTAGGTGATGCCTATGTCAATGAAACACTTAACAACATAGCTAACGGTGATCCAGCAGCAATCTATAAAGGCGGTAGTGAAATTGGTTCTTTTTTGGGAATTACCATTAACAATATTAGAGTTGCCTTTTTAGCATTTGCCTTTGGGGTAATCACAAGTATAGGCACCGCATATATATTATTTTCAAATGGTGTAATGCTCGGGGCATTCATTACTTTTTTTTATACCAAAGGAGTTTTCTTTGAGGCCAATAAACAAATTTGGCTTCACGGTACCATAGAAATATCGGTTATTATTATTGCCGGCTGTGCAGGTCTAATAATGGGCAACAGCATACTTTTTCCGAAAACGTACGCTAGGCGCGTCTCTTTTATGAAGGGTGCCAAAGATGGACTTAAAGTTGTAGTCAGCACCATACCGTTTTTTATAATTGCCGGATTTATTGAAGGATTTATAACAAGGTATACCAATATGCCCAATTGGTTGGCATTCATAATTATTGGAACATCATTATTTCTAATCATTTTTTATTACATAGCATATCCTATTTTACTAAATACCAAACATGAAAGACAATTACATACCGCTAAAGGTTAATCGTGAATTCGGCGGTATTATCTCCGCTTATTTTGATTTTTTTAAACAGAACATAAAAAGCTTTACCAATGTTTTCTTAAGCTACAATGGTATTTTTTTAATAGGACTTTTAATTACCAGTTACCTATTGGTTTCTGGTTTTATAGGAATGATAGCACACGAATCTGGGCAAAGTCCGTTTTCCGATAATTTAGCTGCTGAAGAAGAGTATTATGTTTATTTAGGTATAGGAGGATTTTTATTCTTTGTTATTTTTCTGGGAGTTGCTTTTCTAAATTATTCGCTTTCTACCAGTTATATGATAAAATATGAAGAAACCAAAGACTGTAACGTAGACAAAAAAGAAGTTTGGCAATATGCCAAAAGCCAATTTGGAAATATTCTGCTTTTTGTCTTATTGCTTATACCTATTTACCTTGTCTATTTTATAGTGGCCATAATTTTAGCCATTATACCCCTACTAGGCTTTTTTGCCCAGTATATTGTTCAGTTCTTTTTAACAGCCTGGATCGGTGTTTCTTTTTTTGATATGCTCCAAAATAAAAAAAGCGTTACCGATGCCTTGGGCGAAGGTTGGAAACTTGTAACCGGTAGTTTTTGGAAATCTATAGGAGTAAACTTTATTTTAGGTTTATTATTAGGTTTGCTATTAATGATCGCTTTGATCATACCCGGTATTATAATAGGGGTGTATACTTTTCATGTTGTAGAGAACGATGTAGATTATACAAATTCCATTGTTTCAACAATTGTTTACACTTTAGGGTTATCCATTTTCCTGATTATTGCGGTATACGGACAATGTCTTTCCCAGTTTATCAATGGTATATTATATTATGCATTACATGAAAAAACTTATAATGAAAATACAAGGGCAAGAATTGAACAAATAGGACAAAACGATTAATTTGAGACTACCATTCATTTATATTTTCTTTTTGTTGATGACCTTTAATTCATTTGCTCAACATAAAACAGATAGTATTGTTAAAACCGATACTTCATCAGTTTTAACATTGAGAAATTTTGAAGATGACCTGACAAAGAAATATTCAGGCGATGAATTCAACTATACCTTTAAAACCGGCGAATCTCAAAATTTATTTGCCCGATTTTTAAATTGGGTTGGGCAAGGGCTATTCGATGTATTTGGCATTACCCTATCTCCAGAAGTATTACAACTTTTAGAATATCTCATTTATATCTTATTAGGAATTCTCGCCATTTACCTGCTCGTAAAATTCCTGATCAATGAAAATTTCAGCGCAATCTTTCAAAAAAAGGCTAAAACGATCAACGATATTAACCTTACCGAAGAACACATTGAAGGTGTTGATATCGGCAACTTATTGAATGAGGCCCTTGCAAACAAGGACTACAGATTAGCGGTACGTTACCAGTTTCTATTATCACTGCAAAAACTGTCTAAAAAAGATATTATAGATTGGCATTTTGATAAAACCAATACAGATTACGTTAACGAGATCGAACAACCACAGTTAAAACAAGGTTTTAAAAGAATAGCCTATCTATACGATTATATATGGTACGGAGAACAAGATATAGATAACGATAGATACACCATATCTGTCTTAGATTTTGAGGCAATCAACAAACTAATTCAATAGTAACTTGGGAAAACGTTCTAAAATAATACTTGGTCTTTTGGTTGCGGTGCTTATTGGTATCATTGTAACAGAAATAGTACGCCCAAGACCGATCAATTGGAGCCCGTCTTACACATTGGCATCTAAAATTCCGTTCGGTTGCTACGTGCTTTATAATGAGTTAGCATCTATTTTTCCACATAACGATATTGAAACTGTAGAAGAAAACATCTATGATGTGCTAGTAGATCGAGATACCTCAACTGCCGCCAATTACATTTTGATCAATGATTTTATTTATTTGGACGAACAGGAAACAAACCAACTATTAAAATTTGTTGACGAAGGCAATCAGGTATTCATAGCTACGAGCAACCTTACCGGTAAATTGGCAGACACATTGAATATCACCATTGAACAACGGTATGATATAAAAGAAGATTCAACTAAAGCATCATTTACCAATGCACATTTTAATGAAGAGGCTTTCTATTTTGAAAGAGGAATCATCCCTGCATATTTAACCAGTATTGATACCGCCAAAACAGAAATTTTAGGTCATATTCACGTGAAAAGTTCCACATTGCTAAATAACACCCCCAATGAAATAAAAATAAGTCCCAACTTCATAAAAACTTCATTTGGCAAAGGAAATTTTATTATCAACACCCTGCCTATTGCTTATACCAACTATTATATGTTAAGTGATAAAATTGGTTACAGTAGTCAAAGTTTCGCTTATTTGAATAACAATACCCTAATATGGGACGATTATAAGAAATCTGGGCGTAAAGTAATTACCTCTCCAATGCGGTTCGTTTTAAATCAATCTGCTTTAAAATGGAGTTACTACCTAACAATTACTGGTTTATTGCTATTTGTTATTTTCAAGGCAAAAAGAGAGCAACGAATAATACCAATTATAAAACCATTAGAAAATTCTTCTGTAGAATTTGCTAAAACCGTGGGGTCATTATACCATCAAAAGAAAGACTACACCAACTTGAACCATAAAAAAATCACCTATTTTTTAACACATATTCGAAATAGGTTTTACGTAAACAGTACGGTTCTAGATGAAAAACTAATAGCCCAATTAAGTGCTAAGGCAGGAAAATCGATAGAAGAAACCAAAGACCTCATCGAGTTCATTCTTAGTCTTAAAAACAAACCTATACATTCTGAACAAGACGCTATAGTACTTGCCAAGAAAATAAATACATTTAAACAATCTTATGGAAGATAACACACAAGACGAGCAGCAGGTAGAATTTAATTCTCGAATAGATCTTACCAAGCTTCAAGATTCTGTTACCAAGGTAAAAGCCGAATTAGGAAAGGTTATAATCGGTCAACAAGAAATGATCGAACTTTTGATCGTTTCAATTTTAGCCAACGGTCATTCACTTATAGAAGGGGTTCCAGGTGTTGCCAAAACTGTAACCGCAAAACTACTTGCAAAAACTATGAACGTAGATTTTAGCAGAATACAGTTTACGCCAGATTTAATGCCTAGTGATATTCTTGGAACATCTATTTTCAATGTTAAAACATCTGAATTCGAATTTAAAAAGGGTCCTATTTTTTCAAATATTATATTGATCGACGAAATAAACAGAGCTCCGGCAAAAACACAGGCTGCACTTTTTGAAGCTATGGCAGAAAGACAAATAACCATAGATGGTAATGAATTTGACATGCAACCTCCGTTTTTGGTTTTTGCTACCCAAAACCCTGTAGAGCAAGAAGGCACCTACAGATTACCCGAAGCCCAATTAGACCGTTTTCTTTTTAAAATCAATGTGCACTACCCAACTTTAGAAGAAGAAGTACAGATTTTAGAAAATAAACACCATCAAAAAAACAATAATGTAGAATCGCTTATAGATGCTATTCTTTCGGCTGAACAAATTGCCGCTTACCAAAAGGTCATCAAAGATATTGTCGTGGAAGATAATCTTCTAAAATATATTGCAGCAATCGTTAATAATACCAGAACAAACGCCAACCTTTATTTAGGCGCATCTCCAAGGGCATCTATTGCCATTTTAGATGCTTCTAAAGCCGTTGCCGCCATTAACGGAAGAGATTTTATTACACCAGATGATATAAAGAAAGTAGTAAGCCCTATACTATGCCATAGAATTATTCTGACTCCAGAACGTGAAATGGAGGGTTATACAGCTGAGAAAATGATCAAGGATTTAATTCAAACCATAGAAATCCCAAGATAAACTTCAGTGAAAAAGATTTTCAAAAATATATTTATTCAAAAAAGGTTCTTCTTGGTGTTATCAGGAGTTATCCTATGTTTTCTACTATCTTATATTTTTGAAAACATTGCATATATTCCAAAGCTTCTATTTTACCTTTTTTTAGCTTTACTTATTACCGATGCCATTTTACTTTTTCTGTCAAAAGGGCAAATTACAGCGCATAGAATTGTTACCGACAAACTTTCTAATGGTGATGAAAATACGATTAAGATAGAAGTCACCAACAAATATTTGTTTTCTGCTCAAATAACCATTATAGATGAACTTCCGTTTCAATTTCAAAAGCGAGATTTTAATTTTAACAGCCTATTAAAACCGGGAGAGCAGAAACTATACTCCTATGCTGTAAGACCCGTAGAAAGGGGCGTTTATAGTTTTGGAAATTTAAATGTATTCGCCATTTCACCCATTGGCCTTTTAGCTAAAAAATATACGTTTGACCAAGATAAAGAAGTACCTATTTACCCTTCTTTTTTACAACTTCGCAAGTATGACCTTATGGCATTCAGCAACAGATTACTTGAATTTGGCATTAAAAAAATTAGACGAATCGGTCATACGATGGAGTTTGAACAGATCAAAGATTACATACAAGGTGATGATATAAGAAATATAAATTGGAAAGCCACTGCCAAAAGAGGGCAACTAATGGTCAACCAATTTCAAGATGAAAAGTCACAGCCGATTTATTCTGTAATTGATAAAGGCAGGGTCATGAAAATGCCTTTTAATTCACTCAGCTTACTGGATTACGCCATAAACGCTACCTTGGTCATCAGCAGCATTGCCCTCAAAAAAAATGACAAAGCAGGTATTTTCTCTTTTAGCAATAAAATAGAAAACAGAGTTGTTGCAGAACGCAGAAGTTCACAAATGAACTTAATATTAGAAACACTTTACAACCTCAAGACCAACTTTGTTGAAAGTGATTTCAGTAGGTTATATATTGATGTAAAAAGAAATTTACCACAAAGGAGTCTATTATTACTGTATACCAATTTTGAAACCCTTGATGCCTTGCATCGCCAACTTCCTTACTTGCAAGCTATTGCCAAACAACATTTACTGGTCGTTATTTTCTTTGAAAACTCAGAACTTGTATCGTACGCAAAATGTAAACCCAACAATACACTAGAAGTTTTTGAACAGGCAATTGCAGAGAAATTTATTTATGAAAAACAACTAGTGGTCAATGAACTAAAAAAGTATGGCATACAGACCATACTGACAAAGCCCGAAGACCTTACCATAAACACCATCAATAAATATTTAGAGATAAAAGCAAAAGGGTTATTATAAATCAATTCAGTAAATAGGCTGCCTGTACCTCTGAGAATATATCACCAGTGCCAGTTTCAACGAACTTTGGGAGTTGAACTTTATTACTATCAAAATGAGCTACGAGACAGCCACAGCTTTTACCCCCACCACTTCTTCTTCTACTATTATCAGTCAGTATATCAATCGCCATCCCTGCAAGAACACCGCCTAAAGTAGTATACAAAACATCTTTAGTTTCCCATTCATACCCTTTAGACTGATCATAAATTGCTTCTTTCGCAAGACCAGCGGCTAAACTACTACCTACTGCTCCTGCCCATTTCCAACCACGTTGTCCGTCTGATATTTTATGTGCTGCATATCCTCCTGCTGCACCAATGACCACACCTGCTCCTATATGTTTAGCTGCATCGCTTGGATCCTGAGCATTCACATAAACACCAAAAATAAAAGCAAAAAATAGTATATTAAATTTCATATTAGGGGAAAAAGGAATTTTTATTTTATAACGTACTTAAGCAAATTAAATTATGCTGTAAATTAATAGAATCAATAATTCCACAGTATGAATCAAAATCTAACACAATAGACTCAGCACTGCATTTTATTATATATTCTAAGGTAAAGTTATGCCATAATTCTCGACTAAAATCATTATAAAAAATATAAAAAATGAAAACAATTTTTCACAAATCGGACACTAGAGGTCATGCCGATCACGGTTGGCTAAACTCTTATCATAGTTTTAGTTTCGGCAATTATTATAACCCAGAACGAATGAATTTTAGAACCTTAAGAGTTTTAAATGACGATACGGTTGCAGCGGGGCGTGGTTTTGGGGCACACCCCCATAAAAACATGGAAATTATTTCTATACCATTAGAAGGTAACCTTCAACATATGGATGATATGGGCAATAGTACAATTATCAAAGCAGGAGATATTCAAGTAATGAGTGCCGGTAATGGAGTTACCCACAGCGAGTATAACCAAAGTTCAGTTGATGAGGTCAAGTTTTTGCAAATATGGGTTATTCCTAATCAACGAAATATAACTCCAAGATATGATCAAATTTCAACCTTAGAAATTGCAACTAAAAACAGTTTATATCAAATATTATCTCCTTACGAAGACGATCAAGGAGTTTGGATCCAACAAAATGCATGGTTTTATTTGGGAAAATATGACACCGGGGCTACAGACAATTACACAATTCATTTGGATGGAAACGGAGTATATATTTTTGTTATCAAAGGTGAAGTCGAAATTGAAAGCCAAAAGATGAACTCCCGAGACGGTTTAGGTATCTGGGATGTAAATTCCCTGAATATAACTGCAAATAGCGAAACTGAAATATTGCTAATGGAAATACCAATGCAATAAATTTAAAAGCCATTTTAAAGCAAAAAATATTGTGCTTATTAATTATTACTTGATTATATTTAAGTAGAAATTAAATTGTTTACAACTTCCCCTGTTTGAGTTATGTTTCTATTTCATTATTAACGAATATATGTATAACAATTACTTTTAATTTGATACTGATCAAACATTAACGCTCTTGTTTATTTGTTTAGAACTCAAATTGACTACATTAAAATTTAAATCATTTGTCACAGCTAAATACGACATCAAAAAATCATAAAGCTAAAAGCAGGGACATTACCGACGAATTTGGTTTAATTACCATCATATCCGCTATTTTCACTTTTTTGGTTTTTATATACACGTTAATTTTTCATTCGTATATAGAACAAATTCTCGCTCTTATTGTTGCAGTGGTATTTGGCATTGGTTTTATCTTAAATCGATTAGATTACCGACAAGCAACTAGGTTATACATGACATTATTACCTCCATTGGTTTTTATGTCGCTTATACTCCTAATTGGTGGCTATTTTGGACAAGGAGTTGCCTTTGCTACCATGGGTTTTCTAGCGTTTATCGGGTATCGTAAAAATCCTAGGTTAAGAAACATCATCATTTTTTTTGATGTACTTGCGTTTATACTGCCTACTATTTATGTTACTATGTATGGTCCAATACTTGGCACCATAGACGTTCCTTTTGATGAAGTGTTTGCATTTTTAGCGAGTTTAGGTTGGCTATCACTAACCTTTAGAATGTACGATCAAAATAAAACTAGGGCTTATACTACAGATTTGGAAAATCATATTGAAGCTTTAAAAGAAAGTGAACTCAACTTAAAAAAGGCACAAGACAACCTAAAGAACCAGAATAAAAAACTAGAGGTATTGAACAATGAATTAAAACTTAAAAATACCCATATAGAAGAATTTACCTTTATAGTTACCCATGACCTTAGAGGACCATTGAACAACATAAATGTTATTGCCAGCGAGTTGGAAAAACAACACGCCATTTCTAGTTATGCTAATTTCAGTAGTTATCTTAAACATTTGCAGGGCAGTTCTACTAGACTTACAAACTTAGTAGAAGGTCTCTTAAAATATGCTGAAATTGGAAACTCAAGCGGTATGGAATCTGTAAACGTTACTGTAATATTGCAATCTGTTCTTGATGACCTTTCTGAAAAAATTAAAGAAACAAAGGCTACAATTAAATTTAATGAATTACCAACCCTTATTGCCAGACCAAGCGACATTAGAATGCTATTTCAGAATTTAGTTCACAACGCTTTAAAATTTAAATCATCTGCTCAGGAGCCAATAATCACCATTACATCTGAGAAAAGAGAGAATGATTATTTGTTCAGCGTTGCAGATAACGGTATAGGAATTCCGAGCGAACAGTCAGAAAAAATATTTAATGCCTTTCACAAATTACACAACCAATCTAAATTTGAAGGCTCAGGTATTGGGCTTTATGGGAGTAAGAAAATTGTAGATCATCATTTAGGTAAAATATGGGTGACTTCCGAAGAAAACAAAGGCAGTATATTTTACTTTACCATAAGTACAAATTTATTGGAACAAAAGCCAACCCATGAATTAATTGATAATGTCAACTAACTTTAATTTTAAAAATATACATCTAGTATTAACCTTGATTATAACGACCTTGGTCTATGCTCAAGAACCTCCGTTAAAATTAGGAGTAGCAGGACTAACCCATGGACACGTTGGATGGATTCTTGGCAGAGGCCAGCAACCGGATATGAACATGGTAGGAATTGTAGAACCCAATCAAGAACTGGCCATAAAACTTTCCAAAGAATTTGGTTTCTCTATGGATATCGTTTTCAGTACCATGGATGAAATGATTAACATGGTCAACCCTGATGCGGTTGCAGCTTTTGGCAACATTAAGGATCATTTAAAAGTAGTGAAAGCATGTGCCCCAAAAGGAATTCATGTTATGGTAGAAAAACCATTGGCAACTACCTATGATGATGCGAAGGAAATTAAAAGACTCGTAGACACACATAATATTCGGGTATTGACCAATTATGAAACTTCATGGTACAAAACCAATGTCAAAGCTATTGAACTATACCAACAAGGAGAAATTGGTGAATTAAGGAAGGTAATTATTAGAGATGGACATAAGGGACCTAAAAACATTGGTGTCTCTAGTGAATTTTTAGAATGGTTAACGGACCCCAATTTAAACGGTGGCGGTGCTATAACAGATTTTGGTTGCTATGGCGCCAATTTAATGACATGGATAACTAAGGGTAAAAGACCAAAAAGCATTACTGCCGTAACACAGCAACTACAAAAAGAAAACAACCCGAATGTTGATGACGATGCAACTATTATATTAACTTATGAGAATGAAATGGCCATCTTAGAACCTTCTTGGAACTGGCCAATTGGCAGAAAAGATATGGAAATTTATGGCACTAAAGGTGCTATTTACTCTGACAATCCTACCCAATTAAGAGTTAGACTTTCTAAGGGCTATAGCGATTATACCGAAGAAACATTTCTTCTGGGAGAGCGGGAAGAGCCCTACAATGACCCTTTCGCCGTTTTTGCTGCAGTTATTAATGGCACACTTCAATTAGAACCGTACAATGTATACTCTTTAGAAAACAATTTGATAACTATGGAAATTCTTGAATCTGCCATCAAGAGTGCTAAAAGCGGAAAAACAATTCTTTTAAATTAAAAAAAAAAAAAAATGGACACAGACTATATAAAAGTATTTGGCGGTAATAAAATAGAAGCTCAACGTATAAAACTAACTTTAGAAGACAACAATATCAAGGCCGTAATCAAAGACGAAACCGAATCTGCTAGGTTAGCGGGTTTTGGCAGTCCTTTGCCCGAACTTATTGAGGTGTTTGTGCACAAAGATGAGGAAGAGAAATCGCTTGCTTTAATAACTACGCTCAATAAAAAAGCATAAAAAAAGCCTCTAAAATAGAGGCTTTTATCCCTATACTTTAAATTAACCTTTGCTCAATGGCGTAATTTCTAGTTTTCTAAATTCTACAGGTCCGTGATCGCCTTGAATCATAATAGGTCCGGCCTCTGCTTCATTATTATCTAAAGCTCCACCTGTCATAGCGTCTATATTCTGATTAGAGATAATAGTTTTTCCGTTGGCAACTATGGTTACTCTTCTACCTATCAACGTAATATCATAGGTTTGCCACTCGCCCGCTTTCTTAGCGGCATTTTCGTTTGGGGTCAACAATCCGTAGATTCCGCCAAAATAAATTGAAGATGGTTCCAACCCAATGTTATCAGCAATTTGTACTTCATAACGCCCTCTTAAATAAAGTCCGCTATTACTATTTTCAGGATATCTAAATTCTGCATGTAATTTAAAATCCTTGAATTTTTCTTCCGAGACTAAATTGACTCCAGGTTTTGCACTGGTCAATATACCATCTAACACCGCCCATTGATTGCCCGGTTGCATCATCCAACCATTTAAGTTCTTTCCATTAAAAAGTTTTATGGTCTTCCCTTCTTTTGCATTTTCATAGTATGGTAATTTTGGCGATTTTGTTGCTGTCCAATTATATGTTTTACCATCTACATATATCATGGTTCCTTCTAGCCCTTCCCCTACTATTTTCCCTTCAAATTCCATATTGGCAGCTCCTGGCTCCCATTGTGGAGGTAATTCAAAAGAAAATAATTCTCCGTGCTTTTCTATTTCGGCTACAGGTCTTGCACTACCAAAAGCATATGTAAATCTTCCGATCAATGTATTGGTACCCGAGTGCCTAATTTCTAACCAAGATGGTAGCTTCTCTCCTTCTTGATCAATTGTCAAATTCCATTTTCCCTCTAAAGGATGACCTTCTTGCGCTTGTGCACATGTTAAACCGATTGCCGTCAGAAAAACAAATACAGCTGTTTTAATAGTATTCATATCATTGTTAGTTTAATAAGTAATCAAATATAGCAGAACTTATAGTTACAGTTTCACCACATTAATTTAAATGTCGTTTATATTTCAAATTGATAAATCTATATCATATATGGTTAATAACTTAACAACTATTCAATTTCTTTCTTGATTATCTCCATTATTCGCTACATTTAAGTTTCAATTCAACCAAACAACAATGACATTCTTTAAAAAATTCCTTTTGGGGGTAATCGCCCTATTATTTTTTTCTATTTCATGCATCAATAAAAAGCCTGTCGAAATTCCGTTAACCATTCAACAAGATAGTACCGAGCTTATTGAAATGGCTAAATTAGCTCGAGAAACCATTACTGCTGAAGTTGCAGACGGACTAGAACTAAGTCTTTGGGCTTCAGATTCCTTAGCTCCAGACCCCATTGCACTTGATATTGACAATGAAGGCAATGTATACATTACACGTACTAACAGAGCCAAAAACTCAGAATTTGATATTCGCGGACATAGAGATTGGATGACAGAATCCATCTCCCTAGAATCTGTGGAAGATAGAAGAGCTTTTCTTCATAAAACTTTTGCTCCTGAACTTAGTAAAGAAAATGAATGGTTACCTGACCTTAATAATGATAGCATTCATGACTGGCAAGATCTTGCCGTTGAACAAGATGAAATTTGGATGTTACAAGATACCGATAATGATGGTATTGCAGATATTTCTACCCAGATTATGAACGATTTTAGCGATGAAATCAATGATGTGGCCGGCGCACTCTTAGTACGTGATAACGATGTTTTTGTTGGTATTGGTCCAGGTATGTATCGCTTAACAGATACTAATGGCGATAAAATTTTAGACGAAAAAACGAGTATTGCAGAGGGCTTTGCCGTACATATAGGATTTAGCGGTCACGGTATGTCTGGTGCCATAGAAGGTCCAGATGGTAAAATATATTGGGGTATTGGTGATATTGGTGCCAACATTACTACCGTTGATGGTGAAAACCATAAGTACCCAAATGAAGGGGTAATTGTAAGAAGTAACCTAGATGGAAGTGACTTTGAGGTTTTTGCTCACGGTCTGCGCAATACGCATGAGTTTGTTTTTGATGCCTACGGAAATATTATTTCTTCTGATAACGACGGTGACCATAAGGGAGAAAGTGAACGCCTGGTTCATATCGTAGAAGGTTCAGATGCTGGGTGGAGAGCCAATTGGCAGTATGGAAAATATACGGACCCAAAGAACAATGGTTATAACGTTTGGATGGATGAAAAACTCTTTACCCCACATTGGGATGGTCAAGCCGCGTATATCATACCTCCTATTCAGAATTTTCATAACGGACCTACCGGAATGAGATATAACCCTGGCACCGCTTTGGGCAAAAAGTGGATGGACAAATTTTTCTTAGTAGAATTTGTAGGTGACCCCAGCAGATCACATATTTGGTCTTTTGATCTAAAAACGAAAGGTGCCTCTTTTGAACTGAAGAGTGAGGAATCTATCTTATCCGGAGTATTGCCTACAGGTATTGATTTTGGTCCAGATGGCGCATTATACCTTGCCGATTGGGTTAATGGTTGGGGAACCAAAAATTACGGAAGGGTATGGAAATTAGACGTTACGGACCAAACCAATGACCTTGAACAAGAAAGGTTAGAAACACAACGGTTAATGACCCATAATTATGAAGATGACAAAACTGATAATCTTATAAAACTACTCTCATATGATGATATGAGAATTCGGCAAAAAGCACAATTTGAACTCGCCAAAAGAACTTTTTGGGGATACAGAGCTTTAGAAAAGGCTTTAACTGAGGAAGAAAACCAATTTGCACGTATTCACGCCATATGGGGTATTGGACAAATTGCGGCAAAAGATGTTGATGATGCCGAACCTTTATTAAATCTATTAAGTGACGAAGATTCTGAAATTATCGCGCAAAGTGTAAAAGTTCTTGGTGATGTAAGGTACGGGAAAGCTGCCGATAGTTTAATAGCATTGACTACACACGAGAACGATCGGGTTAAGTTCTATGCTGCCCAAGCATTAGGAAGATTGAAACATGAAAACGCCATAGAACCACTTTTGGCAATGATCGAAGCAAATAATGATCAAGATCTTTACCTAAGACATGCTGCCGTATTGGCTCTTGCAAGAATAGGAAAAGCAGAACCAATTTTAGCTCTTGCCAATAATGAGAACAGAAGTTTGCGTATTGCAGCAGTTCTTGTCTTGAGAAAATTACAAGACCCTAATATTTCAATATTTTTATCTGATAAAGATGAGTATATAGTAACAGAAGCCGCTCGTGCCATAAACGATGATCTTTCTATAGAGGCTGCATTGCCGGCATTGGCGGCTACCCTTAATAATGAGAAATTTACCTCAGAACCATTATTAAGAAGAGCGATCAATGCAGCTTTACGCGTTGGTGGTGATGAACAACTAGATTTCCTTATCAATTTTGCAAAGCGAAAAAGTGTTTCCAGCGACTTACGTGGCGAGGCTCTTGCCGCCTTGGGAACTTGGAACAATCCTTCTCTCTTAGACCGTGTAGATGGTAGATATAGAGGAGAAATAATTAGGCAAAACGGTCAACTAGAAGAGAAGATCAGAAAAGATATCCCTTCATTTTTAAATGAACGCCAACCTGAAATTTTAATTGGTATTTCTAAGACATTGAGCGCAGTGGGCATTACCGATTATAACAATGAGTTATTCTCTATTTTTAGATACAATAAATCAGCAGAGGTACGTGCTACAGTACTAAACAGTCTTGGTCAATTAAAATTCGAACAAATGGAAACTGCCATGTCCATTGGTATGAAAGACAGCTATGAAGAAGTAAGAACAGCAGCCGTAGGTCTTTTGGCGCAATTAAATATACCTAAAGAAAAACTTCCTAGCATTGTAGACCCTATTTTTAAAAGAGGCTCTATATCTGAACAACAGAGAATGTTAAATGTTTTAGGTGACCTACCTGTAGAGAATAGTAATGCATTACTATCTAGCCTAATTAATAAAGCCAGTAAAGACCAACTTAAGCAGGGTATATTATTAGATTTAATGGAATCTGTAAATGCAACCGAAAACCCAAAATTAATAGCTCAATTAGACAAACTTAAGGAGGCTGGTTATTCCGCCGATTCTTTTCAAGAAACGCTATATGGTGGAAATTGGTGGGCCGGTAGATCTGTATTCAACAATAATCCCACGGCACAATGTGTACGTTGCCACTCAGTAAATGGCTCTGGTGGAGAGGTTGGACCAAAATTGGACAATATTGGCAATATCCTAAACAGACAACAATTGCTAGAAGCGCTTATAGAACCTAGTATACGTTTGGCACCAGGCTATGGCACCGTAACCATTACGTTGAAAGACGGACAAAAAGTACAAGGTGTTCTTATTGAGGAAAATGACAAAGAATTACTACTAAGAACTTCTGAAGCGGAGCCTTTAAGAGTCCCTTTAATGAGAATTGCCAGTAGAGAGAATTCCATGTCGGCAATGCCAGCAATGGGTAGAATGATTTCAAGAAGAGAACTTC
This sequence comes from Maribacter sp. 6B07, assembly GCF_002700155.1. Classification (NCBI taxonomy): domain Bacteria; kingdom Pseudomonadati; phylum Bacteroidota; class Flavobacteriia; order Flavobacteriales; family Flavobacteriaceae; genus Maribacter; species Maribacter sp. 6B07. The sequence continues at coordinate 229,953 of NZ_PDUT01000003.1, read as the reverse complement.
GCGATCTTATTGAATACCTTGGATCTTTGAGAAATAAAAAGCGGGTGATCGAAGGGGAAGATAAAGAAGTTTAATCTATAGAGAGGAAAGTTCTGCTTTCCTCTCATTAAACTCTTTCATCAGCGCTTTAACAATTTCACCAGCCGGTTTTATGTCATGTATTAAAGCCGATACCTGACCAATCTCTAGCTCACCATCTTCTAAATTGCCTAAAAACATACCTTTTTTGGCACGCCCCCTTCCTAAAAGAGTTTTTAGTTCTTCAATATTTGCTCCTGTAGCGTAGGCTTTTTGTACATCATTATAGAACTTGTTCTTTACTAATCTAACAGGGGCAAGCTCCTTTAACGTCAAATGGGTATCGCCTTCTTTGGCTTTAACCACAACTTCTTTAAAGTTCATATGGTTAGATGCTTCTTCACTTGCCACAAACCTACTACCAACCTGCACAGCATCTGCACCTAAGACCATTGCCGCTAACATTGCTTTCCCTGTTGCTATACCACCAGCGGCTATTAGGGGAATATGAATTTTCTCTTTAACCGCCGGAATTAAAACCATAGTTGTTGTTTCATCACGACCATTATGTCCACCTGCCTCAAAACCTTCTGCTACAATGGCATCTACTCCCGCATCCTGTGCCTTTAAAGCAAACTTTAAACTACTGACAACATGTATAACCGTAATTCCTTTTTCCTTTAAAAAGGGTGTCCACGTTTTTGGGTTTCCCGCGGATGTAAATACGATCTTGACGTTTTCCTCAACAATAATATCCATCAACTTATCAATATCAGGATATAACATCGGTATATTCACTCCAAAAGGTTTTGAAGTCGCTTTTTTACATTTTTGAATATGCTCACGTAAAACATCTGGATACATACTACCGGCACCAATAACTCCCAAACCACCGGCATTGGAAACCGCACTGGCTAATCGCCATCCGCTGGTCCAAATCATACCTCCTTGAATTATTGGAAATTCTATCTTGAAAAGTTCAGAAATTCTATTTTGCATGAGCTAGGTAAATTACCCTGGAAAACACCAAAGGATTATATTCAATAGTTACTATAATTTTCAACGCAAGCATTGATTCTCCGTAATACCTACTATGGAATAATATGTTACAGTTTTGATTATTATTAATCCTCCTATAACCCCATATAAATTTAAGAAATAACCCCAGATCCTATAAGGTCATCTTCTAAATACCAAGCTACGAACTGACCTTCGGTAATGGCAGATTGCATTTCCTTAAAATCTACGTACATACCACCTTCTACTTTATATATGGTAGCTTCCTGTAGTTCTTGTCGGTATCTTATACGTGCTTTTACCTCTAACTTCTCATCCATTTTCAGAGCTAAATCTTCACGAACCCAATGTATTTCTTCATCCTTTACAAACAAAGTTCTTCTATACAAACCTGGGTGTGCCTTACCTTGACCTGTATAAATGATATTCTCATTAACATCAGTATCGATTACGAATAAAGGTTCTTTTGTTCCACCAACATGCAAGCCTTTACGTTGCCCTTTGGTAAAATAATGTGCCCCTTGGTGCTCACCTACTACTTTACCATCATTTAAATGATATACCGGTTTCTCCGCATAGTAGGCCAACTCTGATTTTTTATCATCAAAACTTGGCGCTATTTGTGCATAAGCATCTAACCCGGCAGGAACCTCAACAATTTTACCGGTCTTAGGTTTTAATTGTTGCTGTAAAAATTCAGGCAATCTTACTTTACCAATAAAACATAAACCCTGAGAATCTTTTTTATCAGCGGTGATCAAATTCATTTTTCCGGCAATTTCCCTCACCTGTGGCTTGGTCAACTCCCCTATTGGAAATAAGGTTTTTGATAATTGCTCTTGCGATAATTGACATAAAAAGTAAGACTGATCTTTATTACCATCTTTCCCTGCCAATAACTGATAGGTTTCGGTACCGTCTGTATTTTTGATAGTGCCTTTTCTACAGTAATGACCCGTAGCTACATAATCTGCCCCAAGCTGCATCGCTATTTTCATAAAGACATCAAATTTGATCTCCCTATTACATAACACATCAGGGTTTGGGGTTCTCCCCATTTCATATTCCCTGAACATGTAGTCAACTATACGTTCTTTATATTCAGCACTTAAATCAACCGTTTGAAATGGAATACCCAACTTCTCTGCAACGATCAAGGCATCGTTACTATCTTCTAACCACGGACATTCTTCTGATATCGTCACCGAATCATCATGCCAATTCTTCATAAACAGGCCAATAACGTCATAACCTTGCTCTTTTAAAAGGTATGCCGCCACGCTTGAATCTACTCCTCCAGAAAGTCCTATTACTACTTTTTTCATCTCTTCATCTTGGTCGCAACAAAATTACAAAATTTCAATTCAAAGTCTATTTATTTAAAAATACACATACTCTTTATTCACTGCCTACAATCTTAATAAAAAGAAGAGCTCAGATCAACTACGTACTAGCAGCTAATTTTATTGAGTTAAAAATATTTTGTTAAACTTTTTTAAAAATTGTTTAAACAAAATGTAACTATCGTATTTTTAGCATTGTAGATGTTTTACTACCATATATGTATTTTATAGCCATTAATGTTAAACATCTTACATATTCAATTGAACAATCCTTAAAAACACAGTTATGAAAAAAATGTTACGATTACGAAATTTTTTACTAGTACTCACCATTTCCATAGTTACATGGTCATGTAGTGATGATGATGACGGTGTAACACCTATGACACCAAACGAAATGAACATTGTAGAGACAGCTCAGGCGGAAGATGCGCTTACCTCATTAGTTTCTGCCCTTACAACTGCTGACAACTCAGAAGGCACTGATTTAGTAGGCACATTAAGCGGCGACGGTCCATTTACCGTTTTTGCACCAACTAATGATGCCTTTACCGAACTATTGAACCAATTAGATGATTTTGATACTTTGGCAGATTTTGATACGGACGAAGAGAGAGCGATCTTAACTTCAATATTAACTTATCATGTAGTTGCAGGTGTAGCTGCCAACTCTACCGATTTGTCCAACGGTATGATGGTGACTACAGTACAAGGTGAAGATTTAACCATTAATATTGATGGTGATGTTTTCATCGATGACGCCACTGAAATTGATGCTAAAGTAGTTATTGCAGATGTAGAGGCCAGTAATGGAGTGGTTCACGTTATTAATAAAGTATTACTACCACAAGCTATTATAGATGCTTTGAACGGAGAGGAAATGCCTGAAGAGAATGGCACATTGGTGGATATTGTTGTAGCTACCGAACCTTTATCCCTTTTAGAGGCAGCGGTAATTAAGGCTGATTTAGCCGCTACTTTGAGTTCTGATGGACCATTTACCGTATTTGCACCTACAGATGATGCCTTTGTAGCATTGTTAGAGGTTTTAGGCGACGATTATAATAGCATTGATGATTTTGATACAGATGAAGAAATTGACTTATTAAAAAATATTTTATTATTTCACGTTATTGCCGCTGAAGTAAAATCTACTGATTTGGCTGCAGGACAGGTTGCAACGGCGTTTGAAAACAACAGCGTTGAAATAATTTCTTCTGGGGATACATTCGTAATCGGTGATGCTTCCGATACCAACGCAAATATTACAGCAGTAGATATTATGGCATCTAACGGTGTTGCACATACTATTGATAAAGTATTATTACCACAAGCGGCAATAGACTTTGTTATGAGCTTACAATTGAAAACCATTGTAGATACTGCAGTAGCTACAGACGACCTAAGCTTATTGGTAGATGCTCTGGTGCAAGCAGATGCTGGTTTGGTAGAAACCTTAAACGGGGAAGGTCCCTTTACAGTATTTGCCCCAACTAATGATGCCTTCGCAGCATTACTAGATTCTTTAGGAGAGGATTATAATAGCCTTGCGGATTTTGATACCGAAGCCGAAAAAGAATTATTGACTACTATTTTAACTTTTCACGTAGTTTCTGGAACAGCTGCTTTTTCTACGGATTTAAGTGACGGCCAAACTATTGCAACCGTACAAGGTGAAAATGTAGGTATTAACATTAAAGATGGTACCGTTCATTTAGAGGATGCAAGCGAGGATAATGCATCAGTTATTATTGCCGATGTTGAAGCTAGCAACGGTGTTGTACACGTTATTAACAAGGTCCTTTTACCACAAGCAGCGATAGATGCATTGTAATAAGCTAGCGCTATTCACCAAATTTAAAAACCTTCCTTTATGGGAAGGTTTTTTTATGCCATAAAATGACTAACATCAGTACAGACTATTTTAACATACAATAAGCCACCCTTTACAACTAACTTTTTATTGAACTTTAATTTAATTACATCTTTACCATCCCAAATCTTACCAAACCAACTCTATTTAATGGCAAAAGCCCTTTCAAATTTGAAAGGGCTTTTCATTTTATATAGAACAATAAAATTAGTTCTTCTTTTGCGCTTCTGCTTGTTCCATCATCTCGCGCATTTTCTTTTGGAATTTGTTTTCCTTTTTAGGTTTCTTCTTATTCTCCTGTATCTGGGCATGAATTTTATCATTATCAAGTATAAAATTCTTAATGACCAGCATAATACCAATAGTAATCAAGTTAGAAACGAAGTAGTACAAACTCAATCCACTTGCATAGTTGTTAAAGAAAAACAACATCATAAATGGCATTAAGTACATGATAAATTTCATGTTAGGCATACCTGGTTGAGTTGGCATATTCTGTCCTGTAGTCATCATCATATAAAAGAAAATAGCTATAGATGCCAATATAGGAAACAGACTCACGTGATCACCGTAAAATGGAATAGAGAATCCTTCTGGGAATTGATAAATAGTATCAAAAGAAGAAAGGTCATCTGCCCATAAAAATGATTTTTGACGTAATGCGAACGATGTTGGAAAAAACATGAAAAGTGCATAGAATATCGGCATTTGAATAACCGCTGGTATACAACCGCTCATGGGGCTTACCCCTGCCTTACCATAAAGCTTCATGGTTTCTTGTTGCTTTTTCATGGCATTATCCTTGTATTTCTCGCCAAGCTCAGTAATTTCAGGTTTCAACACCTTCATTTTTGCTTGTGACAAGTAGGATTTATATGTTACAGGCGACATTGCCAAACGTACCAATATCGTCATGATCACAATTGCTATACCATAAGGAAAATACGTGCTTAAAAGACCGTAGAATGGCGTAAACACATAACGATTGATCATACCGAAAATACCCCACCCAAAAGGAATGGAATCATCTAGACCCAAATCTTCATACTTTGAAAGGGTATCTACATCTGTTGGACCAAAATACCAATGTAAATCTTTAGAAATTTCTCCGCCTTCCAAGTCCACTGGTAACGCAGATGCATATTCTTTTGTAAAACCAAAGGTTCTACTTTCTTCCTCTACCAAGTTAACCGAAGTCAAATCTCCATTTTTAAATGGTACATCTGCTGCTAATATACTTGAGAAAAAGTGTTGACGGTAAGAAATCCATTTTATATCCTCTTCGGTTTCCTCATCATCACTTCCTTCAGATAACTTGCTAATTTTACCATCTTCATGATTATAGGTTAAACGCGTATACCTATTTTCATATTGAATACTTTTTGAGTGTCGAATACCTTTTAACTTCCAATCTAATGTTACAGGTTTACTTGTACTAATGACGTTATCCAATCCTTTGGATTTAATCATAAAATCAACCAAATAATCATTTGGTTTCATGACATACCTATACTCCAAATATTGATTGTTTGAAGTCTTTGCTTTCAACGACAAAACTTGATTGCCATTATCATTTGACATTGATGGCTCAAAATACAAATCTGCCGTATTCAACACCCTGTTGTCAGATGTAGAGAAATCTAATGCGAAAGAAGCGTTACCATCTTTTACCAAATAAACCGGTACAGAATCATAAGTAACGTACTGTTTCATTTTCGCCTCTACGATCTGCCCACCTTTATTACTGATTTTCAACAAAAGAACATCATTCTCCAAGGTGGTAATATCATTAGATGGTTTTGTAAACCCAAATGCACCTAATTTACCTTGGTAATTGGCAACTGCTGTAGAATCTTGTAAATCTAACTGTGGTTCATTGTTACCTACAGTCTCTGTTTCTAAATTTTCTGATGCCTTCGCAGCTTCTACTTGCTCTTGTTTTGCCTTTTCTGCCGCCAACTCTTCTGGAGTAGGTCTGTTTTGGTAAAACATGAAGATGAGTATTCCAAAAATAAGCACAAAGCCTATGATGGATTGTACATCAAATTTCTTTTCTTCCATGTGGTGTTTCTAATTAATTGGGTCTATTTTGAATTTTTTAAGATTGCAAATATATGCCCAAATATGAAGTTTATGCCAATGTGGCATTACTTTGTGCCTTTTTATGGTCTAAAGCTGCCTTTACCAAACCTACAAATAATGGATGCGGATTGGCAACCGTACTTTTGTATTCTGGGTGATATTGCACACCTATAAACCATGGATGATCTTTTAACTCCACAATTTCAACCAAATTGGTCTCCTTGTTAAAACCAGTTGCTAAAAGTCCGGCATTTTCCAATTGCTCTAAATATGCATTATTAAATTCATATCTATGACGGTGACGTTCAGATATTTGAGAAGCACCTTCATACATTTTCTTCACTAAGCTACCGTCTTTTAAATCACAATTCCAAGCACCTAAACGCATTGTACCTCCTTTATCGGTTACAGTTTTTTGCTCTTCCATAATACTAATAACCGGATCAGGAGTGTTCTCATCCATCTCGGTTGAATTTGCATCGGCAAGTTTTAAAACATTGCGTGCATATTCTATGACCGCCATTTGCATACCTAAACAAATACCTAAAAACGGTATTTGCATTACGCGAGCAAATTCAACAGCCTTTACCTTACCTTCTATACCTCGCTCACCAAAACCAGGTGCTACTAAAATAGCATCTAATCCTTTAAGCTTGTTTTTGTAATTATCTTCGGTTATATATTCAGAATGTACCGATTTTACATTCACCTTAACCTCATTTGATGCTCCAGCGTGTATAAATGCCTCTAAAATTGATTTATAAGAATCTTGTAACTCAACATACTTACCAACCAAACCAATAGTAACCTCGTTCTTAGGGTTTTTATGCCTTATCAAAAATTCATTCCAACGGGTAAGATCCGGCTCTACGGTATTTGGCAATGCTAATTTCTGCAATGTTACGGTATCTAAGCCTTCTTCTTGCATTAATAATGGAACATCATAAATAGTAGATGCATCAATACTTTGTATTACCGCTTCGCGCTTAACATTGCAGAAAAGTGCTAACTTATCCTTTATTTCATTAGAAATCTCATGCTCTGTTCTACATACCAAAATATCGGCTTTAATACCGCTTTCCATTAAAGTCTTAACAGAGTGCTGTGTTGGCTTTGTCTTTAACTCGCCAGCTGCAGATAAAAAAGGTACCAAGGTTAAATGTATTACTATGGCATTATCATCACCCAACTCCCAAAGTAACTGTCTAACCGCTTCTATGTATGGTAACGATTCTATATCACCTACAGTACCACCAATTTCTGTAATTACAATATCGTAATCGCCACTATTGCCTAGCAACTGCACACGTTCTTTTATCTCATTGGTTATATGCGGAACTACCTGTACGGTCTTACCTAAAAATTCTCCTCTACGTTCTTTTTCAATTACGCTTTGGTAAATTCTACCTGTAGTAACATTGTTTGCCTGTGAGGTACGTACGTTTAAGAAACGCTCGTAATGACCCAAATCCAAGTCGGTCTCCGCACCATCATCAGTTACATAACACTCGCCATGCTCATAAGGGTTTAAGGTTCCTGGATCTACATTAATGTAAGGATCTAGTTTTTGAATTGTAGTCTTGTATCCGCGAGATTGCAGTAATTTCGCCAAAGATGCAGCAATAATGCCCTTTCCTAACGAAGAAGTAACGCCTCCCGTAACGAAGATGTATTTGGTTTGTGCCATGTATCGAATTCTATGTTACGGGAGACAAAGTTACAAATTGAGGATAGAACTTAACGGGTTTCCTTAGGAAAATGTTTTTGTATTTTTCGAATTACCGATTCTAAGCTGTTTGTTTTGATTTCTAGCATAGATCGCAACAAATCTCCCAATTTACCATCAGGAAACCCTTTTTGTTGAAACCACACCAAATAGGGTTCTGGTAAATCTACCAAGTACCTGCCCTTATATTTACCAAATGGCATCCTATAATGTGCCAGCTCTATTAATTTTTCCTTATCGGGAATTATTTCCATTATTAAATGTAAAAAAATTATCTTTAAAAAATCAACATCTCAAAACAACATGAAAAGAAGAAATTTTATTGGAACCTCAGCGGCTGCCTCTGTTGGTTTCTTAACTACATCTGCCGCAGTGGCAAACAACACCAAACCTGACATTAAGGCTAAATTAAAATACAATATAAACCATAGTGTTTGTTATTGGTGTTACGGCAGTATTCCTTTTGAAGATTTTCTTAAAAGCTTAGTGGAACTTGACATTAGATCGATCGATCTAGTTGGACCAGAAGAATTTCCTCTTCTAAAAAAATACAATATTCATGCATCTATGTGCTGGGGAGCAGGTATGGGTATTGAAAAAGGTTTTAACGACCTTTCTTTACACGATGAACTTATTGCTGATTACGAACGCGTAATTCCCCTTGTTGCTGAAGCTGGCTACACCAACTTAATTTGTTTTAGCGGTAACAGAAACGGAATGGACGACCTTGTAGGTTTGCGCAATTGTGCAACCGGATTAAAGAGGCTAATGCCTTTGGCAGAAAAACATGGTGTTGTTCTTCAAATGGAATTATTGAACAGTAAAGTAAACCACAAAGATTATATGTGCGACAATTCCGAATGGGGCGTTTCTCTTTGTGAGGCTATTGGATCTGAACATTTTAAACTTCTATATGATATTTACCATATGCAAATAATGGAGGGCGATATTATAAGAAATATTGAAAACTACCATCAATATTATGGTCATTACCATACAGGAGGTAACCCTGGCAGACATGAAATAGATGAAACCCAAGAAATTTTCTATCCTGCAGTCATGAAAGCTATTTTGAAAACAGGTTATAAGGGTCATGTTGCACAAGAGTTTGTACCTAGTTGGGAAAATAAATTAGATGCCTTAAAGCAAGGTGTCACTATTTGCGACATATAGAAACACTCATATCCAAAAAATAAAAAGCACCTTGAATATAAAGGTGCTTTTTAATTTATACTGATCTCTAATGGTCAAGTGCCTCCCCTATTTCTTTCACCCATCTTTCTTGAACAGGCAAATTTCTGGAGTAATTGGTCTCTGCGTCATACTTATTCTGAAAATCGTTCAACTGCCTAATGGTTGACCTATACAATTTACGAACCTCTTCCTTAACATTATCGGTGAAAGTGGCATTTGCCAACTTTACCCTTAATTTACGTGCGTATAGCTCCGTAATATCAAAATGCAACTGCTCATGCAATAATGTTACATCATTACATATTTTTGGTTTATACCAAGATTTTGTGGGGTAAAAATATGCGTATACATTAAAGTCCACCTGCATTTCCCCGTTTTCATAAAATGTAGAAAAATCATAACTAATTCCACTGGCCGTAGTAGCTGCTGCACCACTACCGGACGGAACCTTGCCTTTAAAATCGTTCCAAGTAAACCTAAACTCCGGTGACCATTTAACTTCCTCTTGACCTTGAACAGAAGCAATGCACAAAACGATCAAAAGCCAAAAAATATGATATGTTCTTTTTACAAATCCCAATAATAGGTGATTACTTTTTCAATATCCGGGTGTAAACTGTAATGTACCGGGCATGTATTTGCTGTATGCACCAATATCTTTCTATCCTTTTCAGAAACTTGTTCCGGCAAATGAACCTCAACCTCTATTTTAGAAATTCTTCTAGGTGAGGCCGCCATGTGCTTAGTTACGGATGCCGTAGTCCCTTTCAAGTCTACCTCTAACCCGTTTGCCTTAATACCCATCATAGTCAACATACAACTTGCCAAGCCCGTAGCCACGGTATCAGTTGGTGAAAATGCCTCTCCTAAACCATTGTTATCAACGGGAGCATCGGTCACAAAAGAATTGTTGGACTTTAAATGAACACATTCAGTTCTAAGACCACCGTTATACGTTACTTTTGATGTCATTTTATTCTATTGTTTTAATTCTTAAATCATCCATCATCATTATATATGACGATTGATTATAATAGCCCGCAACACCTTTTCTTTGATAATTGAACTTATTACCATTGTATTCTGTTTCACCTATGAATCTAGAAGCTTCCAACAAGTTGTTTTTATAAGCTAATTTCAACAACAAATCATAGGTAAGATCAAAACCTCTTACCGCATATTTATTGGGATCATCACCAAAGCGTTTTCTATACCTATCTACAAAAGAACTATTGGCAACCTCTTTATTCACTGAAGGGTAAGTGAACTTTAAATTTGATAAATGTGTATTGGAAATCACATCATTTTCAAACGCAGAGTTCATGTCTGTTGTAAACATGCGAACACTAACTTTATCTTTACCCACCAAAGGATCAAAGGCAGTATTATTAAAAGAATTTAATATGGAGACTATACTTGAAATCAACTTATAATTATCAGATTCTACAAAAACCCAATTAGGTACTTGGTCAGATAGCAGGGTCTGTAGTTTATCTCTGTTAATACCAATATTTTTCTCCTCTTCTTTTACGACTACCACTTTTGCAGATGGAAATCTTTCTATAATAGCATCTTTTTCCTTTTTATTATCTTCATCTGCTATGATCAAAAGTGTTTCATCTGTATGATTGTTTTCAACATAGTCTAACATATGTTTCCACAATACCTCTTCATCCGTATAAGAGTAGAACACATTTTCTAAACTTAAATCGCTTTTTGCCGTTACCGGCGCCAATACCGGAACGTTATATCTAGAAGCTTGAACTGCGGTTTCTTTTAATGAAGGATTGTCCAAAGGACCAAAAACCGCACTATAACCACCTAATTGTTCTGCTTGCAATAGTTGTTTTGTCTTACCTAAATCCAATTGATTATCAACCGTTTTCACATCTATTGATACTCCTAAAGACTTTAACGAATCTATGGCTACCAATGCACCGGAATACAGACCTAAACTAACGGTCATATCTCTTCTAGAATCAATTGTTTTTTCAGCGCTTTCCTTATCCGCCAAATTCACCTTGTCCAATCTAAATGGCAACATGAACAGTACTTTTGGCTTTACGGCAACATTAATGCTATCCAATAAATTCACTTTATCCAATACCAGAGCATTCTTCACTTCAAAATCACCTACTTTATCTTTTGGCAACTTAAGTACCATGCCTGCCTTTAAGCCATCTTTTAAATCAGGGTTCAATTGGGTTAGCTCTGCCCATGTCATGTCAAATTTTCTAGTCAGCCTAAATTCGTTTTGCTTTGGTTTAACCTCATAAAAAATATAGTTGTCCGTATTAATATCACCAGTTTCTACCTTTTGTTCAGGTATACGAATAACCATACCCTCTTTTAACCCACCACGTTCTGTAATTTCTGGATTAAGGCGCACTATTTCATCTGATTTTACTCCAAATTCTTTCTCTAAACGATAAAAATTCATCTTTGCAGGTACCGTATAAGAGGTGTATAATTGGGTTACCTGATTCTTTACCGTACTACCGGCTATTTTAGGCATAACCAATTCATAACCTTCAGATAAATAATTGTCCGACTTTGATAGCCCAGGATTTAAAACCAACATGCTATCTATGGTAATGCCATATTTATGTGCAATACTCCATCTGGTTTCCTTTGCGGCAACAATGTATTTTTCAAAATCTTCATCGTTCATACCCACATCTTCAACTTTTGGAGCGGCATATTTAGGAATACGCAGATCCATCTTTTTCTGAAGGGGCGAGGCATATAAAACCGGATTATATTTTTTTAATTCATCCTCGGTAATATTATACATTTGGGTAATACCAAAAATGGTTTCCCTTTTCTTAACACGGTGCTCTGTATAGCCTATTGGCTCTCTAGAATTTTCTGCATCTTGTGCAATCTCTGTACTATTTTTGGTAGGAGTGTTTGCCGGCTTAGTCGCAATTTTTGCACTTGGTACTACCAATATAGTATTAGGTCTTAAATCCTGACCGGTTTTTATCTCTTTATTGTACTGCAAAATACTTTCAGTAGAAACCCCATATAATTTAGAAATACTTTCTAAGGTCTCTCCTCTTTTAACCTCATGTGTATTAAATTTCTGAGCCATTGCAGTGCAAGAGACCAATACGCAAAATGCCCAAATAATGTAAACTTGATTAAATATATATTTCATACTATTCCCATTCAATTGTTGCTGGCGGTTTAGAACTTATATCATATACGACACGATTAACGCCAGGGACTTTATTAATGATATCATTTGATGTTTTTTGTAGAAATTCATAAGGTAAGTTCACCCAATCGGCGGTCATACCATCTGTACTTTCCACGGCTCTAAGTGCCACGCATTTTTCATAGGTACGTTCATCTCCCATTACACCTACGCTGTTAACGGGCAATAACATAGCACCGGCTTGCCACACCTTATCGTATAGTCCCCATTTTTGTAATCCGTCAATAAAGATAGCATCCACCTCTTGCAAAATAGCCACTTTTTCTGGAGTGATATCTCCAAGAATACGAATTGCCAGACCAGGACCTGGAAAAGGATGTCTACCCAACAAAGCTTTATCTATACCCAAGCTAGCACCTACTCTTCTTACCTCATCCTTAAATAACATCTTTAAAGGTTCTACCACTTTTAATTTCATAAAATCTGGCAAACCACCTACATTATGATGACTCTTTATTGTTTGTGAAGGTCCGCCAGTTGCCGAAACCGATTCTATAACATCTGGATAAATAGTACCTTGTGCCAACCACTTTGCGTTTTCTACCAAATGAGATTCATCATCAAAAACCTCAATAAAAACCCTACCTATTGTTTTTCTCTTAGTTTCTGGATCGCTTTCTCCTGCTAAATCACCCAAAAAGCGTGCCGAAGCATCTACACCTTTTACATTTAAGCCCATTCCCTCATACTGCTTAAGTACATCGGTAAACTCGTTCTTTCTTAAAAGTCCGTTATTTACGAATATACAGTGCAGGTTTTTACCTATTGCCTTATGTAATAAAACAGCTGCAACAGAAGAATCTACACCACCGGACAACCCTAAGATTACTTTTTCATCGCCTATTTTCGCCTTTAATTCAGCTACTGTTTTATCAACAAAGGCATCAGGCGTCCAAGTCTGTTCCATCCCGGCAATATGCACTAAAAAGTTTTCCAGCACCTGTTTTCCATCTGTTGAATGATACACTTCTGGGTGAAACTGAATAGCATATGTTTCTTCGCCCTCAAATTTGAAAGCGGCATTTTCAACATCATGTGTACTTGCCAAAAGAGTTGTATTTTCTGGTAAATGCTTAATGGTATCGGCGTGGCTCATCCACACTTGGCTACCTGCATCTACTTTATCAAAAAATGGTTCGTTCTCCTTAACAAAGCTAAGGTTTGCACGACCATATTCCCGTGTATTCGATTTTTCCACACTACCACCATTAAAGTGTGCCAAATACTGCGCGCCATAACAAACGCCCAACAATGGTTTTTTACCTCTAATTTCAGACAGATCTGGGTGAACGGCATCTTCACCCCTAACCGATAAGGGCGATCCAGAAAGTATTACCGCTTTATACTCAGAAAGGTCTTTTGGTAATTTATTATAAGGTTTAATCTCGGAGAAAATGTTTAGTTCACGTACGCGTCTTCCAATCAATTGGGTGTACTGAGAACCAAAATCTAGTATTAGGACTTTATTTTGCATGGGCAAAAATAGCAAATTGACCGTTCTTGAAAAGTATCTTTTAATATATTTAGACTCGATTTAAATATTTTTCATGAAACACATTAGTGCAATTATTTTTGGAGCGGCAATTGTCATTGCCGCATATTTTTTAGGCAACGCTTATATACAAAGGGCAAACCCGCCCCAAATGATATCGGTTACAGGCTTGGGCAATGAAAATTTCACCTCTGACCTCATTGTATGGGAAGGTCAATTTTCTACCAATAGCACTGTTTTAAAAACAGCTTTCGACCAATTAAACCAAGACAAGGAAATTGTTCGAGAATATTTAACATCTAAGGGCATTGATACTAAGAGCATTATTTTTAATAGTGTTCAAACTACAGAAATGCGAGACAACAAATATGAAAATGGAAATTACGTTGGCAATATTTTTAAAGGTTACCAACTTGTACAAACTTTAAAAATAGAATCTGAAGATGTAGCTTTAATAGAAGGTGTTTCTAGAGAAATTACCGAACTTTTAAATAAAGGTGTTCAGTTTAACTCACTGCCCCCAAGGTACTATTATACAAAATTGGCAGACCTTAAAATTGAGATGATTTCCAAAGCAACCGAGGATGCCAGAATACGTGCAGAGAAAATTGCCGAAAATGCAGGTAGTAATTTAGGTGATCTGGTCTCTGCCAATATGGGTGTTTTTCAAATAACCGGTCAAAATTCTGGAGAAGACTATAGTTGGGGCGGTGCCTATAACACCTCTTCTAAAAATAAGACCGCATCAATAACTATGCGTTTAGAATATAAAGTTAAATGATAGTAGTGCTTTGATCGATACTTTTTACCGATCTGGTTAAGAGCAATTTACTTCTCTTATCAATCATTTAAATATATAACATATAAAAGCCCGGTAATCACCCGGGCTTTTTAATCAACCAATTATCAAACCGAATACTTTAAAATTTCTTTTTCATAGCAATCAGTATTCTGCACATTGGTCGCACGTATTTTTAATACCTTACAAAGAATCCAAAAAAAAAGCTCGGAAACCACCCCGAGCTTTTAAATAAATCAAAAACCAAATTAAACCAAAAGCTAAAAATTGAACCTTTTCAATTTCTTTTTCATAGCTATTATCTTTATAACAACTAACTAAACCATTACCCTACCCTATTTTTCATTTATTTTTACTATTAAATAAATTACCACAATGACAGGTTCATTTTTTGAAGAGTTAAGTATTGAGATCAAAAAAAGTGTAATTGAAAGAGGGCACCCATTTAGGTTCATTACAATGGCCACTACCGGCAATGAATCTATTGCAAGACTGCGTACCGTAGTACTTCGTGAGGTGACCGAAAATTTACGTTTAACTATTTATACCGATGGCCGAACCCAAAAGATAAATCATATTCATGTAAATAACCAAGTTAGCTTGCTTTTATACCATCCTGATAAAATGATACAGTTAAAAGTAGAAGGTATTGCTGAAATAGTAACAAATACCGAAAGATTAAAATCAACTTGGCAAAATATTCAGCCCAATAGCAGAAAAGATTACATCACAGAAACTAGCCCCGGTACAGCAATTAAGAATCCTGATCATGTGGAATATGTAGAAGACAAAAACCATTTCACCATAATCGATATTTTTCCAACTAAAATTGAATATCTAAAACTTAAAAGACCTAACCATATTAGGGCTCTTTTTACAAAGACCGATGACATTTGGAAGGGAGAATTCCTAGTTCCTTAATTGATATAGAAATATAGATTTTCTTTTTCTTTCCCAAAACCTATGAGACTATCTACAGGTGTGGTCTGTTTTTCTACAGATGGACCGATCGTTATTTCAACTTCCCCCTCATGCTGCAATTCCAATGCGGTTAACGAATAATCATCTGCAGAAAGTATGGTTCGTTCTGGATGTAGTAAGCGCACATTACCGGCATAAGTAACATTAGGTAGCACCCAATGATAAGTATTATAATTCTTGCTCAACTTACTGGCAACCGGCTCAAAACCAAAATGTACAGATGAAGGTATTTTCATCACCTTTTCTATTGGTGTTCTTATGGTTTGTATACCTATAACCAATATAAAAACCCAGTACCCAACAGTAACTAATTTCTTACTATTCTTTAAATCAACAATTTCCAGCAGTAGAACTACAAAAGGAATAAAAAGTGGTAGCAACCATCTGGTCTCAACTTTCTGACTTTGAAAAATGAGAAAAAACAAACCCAATACCAGTAATTGCGTAATTAACATTTTAAAAAACCAATTGATTCCAAGCTTATTAAAACTTAAATTTTTAGAGAAGTAGCCTATACTGATTATGGTGATAACAGGAAACATCAAAGCAAACAAGCCTTTTAAATAGATCATAAAGGGTAGCATTGAAAAACCCGATTTAGCTTGTTCTTTTCCTATTTTTTCTTCTATACTAGAGGTTAGAAAAGATTGATATTCATATGGACCTAATAACCAATATAAATGAGGACCAACTAATAGAACGGACACCAAAACCGACAATAGTATTTTTGGGTTGAAAACGATAGCTCTCAATTCTTTATCCCACAAAGCGACCACGGCAAAAGTCACCAGAAAGAATATATAATTGTATTTAGACATTATACCTACACCTAAAACCAATCCAAGCAAAAGATAATTTAAAATAGATTTACGCGCTAACAATAGCTGTATACTATAATAAGAGGCAACTACACATAAACAAAGTAAACTTGTATGCGAGAGTCTACGAAAAGTAAAATCTATATATACGGGTATTAAAACCAATGCCAGAACAGCCAATTTAGATGTATCCGCCTCCTTAATACGTAATCCTGAAAATCTGTAAAGTAATAACAATGTTCCTGCAAACAAGACAGCCCTAAGTAAAGAGAATGCCAATTTGCCCACACCAAAAACAGTATTAAAACCATACTGTAACCACGTATAAAGGGGTGGCTGATCATCATAACCCCAACGTAACCACTGAGAATAATAAGCCTGCTCCGCGTCTTCTAATTCTAACGCACTTTTGAAAAAAGTAATTGCCGTAATGGCAATAAAGGATAATATAGCAAGTACGTTTATCTTATGTAGCGTTTTGCCTTTACCCATTATTTACTTTTGGGTGATGACCGTAAAATTTAAACTCAAAGGTTCTAACGCCTTAAATAGCATTGGTAACAATGCTTCACCATATGCTAAATAAAACTCAGAAAAATTTAATTGTCTTTCTTGTAAAGATTGATTCGGAAAAATTTCATTCTGCAGTTCGGTCATGCGAACTACATGGTCTTTCAATTTTCTTTTTTGCGCTTGGAGCAACCTTTTTTCCAAGGCATCCAAGCCTTTTTTCTGTTTTACCTCTTGAGCCTTTACCGCGCCTAAAAACGACTTATCTGTTTTTTCTGCAAGCGCATACATTTCTTTAAATTGCTCTTCCAACAATTTTTTCTGTGGAGCAAAATCAATATCAATATTAGAGATTTCACGAATTTTTTTATTGATCAAGCTATTCTGGCTCAAGAATACATCTGACTTGGAAATATTCATTCGCTCTAATTTATCGGCTTGTTTCTCGGTAATGATCAAAGCTGAATTTCTGACCAATAAAATAGGAAACGTTACTTGCATGGCGTCAAATGCAGCCTTCAATTCTAACCAATATGCAATTTCTCCGCCGCCGCCTATATAACAAAGGTTGGGTAAAATAACCTCTTGGTATAAAGGCCTGGCAATAACATTGGGAGAAAATCTTTCTGGAAAATTTTCCATTTCACTCACCAACTCCTCATTCGTAAAAGTTATGGCAGTATCATTAACGGCATATTTTCCCTTACTTTCCACTAGCCTTTCCCTAATACCATCTTTTAAATAGAAATAATTGATTTCACGTGGGTTTACTTGTACAGGGTAATCAGAAGATATTTGGGTAATTTCCTCTATAGTTTCAGATACTTTCTTAAAAGCTGTTTGCTCAAAAATATCTTTTTTCATGTATGGTACAAGCAATTTCTTCAACTCAACATCATCACCATCAACAATTACCAAACCGTGGTCTTTAAAAATTTCGTTCGCTAAAAAGCGAGTTGCATCGGTCAGGGTATCATTCTTTAAATAGGCACTTTCAAATAATTCTTTTAATACTTGGGCATTTTTACTATCACCAATAGTTTTAGAATAAAGGGCAAAAACCTCTTCCAATCCTTCCGTAGGCAAATGACCTACAGCTCCAGAAGCCTCTTTGTTCCACTGAAATTTTAGTCCTTTGAAATTAAAATAATTGATTTCATCGAAATCATGATCCTCAGTGGCCATCCAATAGATCGGTACAAAGTTTTGATCCGGAAATTCTTTTTTTAATTCTTTGGTAAGGTTTATGGTAGAAATAATCTTATAAAGAAAGTAAAGCGGACCTGTAAATAAATTCAACTGGTGGCCAGTAACTACCGTAAATGTATTTTTCTCCTTTAAAAGCTCAATATTAACATTGGTTTGCTTAGAAACGTTGATTCCTTTATACTGTTCTATCAATGAACCAAACAATACACTTCTCTGCGATTGGGTAAATTGTTTACCCTTTTCTTCTATTTGCCCTTTGAACCCATCTAAATTCGGAAAACGATTATACAATGGTTTAAGCTTAGTATCTGCGGCAACATAATCGCAAATTAATTTCGAAAAATAGCCCGTTTTTACTAAGGGCAAACAGTCAATATCCATATAAAAATTAAAATCTTGGTAAATATAAAACCCTTTCGTTTTACATTTCCTAAATATAAGTTAATTACCGGTACTGTTAAATACCTGTTTACTCGGTGAATTACAGATTAGATAAGGTACAATTTGCATTTATTTTAATAGATTTGGCTGACTCAGAACACAAACAAACCTATATGAAACTAACTTTACGCATTGCATTACTATTTATTCCGTTTTTAGGGCTAGCTCAATTAAAATCGCCCTCAGAGTTTTTAGGCTACGAACTTGGCACTCAATTTACAAGACACCATCAGGTAGTAGATTACTATCAATATTTGGCAAAGGCTGAACCTAAACGCATGAAACTTATTGAATATGGAAAAACCAATGAACGAAGACCTTTGATATTGGCAACCATTTCTACTGAAGAAAATATGCAAAACCTAGATCAAATTAGGGAAGAGCATATGAAAGGTATACATGGAGAAGGTTCTCCGGACAAAGCTATTGTTTGGTTGAGCTACAATGTACATGGCAATGAAAGTGTTAGCACAGAAGCATCTATGCAAACCATTTACGACCTTTTCACAAGCAAGAAAGCATATTTAGAAAATATAGTTGTATTAATTGATCCATGTATTAATCCAGATGGACGAGATCGTTACGTAAACTGGTACAATCAATTTAAAAACTCGCCAAATCAAGTTGACCCTCAAAGCAAGGAGCATCATGAAAATTGGTGGAGCGGTAGAAGCAACCATTATATGTTTGACCTTAATAGAGACTGGGCATGGTTAACACAAGTTGAGAGTCAGCAGCGCCTAAAACAATTTAACCAATGGCTACCCCATGTTCATGTTGATTTTCATGAGCAAGGTGTTGACAACCCCTATTACTTTGCTCCTGCAGCTGAACCTTTTCATGAAGTTATTACAGATTTTCAAAGAGAATTTCAAGAAACCATTGGAAAGAATCATGCAAAATATTTTGATGCTAATGGATGGTTCTATTTTACTAAAGAAGTCTTTGATCTTTTATACCCAAGCTATGGCGATACTTACCCGACATATAATGGTGGAATTGGAATGACTTACGAACAAGGTGGTAGTGGACGTGCCGGACTTGGCATTATCACGAGTATTGGAGATACGCTTACCTTAAAAGATAGAATTGCACATCATCATACCACCGGCTTATCTACCGTTGAAGTGGCCTCAAAAAATGTTACTAAACTGAATGATGAGTTCAAGAAATTTTACCGTGACAAAAATTTTAAATACAACACTTATGTGATGAACGGTAACCCCGATAAAATAGAGGCTTTAGCAGATTTATTGAGTAAACATGAAATTGAATTTCAAGCAGGTACCAATAGTACCTTTAAAGGGTACAGTTATGCCACCGGTAAATCTGGCTCAATAAAAAGTACTAATAAAAGTTTGGTCATTTCTACAAACCAACCAAAAAGCACCTTGGTAAAAGTACTGTTCGAGCCCACCGCAAAGTTAAGCGACTCGGTTACCTATGATATCACCGCATGGTCTTTACCCTATGCCTATGGTTTAGACGCGATAGCTTCAGAAACCAGTGTAGCTAAATCCGTACCTCTTCATAGTGGTACTGAATACGGTGTTTTAAAACCGGACAGTTATGCTTACTTAGCTGATTGGAATAGTATGAAAGATGCTCAATTTCTAGCAGAATTACTGCGTAACAAAGTTCGAGTACGTTTTGCCCATAAGCCATTTACATTAGATGGTATTTCACATGAACGAGGCACATTGATTATTACTAAAAGTGACAATAAGCACCTTAAGAATTTCAATGATATCCTTATTTCAGCTTCAGAAAACAATTCTAAGAATGTCATTTCTACAAATACAGGTTTTGTTGAAAGCGGAAAAGATTTCGGCTCTGGTTATGTAGATGTAATTCAGAAATTAAATATCGCCGTTCTTTCTGGTGAGCCAACGTCAACTTTGCGTTTTGGTGAAATTTGGAACTTTTTTGAACAACAACTTAATTACCCTATTTCTGTATTGGGACATGATTATTTTGACCGTATTGACCTAAGCAATTATGATATTTTAATTTTACCTGACGGACGTGGGTATAATAGTTTTCTAAACTCATATAACAAGGAAAAAATAAAGGACTGGGTAAAACGTGGTGGAAAATTAATTGCCATGGGCGGTGCAATTGATGGAATTACCTCATCTGATAAAGATTTTAAATTATCTGTAAAAGAGATTGAAAAAGACTCATCCACTACAATAGGATCATTTGAAATTTCTGAAAGAGAACAAATAAAATCTGCTATTACCGGAGCAATTTTCAAGGCCACGGTAGATAACACAAATCCGTTAGCTTATGGTTACGATGACACTTATTTTACCCTCAAATTAGGTGCCCGTTCTTACAATTACCTAGAAAATGGCAGCGCAGTGTATTTGAGCGAAGGTAATAACGAACCTGTGTCAGGTTTTGCCGGTAGCGAAGCAAAGAAAAAAATTGCGGAAACTTTAATCTTCGGTACAGAAGAAATGGGGCGTGGTCAAGTTATTTATATGGTAGACAATCCACTTTTTAGAGGCTTCTGGGAAAATGGTAAGCTGTTTTTTGCAAACGCCCTATTCATGGTTAAATAAAATATTATGAAACAATACAAAGTTGAAACACTTATTTATTATTCGAAACTTACGTTTGACAAATACCATATTGTAGATAATTCCAACAAAGAAATTCAAGAAAAATTAGATAGCTACGCAAAAGATGGTTGGCGTTTGGTTTCTACAGATGCATCTAATTTTGGTGCAGCTATGTATATCTACCTGTATTTTGAAAAATAATTTTGATTAACCAATATTCTTGATCAATTGGTAATTACCAATATCCCTTAAACAGTTTATCTCGTTTAAGGGATATTTTATTTGGTAAAGGAATTTGGCAAATCTTCCAACAAATCTGCTTCTTTTACGTTTACATTAGAAGACCCTAATTTATTGGGGCGTAAACCAATGCTTATGGCTAACGACCAAGACCAAATAAATATCTTGCTGCAAAAATTAGAAATTCTTTTAAAAAAGCAGCAAGATTTTAATATTGAAGTAAATGAAATACGAAGGGATATTCAAATATTAAGAAATACCCAAGCCTTAAAGTTTACTGAAGATTCTAATAAAAAGTTTCAAGAAAAACCTATATCCAAGCCTATTGTTGAAACTTCCAAATTGATAGAACCGGAAATTACCGAAAACCCCGTTCAATTTAAACAGACAATTGACCCTAACTCAAATAAACCGGTAGACCCACCAAAAAAGAAATCAACTCTACACAAGAAAAAATCAAATCTCGAAAAATTTATTGGTGAAAACCTCATCAATAAAATTGGAATATTGATTACGGTAATTGGTGTTGTCATAGGCGCAAAATACTCTATAGAAAATAATTTAATTAGTCCGCTAACAAGAATTATACTTGGCTATTTAGTAGGTTTAGGCTTAATTGGATTTGGTATTAAATTAAAAGCAAAATACGAGAGCTATAGTGCCGTTTTGGTCAGTGGTGCGCTTGCAATACTGTACTTTATAACATTTGCCGCATATGATCTTTATGCGCTCTTTCCACAACTAGTAGCCTTTGGTATAATGCTCCTATGTACCGTTTTTGGTGTTGTAGCAGCAATAAATTACCACAAACAGGTAATTGCACATATTGGTCTTGTAGGGGCCTACGCAGTGCCGTTCTTACTAAGTAATGATTCTGGCAACATAACTGCTTTATTTAGCTACATCTCCTTAATTAATGTGGGCTTATTGGCAATTTCATTTAAAAAATATTGGAAAGTACTCTACTATGTTTCCTTTACTTTTACTTGGCTTATATATAGCTATTGGTTCTTTTTGGAAAGTGATGATTATCATAATAATTTTATTTTAGGCTTTACCTTTTTAGCTACTTTCTTTACTATATTTTACATTACATTTTTAGCTTTTAAACTAGTTAAAACCGAGGTGTTTAAGGTTGGCGACATTGTATTAATCTTACTCAACTCCTTTATATTTTACGGTTTTGGTATTGCATGGCTTTATAATTATGAGGGCGGTGAGTCTTATCTGGGTCTATTTACGGTTTTTAATGCGTTGATTCATTTTATTATCACGGTAATAATTTTTAAAAGAAAATTGGCAGACAGAAAGTTATTTTTCATGACTTCTGGCTTTGTTCTTTCGTTTATCACCATTGCTGTTCCTGTTCAATTAGATGGCAACTGGGTAACCTTGATTTGGGCATTTGAAGCTGTCCTTTTATTCTGGATAGGACGAACAAAAAAGGTAACTTTCTATGAGTATCTTTCTTTTATTATGGTGGCTCTGGCCATGGTTAGTTTAATGATGGATTGGGAACAGGGATATCATTGGAGAAATACTTCTGATGTATGGAGCCCCATATTAAACACTACCTTTTTAACCTCTTTAATTTGTATTTCCGCTTACGGATTCATGACCTGGCTTCAATTAAAAACTCCATCAACAAAACCATCTTTTGTACAGAATTGTATGAAAATATGTATACCTGCCTTGTTTCTTGGTACGCTATATTTAGCTTTATATTTTGAAATTGAACACTATTGGAACAATACTTTTCAAGCCTCTAAAATTAATATCGAGAATTCCATTGGCAACTACCCTGAATACAACTACAATATTGTTGATATTGAATCTGTTTGGCTTATAATTTACACTATGGTATTTATCTCCGCATTAGGTTTGATAAACAACTTCAAGATAAAAAACAAAACCCTAGGTATTGTATCTTTGATTGCTGCTCTTTTAACGACATTTACTTTTTTAACGAGTGGTCTTTACATACTTAGCGAATTACGCGAAAACTATATAACACAGGAACTCGCCGAGTTTTATAATATTGGAACAAATAATATATACATACGTTATATTTCATTTGCATTTTTTGCTTTCTTACTTTTTGCTATTTACAAAGTAGCCCAAAAGGAATATCTAAAAATCAACTACAAAATACCCTTTGAAATTTTACTGCACATTTCTATCATCTGGATTCTTAATAGCGAGTTGCTAAATTGGATGGATCTAGCAGGATCTAATCAATCATACAAACTAGGTCTAAGCATTTTATGGGGCGTTTATGCTCTACTTCTTATTGCACTAGGAATTTGGAAAAAGAAAAAATACCTGCGTGTAGGTGCTATCGTACTATTTTCATTAACATTGATCAAATTGTTTTTCTATGATATTTCTTCATTGAATACTATTGCTAAGACTATAGTATTCGTTTCCCTTGGAGTTTTATTATTGATCATTTCATTTCTTTACAATAAATACAAACACATTATTTCAGATGAAGTCAAATAATTATCACTTAACATTCTTTGCCTTTATAATAACATCATTTTCTTTTGCGCAAATGCATTCCTATGCTAAAAAAATAGAACTAAAAGGGATAGATAGCTTATGGCACAACATTGAAATACCAAATACCGTATTTAAAGATTTGAATGCCAACTTAAGCGATATTAGAATTTATGGCATAACCGCAACAGATACTATTGAAGCGCCTTATATACACAAGACTTCAAAGGCAACCCAGGCCAACGACGAAATTTCTTTTAATCTTTTGAATCGGGTTCATAATACAAAAGGATATTACTTCACCTATGAATTGCCAAATAAAGAAACCATCAATGAGATTATACTAGATTTAAAAGACCAAAATTTCAACTGGGAAATAACTTTAGAGGGTAGTCAGCATCAAAAACAATGGTTCACCATTTTGGAAGATTATCGCATTCTATCCATAAACAATGACCAGACCAATTACGCCTTTACAACTCTAAAATTTTCCGATACCAGCTATAGGTATTATCGCTTATTGATCAAGAGTGATGTAGAGCCAAAATTAGCTACGGTGAAAATTCTTAAAAAGGCAAAAAAGGAAGCCGCATATCGAAATTATCAGGTACAATCATTTCAAGTAAAAGAACAAGAAAAGAATACTATTGTTGATGTGGAACTAAGCACCAAGGTACCATTAGATTTTTTAACTGTCACAGTAGATGATAATTTTGACTATTATAGATCCATATCATTACAATATTTAGCAGATAGTGTTAAATCGGAAAAAGGCTGGTATTATAATTATAGACCTCTGACCACCAAAACACTTTCTTCAATGGAAGATAACAACTTTGAACTTCCTAGTATACTAGCAAAAAAAGTACGTATCATTATATTAAACTATGACAATCAACCCCTGAACATTTCCAGTGTAGCACTAAGAGGTTTTATACACACCTTAACAACACGCTTTACCGCGCCTGCCAATTACTTTATGGTGTATGGAAAAAATACAGACAAATCTCCAAATTACGACATTGCCAAGACAAAAATAATTTTACCTCAAAATATTACTAATTTAAATTTAGGAAAGACAATAGATATACAAAAAAAAGAATCTATAACTACTGCTCCTCTTTTTGAAAATAAGTGGTGGCTTTGGGGAATAACAGGACTTATAATAATTCTGCTCGGTTATTTCACTATAGGCATGATGAAGAAAGAACTTTGAACATAATTATCTTTTAATCAATTAGTTAATACGATACCAAAATTATAGTTACGAACATAATTTTTATTTTTATGCTAATTTTGGCTAAACGAGTTTAATATTAAATGATTTATATTTAAACTCTATATAACACATAACCAAAATTTAAAAATGAAAAAATCTGTCTTAACCAATGCCTTGTCATTGGTCTTTTTTGCTATTTGCGCACAAGTATCTTCACAAGTAACCAATATCTCGGTAATAGATAGTTCAGCTACAATGAACACTCCTGTTTCCTTAGATAGCACAACAACAGAGCAACTACAAACAGTTGATAGTTTGGTCACTGTTGATCCACGCCTAAAATTTGGATGTGGCTTTGGACTCAATTTTTTAGGAGGCACCAATATTAGCTTGTCACCTAACTTAATATATAATGTAAGCGATAATTTTAGTTTAGGCGCGGGAGTTCAAGGAAGTTATAATTCCATTAAAAATGTTCAAAAAACTACAACCTTTGGTGCTAACGTTATTGGACAATACAATCTATCTAAAAAATTAATGAGCTTGTTGGAGTTTGCCCAATTAAAAGTGAATACAAAACAAGAAACACCTACTGGTGAAATTAAAGATGATTTTTGGGAATCCGCATTATTTGTTGGCGCAGGCTACAACATTAATAATAAAATCTCTATTGGTGCCAAATTTAATGTGTTATATGATGATGACGAAAGTGTTTATTCTAGCCCAATAATCCCATTTGTAAACATCACTTTTTAGGTAAAAAAAAATCCCAACTAGAATTGGGATTTTTTTTTAAACAGGCTCACCGTATAAATCAAAATCTGCGGCCTCTGTAATTTTCACATTTACAAATTCTCCCTGTTTCACATAATGTTTAGTAGCATCGATCAACACTTCATTATCCACATCCGGTGAATCAAACTCAGTTCTTCCGATAAAGTAATTTCCTTCTTTACGATCAATTATGCATCTAAATGTTTCACCTACTTTATGTTGGTTCAATTCCCAAGAAATTTGAGATTGTATTTCCATGATGATATTCGCACGTTCTTGCTTTACTTCTTCGGGCACATCATCAACCAAACTATAGGCATGTGTATTTTCTTCATGGCTATATGTAAAACATCCCAAACGTTCAAAACGCATGGCAATCACCCAGTTTTTAAGAATCTCAAAATCTTCTTCGGTTTCCCCTGGATACCCTACAATTAAGGTGGTCCTAATGGTCATTTCAGGTACCGTTGCTCTAAATTCTTTTAACAATTTGGTCGTTTTAGCCTCTGTAGTACCACGACGCATACTTTTTAAAATACTATCCGATATATGTTGTAATGGGATATCCAAATAGTTACAGACTTTTGGTTCCCTATTCATTACGTCAAGTACATCCATTGGAAAACCTGCCGGAAATGCATAATGCAAACGTATCCATTCAATACCTTCAACTTTCACTAATGCCTCTAATAATTCGGCAAGATTTCTTTTCTTATAAAGGTCAAGACCGTAGTAAGTTAAATCTTGAGCTATCAAAATAAGTTCTTTTACCCCTTTGCCGGCAAGTTTTTCAGCTTCTGTCACCAATTCTTCAATTGGTGTACTTTTATGTTTACCACGCATTAATGGAATAGCGCAAAATGAACAAGGTCTATCACAACCTTCGGCTATTTTCAAATAAGCATAGTTTTTTGGTGTAGTGGTCAAACGCTCACCTATTAACTCATGCTTATAATCTGCTCCTAGCGCTTTTAATAACCCTGGCAATTCACTAGTGCCAAAATACTCATCTACATTTGGTATCTCTTTTTGCAAATCTGGCTTATAGCGTTCACTTAAGCAACCGGTTACAAAAACTTTATCTACCGCACCTTCTTCTTTCTTTTGAACATATTCTAAAATGGTATTAACACTCTCTTCTTTGGCATTAGCAATAAAGCCGCATGTGTTAATTACTACGATGTTCCCTTCTTCTTCATGCACAACTTCTTTGTCGTTAGCCTTTAATTGGCCCATGAGTACTTCAGAATCATAAACATTTTTTGAACAACCTAGCGTTACTACGTTGATTTTGTTCTTCTTAAGAGATTTTGTCCTCATAATTTTAATTGGGGTGCAAAAATACGATTTGGGTATTTAAAAACGTTAGATATGGACAAATTTACTTGTAATCTTTAGTTGATTACGGTTTATTAACGCCCAAAACTTAAATTTAAAATGAAATTCTCCCAATATTTCAGCCTAATTGCCCTACTATCTGTTTTTGTTTCATGTTCAAGTGATTCTGAACCATCAACTGAAACAGAAAAAAGTGGAACGCCACCTGCTGTAACACCAGTACCTACCGAAACATATTTTCCACCTATTTCCAGAACCAACGAGTGGGAAACCCTTTCTATGGAAACATTAGGATGGAATGAAAATGAAGTCAGTAACTTATACTTCTTTTTAGAAAATAACAATACAGATGCTTTCATTATAATAAAGGACGGAAGAATTGTCATAGAAAAATACTTTGGTGATTTTAAATCTGACGACAATCATGCATGGAATTCCGCTGGAAAAAATTTAACTGCAATGTTAACAGGTATTGCCCAAGAAGAAGGTTTCTTAAATATACTGGAACCCACATCTACCTATTTAGGTGAGGGATGGACAAATATGCCCTTAAATCAAGAACAGAATATTACTATTAAGAACCAATTGACAATGACAACCGGTCTAGATTATACGGTTGAAGATATTTTCTGTACTGACCCGGAATGCTTAAACTTTTTAAATGACCCAAATACATTTTGGTACTACCATAACGGACCGTATACTTTGTTAGATGATGTAATTGCTAACGCTACAGAAAGAGATTTCAATGCATATTTCTCCGAAAAAATCAAAGAACCTATTGGTATGCAAGGTTTGTTCCTTAAAATAGGATATAACAACGTATTTTTCAGTACTGCAAGAAGTATGGCCCGCTTCGGAATTTTAAACCTTAACCAAGGTAATTGGGATGGCACCTCTATTCTTTCCGACCAAGAATATTTTAATGCCATGACCAATTCGTCACAAAACCACAACCTTGCTTACGGCTACCTCTATTGGTTAAACGGTAAAAGCAGCTTTAGACAACCAAGTTCAGAAGATGAATTTCCAGGTAGCTTAATACCTAATGCTCCAGACGACCTTATCGCAGGACTTGGCTTAAACGATCAAAAGTTATATATGGTACCAAGCTTAGATATAGCTATAGTACGTATGGGCGGAGCTAGCAATGAAGAACTTTTAGGACCTTCTAGTTTTGACAACGAATTATGGGAATTGATAAATGCAGTAATAGAAAATTAACCTTGTATATTAGAATAAAAACTACTATTCTAAGTTATAAAACTAGAAATAAATCAATTTAGATACAATGGACTTTAAGCAATTTGCAGAAAATAGGTACACAACTAAAAAATATGATGCAACCCGTAAGATATCAAATTCAGATATTCAAGATTTAAAGGATATACTCAAACTAAGTCCTTCTTCAATTAACAGCCAACCATGGTTATTTACTTTTGTATCGAATGAACAAATAAAAGATGATTTAGCCGAAGCATCTTATTTTAATGCTTCCAAAATTAAGGATGCTAGTCATTTAGTTGTATTTAGCGTTATGGACAACTTGCTAGAATTTGAAAGAAGAGTTGAAGAAAATCTAAATGAAGGTTCTGTGAGGTTCTATAAACAATTTGTAAAACCACAACCGCATGAAAAAACCATTAATTGGCTTACCCATCAAGTATACATAACATTAGGTTTCTTTTTGGCAGCCTGTGCAGCTATGGAAATAGACTCTACACCCATGGAAGGTATTGAACCTGAAAAATACAAGGAAATTCTAAAACTCAAAGATCATAAAGTTTTATTTTCGGTTGCAATCGGCTACAGGCATAAGGAAGATAGCACACAACCCAATTTAATAGGTAAATTTAGATTACCTTCCGAGACTGTAATACAATCCATTGATTAACTACAGAATACCTTAAACTTCTTTTGTAAGCTCAAAAACCGTAATCTCTGGTCTTACATTTAAGCGTACTTGGCGAAGACATCCTATGGCACTGTTTATATAAAGCGTTTTTCCTTCTCCCAATTTTTTAATACCTGCATCGTAATTTTTATTTTTTACAGGAAGTAATGGAGCGGGCAAAAATGGTGGTTTTACTTGCCCACCGTGGGTATGACCAGATAATATCCACCCCTTAAAATTGTTCCAAACAGGTAAATCGCATACATCAGGATTGTGACATAAAGTGATATTCGCCATTTCAGGCCTATATTTAGTGGTAGCTTTCAAAGGATAGAAATTACTTCCCCAAAAATCATCCATTCCCAAAAAATTGAGTCCGTCTATTTCAATGGCATCATTTCTCAACATGGTGACGCCTACTGCCCTTAAACTTTCAGTGATGGTCTTTGCCACAGGCTCTTCGACAAAGTCGATACCATAATCATGATTACCTAGAATACCTATAGTACCTAAAGTACCCTTTACCACATATTGTAGCACCTCATTCAACTGATCGATTTGTTCATTATTTTCATAGGTTACATAATCTCCAGTATAGACTACAAAATCAGGATTCAACTTTTGTGCATCTTGAAACGAATCTACGATATATTGATAGTCGAACGAATTACCGATATGTATATCACTAATCTGCATCAGTGTTTTACCTACAAGGGCATCAGGTAAGTTTTTTAATGGCATTTTTAAATGAACATATTTCAGCCAAAAAGGCTCTATTTGCCAACTATATAAACCGACCAACAACCCTAATCCCGCTCCCCATCGAAAAGTGTTCTTTATAAATCCCCTTCTTTTCATGACACCTAGAACGATTTTAATTTCTGTAGTCTGTAGGCATGATCCTGACAGGAAATTTTTCTTCATATGCTTTACCAATTCTAAGCAATTTGGCTTCAGTGAATTGTTTGCCTATAAAAGTTAGACTAATTGGTTCTCCAGATGGCTTATAACCCATTGGCACTGTAAGCGCCGGATATTTTGCAACAGCGGCATAACCTGCATGATAATTATTAATAGAAAGTATTGCATCTAACCTATTCTTATCCATAGCTGAATTAAAAAACGTTCGTCCATTTTTTTCTAAATTCAGTTTTATTTCCTCTAATTCTGAGCTAGTTGTGGTATCTGAAACTATGCCATTAAATAGTGCTTGACCATAAGGGATTCTTTCTAAAGAATCATTATTATTGAATGCTACTGCATCTTCAATAGATTTTATCTTCACTAAGTTAGAATCCGTATAATTCCTTAAATAAGAGGGTAAATCATTTCGCATGTCAATATTTAGTATACTTAAGAATCCGTCCATACTTACTTCCGGAGGTACTATTTCTATGATTGTAGCACCTTCATTTTTTAATTTATCTATAGTTTTTCTATAGATACTATCAGATTCCATTAGCTCTTTAATGGCTCCTAACCTAATTTCATTTAGAGGTTCAGGATTCAGGCCTGCGGATAAAATGCCCGGATAGTTATCTTCCACAGATGCGCTATCCACCTCATCATAACCCAACATAGCCGATAATAAAATAGCATTGTCCTTTACATTTTTGGTCATAGGACCGGGAGTGTCCAAAGTACTGGATATAGGAACTATTCCTGACCTACTTAATAAACCTATGGTTGGTTTTAAGCCCACAACAGAATTTTGACTACTAGGTGACAATATAGACCCTGATGTCTCTGTACCAACAGCCGCTACTGCATAGTTTGCCGCAACTGCAGTTCCACTACCAGAACTGGAACCGCCTGTTTCAAATATTCTACGACCATAGGGGTTCAAAGTTTGACCACCATATGCGCTATACCCTACTGGGCAACCTGAACATAAAAAATAAGCCCACTCGCTTAAATTTACCTTACCCAAAATTAAAGCGCCATTCTTTTTAAGTTGCCGTACTATAAATGAATCTTCCGTTTTATTTTCCATAAGAGCAATTGAACCGGCCGTCGTTTTCATTCCTACGGTATTAATATTATCCTTTAACAATATGGGCATGCCATAAATTGGATGTTGTATTTGGGTGGCAACTCCCTTTTCATTTTGCGCGTCCAACTCGCGAGCTTGTTGAACCACATCTTCATTAAGAGCAATTACGGTATTTAACGTTGTGGCATTATCCAATTCATATTTATAAATACGGTATAAATAAAACAGAACCAGGTCCTCATAAGTTAATCTCCCTTCTTTGATATGATTTCGAATTACAAAAATATCTTGCTCTAAAATCATAGGCAGCAGTAGTTTGTATTCTTCTTCCGTCAGGTTAGAAACCTCTTTATATAGCGGTCTGAACACTTCATTTTTATCAAGCACTTTAGATTGAATCAATTTGTACCGCATACGAGTATTATCATGATCGGCATTACCAGCTACTTCTAATGAATCGTCATAGGGAGTCCAAAGAACAATTTCATGCCTTTCTTTTGTATCCTGTTCAGTTTTACAGGCACCCAAAAAAATGATGACCATTAACAAAAGGAGTTTTTTCATATTCTTATTGTTTAGTTATGCTAAGCGCTTTCCAATATGCAATATTATCTTGATTGAGGCGAACAAATTCATCTTTCCCCTCCTTCTCCGCCAATTTCATAGAAATTTTTGCTGCTGTGATTGCTTTATCAAACATTTTTAGATCAGCCAATATTAATGAGCGTACTCTATGAAAATAATAAGTATCGCCACCTAATTCAATAGCCCTTTCAACATACTCTTTTGCCTCATTTGTATGTATATTTTGCTCCTGATAATATCTAGCAATTTCATAATACGTTTGGGCACTAGGAGCATTTGAAAGTTTATCCGCTATTTGCACTTTCATGATAGCCTTGGTATCAAAATGAATGGGTATAGATATTTGTGTTGTTCCCCAATTCCAGTTCATCAATGTTCCGTTGTGATTGATATCATCGAATGAAATCAGAAAAATTTCTTGAAAATCTTTCACTTCGGTTGGCACTAAAGCAATACGTAGTACATCTTCATTGGGGTCGTAATTCTTTCTACCATCTCCCCAATGCGTTAGATTTTTATGGAATACGATTTCCCATTTGTTTTCATTTGGAAATGCATAAAGGGCATAAGTACCCTTTTCCAAAGAATTATCACAGATTATTACGTTGGTACTAAACGTAATTTTAGTT
Organism: Maribacter sp. 6B07; assembly: GCF_002700155.1. Classification (NCBI taxonomy): domain Bacteria; kingdom Pseudomonadati; phylum Bacteroidota; class Flavobacteriia; order Flavobacteriales; family Flavobacteriaceae; genus Maribacter; species Maribacter sp. 6B07. The sequence goes on along the minus strand of NZ_PDUT01000003.1, from coordinate 197,492 downwards.
GACTCATTTGCCCCTACCCGCCAAATACGTCCATAAGGCACTAAGCCTGGTGCTCCATTAGGTTGATTACCAAATAATGTACGACCCTTGGCAGATGGCCGCGAATACTCTACGGTAATTTTTGAGAGCCCTATTTCTTGCTCAATCCTGGCGAAGGGACTAGCTTTTGGGTGGTTCATTTGCCCCCAGCTCAGATTACATAATAAAAGAGGAAAAATGAACCAGCCGTATCTCAATTTTAAATCTTAAAGAATGAATCTACAAATTCGTACTTATTAAATGCCTGTAAATCTTCAATACCTTCACCCACTCCAATATATTTTACAGGAATCTTAAATTGATCAGAAATTCCGATGACCACCCCACCTTTTGCAGTACCATCTAATTTGGTAATGGCCAATGCCGTTACTTCTGTGGCCTTCGTAAACTGCTTAGCCTGTTCAAATGCATTTTGACCTGTAGAACCATCAAGGACCAACAAGACTTCATGCGGTGTATCTTCTACCACTTTTTGCATAACGCGTTTTACCTTGGTCAACTCGTTCATTAAATTCACCTTGTTATGTAAACGCCCAGCGGTATCGATAATTACTACGTCTGCATCTTGAGTAACTGCAGAACTAAGCGTATCAAAAGCTACGGATGCAGGGTCACTACCCATTTGTTGTTTTACAATAGGAACATCTACACGATCTGCCCAAACCTGCAATTGATCAATAGCTGCTGCCCTAAACGTATCTGCCGCACCTAATACAACTTTTAAACCTTGGTTTTTAAATCTATGTGCTAATTTACCAATGGTCGTAGTTTTACCAACCCCGTTGACACCTACTACCATAATTACATATGGCTTTTTATCTTTGGGAATTTGTATATCAGATATGTCACCGTCATTGGTTTCGGACAAAAGTGCTGCAATCTCACTTCTTAAAATTGAATTCAGCTCGTCTGTACCCACATATTTATCACGTGCTACCCTAGCTTCAATTCTTTCAATAATCTTTAAAGTTGTGTCTACCCCTACATCTGAAGACACCAATACTTCTTCAAGATTATCCAATACATCATCATCTACTTTTGACTTACCGGCAACCGCTTTACCTAATTTAGAAAAAAAGCTGGTTTTCGTTTTTTCCAAACCTTTATCCAAGGTTTCTTTTTTCTGGGAAGAAAATATTTTTTTAAATAAGCTCATTGTTCATCATATGGTTATTCAAATATAAAAATTAAAAAGCCCCTTTCGTAGGAAAGGGGCTCAATAACTACTAAAAGTTATAATTCTTATTTCTTGGCGATCCAAGCATCTACCAATTCTGGTGGCATTACTTGCTCAACAAAAACGTAAGCACCTGATTTTGGTGACTTAACCATTTTTATAGCCTTTGTCAATCTTTTAGAACTTGTCTGTAAACTTGCTACGGTCTTCTTAGCCATGACTTATAATTTTTTGTGATTTCCTAATATGAAAATCTATTTAATTTCTTTATGAACGGTCATTCTCTTAAGAATAGGATTGAATTTTTTAATTTCCAATCTCTCAGGAGTATTTTTCTTGTTCTTTGTAGTAATATATCTTGAAGTACCTGGTTGACCAGATTCTTTGTGCTCAGTGCACTCTAATATAACTTGTATTCTATTGCCTTTCTTTGCCATCTTAACGCTCTATTTTCCAGATTACTTAATTACGAATCCTTTTGCTTTTGCTTCTTTTAAAACAGCAGATATTCCTTTCTTATTGATACTCTTTAAAGCTCTTGTAGAAACTTTAAGTGTAATCCAACGGTCTTCTTCTGGAATGTAAAAACGCTTCTTAGATAGATTTACATCAAATCTTCTTCTCGTCTTATTAATTGAAAACGAAACATTGTTTCCAAACATCGCCTTCTTTCCCGTAATTTCACAAACTTTTGACATCGTGCTGACTTTTTCTTTTAAACAGGGTGCAAATTTATATCTTTTTTATCGTTCCAACAACAATAAAGTTCACATTTTTAAAATTTCTTTTTGAATCAGCTCAAATGCCTTATTTACAGACTTTTCCACAACCCGTTCACGAGTGCTTCCCATTTGAAATTTTTGCACAAATTGTGAGGTAGGACCATCAATTGCAATAAATACTGTTCCAACATCTGCTTTTGAGTCTCCTTTTGTAGGTCCTGCATTGCCGGTTGTTGCAATTGCAAAATCAGTTTTCATCAATTTTTTGGCACCTTTTGCCATGGCAACGGCAACCTCTGCACTTACCACAGAATAGTCTTCTACTAATTTGATCGGTACTTTTAGCACATTAATTTTAGTTTCGGTAGCATAACTGACCACACTCCCCTTAAAATAGCCAGATGCCCCAGGTAACGAAGTTAGTTTCTCTGCGATCATACCACCCGTAAAACTTTCAGCCGTAGAAAGCGTAAAACTTTTATCAATCAATAATTTAGCTACTATTTCTTCTAGACTTTGATCATCTTCTAAACCATAAACAATATCATCAATCAATGGAAACAGCTTTTCACTCTGTAGATTCATTGCGGTTACCAACTCGTCATAGTCGACCGATTTACCAGATAAACGAAGCCTAACTTTACCTAAACTGGGTAAATATGCCAACTTTATATTAGAAGGCAATGCATTTTCCCATGCTTCTATTCGTTTTGCAATAGCACTTTCTCCCATACCATAGGTTACTATTGTTCTATGCATTATATGTGGTCGCTTGTAATAGTTTACTAACTTTGGTATTACCGAAGATTTCAATAAATGCTTCATCTCAAAAGGTACACCTGGCAACGACACAAATGTTACCTCTCCTTTTCTCATCAACATTCCTGGAGCTGTGCCATTGACATTATGCAAAACCTCGGCCTTACTTGGCACCAAAGCTTGCATTCTATTAATATCGGAAATTGGTGTATTACTTATATACTTTGCAAAAAGCTCTTCTACATGGGCTAGAACCTGCGCATTCTCTACAAGTTCATCATTAAAAAACTCACACAAAGTGTGTTTAGTAATGTCATCTTTGGTGGGTCCCAGACCGCCGGTAATAATTACAACGTCAACGCGCTCAGATGCTTCTTTAAAAGCATTCAACATATGAACCCGTTCATCTTGTATAGATGTTATCTGATAAACCGAAATACCAATTTTATTGAGTTCTTTTCCTATGAAAGCGGAATTGGTATCTACAACTTGACCAATGAGAATCTCATCGCCAATGGTAATAATTTCAGCAAGCATTATAACTGAAAGTCATTTTTTAGTTCTGCCACTACTTGATTAATATCTGTCTTAAGCAATGGAAATTTTGTCTCGATCTCAGCCATATTCGCCTCTTGTTTACCAAGGGTCTCAATTTCTAAGGCTATGGCACGTGTTTGCTCCATACCCAACAAATCTACGTTAGGTTTAATTTTATGGGCCAATTTATATACTTGATCATGGTCTTTAGCTTGCAAGGCATTCTCTAAAGCCTCTAAATCTTCGGGCACTTCTTCCAAAAAAACAGAAATAACAGAATTTATAAAATCCTGATCTCCTTCTGCCATCTCATTAATCTTATCAAGGTTATAAATCATTATTTAATTTTTAAGGTAAAAAGTTCTTTATCTTCCAAACTCCCCGAAAGATAGTCATTTGGACTTATTTTGCCAACACCGGCCGGAGTTCCTGTAAAAATAATATCTCCTTTTTTCAACATAAAGAATGTTGACACGTAAGCTATAATCTCATCAATCTTCCAAAGCATTAAACTGGTATTGCCTTTTTGCACCACCTCATTGTTCTTTACCAACGTAAAATTTAAGTCGTTGATATTTTCAAAATCGGTTTTTGGTAACCACTCCCCTATTACCGCTGCACCATCAAAACCTTTGGCTTTCTCCCATGGCAAGCCTTTTTCTTTTAGTTTAGATTGTAAATCTCTTGCCGTAAAATCTATACCTAAACCAATTTCATCGTAATAGGTGGGTGCAAATTCTTTACTAATATGTTTTCCTACTTTCTTGATCTTCACCAAAACCTCAACTTCATAATGTACATCATTTGAAAATTCCGGAATATAAAAATCTTGTTGTTTTGGCAACACCGATGAATCTGGCTTTATGAAAACAACAGGCTCTTCTGGTCTTTCATTTTCCAACTCATTGATATGGGCCGTATAATTTCTACCGATACAAATAATCTTCATTTCAATCTATCTTTTCTTCGACAATTTTAAACTTACCGCAGGTATTAAATTCTCATTATTACCTGGTGCCTTAATTGCAAAATCACTCCACTCTCCCATACCATAAACCATGGTCTTAAAATTTTGGTTTTTCTGATATACTGCAGCAAAGGTAGGTGCAAATCTATCTTCAACAACTTTTTTGTTGGTGATAGCATGTTTATAGGTATTTGTATACCAATTATAAGGCAAGAACAACCATTCTAACCCAATATAAACACCTTCATCGGGCATTTTGATATTCATACTAGATAAATCTATAGATACAAAATCCTCAGTTTTAGAACTCTCCAGAATTATACTTTTACGTATTAAATCATGGTTTGGTTTCTGCGTTTTCTTATCCACATCATACACCCTAAGCCTAAATTTAGATGATGCTCTTTTAAATTTACTATTCTGCTGTACGTGAATGGTTATTTTCTCAATAAATTTTTTAGAAGCTCCTATATTTGGAAAATACAATGCCAATACCCAAGGAGTCTCTGCCGATGAAAATCCACTTTTTATACTATATGAGCTCACCGGGTTCAATACCTGAGAATCTCCCAAGCTTTGCGACACAACCACTTCCTCAAGCTCAAAAGTTTCTTCTTTAAGATGAATCTTCTTTTTTTGAGAAATAATTTTAGCCGGTATTATGGTGTCCTTAAAACCAAGTGCCGAAATATGCACCTCACGCTCCAAGTAAGATTCCGGTACGTCTATATAAAAATAGCCGTCTTCATCACTTGAAGTTCCTTTAAGTGTTTTTAAAAAACTAACATTGGCATAAGGTACGGGTGTTTTTGTCTTCTCATCTAAAACATGCCCTTCAACCAAAACCTCTTGAGCATGAACAGTACCAAAAATCAATAAAAAAATTATTAATAGAGTACGCATGATCAACTCAACTTGTTGTTTAATTTGCTCAATTTAATCTGAGTAAGTATTTTTTTGGTGTACAATGGAAAATCGGCATTTAACATCCATCCAAAATAACCAGGTTCATTTTCCAATACCGCATGTACTTTTTTGCCTTTGTGTTTACCAAAAGCAAATACCTCTTCACCATCTTCATCCAAAGCAATAAAACCTGCAAAATCAACCGATTGTTTTCTTCTAGAAAATTCCGATAGTTTTTTGACATTATTTTCCAAATCCGGATACCTGTCCAATTGGGAAAGCAAAACTTCGTAAGTAGCATTGGTATCGGCTGCCGCACTATGCGCATCGGTAAGTTCTTTGTCACAATAGAATCTATATGCAGCTTCCAAAGTACGCTTTTCCATTTTATGAAAAATGGTCTGCACATCTACAGATACCGTGTTTTTCATATCAAAATCTATATCTGCCCGTAACAATTCTTCAGCTAATAAGGGAATATCAAACCTATCTGAATTAAAACCTCCCAAATCACTATCCTTGATCATTTTATAAATTTCCTTAGATAGTTCTTTAAAGGTTGGCTCATTGGCAACCTTCTCATTTGTTATTCCATGAACGGCAACTACCTCTTCAGGTATTGTCATCTCAGGATTTACAAGCCAAGTTTTACTCTCCTTATTTCCGTTAGGGTATACTTTTAATATTGCAATCTCAACAATACGATCTTTTGCTACATTTACCCCTGTTGTTTCCAAATCAAAGAAACAAATTGGTCTGGTAAGCTTTAATTCCATACAAGTTCTACTTTTAACAAAGATACCTTTTCGTTTTTTAGGCACATAAATTTAGTATTGATTAATTTTATTTATAGGACATAACACCAAAACAATCAACATTAAAACAAAAAAACCTTGCTATACCATATAGCAAGGTGTTATCAATTAGTAATTAATTATTCTATACTTCTCTATTCAAATCCCAATTTTCAAGATAATCTGCTACCGCCTTGGCGAACATACTACCTAAAGCCCCATTGACCACTCTATGGTCATAACTATGGGATAAGTACATTTTACTACGTACCGCTATTACATCTCCTTCCGCAGTTTCTATTACCGAAGGAATTTTTCTTATAGCACCCAATGCCAATATACCTACTTGTGGCTGATTAATAATGGGAGTTCCAAAAACACTACCAAACGTACCAACATTGGTAACCGTATAGGTACCACCTTGCACCTCGTCTGGTTTTAAGGCATTGTTTCTAGATCGGTCTGCCAAATCATTTACAACTTTAGCTATACCTAATAAATTTAATTGATCTGCATTTTTAATTACAGGTACGATTAAATTGCCATCCGGTAAAGCAGCGGCCATACCTATATTAATATTTTTCTTTTTTATTACGCTATCGCCATCAACAGAAATATTCATCATAGGATATTTCTTCAAAGCCTTGGCCACAGCTTCCATAAAAATAGGTGTGTAGGTAAACTTCTCTCCTTCCCTTTTAAAGAACGCGTCCTTTATTTTATTTCTCCAAGTAACAATATTAGTTACATCTACCTCTATAAAACTTTGAACATGTGCAGATGTGGAAACACTGTCAGTCATATGTTTGGCAATCAATTTCCCCATTCTTGACATTGGTATAATCTCATCTCCTCGAGAAACCTGTGTTTTAGGTTTTTCAGAAGTTGGGGCTTGCGTAGATGCTGTAGCGGGGGCTACCTTTTCCGGAGCTGCTGGTGCCGTTACTTTTTCTTCTACCGGTGTAGATACCTTTTCTGGTGCTGCCACTTTTTGTGTTACCGCTACCCTTTCTTGAACAGCTGCTCTTTCTGGTGCAGAAATTCTTTCTACAGGATTACTTTCTCCCTTTTTAACGTAGTTTAAAATATCGTCTTTGGTTACCCTGCCGTCCTTTCCGGTTCCTGCAATCGTCTCCAACTCATCAAAAGAAATACCTTCTTGTCTTGCTATATTCTTTACCAATGGAGAATAAAAGCGATCTGAAGTTCCGTTCAATTGCGCTACAGATGTTTGGGCCCTGGCATGCATAACGGCAGATTCTGCTGCAGATACCATTTCTTGTAACACAGGCTCTTCCGTTTCAACTTCTTTATCCTTTTGCTCAGGTTCTGCTATTTCAACATCGCCACCTACCTGTATTATTGCTACCGTTTGCCCAACTTCAACAACATCATCAACATTGAAACATTTTTCAATTAAAACACCATCTACCTCACTAGGCACTTCACTATCCACTTTATCCGTGGCAATTTCGAAAATGGGCTCGTCCATTTCAATCGTATCACCTACCTCCTTCAACCATGATGTCAATGTTGCTTCTGCAACACTCTCTCCCATTCGTGGTAGTTTCAATTCAAATTTTGACATATCGATAATTTAAAGCTTGTTTTGTTTGTAATTTTTACAAAAATAATAAAATAAATACCTTTTTATTGATACTTAACTAAAAACCAAGAGTTAATCTTGCCGAAGCGACCCTTCAAAGGGCACTCTGTTCAAAATACTTCTCCCTAAGGTAACCTCATCTGCATATTCTAACTCATCACCAACGGCTATACCTCTTGCTATTGTAGAGGTTTTTATTTCAAAACCCTCAATTTGTCTAAAAATATAAAAATTGGTGGTATCGCCCTCCATTGTAGAACTCAACGCAAAAATCAACTCCTTTATTACGCCATTCTTCACTTTGTCTACCAAGGTCCCTATTTTCAAATTTTGCGGTCCAATACCTTCCATTGGCGAAATCTTACCTCCTAGAACATGGTACTTGCCTCTAAATTGACCGGTATTTTCAATAGCCATTACATCCCTAATATCCTCTACCACACACACCAACGCGTCATCTCTTTTCGGGTTGGCACAAATTTCACACAACACCGTATCAGAAATATTATGGCAATTTTCACAAAATTGAATTTTACTTCTTAAATCCAATAATGAGGTAGCCAAATTGCTTGTACGCTGTTCTGGTTGCTTTAAAAGATGAAGCACCAGCCGTAAAGCTGTACGCTTACCTATACCTGGTAACTGCGAGACTTCATAAACCGCATTTTCCAATAATTTAGAAGAAAATTCCATAGTTAAATATGGGTATAAATTTACGATTAAACTTATTAAGGGTATCGTATAGTTTTCTTAAAATTTAACATTAATCCTTATCATCGCTACCTATGGGCACCATTTCAAGTCTACAAAGACCCACTTCTTTTACAGTTTATCACAACTTATAAATGGTCATTTAACTTTTCGTAATTTGCCGCAAATTTCAATTTATGAATGCCTCTCATATTCTATTGCTCATTTCCGGTTATTTCGTTTTACTGCTGGTCATATCTTATTTTACCGGCAAAAACGATTCTAACGAAATTTTTTTTAAAGCCGGTAAACAATCTCCATGGTACTTGGTTGCTTTTGGTATGGTAGGAGCATCATTATCCGGGGTTACCTTTATTTCTGTTCCAGGTTGGGTAGATGCTTCTCAATTTAGTTATATGCAGGTTGTACTCGGATACTTTTTAGGCTATCTGGTTACCGCATTTGTATTACTACCAATTTATTATAAACAGAATGTAACTTCTATTTACGAATATCTAGATAATAGATTTGGTTTTGTGAGCTATAAGGTTGGCGCCATTTCTTTCTTTATTTCTAGAGTACTTGGTGCGGCTTTCCGTCTATTTTTGGTTGCAATAGTTTTACAACAATTTGTTTTTGATGCATGGAACGTTCCTTTTGAGATTACTGTAATTTTATCTATTCTACTTATCTGGATCTATACTTTTAAAGGGGGAATTAAAACAATTGTCTGGACAGATACCTTACAAACCCTATTCATGTTGATTTCTGTGGGACTCTCCATATATTTTATTCTTGATAAAATGGACTGGACCTTTATTGAATTTTTAAATTCTCAAGAATTAGGGCAATACAGCAAAACTTTCTTTACCGATGACCTTTCATCTAAAAATCATTTAGTTAAATCTTTTCTTGGTGGTATGTTCATTACGATATGTATGACAGGACTTGATCAAGATATGATGCAAAAGAACCTTACTTGTAGAAATTTGGGGGAAGCACAAAAAAACATGGTTAGTTTCAGTGTTGTGCTTGTAGTCGTCACTTTTGTATTTATGCTTTTGGGTGCTTTATTATTCATCTATACCGATGCTCATAATATAGCCTTACCACTAATGGATGGCGCACCAAAGTCCGACCTATTGTTCCCTGAGATTGCACTGAACAGTGGTCTTGGCATAACAGTAGCCGTAACCTTTATGCTCGGTTTAATTGCAGCAGCATATAGTAGTGCAGATAGCGCACTTACCTCTTTGACCACTTCTTTTTGTGTAGATTTTCTTAATACCGAAAAAAAACCGGAATCAGTAGCTAAAAAAACACGTAGAATTACCCATATTGGAATGAGCATACTTCTAATCATCGTGGTAATTTCCTTTAAATATATTTTAGATAGAAATGTTATTGATGGTTTACTAACTGTGGCATCATATACCTATGGACCTCTGCTAGGCTTGTTTTCTTTTGGAATTTTCACAAAGCACCAAGTGAAAGACAAATATGTATGGATCGTTGCACTTGTTTGCGTCTCTATTATTTTACTTTTGGCCAAGTTACCAGCATCATATTTAGGCGGATACGTATTTGGCTACGAACTTTTGCCATTAAATGGACTACTTACCTTTGTAGGATTATGGTTTATTCGTAAGAAAAATACATCTCCGGATATAGGTGACATTGCCTAATATTGCCCGGTACTTAACAGTACTAAAGTACAGGCAACTTCAGGTTCTATATTATTATTTCTCAATATGTTATAAAACTCTGGGTTTTCTGTACCAGGATTAAAAATAACCCGTTTAGGCGCTAACGATACAATGCTATTATAATATTCTTCTTGTCTTTTTGGGTTTATATATAGGGTTATTGTATGAATATCATTAATTTTGTCTAACTTATTACTGATATTGACTCCTGAAACCTTACCTTCCCTTAAACCAAAGGCAAAGGTTTCCACCCCCGAATCTACCAGTCTATGTATTGCTAAATTGCTATATCGATTTGGTTTTAAGGAGGCTCCGAAAACTAGGGTCTTTTTCATAATAAAAAAATGTTAAAAATGCACTTAATAAGTAACTAATTAGGCAATATTTCGTCTATTAGTAGAGTTAGATACTCTTACGAGTACAAAGATTTTGTTGGTAACGCTATATGTTTATAGTTAATGGTTAGTGTTTAGTATAGCCTATCAGCATTTGAAGCCCGGCTTCCAATTCATTTTGGAATGTCCGGGTTTCTTCTTTTATACCTTATCTCAAAAGAATTTATTTTTATCGCACCGTGATAACATAGTACATGACCGTTCGTAACAATTAGACATTATATACGTCTATTATTATGTATAGTGATATTTAATATAGAAGATTGGTTGGTTTTTTCTTATTGAGTAAAACTATATAGCACCCATGGCAAAACCATGGGTGCTTTATTTTTTACCATCTTATGATTACACTACCCCAGGTAAATCCACTGCCGAATGCAGCCAAGACAACAAGATCACCACTTTTTACCTTACCAGCTTCCCATGCCTCTGTAAGGGCAATTGGAATTGATGCCGCTGTGGTGTTACCGTATTTCATGATGTTATTGAACACTTGATCATCTGTTAACTGAAATTTCTTTTGAATAAACTGAGATATTCTCAAATTTGCCTGGTGCGGTACCAACAAATCAATATCGGTAGCATTTAATTTATTCTTCTCTAAACCTTCCACTATAACCTCACTGAAACGAACCACTGCGTTTTTAAATACAAACTGCCCGTTCATGTAGGGAAAGTAAGATTCATCATTAGGATCGCTATCTTCCATAATATCGGTTACCCATCTATTACCCATACCCGGAGCTATCAATGAAAGTTCTTCTGCATGTTGACCTTCTGAATGTAAATGTGTAGATAATATACCTTTTGTAGTATCTTCTTCTCTTGTAAGTACAGCCGCTCCTGCTCCATCTCCAAAAATTACGGAAACACTTCTACCCCGCGTTGTCATATCTAAACCATGGGAGTGCAGCTCTGAACCTATAACAAGTACGTTTTTGTACATGCCCGTTTTTATATACTGGTCTGCTATGGAAACCGCATATACGAACCCAGAGCATTGGTTACGAACATCTAATGCCCCAACGGTCTTGATCCCTAAATCTCTTTGTACCAAAACTCCCGGTCCAGGAAAATAATAATCAGGACTTAAAGTGGCAAACACTATAAAATCTATATCATCCTTATCAATACCAGCTCTTTCAATAGCTATTTTGGCCGCCTTAACACCCATTGTAGTTGTAGTATCGCCATCACCCTTAACTACATGTCTTCTTTCCTTTATACCGGTTCTTTCTTGGATCCAAGCATCATTTGTATCCATCACCTTAGACAAATCATCATTTGTCACTACATTTTCAGGTACATAATGACCTAAGCCAATTATTTTAGAATTATACATAGTAATTTTTTAATCCTGATCGTTCAGGTTGAATTAGTGTTGCAATATAAACAACTATTAAGAAATCACATTAAAAATATAACCAACACTTGTTATGACTGTTACCTACTTAAAGGTACTTTCTGTAGTTATCCACCTTAATATTCGCCTTTAGATCATGAAGTAAATTATACAGACCAAAAAAAGTTCTGTTCATATACAAAAAGTGTTTGGACCCTCTATTACCATTCATCTTTCTTATTTGCTTATCCGATGAAAACTGCTCGCCCAAATCTGCAATCTTAGCCCAAAAAACCTCATCACCAAAATCAAAATCTTTTTTATGAAAGGGTGATGTAAACAAACTTAAGAGTTGGTGGAATATAGATTTGAAAAACGTTATTTCTTGTTGAGTATCCGTAGGCATCAAAATTTCAAGTTGATACAATTTTTCAGTGAACATTTTATCGTCGGAAATATTTTTTGGATCAGCCAATTCAAAATAAGGAACATAAAAAGCATCTGGCACCTCTTTTATGCATCCGAAGTCTATAGCAATAAGTTCATTGTCTTCACTGACCAAAAAATTGCCCGGGTGCGGGTCTGCATGCACTTTTCGTAAGGCATGGATCTGATACATATAAAAATCCCAAAGAGCCTGCCCCAACTTATCACCTGTCTCTGGTTCAAAATTGGTCTTGGTAAACTCGCTCAAATGCTTACCGCTCATCCAATCCATAGTGATAATACGCTCACTAGATAAATCAGTATAATAATTTGGAAAATTTATATTGGGAATTACCCTGCAAGCGTCAGTTATTTCCTTGCTTTGAGCAACTTCTAAAATATAATCTGTTTCCTCTACAAGTTTATGTTCAACTTCCTTAAAATATTTATCCGAATCCTTACCCTGTAAATTAAACATACGAATGGCAATAGGCTTAACGATAGCTAGGTCGCTACTTATACTTTGTGCAACACCTGGATATTGAATTTTTACCGCCAAGGTCTTACCGTCTTTTGTAGCTTTATGGACCTGACCAATACTTGCTGCATTTATAGAATCTTTTTCAAAAGAGTCAAAAACCTCTTCAGGAAACTTACCTAAATATTTTTTAAAGGTTTTTCTAACCAGAGGTGCAGATAAAGGGGGAACTGAAAATTGTGATAATGAAAACTTCTCAACATAGGCATTGGGCAATAAATTCTTTTCCATGCTCAGCATTTGAGCTACCTTTAGGGCACTACCTTTTAAAGATTTTAACCCATCATAGATATCTGCCGCATTGTCTTCGTTCAACTCATCTTTGGTAGTTTCTGGATTGATGATTTTTTTACCAAAATATTTAGCATAGTTACCACCTATTTTAGCGCCTGTCTTTACCAGTTTACTTGCTCTTTCTATCTTCCCGGTAGGTATTTTATCAAGTGTTTTCATAACCTTTAGATTACATTAGGCAAATTTTTCTTTATAAAGAAATTTTCCAAAATCTAGGATATTCTCTAATGGTGTATTATCGAAAACATCAAAAATTGTATTAACAGATTTCTCAACGGCAACATCAGTTTTTTCAAAAGCTGCAGAATCATCCGACTTCCAAAAATTCATTAAAAATAAGGTCTGCAACCAAGCCCCTTCTGAAAACAAGTGTGGATTATGCTTTGTTATCTTACTAGTCTTTTGCTCATTTCCTTCCGTAATAAGGCGTTTGGCGTAATCTTTTACATTTTTTCTAAGATCCTTTAATTGGGCTAGATTTTTCAAAGGACTCTCTGCACGTTCCATGATGTACAATACATAACTTCTATTCAAGGTCAAAACCTCAAAAAAAGTGTAGAAGAACGTAAGCATTTTATCTCTATTGGCATATGATTGATAATCTGCATTTTTTTCTATGACATTGATTGTATTTTCAAAAAAGGAATTCCAAACTCCCTTCTTCAAAGCCTCAATAGAACCGAAATACAAATAAAAATCCGCTTCTTCAATTGCATTGACCTTACAGAACTTATAGACCGTTTTTGGCAAATGTTCATGCTCCAAAACATAATCCATAAACTTGGCTATTATAACTTCTTTAGTAACCTTTTTAGCTTTAGCGCACATATCTTTTTATTTAAAAATGGCAGAAAAAATGAACAGTAGAAAATAATTCATGCTGGTTTTTGTAATAAGAACGTGCCACCTAGCAGTAACACGTTCTTAACAACCTAACCAATAAATAATCAACGTGTGATTGTGTTTGAAAAACTTTTTCATAGCAATTATTCCCAATCACAGAACAAATATACATTATGTTTAACTTTTTTATTTAAAAATTAAACAAAAATATTTGTTAAACTTTTACGACCCTTCAACTGTCAGTTTGTCACTCTTACCTACTATGGTATTTTTTTTGTCCTTACCCGTGAAGCAAACATTTAACAATGGTCACGATGAATGTGGCATAAAACATATAAAAAATGGCAACAGGTAAAATTAATGTGTCGGTAGACAACATTTTTCCACTGATCAAGAAATTCTTGTACAGTGATCATGAAATTTTTCTAAGAGAACTCGTTTCTAACGCAACAGATGCAACTTTAAAATTAAAGCATTTGACCTCTATTGGAGAAGCCAAAGTAGAGTATGGTAACCCCATTATCGAAATTAAGGCGGACAAAGAAGGTAAAAAACTTCATATCATTGACCAAGGTCTTGGTATGACAGAAGATGAGGTTAAAAAATACATTAACGAAGTAGCATTTTCAGGCGCAGAGGAGTTTTTGAACAAGTATGAAGATACTGCAAAAGATTCTGGAATTATTGGTCATTTTGGTCTAGGATTCTATTCTGCATTTATGGTAGCACATAAAGTAGAGATCATTACAAAAAGTTACAAAGACGAACCTGCGGTACATTGGTCATGTGACGGTTCTCCAGAGTTTGTAATGGAACCGGCAGAAAAAGAAACCCGTGGAACAGAAATAATTCTTCATATCGCAGAAGACTCAACCGAGTTTCTTGAAGACAGCAAGATCAGCGGTTTGTTAAGCAAGTACAACAAGTTTATGCCTATTCCAATTAAATTTGGAATGAAAACGGAAACTTTACCGAAACCGGAAGATGCAAAAGAAGATGACCCAGCTCCTACCCAAGAAGTAGATAATATCATTAACAACCCTAACCCAGCATGGACAAAACAACCGGCTGATTTAGAAGCAAAAGATTACCAAGAGTTCTACAGAGAATTGTACCCAATGCAATTTGAGGAGCCATTATTCAACATTCATTTAAATGTTGACTATCCTTTTAACTTAACGGGTATTCTTTATTTCCCTAAATTAACAAATGATCTTAATGTACAGAAAGACAAAATTCAGTTATACCAAAATCAAGTTTTCGTAACAGATAACGTTGAAGGTATTGTTCCTGAATTCTTGACTATGTTACGTGGAGTTATAGACTCTCCAGATATTCCGTTAAACGTTTCTCGTTCTTATTTACAGGCAGATGGTGCCGTTAAGAAAATATCTTCTTACATCACCAGAAAAGTTGCCGATAAACTAAACTCTTTGTTCAAAAACAACAGAGAAGATTTTGAAGCTAAATGGAACGATATCAAAATCGTTATTGAATACGGAATGCTATCTGAAGACAAGTTCTTTGACAAAGCAGATAAATTTGCACTTTACCCAACCGTAGATGGTTCATACTTTACATATGATGAGCTATTGGAAAAAATTAAAGATGCACAGACAGATAAAGATGGTAAAACCATAATTCTGTATGCTTCCGATAAAGAAGCGCAACACAGCTATATTGAAACAGCCAAAGCTAAAGGTTATGAAGTATTGCTATTAGACTCACCAATTATTGGTCACCTAATGCAAAAACTTGAAGGTTCTAAAGAGAACATATCTTTTGCTCGTGTAGATGCAGACCATATAGATAAGTTGATCCAAAAAGAGGAAACTCAAATCTCTAAACTTTCAGATGAAGAAAAAGAAACTTTGAAAAAAGAATTGGAAGAAGCTATTACAGATAAAAGCTTTACCGTTCAATTGGAAGCAATGGATAGTGACGCTTCTCCGTTCACCATTACAGAACCTGAGTTTATGCGCCGTATGAAAGAAATGCAGCAGACCGGCGGTGGCGGTGGTATGTTCGGTATGGGAGCTATGCCAGATATGTATAACCTTATCGTCAATACCAATCACCCATTGGTCAGCGAGTTTTTAAATACAAAAACTGCGAAGAAAAAAGAGCGATTGATCAACCAATCACTTGACTTGGCAAAGTTGTCCAAAGGCTTACTTAAAGGTAAGGCATTAACAGAGTTTATTAAACGTAGTTATGAGATGGTGAAGTAAGTTCCTTTTCCTATAATTTTCATAAGAGCCACTACAAAAAATGTAGTGGCTTTTTTGTTAAATGTTGTTATCTTTCAACAAAGAAATAATATATGAAATACAATTCACCGAAGTTTAAAAAATGGTTAGATACTTTACAACAAGAAAGTTGGCAATTAGAATTGATTATTTCGGGATTTGCTATTTATGGATTGTTTGCTGCTTATGAGCCTTTGAAGCTAAAAGCAATAACTAGTAACATTTCTGGCGTTGAACAATTTGGAACGATCTGGGCAATTGCATTAATATGTTGTCAAATATTTACTTTCAACTTAATTATTCACGTACTTCTAAGAGGTTTATGGATAGGTGCCATAGGCTTAAGGTATGTTTCCGGCGATATTAATTACGCTTCCCTTAATTATTCCGATAAATTCACCTCCTATTTAAAGAAAAAAGTTGGATCATTTGACCGTTACATAGCCAGCCTCGAAGCCTATTGCAGTATCATTTTTGCAGCTTCATTTTTAATGATATTTTATGTTATCGGTTTTTTTACAGTAACCATTAGTTTCGTTTTAATTATTCAAAGTTTCGAACTTCTTACTTTTCTTCCAAAATGGGCAATACGAACTATAATTATTACATTCATAATCCCATTTTTTCTTTCATCTATAATAGTTTTTATTGACTTTTTAGGTCAAGGGTTTTTAAAAAAGAAAAAATGGACATCAACATTATATTTCCCTATCTACTGGGTGTTCAGCAAACTTACTTTATCATTTTTATATCGTCCATTAGCTTATAATTTTTTAGACAATAAATTGGGTAAACGCTTAAGTTTTATTTTACTTCCCATTTACCTTATAGTTGTTATTATTAACACTTTAGAATATAAAAGCTCAAATTATCTAAACTCAACAAATTATTCTTCTCAATATCAAATACTAAGCGAACATTACGATAATCTATCAACTAAAGAAACATATTTTATTAATATAGCTTCAATCCCATCAAAATTAATTGAAACAAGATTTCTGCCTGTTTTTTTATTACATAATAAAGAAATGGAAGATTTTATATATGATAAAAACTCTAACCTTATACCTAAGGACGATAATAGAGGTTTTCAATCTTCGACAACTAATGGAATTAAAAGCGGTTTTAATGATGCTGCTGGAATAAAAGATTCATTGAATTTAAAAGAATACCTTAAAACTGTTAATGAAATCTACAAGATACATATAGATTCAAATATATACTTAAGTGATTTTATTATTAGCTCAAATGCAAAAGACAGAATGGGTTTTGAAACTTATTTAAATATTAAAAACCTAGATGAAGGAAAACACATTTTGACTATTACCGGACCTACAAAAGAAAATAAATTGGATTCAGAATCTAAGACTATTGAAAAAGTATTAGTTAACATTCCCTTCTGGTACTTTCCAGAGAACATTTCATCATCTAATACTCAAAATAACAGAATAGCAGCTGATACCATATTAACCAATTAAGACTATAGCTTATTATTGAATTTAGAAATTTGTAAAATTTAAGTATTAAAATCGTTGATTAACGATTCACAGAACCTGTTTTTAACCAATTTAATAACTGTTTGGTCAACTTTAAGTAAACCTATTACCATATTTATTGGTGCTTTTTTTATCTTCACCGCATGAAGGTGATTTCTACAAATTTAGGAGACCCGGTTACTTTTGAATGGAACGGTGCCAATGAGCAAACCGGCATCTTTAAATACCCAACATCTACATCGTTATTTTTAACTGAAAATGATGTTAAGAACGATACGGTTATAGACCGTGTACATCATGGCGGCTCAAATAAAGCGTGCTACCTTTTTTCTGCCGATTACTATGATTATTGGAAAAGCCGCTACCCGGATTTGAAATGGGACTGGGGCATGTTTGGTGAAAACCTAACGGTAGACGGCTTTGATGAATCTAAAGTACGTGTTGGAGATATTTACAAAATTGGCGAGGCTATTGTACAAATTACCCAACCACGTGAACCTTGTTATAAACTAGGAGTTAGATTTGGATCACAAAAAATACTTAAAGAATTTATTGACCATAACCACCCGGGCACTTACGTTAAAATCTTAAAGGAAGGTAGCGTAACAAAAGGTGATGAGATAATTTTAGTTGAGCAATCTAAAAACACTTTAACCATTCAGCAATTTTATGAACTAATGTTCTCAAAAGTTAAATCAAGAGATTTACTTGAACTGTTCATGAACAACGAATCTGTACCACAGTACAAGAAAGATAGGTTCAAAAAGTACTTATCTTAATTTTTAATACCCATCTTAATGAAAAACATAATAATTGCATTTGCCTTAATAACTGGGCTTTATACCCAAGCCCAACTAAAAACTAATGGAGAGGTTTCTACAAATCCTACCGTTCATAATGTTGGCTTCATAACTTTATTGGCTCATTATTATGACGACGGATTAAAACTGAATCCGCTGAACGCCACTTTTCAAGGTGATAATAGATATAATGACACCCTACCTAATTTTCTTTCTGATTCGTTTAAGAAGGAATTGGTAAACTATTACCAAACGTATTTAGAAAGAGCTGAAAAATTTGAAGACGCAAAACTTTCTGAAAGTGAGCAAATGTCCAAAGAAATTCTTAAATGGGAGTGTAAGGTTAACTTAGAAGGTCTTGCTTTTGAAAATTATACGCCTATTGATCAGATGTGGTCAATGAATCTTATGATGGGGCAATTAGCAGGTGGTACAAGTGCACAGCCATTTAAAACAACCGACGACTACGTAAACTGGAGTAAGCGTTTAGAAGATTATGTGGTATGGCTTCAATCTGCAAAAACTAAAATGCAAGAGGGTATAAAGGCTAAAAATGTTCTGCCAAAATCACTTATCAAAAAAGTTTTACCGCAGTTAGCCAGTGTTGCAGATGCCAAGTTAGAAAACAATTTGTTCTATTCTCCAATTAAGAACTTTCCAGCTGACTTTAGCGAATCAGATCAATTAAGGTTGACGGATACCTATACGAAAATCATTAACAACAAAATTATTCCTGCCTACAAAGAATTGCATGATTTTATGGCAACCGAATATCTAAATGCCGGCAGAGAAACCAGTGGTATACAAGGTATACCCAATGGAGATGCTTTTTATGCGCACCAAATTAAATTATACACTACCACTAATTTAACGGCAGATGAAATTCATGAAATTGGGTTAAAAGAGGTTGCCAGAATTAGTGCAGAAATGGAAAACGTTAAAAAACAAGTTGGCTTTAAAGGGGATCTAAAAGCATTTTTTAATGAAGTTCGCGCTAAAAAAGAGTTAATGCCATTTACAGACCCCCAACAGGTTATTGATAATTTTAACGACATTCATAAAAAAATGATGCCCAAGGTAAATGCCTTGTTCAGCAAACAACCGAAAACTCCGTTCGAGGTTAGACGAACAGAGGCTTTCAGAGAAGCATCGGCCAGCGCAGAATACAATCCCGGGTCTTTAGATGGTACAAGACCAGGTATTTTCTATGTTCCCATACCAGATGTTACTTCTTACAATACGTATTCTGACGAAGATCTGTTTTTACATGAAGCTATACCAGGTCACCACTTTCAAATTTCATTGACACAAGAAAATGAAAGTTTACCACAGTTTAGAAAGACTCTTTGGTATAGTGCCTATGGTGAAGGTTGGGCATTATATACAGAATCATTAGGTAAAGAATTAGGACTTTACACGGACCCTTACCAATATTTTGGGATGCTTGGTGCAGAAATGCATCGTGCAGTTCGTTTGGTGGTAGATACCGGTCTACACTCTAAAGGGTGGTCTAGGGAAAAAGCAATTCAATATTCTTTGGATAACGAGGCTGAATCCGAAGCTAGTATTACTGCAGAGATTGAAAGATATATGGCAAACCCTGGTCAAGCCTTGTCCTATAAAATAGGGCAGCTTAAAATTTTAGAACTTAGGGCAAAAGCTGAAGCCAACCTTGGTAAAGATTTTGACATTAAGGTTTTTCATGAAAAAGTTCTTGAAGTTGGCTGTGTTCCATTAGCACTTCTAGAAGAAAAAATAATGAACTGGATTTCAGCTAATACAAAAGCATAACTTTATTCACTTATGACATATCCTTGGCATTTATATGTAATGGGCGCAATTTATATTATTGCAGGTACCTTACATTTTATAAAACCCAAGGTATATCTGAGAATAATGCCCAGGTACCTTCCGTTTCATAAAGCTTTAGTCTTATTAAGTGGTATTGCTGAAATTATTTTAGGTGTAGGGTTGTTTTTCAAAGAAACAAAAGACCTTGCTATTTATGGTATAATAGCGATGTTAGCAGTATTTTTATTGGTTCACTTTTATATGTTGTCTAGTGAAAAGGCTAGTGCCGGTTTTCCTAAATGGGCACTTTTATTGCGACTACCAATACAATTTGCCCTTATGTACTGGGCATTTACGTACTTAAAAGTATAGAAAACAAAAAAGGGGACGCTCCCGTCCCCTTCTTAATCAACTTAAATCAACTTAATTAACAACAAACTCTTCAGTATATGTTTTACCAGCTGACTTCACTGTTACAGTGTAAGTACCTGGGAAAGCATCTGCGAAATTGAAAGCTTTTTCAACGATCATTTCGTCTGCTACTTCTTGTGTAAATACTGTTCTACTTTCTGTATCGTATATCTTTATAGATAATTTAGACTTGTCTAAGTTTAAATAGTTCATGAAGATCATGTTATCGGTCTTTCTAAAGAAAGGCTTGATATCTTCATCAGATTCTACGATTTTCACATCATTGTTATCTAAAACAATAGTATATGAATATTTTGTCATGTTATCATCGGCAGATAGGAAGTATACACCATCTGTCAAATCTTTTAAATTTAATTTCTTGCTAAAATGACCCTGTGTCATTTTCTCTGAATAAATAACATTTAAATCAGAATCCATTAACTTAACCTGTACACCGTTAGAAGATGCATCCATCGTTAAAACCACACTCTTGGCTTTTCCTGCAGATAATAGGTTTAACTTTGGCTCTCTTGCCATGCCTGCTACTGTAGCGAACATAAAGGCAACAACTGTTGTGAATTTTACTAGGTTTTTCATAATAAATTATTTTACGGGTTCATTATAATTTACACTACAAACATACAGCCGTTATAAAGCTCTTACTACATCATATTTTCCCAATTTATGTTCTATTTTAACCTACTTACATACTCGTTATTACCCCTATGTTAAGATTACACATATTTTAGTTAATTTTGCAAAGAACATCTAAAACTTGATGTTTAATTTTATAGTACAAACAAGTATTACCATGGTAAAACATAAACCTACATTTGAAGCCATAAAGCCCGATTTTGGTCATTCATTTACTTACCAAAAGTTTGATGAGAACAGAATTAACCGAAATAACCTGTGGCATTACCACCCAGAACTAGAACTGGTATATGTTAATGGTGGCTCAGGAAAAAGACAAATAGGTAGTCACGTATCTTATTATACAAATGGCGACCTTATATTAATAGGTAGTAATTTACCACATTGCGGGTTTACCGATGCACTTACCGGTAACACCAGTGAAACCGTTGTGCAAATGAAAACCGATTTTCTTGGAACAGATTTCTTTAAGATTCCTGAAATGAAGAAAATTGAAAAGCTTTTTAATAGTGCCAGCGGGGGTATTGCTTTCTCTGGAAAAACCAAAAGAAAAATTGGTGATAAAATGGAAGTGTTAGAATATCAAACAGATTTTCAGCGCTTACTTTCCATACTTAATATATTGAACGACCTCGGAAATTCTGACGATATGCGCTTGTTGAACGCAGAAGGATTCTCTTTTGCTACAGATGTAAAGGATAATGACAGGATAAATATCGTTTTTAATTTTGTCAAGAATAACTTTAGGGAAGAAATTACCTTAGAGCAAATTTCATCTATGGTCAGTATGACCATACCCTCTTTCTGTAGATACTTTAAAAAGATCACCAATAAGACCTTTGTACAATTTGTAAATGAATACCGTTTGGTACACGCTTCTAAACTTTTGGCGGAAAAACCATTAAGCATTACTGAAGTTTGTTTTGAATGTGGTTTCAACAACTTTTCTCATTTTAATAAATCGTTCAAGGCATTTACAGGGCAAAACCCCTCAGAATATAGAAATGAATTAAAGAATGTTTTGGTGTAAGTTTTATACCTTATATATAGTATCAAAATTTTACAGCTTCCGGATGGTGTTTTCATACACTATCCGGATTTGTTTTTTTATCCTATTGTTTACTTTTTTTGAGCTACAACAAAATATGAACAAGTTTCTACTTTATCATTTCATGTAGTACCTTTATCACGCTATGAATAAAGAATTTACAGAAAGAGAATTAGACCGTATTATTGAAATGGCTTGGGAAGACCGTACTCCTTTTGAAGCCATAACTTTTCAATTTGGAATTAGCGAACAAGAAACCATTGAAGTTATGCGTCGCGAAATGAAACCAAGCAGTTTTAGAATGTGGCGCAAACGTGTTCAAGGTCGTGCTACAAAACACGCCAAACTTCGTACAGATGATACGGATAGATTTCGATGTTCTAGACAACGAAACATCTCTGGCAATAAAATATCTAAGCGCTAATTATTTAAAAGCTTCATTTAAAACCGCCGCTAACCTAACGCCTCCTTTTTGCAATTGATCTTCTACGGTGTGCCACCAGTCGTAACTATAACGGTAGCTTAATTTTTCCCCAACCTCTACTGAGGCATATACTTTCTCTGCCAATAAGTGAGATTCTTCAACCCAATCTAGCAAAGATCCTTTTTGCAAAAACTTAATTTGTTGCTTGGACATTTTAGGATATTCCACAGCAAGCTCTGTAAAACTCATTCCATTTTCGTCTATCAAATTGGAATCCCAAAGCCTATGCAAATTGGTACCATTGCCAAACCATTGCAATTGTATATCATTACCTCCTTTATCCTCTGCCCTACCCACATGCATAGGTTGATGTAGATCACCAATAAGATGAACCAAAAACTTAAGATAAAATGCCTTGTCTTCCTTACTACTATTCTTGTCCTTAATGATTTCCAAACAGGTTTTCACCCCTTGTACCAAATCACCATATTCGTTCTTTTCTATTTCATCATAAGTTTTCCCAAAAGGAATGTTTACATAATGCCATGCGCTAAATTTGCGATAGGCACGATCAGATTTTATTTCATCTGCAAAATTTGCAACAGCAGCCAAGCTTTCACCTTCCAATAAATCATTGATCGCTCTCTTTGCTTTTTTAGTCAAATGCTGCTCTGCAACTTCACCTACTACCCTATGCCCGGTTTTTGACCAATACATATCATTTGCAAATGTAACATTGGCTGCTAGTACCAATAAAAAAAAGATATACTTCATCGTCTAAATTTTGCCCAAAAATAGTACATCAGAATTTAAGGTATTGTTAAAACTTGGTAAGATTAAATTTATATCAGAACTTGCATAAATGATGAAGAAGAAACGTAGCAGCACTAATAGAAAAAAAGGATTACTTAAAATTATAGGCTTAGGTATTCTCTGTCTTTTTGCATTGTTTATACTTTTTATCAGTAGTATAAATATTGGGTTATGGGGGAAAATCCCTTCAAAAAAGGAGCTTTCCAATTTTCAATATCAAATGGCATCAGAAGTATTTACCGCAGATAGTGTATTGATCGGCAAATATTATTTATATGATAGGCAACCGGTGGCGTACGAGGATTTTCCAGAACATTTGATACACGCCTTGATCGCCATTGAAGACGAACGTTTTTATGAGCACTCTGGTATTGATATTAGAAGTCTTGTTCGGGTAGGTTTTAAAACTATACTTTTAGGTGATAATTCATCTGGCGGTGGCAGCACGTTAACCCAACAATTAGCGAAAAACCTGTACCCAAGAAAAGAAAGAAATAAAACAAATATAGTTGTCAATAAGGTCAAGGAAATGATCATTGCCAAACGATTGGAGAAAACTTACTCTAAGAAAGAAATACTGACCAATTACTTAAATACCGTTTCATTTGGTGATAATACATTTGGTATAGAAAGCGCTGCCCTTAAATTCTTTAATACCAGAACCAAGGATATTTCTGCTCCACAAGCTGCCACTTTGGTAGGGATGTTAAAAGCTACGTATGGCTACAATCCTAGAATTTTTCCAGAAAAAAGTTTGGGCAGACGTAATTTGGTATTACGTGCCATGTACAACAACGATTTTATTACGGAAGAACAGGTTACAAAATTTTCTCAAGAAGACCTTGATCTAGATTATAGGGAATTTGATTACAACGCTGGTATTGCACCCTACTTTAGGGAGGAAGTTCGTAGAAAAATGTTGCGTTGGATCGCTGTACAGAATGAAAGTGGAACAGATTATAATATCTATACCTCTGGACTCAAAATTTACACTACGCTTAATTACAAGATGCAACAATTAGCTGAAGATGTAATGGTAGAACATATGTCTAAGCTTCAAAATAGTTTTGAAAAAAGCTACGGTACCAATGCACCATGGTTAAAGGATAAAAAATTGATGGAAAAAATTGCCAGGCGAACTTCTACCTATAAAAGATTACAAAAATCCGGATTAACTCATAAGCAGATTATTGATAGCCTATCTAAAGACAAGCAAAAGAGAATTTTTAAATCTTGGCAAGGTGACGAAGAACAAATGGCAAGTACTATGGATAGTATTCAACACTATACCAAATTCCTAAATACCGGTTCACTTGCGGTAGACCCCACAAATGGTGACATCTTGGTATGGGTTGGTGGTATTAATTTTGAGCAATATAAGTATGATCATATTTCTCAAAGTAAACGCCAGGTAGGGTCTACTTTTAAACCCATTGTGTATACCACTGCAGTAGACCAAGGCATTTCACCCTGTACCTATTTCTCTGCCGAAGAAATAGCATATGATAATTTAAAAGGCTGGTCTCCTTCCAATTCTGGTGATAAGGATGAAGCTTACCTCAACTACTCTATGGAAGAAGGGCTTAGCAACTCTATTAATACTGTTGCCGTAAAAGTTCTGGAAAAGGCAGGAATTGACAACGTTCTTCTCATGGCAAAAAATATGGGTATTAATAATGAACTGCCTAAAGAAGCTTCTATTGCGCTTGGAACGGGAGAAATAAAAATCATTGATTTAGCACAGGCCTATACCAGCTATGCCAATAACGGAAAACACATTGAGCCAAACCTGATCAAAAGTATTTCTAATCATAGAGACTCGGTTTTAGTTGAATTTAATTCTGAATTAAACGAAAAGTCAGCATTTTCAAAAGAAACCGGACAGATAATGATAGAAATGATGAAATCTACCGTTAATTCTGGAACTGCAGCAAGACTTAGAAGCACCTATGGACTCAAAAATGATATTGCCGGTAAAACCGGAACAACACAGAATAATAAAGATGCTTGGTTTGTTGCCCTTACCCCTAAACTTGTTCATGTTACTTGGGTAGGCCTAGATCAACACGAAATTGGTTTTAGCAATACAAGCATTGGACAAGGTGCCAATGCTGCCCTACCCTTGTTTGGACTTTGGATGAAAGAATTGAATAAGGACAAGCAATTTAATACATATACAAAACCGACCTTTCCAAAACCGACTGTTACGGTACAAGAAGCTTTAAATTGCGACCCAATAAAGCGCGATGGTTTTTTTAAACGTCTATTTAAGAACCCCAATAAAAAGAAGAGTAAAAAGTTTAAAGGTTAAAATCATTCAGGTATTAAAATTCGGTTTTAGTTACATTTTTTGTGTTTTTATTACAGTTGTACAACTTATTTAACAAACAAAAACTTAAATTTGGTTGACTACCAAACTTTTACCAAAATGACCAAATACCTAAGTACTTTAGTGCTTATACTTTTTTGCATACTTTTAAATGCCCAAACCAACAACAAATCATTTGTTGTAAAAAAAATAACCGCCAACATAACTCCCGATGGTCTTCTTGATGAACCCGTATGGATAGAGGCAGACAAAGCGGATAAATTTTGGCAATACTTCCCAACAGATTCTGTACAATCTAAAAAGCAATCAGAAATTAAAATGCTTTATGACGACAAGAATCTTTACGTTGGAATAACCATTTACACAGCTGGCCAAGATTATTCAATACAATCGCTAAAACGAGATTTTAGAGCTGGCAACAGTGATAACATTACCTTGCTCTTTGATACTTTCAATGATGGAAACAATGCTTTTCTATTCGGTATAAACCCTTATGGTGTAAGACGAGAAGGTCTAGTTTCAGGTGGTGGACTAAACCTTAACGGATTTACTATTTCATGGGATGTGAAGTGGCGGGGAGATTCTAAAATATATGAAGATTACTACACTTCTGAAATGGTTATACCATTAACTGCCTTCAAGTTTAAAGAAGGGGAAACAAAATGGCGTTTTAATAGTTATAGATTTGATACACAATCTAACGAGAACAGTACTTGGACAAATATTCCCCAAAATCAGAATATTTACGGTCTCACCTTTATGGGTGATATGATCTTTGAACAACCATTGGGTAAATTCCGTACGCCACTTGCTGTTATTCCATATATAAATATGGGGTCACAAAAGGACTTTGAATTGGATGAAGCCAATACAAAACTTAATGTAGGTGGAGATGCCAAAATTGCCATTGGCAATAGTATGAATTTAGATGTTACGGTAAATCCCGATTTTTCTCAAGTAGAGGTAGACGACCAGATTACGAACCTCACCAGATTTGAAGTTTCCCTGCCCGAAAAAAGACAGTTCTTTATTGACAACAGTGACCTTTTTGGCAGCTTTGGTGGTGGTAGAGATGCAAATCCGTTCTTCTCAAGACGTATAGGTATAGCCAAAGATACTGCAGACAATACTATAGAAAATAAAATAATTGGCGGTGTACGTTTAAGCGGCAAGATCAATAAAGGGCTTAGATTGGGTTTTCTAAATCTACAGACCGCTGAAGATATTGAAGAAAATATAGCTTCGAACAACAACACCATGTTGGCGCTTCAGCAAAATGTTTTTGGACGTTCCAATATTGGAATGTTCTTTATCAATAGACAAACGTTTAAGGACTATGATTTTCAAGATGATGAAGATCGTTATAATAGGGTTGCCGGTATTGATTATAACTTAATATCGGATAACAATATATGGAATGGTAAATTCTATCTACATAAATCATTTGCACATGATGCAGGCAAGGCAAATCTTTCGTCAGGAGCATTTATGCAATACAATTCTAGAAACTGGAATTTTTTTGAGGACTTAGTTTATATAGGTGAAGACTTTAGGTCCGATCTTGGTTTTATTCGTAGAACAGATATTTTTAAGACAGCCACAATGTTTGAGCGTGTCTTTTGGCCGGAAAACAGTGCTTTACAGAGTCACAGTTTTCAATTTTTCCCAGTGTTGACCTGGAGTCCAGAAAATGATTTTTTACATACAGACTATGACCTTATGGGGGCTTGGGAATCTAAATTTAATGACCAATCAGAAATAAATGTATCATACACCCATTCCTACACCTATTTATTCGAAGATTTTGACCCTACCAACTTAGATGATGCCATACCACTACCCGGAATGCTTGGCTATCATTATAATTTTATTTCATTGGAATACCAATCTGACAGCAGAAAAAGATTTGCTTATAGCATTGAACCTACGTTAGGAAGCTTTTTTAACGGAGATAGATTTTCTTTGGGAGCTGAAATGTTTTTAAGATTTCAACCCAAAGTTTTTTTGTCATTGGCCATGAACTATGATAAAATATCGTTACCGGAACCCTATTCAAGTACAGATATTTGGCTAATTAGTCCTAAAATAGATGTTACCTTTAGCAAGTCTATATTTTGGTCTACGCTGGTACAATATAGTAACCAAAGAGATAATTTAGGTTTTAACTCTAGGTTGCAATGGCGTTTTGCTCCATTGTCAGATTTATTTATAGTGTATAATGACAATTATTTTGTCAATTCGTTTGAACCCAAATATCGTTCTATCAACTTAAAACTTACCTACTGGTTAAATATTTAAAATGAAATTCAAAATCCTTTGCTCAGATTTAGATGGTACAATGCTATCTTCTAAAAGTGACGTTTCTAAATATCTTATTGAACAGATCAATAAAATTAAACATGAAACCAACATAATTCTAGTGTCCGCTAGAATGCCCAGCGCTATGTATTACATTCAAGAAGATTTAGGTATTAAGGAGCAGCCTATAATATGTTATAATGGTGCTTTGGTACTATCTGGCAATACTGAAATCACATCTGTATTCATACCTATTTCCGTTTTAAACCAAATTTATTTGTTGTGTAAAGGGCTTAATGCAGACTTAGGTCTATATTATAAAAATGAATGGTACGTTCCAAGAACATCGGTACGTGTAGAAAAAGAAATTAAATACACTAAATCTACCCCTACTTTTCAAGATACCGATACTACTTTAAGCGATTGGAATGAACGAAAGATAGGTGCTCACAAAATTATGCTTATGTGTACTAAAGAAAGTGCAGATGAATTAATGCCTATTCTTAATGAAAAATTGGGTGCATTACTGAATCTTTACCGTTCTAACGATACTTTAATTGAAATTGCCCCAAAAGAAGTTTCAAAACTATCTGCTATACAGCTGCTATTAAAAGACCATGAAACATTGCAAGATGTAATCGCATTTGGCGATAATTATAATGATATAGATATGCTTTCAAATGTAGGCTGCGGTGTTGCCGTTGCAAATGCAAGAGAAGAAGTAAAAGCTATTTCAACTTATATAACTTTAGAAAACACCCAAGATGGTGTAGCGCATTACATTGCAGAAAACTTAGTGAATTAACTATATTTGAAATTAGCAACTTACCTATATGTATATGCCACACTTAATTGCCCAGCCCATAATAACAAATGACACTGTAGTTTTTGGACTTTTAGCACTATGCTTAGGTTTCATCTTTTACACATCAAATAAAAAAACGGGCTTCTGGAGCAAGTTCTATTCCATAGTACCGGCTGTTCTTATGTGCTATTTATTACCTGCAATACTGACAAGTACCGGCATAGTTTCCGATGAAATTTCCAATTTATACTTTATGGCAAGTAGATATCTTTTACCGGCTGCCTTGGTACTTATGACCTTAAGTATAGATATTAAAGCTATTAGCAACTTAGGCTCTAAAGCAATTATTATGTTTTTGACCGGTAGCGCAGGTATTATTATCGGTGGCCCCATTGCTATTCTTATTGTATCTATCTTTTCACCCGATACAGTTGGCGGTAACGATTTTGATGCTATTTGGAGGGGACTATCTACAATTGCCGGTAGTTGGATCGGTGGTGGTGCCAACCAAGCTGCCATGCTAGAAATTTTTCAATATAACCCTGAAAAATATGGTGGTATGGTATTAATTGATATTGTGGTAGCCAATGTATGGATGGCCATTGTATTATTGGGAGTTGGTAAAACCAAAAGAATTGATTCATGGTTAAAGGCAGATACTTCTGCTATTGAAACCTTAAAAATAAAGGTGACCGAGTTTACGAAGAAAATTACCCGTGTACCTACCTTGAACGATTATATGATTATGCTTGCCTTGGCATTTACAGCAGTAGGTATCGCTCATTTTTTTGGTGATTACATGAGCACATATTTAACCAGTAGTTTTGATGTAGTAAGCGACCAAAAGAGTTTTTTATCCTTCTTAGGTTCTAGTTTTTTCTGGATGGTGGTAATCGCTACTGGTTTAGGTATAGCACTTTCTTTCACCAAAGCTAAAAATTATGAAGGGGCGGGTGCCAGCAAAATTGGTGGAATGTTCATTTATATTTTGGTTGCCACCATTGGTATGAAAATGGACCTGGGCAAAGTTCTTGAAAATCCAGGATTGATCGCCGTTGGTTTTATTTGGATCAGCATTCACGCAGGATTAATGATATTAGTGGCTAAATTGATAAAAGCTCCGTATTTCTTTCTAGCGGTAGGTAGCCAGGCGAATGTTGGTGGCGCTGCTTCTGCACCTGTTGTAGCTGCTGAATTTCACCCTTCTTTGACCTCGGTAGGGGTACTTTTAGCTGTTTTAGGCTACGTTGTAGGTACAGGTGGCGCATTGTTATGTGCATATTTGATGGAAGTGGCTTCAAGCTTATAAACAGACCTTAGTTACTAACAAATTAAAAAGTTGGCGTTCTTAATTATCAAATTTTATAGATATTTGCGCCCTAAATCAGAAGAATGAAGAAAATATTATTCGTAATTACTGCACTATTGGCGTTGAGCTCTTGTGGTGATGACACAAAAGAAACTCTAATTGTAAACGGTAAAATAAAAGGTTTAAAAAAAGGTACGCTTTACCTGCAACATGTACCAGATTCAGTTTTAATTACTGTAGATTCGGTTGCCATTAACGGAGATGGAAATTTCTCTTTCAAAACCAAATTATCCAGTCCTGAAATATTTTATCTGTATTTAGATAAGAAAGATAATAACGATATCAATGACCGTATTACTTTCTTTGCGGAACCAGGTACGATGACCATAAATTCCGATTGGAATACATTTGATACCACAGCTAAAATTACCGGCTCTGAAACTCAAAAAAGACTTGAAGAATACAGAGAGACCATGTCTGGCATTAATAAGAGAAATATTGAAATTATGATGAATGCCGCGCAAGCAAAGGGTGACGTAAGTGCTGTGAGTATTGATTCCCTAGAAAATATCAGCAATAGAAATTTACAACGCGGCTATGCTTTTGCCATTAATTTTGCTCTTAACAACAAATCATCCTTTATTGCGCCTTATGTTGCACTTAAGGAAATACCAGATGCCAACAAGAAATATTTAGATTCTATATATAGTGTGCTATCACCAGAGGTGGCAGCATCTAAATATGGTAAAGAGCTAGCTGCACTACTTGGAAAGAATTAATACAATTACCAAATTGGTATAACTAAAAAAGCATCCTAATGATTAGGATGCTTTTTTATTTCTAAAGGAATTTTGAATTAAGCCAACTTGTTTAGGTCTTCTACCAATTTAGTTGCTTTTGTTTCCAAATCACTTCTTACTTCTTTGAAATGTGCTTTTTTGTTCTCAACATCATTCTTATTGACTTTAGCCACCAATTCATCAAATGTTGCTATTGCCTCATCAATAATGGCAGTACCCTCTTTTGAATGCGTAGTACCGTTGGTTGCCTCTACTATATAAACACCTTCTATAATGTCACCAAGAACATTATTAATATCTTTCTTTAAATTTTTAATACTTGCCATCTCTAATTATTTTTTACAAAAGTACAATTTTTGGTTTGCCGTATTGTTAATTACAGCTTAAATAGTAACCTCTAACAATTTAGCTCCTGTAGATTGTAATGAAATTTTCTGTGTAGATGCTGGTAATAGTGCCGTTTCACCACTCTTAATAGCTACTTCACCTTCTGCAGTACTGATCTTAGCTTCACCGCCAACACACATAAAAATGGTAAACGAATCTCTATTTACCGTATCCAATTCCAAGTTTTCAGTAAGCTCAATAAAGTTCGTTTTAAAATATGGGCAATCTACCATGGTATTTACTTCATTTTTTTCCTGGCTATAAGAAACTTTAAAATCGTCTTTCTTTTCATAGTCTACAGCATCTAATGCCAAGTCTGTATGTAACTCCCTAAGGTTTCCATCTTTGTCTTTTCTATTGAAATCAAAAACA
Organism: Maribacter sp. 6B07; assembly: GCF_002700155.1. Lineage (NCBI taxonomy): Bacteria > Pseudomonadati > Bacteroidota > Flavobacteriia > Flavobacteriales > Flavobacteriaceae > Maribacter > Maribacter sp. 6B07. Next base: position 165,765 of record NZ_PDUT01000003.1, on the reverse strand, counting down.
CGATAGGTAACATCTGAAGTTTGCTGGATCTCTGCCAACATTACCCCTGCCCCTATAGCATGAATTTTTCCGGTATTGATAAAGAATGTATCCCCTTCTTTAACTTGCTCATAATTAAGAAGATCAAGTAGGGTATCATTAGCAACACTTTCAGCATATTCTTCTTTGGTAACATCTTTATTGAAACCAACTATAAGCTCTGCCTTAGGATCTGCATCCATAATATACCACATCTCTGTCTTTCCAAAAGAGTTATGACGTTCTTTTGCCAAGGCATCATTTGGGTGCAATTGAATAGATAGGTCTTGTTTTGCATCAATGAATTTTATTAAAATGGGAAATTCCTTTCCAAAACGCTCAACAACGCTTTTCCCTAACAACTCCTCGCCATTGGAATCTATTAATTCTTGAAGCGATTTACCTTCTAAACTTCCATTGGCCACCACCGAAATATCTCCTGGCACGGTAGATAATTCCCAGCTTTCACCGGTAATATCACTCTCTATTGGTTTTCCAAACACCTCTTTTAATTTGGTGCCTCCCCATAGCCTTTCTTTTAAAATAGGCTTAAATTTTAATGGATGTATCATTGATTGTTTTTTTGTTGGTCTACTAAATTAAACTAATAACGAAAAATAAAGTTTTTTCTTACATTTTAAATTTATCCGGAAAATGTAACATAGTTTCTAGGTGTTTCATAAAGAACCACTTCAAGCTCATGACTTTTTTGAATATGCGAACGCAATCTTTTCCAAATAACTACTGCAATATTCTCAGCCGTAGGATTTAAACTTTTAAACTCTTGTACCTCAACATTAAGGTTTTTGTGATCTAAATAATCTTCAATCTCTACTTTGATCAAATCTTTTAACACCTTCATATCCATTACAAAACCTGTTTCTGGATCTATCTCACCTGTTACACTTACAACCATTTCATAGTTGTGACCATGAAAATTAGGGTTATTACATTTACCGAAAATTTCAGTGTTTTTATTATCATCCCAATCTTTCCTATATAATCTATGGGCAGCATTAAAATGTGCTTTTCTACTTACCTTAACCTTCATCATTTCGCCGGCGTATTAAATAAATGTTCGTAAAACTTATCGAAGATAATCTTAAACCACGCTGTATAATCGTTGGGATTTTTAGAAATATCCTCTTTTACAGCTTCCGGTGACATCCATTTCCAGGCTTCTACCTCATCAGGATTTATGTTAGGTTCTGAATTAAAATTCCCCAACATAACATGATCATATTCATGTTCCGTTAATCCATTATCAAAAGGAGCTTTATATATAAAGGAAAATAACTCTTTCAATTCAGCCTGAAATCCCATTTCTTCCTGCAACCTTCTTTTGCCGGCTTCAATATTAGATTCACCAACGCGCTGATGGCTACAACATGTATTGGTCCAAAGTAATGGAGAATGATATTTTGATGCCGCTCTTTGTTGCAACATGATATCTCCGTTGTCATTGACAATAAATACTGAAAATGCCCTATGCAACACCGCCTTTTCATGGGCTTCCATTTTGGGCATGGTACCAATTTGTTCGTTATCTTGATTTACGAGAATTACCTGTTCTTCCTTCATAACGTAAAAATAAGGCGTTTAACTTATTTTACGTAATGATGTATAAAAAGAAAATACTAGAAGAAACGAGGAGATTTTAAATTGTTCTTGGTAGTTATGAAATCATATCTGAAAATAACTTCAAAGGATCCATCGTTAAAAGCTGTATTACCAAGTTCTGTTGTTTCTTTATCGTATGCTATACCAATTAAAAATTTGTTTGATACATTAAACCCAGCCATACCACTAAAGGCGGCATCCCATCTATAGGCCGCTCCTAAAATAAACTTATCGTTCAACATGAAGTTCGCCGATAAATCTACTTGTAAAGGTGCTCCTCTTACCACTTTGGTAAGTAGTGCTGGCTTAAATTTTAAAAATTCGTTTAAATCCCAAACATATCCGGTAATCAAATAAAGGTTCATTTGTTCTTTTGCCGTAGATAAATTTGATCCTTGAAAGTGTGTGGTCTCTAGAAATCTGGGTACGGACAAACCCGCATAGAATTTATTCGTATGGTAGTATACTCCCGCTCCAATATTTGGCGAAAGCCTATTATCTATATCTTGCTGTAAAGTAGGATCTGTAGTATATTGATTTAATTCTGAAAACCTAATATCCAACAAGTTAGCACTTGCTTTTAAACCAAAACTTAATCTACCCTCGGTAGAAGTCCATACGGTGTATGAAAAATCGATATCAAAATTAGTTTCTGACGTAGGTCCTATTTCATCATTAACAATAGATAGTCCTAAGCCTACACCTCTATATCCAATTGGGGAATGTGCATTAAAAGTCTGTGTAGTTGGTGCACCATCTAAGCCCACCCATTGAGATCTATGTAAAGCACCTATACTTATATGCCCTCTAGAGCCGGCGTATGCAGGATTCACACTAATGGTATTATACATATACTGTGTGTACTGCGCGTCTTGCTGGCCGTAACAAAATACCCCAAGACCAAGCATCACTATGGTGAAAACCCGTTTTAGTAGTTGTACTTTATTATTGTATATAAAATCTTTAAGCATTATTCTTATCTATTTATATATATGTAACCAGACAATGTTTCGGTTTCTCCATTAGGCAGTTCATAATCCAGTATATAGAAATATGTACCTACCGGTAATTTACGATCAACATCTACTGTTACCCTTCCTTCAGAAGTACCATCAAAGACATTACCTTCTGTATTATATGCCTTGGTCATATAAACCGATACTCCCCATCTGTTATAGATTTTCAAGGTGTTATTAGGATAATTTTCCAATCCGTTTATTCTTAAAACATCATGAATACCATCACCGTTAGGTGTAATAACGTTGAAAACTTCAATTTCTTCTTCTAATTGACCTAAATCTGAATCCAAGTAATTTGGTATACCATCACCGTCCGTATCATCATCTGCATAATCCCCGTTTAGATTTAAATCTTCATCACGAGTCTCAATACCATCATCGTCATCATCCGTATCCCTATAATCTGATTCTTCATCACTATCGGTATTAGGAAGTTGTGCATACGGGTCATCAATTTCATCGTTGACATCTGTATCTACAGAAATTGCTCCTTCATAACCATCATCTAAACCGTCATTATCCTTATCAGAACCAATTGCTACAACATCTGGAATACCGTCATGGTCATAGTCATGACCTTCTATAGCATCCGGCACATTATCATTGTCACTATCCTCATCTAAATAATCCGGCAGATTATCTCCATCAGTATCTACTGGGAATATTCCAGTTAAACCATTAGCTTCATAGGCATCATCTAAACCATTGGTATTCGCATCGATCCCTGATGGCGGAATGTATTCAGCAGTTGCCTGAGCTTCAACATTATCGGGTATACCATCGCCATCTGCATCGATATCCAAATAATCTGGGAATCCGTCTCCGTCCGTATCAGTCGGGTTGGTAGATGGATCGTTATCACCATCTAAATTTAAATCTTCAAAGCTATCAACAATACCATCATCATCACTATCCATATCTACACCTAATGGATTTATCATAATTGTAATGGTTGATGTACTACAGTTACCAACAGTATCACAAACCGTATAGTCAAAAGCATCTGTACCTAAGTAATTATTGTTAGGAAAATACGTAGGAATATCATCTGATGGGTCATTTGGCGTACCATTATCATCAACGGTAACAGAACCATTGGTTGGTTGTGTAACACTGAACGAACCATCTGTTGGCAAATCATTATCGTTCAATTGCCATGTATCTATGGCAGTAATTGCATTTATATCAATTGCAATGGAATCATCGTTGGTATCTAAAACCGGTAAAACTTCAATGGTTACTGTAGCTGTGCTACAATCTCCATAAGCATTACAAATGGTATAGTCAAAACTATCGGTACCATTAAAATCTGTATCTGGAGTGTAGGTTACAATATCATCTAAAGGATCATTGGGTGTACCACCATCATCAATGGTTACCGAACCATTAGAAGGATCGGTCGCTGTTAAAGCACCAACATCGGGTAAATCGGCATCATTACCATAAATATCTATAACTACAGGTACTTCTTCATCAGTGGTTACAAAATCGTCTTCTAAGTCTGCTGCTTGTGGTAAACAAACCACAGTAAAATTAGGGAGGTTGAACGTATTGCCCGCCTTGGTTACCATCGCCGTATATTTTACAACAGCATCGGTTGCAATTACCATTGGCCTTAATTGGTCTCCCGTAATAGCCGGACTCCAATTTACCGTAGCTCCGGTAGATACATTGTTGGTAATATCCATGGTTACTTCATTCTCAGGATTATTACAATCCGTTACAATAAAATATCCCGTTGCATTAGAACCACATAAAGTACCATCGTATGTTGCAAAGTAAATACCAGGTTGGGTTACTTCGTAAAAAGAATCTGTACCCAAAACTGTTGCAGTATCCGAGGCTTCGTACCAACGAAAGTTATTTTGATCACTATCTGTTGGAGCCTGCAATAAAAACTGCGCGTTTGAGACAAAAATCCCCAGCATTGTAAAAACAATGCTTAGGATTATAGTTCTATATGTATAATTTTTTTTCAAATCGATTTGGGATCTTTGTTTCAATTAGCTAATTATTGAGCTACAAAAACTACATTGATCAGTGTATTATAATCTGTTGGAGCCGCTATAACATCGTAAGTCATTATACCCGTAGCGTTCACACTAACATTTGCAAATACGGTTGTATCATAATATGTTACATAATAATACAATTCATTATTCGCATAAGTTGGTATTGCTGTTGGGGCACCTGCGCTAACCACTGCCGGTGTACCGTACTGAGCTAAATACTCCGCATGTAAATCAATTGTTCTACCTGTACCTGTTGTTGCCACATCTACCTCAATAGAAGGTGGATAGAAAATATCCGGCCTTGTATTGGCAATTAAATATGGATCAGCCGACGTACCAGTTCCAGTAACACTGATATCTGTATCCGGTGCCGCTTCCACTATGGTTTCTGCTCCGTTTGCCGTTGGCACGGATAGGTTATAATTGATTCCATTTGGAGTAACCGTTACCGAACCATCAGTAGACGTAATAGTTTGAATTTCGTTTGATGCATTTGAATCAGCATCATTTACATTCAAGGTAATAGCGTTACCACCAGAAATTGATATTTGACCAGCCGCACCTGTTGTTGCCAATGTTTGGTCATCAGTTGCAGGATCACCTGCTGGACCTTGGGGACCTGTTGCGCCATCTTGACCATCTTGACCATCCTGACCTGCTGGACCCTGAGGACCTGCCGGACCTTGGGGACCTGTTGCACCATCCTGACCGTCTTGTCCTGCCGGACCTTGTGGTCCTGTTGCGCCATCCTGACCATCCTGACCTGCTGGACCTTGTGGTCCCGTTGCACCATCCTGACCATCCTGACCTGCTGGACCCTGGGGACCTGCCGGACCTTGTGGCCCAGTCGCACCGGTTGCACCGTCATTTCCGTCTGCTCCCGCTGGACCTGCCGGTCCTTGTGGACCAACTTCTCCTTGAGGACCTTGAGCACCTGTCGCTCCTGTTGCTCCATCGTTTCCATCGGCTCCAGCTGGACCTGCCGGTCCTTGTGGACCAACTTCTCCTTGTGGACCTTGGGGACCTGTCGCTCCCGTTGCACCATCATTTCCGTCTGCTCCCGCTGGACCTGCCGGTCCCTGTGGACCAACTTCTCCTTGTGGACCTTGGGGACCTGTCGCTCCCGTTGCACCATCATTTCCGTCTGCTCCCGCTGGACCTGCTGGTCCTTGTGGACCAACTTCTCCTTGAGGACCTTGAGGACCTGTCGCTCCCGTTGCACCGTCGTTTCCGTCTGCTCCCGCTGGACCTGCCGGTCCTTGTGGACCAACTTCTCCTTGAGGACCTTGCGGACCTGTCGCTCCCGTTGCACCATCATTTCCATCTGCTCCTGCTGGACCTGCCGGTCCTTGCGGACCAACTTCTCCTTGAGGACCTTGAGGACCTGTCGCTCCCGTTGCACCGTCGTTTCCGTCTGCTCCTGCTGGTCCTTGTGGACCAACTTCCCCTTGAGGACCTTGGGGACCTGTCGCTCCCGTTGCTCCATCGTTTCCGTCTGCTCCCGCTGGACCTGCCGGTCCCTGTGGACCAACTTCCCCTTGAGGACCCTGAGGACCTGTCGCTCCCGTTGCACCCGTGGCACCATCATTTCCGTCTGCTCCCGCTGGACCTGCCGGTCCTTGTGGACCAACTTCTCCTTGAGGACCTTGCGGACCTGTCGCTCCCGTGGCACCGTCGTTTCCATCTGCTCCAGCTGGACCTGCCGGTCCCTGTGGACCTGTCGCTCCCGTTGCTCCATCGTTTCCTGCTGGACCTGCTGGTCCTTGTGGACCAACTTCTCCTTGAGGACCTTGCGGACCTGTCGCTCCCGTGGCACCGTCGTTTCCATCTGCTCCTGCTGGACCTGCCGGTCCCTGTGGACCTGTCGCTCCCGTTGCTCCATCGTTTCCATCGGCTCCTGCTGGACCTGCTGGTCCTTGTGGACCAACTTCTCCTTGAGGACCTTGAGGACCTGTCGCTCCCGTTGCTCCATCGTTTCCATCTGCTCCTGCTGGACCTGCCGGTCCCTGTGGACCAACTTCTCCTTGTGGACCCTGCGGACCTGTCGCTCCTGTTGCACCCGTTGCACCATCATTTCCGTCTGCTCCCGCCGGACCTGCCGGTCCCTGTGGACCAACTTCCCCTTGAGGACCTTGTGNNGAGGACCTTGAGGACCTGTCGCTCCCGTTGCTCCATCGTTTCCATCTGCTCCTGCTGGACCTGCCGGTCCCTGTGGACCAACTTCTCCTTGTGGACCCTGCGGACCTGTCGCTCCTGTTGCACCCGTTGCACCATCATTTCCGTCTGCTCCCGCCGGACCTGCCGGTCCCTGTGGACCAACTTCCCCTTGAGGACCTTGTGGACCTGTTGCTCCCGTTGCTCCATCGTTTCCGTCTGCTCCCGCTGGACCTGCCGGTCCCTGTGGACCAACTTCTCCTTGAGGACCTTGCGGACCTGTCGCTCCCGTGGCACCATCGTTTCCGTCAGCGCCATCGGCACCTCTTAAGTCTCCTGTTGTAAATCCTAAGCCGTCATCCGAAGTGAACGTAACCACTCCTGTACTTGCATTATAGTTTCCTCCGGTAAAGCCGTCTCCATCAGCACCATCTGTTCCGTCAGCTCCATCAGTACCATCAGCACCGGCTGGACCTACTGGACCTACTGGACCCGCAGGACCTGTTGCCCCGTCCGCTCCGTCGGCTCCGTCAGCGCCATCGGCACCTCTTAAATCTCCTGTTGTAAATCCTAATCCGTCATCAGAAGTGAACGTAACCACTCCTGTACCTGCATTATAGTTTCCTCCGGTAAAGCCGTCTCCATCAGCACCATCTGTTCCGTCAGCACCTGTTGGACCTGTTGCCCCGTCCGCTCCGTCGGCTCCGTCAGCGCCATCGGTACCTCTTAAATCTCCTGTTGTAAATCCTAATCCGTCATCGGATGTGAACGTAACCACTCCTGTACTTGCATTATAGTTTCCTCCGGTAAATCCGTCTCCGTCTGCTCCATCTGTTCCGTCAGCTCCATCATTTCCAGGAGTTCCTTGAGGACCTGTTAAATCCGACGTGGTGAAAGTTGTTCCATCATCGTAAGTCAGTGTAAAGGTTCCATCTCCATTATCGGTCGTTGATGCTATTCCGTTGCCGTCCGCTCCATCAGCACCTGCAGGACCTGAATCTGGATCTACCCAAGAATATGTTCCTGAACCATCAGTAGAAAGTACTTGACCATTATTTCCTCCTTCTGGTAATTCTATTTCGTTTTCATCGTCGTTATCACCATCTACATAGTCGACAGTAAAATTACCATTTCCGTCATCGGTAACAGTTATGTCATTTGCTCCTATTACAGTTTCTCTATAATCTGATAAATCTATAGCCGTTGCAGTTGGGTCGTTGGTCAATGTTAGATTATCTCCTGTTAAAGAAAGATCTTGACTGTCCGTTCCTAAATCACTCAAAGGAACATCAAAATCAGTACCTGCTTCGGTAATACGAAGATTAGTACCCACAACTCCAAAAGAAGTTATTAGCTCGTTAGTATCACTAGCATCTCCTGGTGTAGCACTACCACCTACCGGTTGCCATGCGCCAGAATCGTATACATAAAGTTGACCACTAGCAGTGTCTACATAAGTGGTACCTTCCGCAGGTGAACCTGTTGGACCTCCTGTACCTCTTTGCGTTAATTCGTTTGTGGAGTCGTTATCACCATCTACATAATCAACAGTATAGTTTCCGTTACCATCATCGGTTACCGTTATATCATTTGTTCCCGTTACAGTTTCATTTAAAGATGATAAATCTACTGTTTCGCTCGATCCATCCTCAATACCTATAGTCAAGGTATTTCCAGATAAAATTGAACCACTAATGCTTTGATTATCCGCTAGAGGAGATAAATCGACGGTCTCACTCGATCCATCCTCTATTCCAATTGTCAAAGTATTCCCCGATAAGCCTGAACCAGTAATGCTTTGATTATCCGCTAATTCAGCAAGACTAACTGTTTGAGAAGTTCCATCCTCAATTCCTACGGTTAACGTTGTACCAGAAAATGCTAAATTTTCAATATTCTGATTATCCGAACTTACTAACGCGGATAAATCAATATCCGTAGCTGATGGATTGTTCGTTATATTTAAAGTTTGACTTGAAGGGTCATAGGTTAAATCCTGAATCTCATTGGTATCGCTCTTATCTCCATCTACATAATCGACAGTAAAATTACCATTTCCGTCATCGGTTACCGTTATATCATTTGCCCCTATTATAGTTTCTCTATAATCTGATAAATCTATTGCAGTTGCAGTTGGGTCATTTGTCAATGTTAGATTATCTCCCGTTAATTGTAAATCTTGAATTTCATTGGTATCATTATTTACGAACGGAGTCAAATCTATAACGTTTGAAGCTTCACCATTCACTGTACTAACCAGTTCATTACTTCCATTTAAACTAAGTGAATTACTATTAACTATTGGAACCCCTGCTCCGGTAACACCATTAACCGTAGTTGACAAAGTGTTGCCAGTACTTGTGTTGGATACCGTAGTTGCCGGAATCAAGGTACTTGGGTCTATATATTCCCAATCCGTACCATTCCATTGAATCATTTCTCCGGCATTGTTTCCATCGGCAAGATCAGCCGTTCCTACCGAACCATCGGTAATGTTTTCAGTGTTTATGGCATTATCAGCTATTTCGGCATTGGTAATACCGTCTGCGGCTACATCCAAGGTAAAAGGACTTACCGTAGTACCAGCTCCTGAACGTACCAAAGTACCATCTGTACCATTCACAACTTCATTTCCTATAACTCCGTCATTTTCGGTTACCGTTACCGAACCTAGGTCTACCAATGTCCAATCGGTACCATTCCATTGCATTACTTGGCCGTTGGCAGTACCGTTCGCCAATTTTTCCAAGGCTACGGCATCATCCGAAATATCGGATGTCTCCACTGCACCTGCGGCTATTTTATCCGTGGTGATGGCATCGTCCGCAACATCCAAGGTCACGTCCTTGAACACAGAATCGTCACCGCCCGTAATATCTATGGTACTGTTCGTTGACGAGATCGTTCCGTCGGCTATTGCCGCTTCGTCGACTTCCAAAGCGCCTGTCGTTGCATTCTGCGCAAGACCTGCTCCCGCTACATCTGCGTTAATGGTCGCCGCGTTCACCGCATCCGCCGCGATATCCGTAGATTCCACTGCGCCCGCAGCTATTTTATCCGTGGTGATGGCATCGTCCGCAACATCCAAGGTCACGTCCTTGAATACTGAATCGTCACCTCCCGTAATATCTATGGTACTGTTCGTTGACGAGATCGTTCCGTCGGCGATTGCCGCTTCGTCCACTTCCAATGCGCCTGTCGTTGCATTCTGTGCAAGACCTGCTCCCGCTACATCTGCGTTAATGGTTGCCGCGTTTACCGCATCCGCCGCGATATCAGAAGATTCCACTGCGCCCGCAGCTATTTTTTCCGTGGTGATGGCATCGTCCGCAACATCCAAGGTCACGTCCTTGAATACTGAATCGTCACCTCCCGTAATATCTATGGTACTGTTCGTTGACGAGATCGTTCCGTCGGCGATTGCCGCTTCGTCCACTTCCAATGCGCCTGTCGTTGCATTCTGTGCAAGACCTGCTCCCGCTACATCTGCGTTAATGGTTGCTGCATCGACAGCATCATCGGCAATTGTTAGACTAACATCGTTCAAAGTTGCGTTCGCACCACCTACAACATCAAGATCACTTGATGTAATACTACCGTCACCAATGATACCCGTAGGATCTACCGTAACCGTATATTCCGTATTGTTTCCGGTAACCGATGATGTTATATCTATTCCCGTTCCTTCTACAACTGTAGTCGTGGTTTGATTTGCTTGTATTGCCGGAGTTAAATCCAACGCTGAAGAGGCTTCTCCGTTTACCGTACTTATCAAATCATTATTAGTATCTAAACCTAGTACGTTACTATTAACTATTGGAACCCCTGCTCCGGTAACACCATTAACCGTAGTCGATAAAGTGTTGCCAGTACTTGTGTTAGATACCGTAGTTGCAGGAATCAAGGTACTTGGGTCTATATATTCCCAATCCGTACCGTTCCATTGAATCATTTCTCCGGTATTGTTACCATCTGCCAATTTCCCCAAAGTTACAGCCTCGTCAGCTAAATCTGCTGTCTCTACTGCTCCTGGAGCTATTTCATTGGTTGTTATTCCGTCCGTAGAAACCGCTAATCTTAATGGGTCTACCGTAGAGCCTGCTCCAGATAAAGTTAATGTTCCATTTGATGGACCAACCACCTCATTTCCTATTACACCATCATTTTCCGTTACCGTTACCGAACCTAAATCGATTAAAATCCAATCGGTACCGTTCCATTGCATTACTTGACCGTTGGCAGTACCGTTCGCCAATTTTTCCAAGGCTACGGCATCATCCGAAATATCGGATGTCTCCACTGCACCTGCAGCTATTTTATCCGTGGTGATGGCATCGTCCGCTACATCCAAGGTCACGTCCTTGAACACAGAATCGTCACCTCCCGTAATATCTATGGTACTGTTCGTTGACGAGATCGTTCCGTCGGCTATTGCCGCTTCGTCCACTTCCAAAGCGCCTGTCGTTGCATTCTGCGCAAGACCTGCTCCCGCTACATCTGCGTTAATGGTCCCCGCGTTTACCGCATCCGCCGCGATATCCGAAGATTCCACTGCGCCCGCAGCTATTTTATCCGTGGTGATGGCATCGTCCGCTACATCCAAGGTCACGTCCTTGAACACAGAATCGTCACCTCCCGTAATATCTATGGTACTGTTCGTTGACGAGATCGTTCCGTCGGCTATTGCCGCTTCGTCCACTTCCAATGCGCCTGTCGTTGCATTCTGCGCAAGTCCTGCTCCCGCTACATCTGCGTTAATGGTCGTTGCGTTCACCGCATCCGCCGCGATATCTTCACTTGCAATGGTACCATCCAAAATTTCAGTGGTAGTTATGGCATCATCTGCCATCTTTGCATTTGTAATTGCGTTATCTGCGATTGTTAATGTAACATCGTTCAAAGTTGAATTAGCTCCACCGGTAACATCAATATCACTTGATGTAATACTACCATCACCAACGATATCCGTAGGATCTACCGTAACCGTATATTCCGTATTGTTTCCGGTAACCGATGATGTTACATCTATTCCCGTTCCTTCTACAACCGTGGTCGTAAGCTCGCTTGATGTGATAATGCCATCCAACTCTTCTAAAGCGGATTGTACATTGGTTGTAGTAATGTTTCCTGCCGGGGTTACCTCAACCTCACCTGCATTCTGATCGTCAGCTGCAAAAAGTCCGTCAGTTTCTACGCTAAGATTGTTTCCTGCTGCAGCACTGATCTCAGACGCTACAGTATATTCCGTATTGTTCCCGACTACCGTTGATGTTACATCTACACCATCTCCCTCAACAACCGTGGTCGTAAGCTCGCTTGATGTGATAATGCCATCCAACTCTTCTAAAGCGGATTGTACATTGGTTGTAGTAATGTTTCCTGCCGGGGTTACCTCAACCTCACCTGCATTCTGATCGTCAGCTGCAAAAAGTCCGTCAGTTTCTACACTAAGATTGTTTCCTGCTGCAGCACTGATCTCAGACGCTACAGTATATTCCGTATTGTTCCCGACTACCGTTGATGTCACATCTACACCATCTCCCTCAACAACCGTGGACGTAAGCTCGCTTGATGTGATAATGCCATCCAACTCTTCTAAAGCGGATTGTACATTGGTTGTAGTAATGTTTCCTGCCGGGCTTACCTCAACCTCACCTGCATTTTGATCGTCAGCTGCAAAAAGTCCGTCAGTTTCTACGCTAAGATTGTTTCCTGCTGCAGCACTGATCTCAGACGCTACAGTATATTCCGTATTGTTCCCGACTACCGTTGATGTTACATCTACACCATCTCCCTCAACAACCGTGGTCGTAAGCTCGCTTGATGTGATAATGCCATCCAACTCTTCTAAAGCGGATTGTACATTGGTTGTAGTAATGTTTCCTGCTGGGGTTACCTCAACCTCACCTGCATTTTGATTATCGGTGACCATTGTCCAGTTTGTACCATCGTAAACATATAGTTCATTTGTATCCGTATCCAAATACGTTACACCAGGATTATTATTTGCCGGAGTTCCTGTTGGTGCACCTGCACCACTTGTTGTAAGTTCGTTCGTTGGGTCAATATCCAGATCTAATGCATTGGCTGCAGCTATATCCGCTATGGCCTCTTCCACTGTTGTCTCGTCTACACTATCGCCATCAACATCCAAAGGATTGGTCAACAAGACTTCCGTACCTTCTTGTTCGTCGGTATTAACAAGTGCTGCAATATCTGCTAAAGGAACAGCTACTACATTACTATTAGAATCAATGATATCCAAAGTCCCATTAGTACTATTTACTGTAAAAGTTACATTAGTAGTATTTGTATCTACAATTGCTGCTATGTCCGCTAAAGGTATTGAAACTGTATTTAAGTCACTATCGGTCAGAATCAAGTTTACCCCATCTTCGGTCAAGGAAGCATTGGTTGTATTTGCATCTGTAGATGTATATTCCCAAGAATCGCCATCCCAGAAATAAATTGTACCTGTATCCGTATTTACATACAAATCTCCTAAATCCGCTCCCGCAGGTGTTACACCACCTGGTGCAGTAACATCAGTTCCCTGAAGTACTTCACAATTACATTGATCCTCTAAGGTCACGGTCGTCTGTGCCATAGAAATGCCAGATAGCAGTAAAGCAAATAACACCATTGTAAATTTAATGGTATTACCCAAGGTTGTAGTAGTTCGACTTTTCATACTTTTAATATTCAATTCCACCTTCAAAAATTCTTTGATCATATAGGTCTTAAAAAAGGTAATTACCAAAAAACATCAATAATTGATTCATACAAGATGGATCTATGGTAATCACAATACACAAATATTCATTTTAAGTAGTGCTCACTAAAATAAATGTTGTGTAAGCCAATATTTATGACATATAGTCTTATATATATGAGGTATAGACATGTTAAAACTTTGTAAAATGTTATTGTCGTTCGTCGAGTATACACTGTTATTCGGGTAGTTTTTGGTTCTATAAAAAACCAAGGACTTTTTATTAACCACTAAAAAAAGTACTGTTTAACATTAATGCAAACGATAACCTAAACTTCTAAACAAACCTTCTTTAGCCTATAATTATATGCTTAAAAAAACATTGGTTTAGAGTTTCCACATTCAAGGAATTACAAAAGAAGGAACACTAAATTTTAATTAGGTTTTATACGGTATGTTATACGTTTATTTGTAATTACCGTTCTAACATTTACAAATAATAATGCTGCGTTAGATGGTGTTTCCGTACAAGATGTACCGGAATTTGAAGCGAGAAGTCTATAAGAATACCCTTCTTTTTCCTTTAGAACGTTCAACACATTTAAAGTTAACGTTTGAGTACTAGAATGCTCAGAATCATCCACTAAGTTTACATAGTTAACCCCATCGACACTTACTTGCCATTGATATGTATCCGCATTGGTTACATTAGCCGTAAATTGGGCATTTTCACCAGTTAATACAGTCCGATCCACTGGTTGTGTTACAACCATAACTTCCGGGGTTGTATTAATATCATAATCTCCCAAGCTTACCGGGCAAGCGTTATTACCCCAGCGTACCCATAGCGGGTATGTTCCTGCAGGAAGGTTTGAAAACGTATAACTGCCACTATTATCTGCCGCACTGGTATAATTTGCCCCATTATCGATACTAAACTTAATACCGGTTCTATTTGAGTGGTCTGGAAAATTAAAAGTAATTGCCCCATTATCTATTCCGCAAGAAGCATTATCAGTACTTATGGTTACGGTTGGATTAGAATAAACAGTAACGTTAACAGTATCGGTATCACTACATCCATTAGCATCTGTTACGGTTACCGTATACGTTGTTGTAGTATTTGAATTTGGATTGCCTGTCGGAGTTACAGTTATTGTAGGTGTTGTTTCCCCTGTGCTCCAAACATAAGAGTAGCCAGAACCACTACCACCAGTTGCCGTGGCTGATAATGTTGCGGACTCACCGTCACAAATGGTTTGATTTGAACCAGCATTAGCCAAAGGAGGTGCATTTTCGATAATTGTTACAGCTGTTCTAGTACCGCTAACACATCCTGTAGAAGTATTTCTTGCTTCGGCATAGTACGTTCCTGCCGAAGACGGCTGATATGTTAAACTATTATTTTGAAGTAAGTTACCTCCTGAAGAAGCATCATACCAGTCTATAGTTTCTGTACCTCCACTCGTACTTGCAGAAATTTCAGGTACTGTATCTCCTTGACAATATTCTTTATTACCGTCACTAGTAGGAGGATCTACCACCGGACAAACACAGTTTGGTGCCGTTACCGGTAAATCTCTGCTACAATTACCTTGTGTTGAAGTCACAACCACATCTGTACCATCGGGAATATCTGCTATTCTCCAAACATCACCCGAAACGTTGGTTACCGTACCATCTGTGGCAGTTACCGTACCACCGCTAACGGTAACTTCAAAAGAGTAGGTTGTTGGTTGAAACAATCTAAAATTACAACTTGGTGAGCTCGTAACCGTGATGGTAGGTGTAGGCTCAACAGTAACGGTGACCTCATCTGTATCTGTACATCCACTACTATCTGTAACGGTAACCGTATAATTGACCATTACATTTCCACTAGTATTTCCTGAAGGTGAAACGGTGATACTTGGAGTTGTTGCGCCTGTGCTCCACTCATATATATAACCACTACCACTTCCTCCAGTAGCCGAAGCTGTTAATGTTGCGGATTCGCCATCACATATGGTCTGATCTGAACCAGCATTTGCTATCGGCACTTGAACAATTAGTACCGCTTCTTCTGATGTAGTATTTGCACATACATAAGCCGGATTAGATATCACGACCCTATATCTATTATTATGATCTGATAGCGAAGTGTTTGTTATTGTTAAGGTATTTGTATCGGTACCGCTATATTTTCCTCCTTCAGAGATATTAGTCCAAGTACCGCTAATAATTTCTTGCCATAGATACATATCTCCTGCCGAACTGCTCACACTAAATGAAGCCGATCCACCTGGACAAGCGTTGGCATCTACTGGTTGATCCGTTATTACAGGTACTTGCCCAACCTGTAAAAAATCATAATTACCATTATTATCACCGTCAATAGGTTCACTATATGAAGCAGCCGTTACCAATCCACTTTCATTTACCGTGGGTATGCCAGAACCATACATACCATTGCCATCTACATCGGATGATGTATTTGCATAGGCTTCATCTGCGTCATTGCACCCATCGCCGTCACTGTCATCATCCAAATGATTTGGGTATGCATCGCCATCTAAATTACCAGACCTACATGCAATAAAATTAAAATGAATGTCGTCTATAATAGAGTAGTTTTCTGATGAATCATTAATTTGACCATAGACATAAAATCTAAAGGTATATTCTGTATTTGCCTCTAAATAGACAGACCCTATATCCAAATGTTGAAATGTGGCGTAATTACTACCATTATCCGTATGAAAAACATCTGTAGAAAGGGTAGTCCACGCGTTAGAACCTGTTCTTGTAAATACCGCTGATGAATAATAGGAATCTCCTCTGTAAGGTTGATACCAACCAGAAGTAATTCCGCTCAATTCAAACGAGGATACCTCAGAACCAGTTGTAAAAGAAACCTCTATATAATCTTCATTTATTATTGCCTCTTCTTTATCAACTGCCGTTATTGGCCGTATTTCTATATTACTTCCATTTACATTAAATATAGACGTATTCAATATCATGGCATCTGTATTCTCCAAAACCCAATCATTTGTTTCCGAAGCGTAGGTAGCATCCATATTCAAATTTCCGGAAGGTGAGTTTAATGTCCATGCAAACTGACTAGAAACACTTTCTAAAGACTCGTCACAATCGGATATGCCATCATTATCATCATCGTTATCACATCCGTCGGGAACGCCATCATTATCACTATCAATGGCATCATCAAAATAAGGACATTTATCATTTGCATTGTTCACACCATCACCATCATCATCACATTCATCTGCTGTTACCGTAAAATCATTACTACTACCTAAACCTTGCCCACCATTTGCCGTCAGAGGAACACCATTACTATCTACCCCTCCTGAAATACTTCCATCGCCATTTAAATCTGAAAAATTTAAACTCTCGCTACCTTCCAAAGCATCAAAACAACCATCTCCATCACTGTCCAAATCGTAAATATCCACAATACCATCACCATCGGTATCACCACAACCAGTTGAAAGAACTACATTATCCACATACATTCTATCATGATTTGTAGCAGATGAAATACCATTAAACCTTAGTTCTATACTATTAGAAGTTGGAATGAATGAAAATGTCCTTGTTGACATGTTCAAGGTTTCATTATTATTTTGCGCCCTCCCTCCG
The DNA here is from genome assembly GCF_002700155.1 of Maribacter sp. 6B07. Taxonomy (NCBI): domain Bacteria; kingdom Pseudomonadati; phylum Bacteroidota; class Flavobacteriia; order Flavobacteriales; family Flavobacteriaceae; genus Maribacter; species Maribacter sp. 6B07. The sequence goes on along the minus strand of NZ_PDUT01000003.1, from coordinate 148,585 downwards.
TTTGCTGAAACTATTTGATTGGAAGTTTCGGTAAATTCTACCTGCCCACCAATTAAGACATTCAAGATAACTTCGCGACCATAACTGTTGTCAGCTCCTAAGTCAAAGGTGATAGTATTCTCAACACCTGGCACTACATTTATAGTCTGATAAAAACTGGCAGTACCCGTACCGTTCCATTGAGGAAACCAAGCCCTATTGGTGTCCATATTCCATTGATTACCGCTTCCTGTCCATCCCGGAGCATTGAAAATCCAATATCCAAAATCGCCATTATCAACCAATGCGGCCGATATGTTACATTCATCGACATCTAAAATACCGTCGTTATCATTATCTAGATCACAAACATCATTAATACCGTCACCATCAGTATCTATACCCGTAGGGTCCGTACACGGCTCAAAGATCCGTACTGTTGCCGTATCACTTTTTCCTAATGAGGGACAAAGAGAATTGGTAGAGTCTGTTATGGTGTAGTCAAAAGTAGTTTCGCCGGGAAAAGGTGTTGCTTCATTATACGTAAATGTTACCAAGCCATTATCCGCATCATCTATAACCACAGAACCCACTGATGGTTGAGTAATACTTTCAACAGAAAAATCATCTCCGTCAGCATCAGAATCGTTTGCAAATAGGTCTATCTGAACCGATACATTATTTCCATATGATACTTGTTCTTGATCATTATTTGCCTCAGGGGCATTAGGATTTTCAATTAGTTCAGCATCTGTAGTGGTCAATGTATAGTGATTTGTTCCTGCGATAGTACTTGGCTGCGCAATAGCAGTAGCCACTAATCTGGAATAGCCACTAGGATCAGATGAATCATAAAAATTTGGATAATGAACTTCTATAATATAAGTTTCATTCTCACCTAAAGGCAAACCAAAATGTACTTCTTCCGGTTGCTGGGTACCATGACCATATACCCCATTTACTTGTCTTAATCCACTAATAATATTTCCCGAACAATCTCTGATCAACACATTTGTACCAATGGCTACCCTCCCTAAAAAACCGCCTGTATTACCATTAGCACCTCTATCTTCGGTAACATCTATCAATAGATGATTATTTCTATTGGCTGCCGGTAAATTATTAATATATAATTGGTTAGCACTATTGTTTATATTGATATAAATATCCAGATCACCGTCATCATCTACATCAACCATTGTAGTACCTTCACCGTCTCTACCTGAATTAAATTGTTCAGCATCTAGTGCAAAATTCATTGCCGCACCACTACCAATTACACCTGGAGCGGGAGTTGGACTATTCAATTGATTGATGTACAAATAACTTCTACTGTTACCTACTAAAATAATATCTATATCACCATCATTATCTATATCTCCACCTGACAAAGCATCTATACGAGCGCCTGAACTACCATTGTTTACATTACCCGGTTGTGGTAACCCTGGAAAAGAAGCTGCTCCTAAAGGAGTAAATATCCCTCCCCCATCATTTCTATGTATTTGCGTAAGGCCATTCTCTGTCCATACCGCATCTAGATCACCGTCGTTATCCAAATCCCATAATCCATTACCTCCTTTATTATTGTTGGCCGCCTGACCTAGATCTGCTCCATTTGAAAATGAGCCACCTTGATTTAAGAAAAAGTCATTTTCATCTCGTTTACGCATGAAAATATCAACCCAACCATCATCATTTACATCGGCTGCGGTACCATAATCCCCATCCGTGGCAAATTGGTTTAGACCAAATTCAGTTACGCCACTACCGTTACCGGTCGTAATATGAGTGAACAAGGCAGTTGGTGCCGGGTTTGCAACAGTATGATTTGTATGGTCAATAAAGTTATTTCGCAACAACTCAATACCCATATCATGATTATCAAAAAAAACGTCTAAATCACCATCACCTTCAAAATCAAAAAAACCAACGCCTTCTGAATTTACTGCAGGTACTACTATTGTTGAACCCGATCTTCCTATGGTTATTGGGTTGTACCCCCCAATACCGTCACCGAAAGTACCGTCTGTATTTTGAATAAAAATTTGAATAGCCTGTCTGGCATTACTATTACCAGATGAATTTATCATGAAATCTGGTCTGCCGTCATTATTAGCATCTCCCCAAACTGCTTGTCTTTCGGCATAATCCCCTAACATGCCGGGTGCCAAAATTGATTGCACATTGGAAAACGTATTGTTACCATTATTGCGCATTAAGAAACTTTTTACGTTGGCATTATTATTATTTTCGAGAACGAGTACATCTAAATCACCGTCGTTATCAAAATCTGACCAAGCGTGCCCACCGTCTTTTTTTTGTCCTAAATCTAGACCAAAAGCAGCCGCGCTTTCTGTAAAGCTCGTTTGTGCATTAAGTTTTATACCTGATAATGCAGCAATAATAAAACCACCAATAACCCCAAATTTTATCCTTTTGAGCAGATAAAACTCCATAAACATATATTTGATATGCTGTTAGAGGGAATAGTAGCATGATTCTGTTTAATAAAATTCAGCTAATCAAACCGGGTTATGAAATTTATGTTGCCAATTTATACAGGATATTTGTAAACACTCTTAAATATGTAGGCTGCCGCGAAATCCCAATAAAATAAAGGGTTAGCGAAGAATATATTTGTAAGAAAAAACTTTCCTGTAAATCTAATTTCCTTTAATACGATAGGTAATGTTCCTATTAGTAATTACCGTATACGCACTAATTATAATTTCTGGTGAAAACTCAGATGTGGAATTACTTCTTGTACCAGTGGTTGTTATTAAATCTCCTACAACAGTGCCTGATGGTAAAGGAAATACAAATTTGTATTTATTGGTATTGTCAGTATTACCGTCCGGGTCTGCATACGAAGAGGTGGTAGTATCTTGGTCATCCCCACTACCTTCTACTGCCGTTCCAATATAGGTTTGACCTTCACCATAATCTTGGGTAAGCCCCAACTGATTGTCTCCCAAAGTAGCTGTACCTTCATTAACATCTGTAAAAAATACCTCAATTGTACTACCTGGAGATGCCCAACCCGTAACCACCAAATTAGATCCTGAAATAAACGCGGAATTGATGATTGGGAAATTTTCTAAATTGTTTGGACCGGAATCTGAATCGGAATTATCGTTAAGGGTTACGCCATCCATACCTAGGTCAATACCCAAGCTAGGCACTACGGTACCATTTGCATAAATACTGTTCTGGGAAATGGTGTTTGATGCACCAGAAAGAACTACCACTCCCTCACTGCCATTAGAATAAATTCTATTCTGATCAATTACAGAATCATCACCTGAGAGTTTTATAGCCATACCTTCGTAATTTCCACTACAATTACCTCCGTTTTGACCTGATAAAAGAATGTTATTGTTCGAAACCGTAACTCCGTCTACATTATCAATTTCAATACCAGATGCTGCTGCCGATTCTATAAGATTCTCTTGAATGACAATTGTACTACCATCTTCTATTAGAATATTATCATCACATGCCGTGCTCCCATTGGAATCTAAATGGTTGAACTGAATGGTACTACGTGTACCACCATCTATAAAAATACCAGCTATGGTATTTGAGGATAAATAATTTGAAAATGCCGATAAATCACCACCTGTTTGCTCAATACCATAATCTATGTTTCCAGCAGACGCACCTAGCGCGTTTACTCCCAACAAATTGTTCGAAATGGTTGCCGAACCTCCTTGAACTCTAACCCCAGCATTATTATTCGCATATATTGACATATCTCGTATCGTGACATTTGAACCGTTTAATCGTAAAACATCACCACCATTTCTATGAATTTGTATTTCCGGTCTAGTAAAATTAGGCAATGCCGTATTTGCAATGCCTACACCGGCTCCACCAGAACCAACTGTGCCAGCATTTGAATCGCCAGAATAAGCCGTTTGGGTTCTACCATCTATGATAGTATTTGTTCCTGTAATTACAGAAAAGGTATTTGAATTATCCAATAAAATATCAAAGTAACCTGCAGCATTATAATTTACATCGGCAGTTCTACCAAAACTATCTCCGGTAGGTGGTATCATAAAAATTGATACATCTTCTTCTGCTGCGGGATCAAATATAGCATTTGCTTCAATATCCAAACCAACTTCACCCAAGGTGTTACTATTCAGAATAAACTGTTCTAGAGAACCCTGACCAAATTCATTAGTATTTACAATAGTATTAAAGTTGTATCCAAAATCGATATTGGCAACACCACTACTTGCTATACTTACCAATGATACACTCTGAGAATCTTCAAAAACCCCTAAGGCAGAATCTGAGAAGGCAGTTGGGTCTGCTCCTCCAATTTCATCCAATACCTCAATATTATTGTTAACATCCCCATAACTTCTAAAAGTTTGAACAGGTACACAAGTAGTACAATTAATACCATTTGCTCGGGTTGATCTAACTGTGGAGTTTACAAGTTTTACATAGTAATCACCATCTGCCATACCCCCAAAGCTATAATCACCACTCACTTTAGAAGTAGTTCTTCTCACAAAAGTTCCATCGCTTTCATATAATTCTACAATGGCACTAGATATACCTACACCGTTGGCATTGGTCATGTTTCTACCTTGCCCGCCACCGTAATTCACATCTTCAAAAACAGTACCCGCAATAAGGTTTGAAGGCACTTTTAATACAACTGCCGCAGATATCACAAAATCCTGACCAACATCTACATTTGCCGTAACTTGAGAATCTCCAGGCGATACAAATGTTGAAATGTCATAGGTATCTAAATCTACCCCATACGTTGTATTATCATTATAATCTGGTGTGGTGGTATTATCATACATTGTAGAGTTATAAGCGTTATTACCTGTTTGACCACCATCACCAGCTAACGTAAAATCTTGATTTGCTTGGTTAGTAATTGATAATCGTTCTCCATTTGGATTGGTTGTACCCGAGCTATTACCATCAAGGGTAGAATCTCCTTCCCAAGATAAAAACGATGCCTTGGCACCAGCACCTGCAATTGCATAAAAACTGTCTAAAGTAAAAGAATTGCCGTCATTACTTAAACCATCAAAACCTTGATATAAATTAATGTTCACCGCTGGTAAATTTGGGTCTTCATAGAAAACGAACAACGTCCAACCACCTAATACCGTAGCAGAAGAACAATAGGTGTTGGAATTATCTACTGACAAGCCAGAAAAATCAAATACATTGGTTGATGGGTCTGCCACACCTTCAACAATATCGGTTACATCACTTACATAACCGTAAAAATTTCTATTCGTTAACGTAGTTTGATATTGATAATTGGCATTAACCGTTTGTCCTTCAAAAGTAACGGTTCCGTCTATCACCGTACTAGAGTGCGCCCAATATAAATATGCTTTTTTTATTGTGCCCGTATTGGGTATTGGTGAAATTAGGGTATTTGAAGATGAAGTCGTTATTGAACAGGCATCTGTATTATTATCATTTGTTCTTAACGAACCACCTGTGGTAGAATAATCAAAATAACCGTCAAATTCTTGAAATAACGTAAGGGGATCATTTGCCAATATTTGAGAATTAATATAACCATTGGCGGTATCACTATAATCAACAGAAGCATATTGTGCTGTTGCATCAGAAAACCCTACTGTAAAGTACTCTACTAATTCAGGTACCCCATCGTCTACAATGGGAACTGAAAAAGTTTGAACGTTGCCTACCTCACCGGTAAATGTAAGTGTTCCGTTTACAGAAATATAATCACTACCATTATTTGCAGTACCGTCACTAACCATATACTCTACGGTAAATGGTGTTTCAACAAAACCAAATAACCAACTGTAACCATGACGATCACGTACGTGAGTTACTGTAAAAATAGCACTACCAGAATCTTCATCTACGTATACATCTTCTACAACAATTTTAGGTCCGGGAGGTGAACAACTAACACTAGCCTGCCAACCATTACCCGTTGTATTATTATTTGATGTAAACCTAAATGTTAAGCAACCGTTAGTATTAGTGGCAAAAATTTGTGTGGGTACATTATCATTATCATATTGTCCAATTAAAGTTGCACCGGTACTATTACCATCATATACGTATAAGATATCGCCGGGAATTACATCAAACTGATCAAAATTAACCTGTGTATAATTATTTGCCGTATCTGGACAAATAGTATAAACCAAATCTTCGTTATCAGAGTAATTACTGATACCCCCAGAATCTAAAAATGTATCATCACAGGTAGTTGCGGAGCCCCTATCAGTCATAATTAAAGCGTCATTTGCCAAGATAGTACCGATAGCGGTATCCGTAATATCAACATCCGTATTCGTTGTAGAAGTAAAAGACAAACCAAAGGTTTCGTCACCTTCGAAAATAGTATCATCAGTAATAGGGACAGTTATAGTCTCAGTATCATTTAAGCTTCCATTAAAATTTAAAGTGCCAGATGAAACAGAATAATCTTGACCGGAAATGGCAGATATATCGTTGGTTGTATAATTTACACTATAAGCACTTGTGCTGCTACCTATTTGTCTAATTGTAAATATAGCTGTTCCATCATCCTCATTTACAGTGACATCATTTATTTCTAACTCTGCGCCATAAGTAGCGGTAAATTGAACATTATCAATATATATAATATTATTATTTCCCCAATTCGTATTTGGAGGATAAAAAATAATTGCAGGATTTGAATCTATCTGTGCCGCTGTTAAATTGTACGTAATAGTACCGGTACCATTATTTATTCTTTGAACATAATTCCATTGATTACTATCTGCATTATATATATAAACATCCAATGCTTGCCCGTTTGCAGAATTTGCATCATAATCCAGTGTCAATGTCGCTGTAGAAGCTCCCGCTAAAGGTACAAATCTATAAATCCACCTATCATCATTGTTTCTAAAACGTAATCTTCCACCTGTAATTGTTATACGTCCACCAAATGCAGAACTATTCTCATTTTGTTCTGTCCAATTAGAACTAAAATTTTGTGTCCCGTTATTATTTGAATAAGAAGTACTGCTAAATGTATCCAAATATGTCTCTTGAGCAAAGAAACTAGTTGAACATAAAAGAAGAATTAAGTAATAAAATTGTTTTAATCTCATAATCAAATTAATGGGGGTATTGAAATGCAAAGTTTATCTACAATCAATATCATCCGTAAAAATAACTATGTCTTAAAGCAGGGCACAATAAATGTTGTGAAGTTGGAAATAACCTAAGTGAATACCTTAAATGGAGCTGTTAAAATAAAAAATTATTAGGTAATTGGTCTATTATCAACCTAATATACTAGGCTTTCAAGCGTATTACTAACTAAAAAAGCAACTCTAATAGAGTTGCTTTTGATTGTAGTATTTTATACAAATTATTCTAAAATAATAAACTCAGACCTTCTATTTACATCATGTTTTGCTGATGAACATTTAATACCATCTTCACACTCATTTAGCAATTTTGTTTCACCAAAGCCCTCACTTACAAGTCTGGTAGAGTCTATCCCCTCATTAATCATATAATTCACCGTAGATTCTGCTCTTTTTTGAGAAAGCCACAAATTATATGCTGCAGGTCCTCTACTATCAGTATGGGAATTTACTTTTAATTTTAGGCTTGGGTACTTTTCCATAGCCGCAATTACCTTTTCTATTTCTACCTCAGAATCTTTCCTGATATTATACTTATCAAAATCAAAATATATTGTACTCAATTGTAAAAGTTTTGCCAAATCATCTCCAAAACCAGCAGTTAAACGATCTCTTTCCAAATAAAAATCAATTATTTTAGGTTTTCCATCCGATGCACCTATATATTCTTCAAATGGAATATAGCCCTCCATTAAAGCTCTTACAAAATTCCCTTTATGACAATCTAATTCTAAACTATAGTTACCTTTAGAATCAGTTATGGTCGATAGTAATTCTTCATTGTTTTCATCCAAAACTTTTACAGTAGCCCCTATTAAAACTTCATTGGAAATTTTATCCCTAACCGTTCCAGTAACTTTTTGATTACAATCAAAAATTAATTCTTTTGTCTCCGTAAAACTATAGATATCATCATTACCTAATCCCTCATCTCGATTGGAAGCAACATAACCCGTTCTTAACTCTTCATTAAATATAAAAGTAAAATCATCACTGCTACTATTTATAGGTTTACCTAAATTAAATACTTTACCTGAAAAATCTTGTCTTTTTATTTTGGTTGCAAAAACGTCCAACCCACCTAAACCAGGATGACCATCAGATGAAAAATATAATATTTCCTCACTTGTTATAAAAGGAAATGTCTCTCTTGCCTCCGTGTTAATATTAGAGCCTAGGTTTTGTGGTGTACCAAAAGTGCCATCTTGATTGATTGAAACCATAAATAAGTCCGATTCTCCAAACGTACCCGGCATATCCGAAGCAAAATATAAGGTTTTTTCATCTGGACTTAAAGCAGGGTTTGCTACAGAATAAAAAGCGCTATTAAACGGTAGCTCTTCTACTTCGCCCCATATTCCTTCATCAGTCATTTGCGCACGTAAAATTTTTAAACGTACGATTCCCTTTTCATCTTTTACAGTCTTTCGCTTCTCTATATTATTGCGCGTAAAAAATAAAGTTTTACCGTCTTTTGTTATTGCCGAAGTCGACTCATGATAACGGGTATTTACATTTTTCCCAAGCTTTTTAACTTGATTTAAGGAAGAACTATCTGCATTTACCTCATATAAGTCTAAAAAATCTTTAGCATTCCACGTATGACGATATCTTGCAAAATTACCTGTATCTCGATCAGAAGAAAAAATCAAACCTTCTTTATAAAATGAAGGAGCAAATTCTGAATATGCGGAGTTAAATTCAAAAGGACCCAAATTATACCTCCCTGAATTTTTTTCTATATCAGCCATAAAATCCGCTTCATCATTAAAAGCAGTTGCTCGACCATCCTTCTTAGTTATATCTATAAACTTGTTCATTATAGACTTAGAGGTATCATACTCGCCAGTTGATTTTAATGCTTGAGCATATTTAAAATAGTCTTCAGCAGTTACTTCATTTGAGTAATCCGATACTAACTGCTTGTATATATTTGCAGCATCTTTGTAGTCAGCATTATAGTAATAAGAATTCCCTAATTTTCGTAGTAAGTCTGCAGAAACATATCCTTTTTCCAAGACCTTTTTATAAATATCTATTGCCGGACTAAACGAGTATGATTCAAATTTCTCATTTCCTTTTTGAATTAATCGTTCTTGGGCAAATGCCAATCCGTTACAAATCAAAAAGGTTAGGATAATAAACTTTACTTTATGTTTCATATATAAAATTGCCTTTTAGAAAAATCGTGGTGAAACCAATTTTTGAAATGATTTTACCAACTCATACCTTAAGAGTACCTCAAATGATCCATCATTAAACTGTGTACCACCTAAATCAGTGGTTTCTCTATCATATGCAAGCCCAATCATAAATTGGTCTGATATTTGGAAACCTGCCATAGCGCTGACTGCGGCATCCCAACGATATGCTGCACCGAATGTAAATTTCTCATTAAACATAAAATTGGCAGATACGTCAACTTGTAACGGAGCGCCTCCAACAACCTTAGTAAGTAAAGCGGGCTTAAACTTTAAATTGCCGTTCAAATCAAAAACGTAACCGGTAATCAAATAAAAGTTAATTCTTTCTTTAGATAAAAACCTAACAGAATTGGCATCTTGCTGAGAATTATCAAAATGTTCCGTTTGGAAAAGATTAGGTGCTGAAAGTCCTGCATAAAATTCATTAGAATGATAATATAGACCCACGCCAACATTTGGTGAGAATCTATTTTCTATATTATCTGAATTAACCGGCTCCGAATCAAAATTTCTTAATTTATTGAAATCAAGATTTAAAAGATTACCACCTGCTTTAAGTCCAAATGAAAGTTTTCCTTCTGCGGATACATCTATGGTATATGAAATAACAGCATCAAAATATGTTTCTTGTACAACACCATCACCTATTTCATCATTTACAATTGAAACACCATAGCCTAGCTTGCTGTTTCTAATTGGAGATTGAATGTTGAGGGTTTGTGTTTTTGGAGCACCTTCTAAACCTACCCATTGCGATCGGTATAAACCTGTTATGCTTAATTGTCCCCTGCTACCTGCATAAGCCGGATTTACACTCATGGTATTAAACATATACTGGGTATATTGTGCATCTTGTTGGGCGAAAGAAGTTCCACAAACAAGTAGTAAACCTCCAAATAGAATTAAAACCTTATTCTTAATATTCATATTTTATAATCTATTATCTACTAATATACAGATATTCACTATCTACTTTACTTTCCCCATCAAGGGTAGTGTAATCAAAAATATAGAAATAAATTCCGGATGGAAGATATTCTTCAACACTTAGGGTTGATCGCCCTCTTGATCTTCCATCAAAAACATTATTTTGATTGTTGTAATTCTCACCTTCATAAACCGCAACTCCCCATCTATTAAAGATTCTTAAAGTGCTATTTCGAATTTTATCTACTCCTCTAATAAACAAAAATTCATTTCTGCCATCCCCATTCGGTGTAACCAATTGATTTACCTCAATGGCATTGTCAGTTGGATCAGTAGGATTATCATTCACCACATTTATTTCTATTGTTGCGGTATCACAATTACCCTCTAAATCACATACAGTATATTCAAAAGTATCGGTACCTTCAAAAGCATCATTGGGAACATAGGTAATCGTATCATCCGAAATATCATCCGGCGTTCCTCCGTCATTAATTTCAACCGTTCCACTAGAAGGGTCGGTAACCGTTAACATTCCATCGGTTGGAATACCGAAATCATTATCCAACATATCGATTTCTATCGGTGCATTCACAGGAGTGGTCACAGCATCGTCTACTACATCTAATTCAATAGGCTCCCCTACCGTAATCGTAATTGTTGCGGTATCACAATTACCCTCTAAATCACATACGGTATATTCAAAAGTATCGGTTCCTTCAAAACCATCATTTGGAACATAGGTAATCGTATCATCCGAAATATCATCCGGCGTTCCTCCGTCATTAACTTCAACCGTTCCACTAGAAGGGTCGGTAACCGTTAACGTTCCATCGGTTGGAATACCGAAATCATTATCCAACATATCGATTTCTATCGGTGTATTCACAGGAGTGGTCACAGCATCGTCTACCACATCTAATTCAATAGGCTCCCCTACAGTAATCATAATTGTTGCAGTATCACAATTACCCTCTAAATCACATACGGTATATTCAAAAGTATCGGTTCCTTCAAAACCATCATTTGGAACATAGGTAATCGTATAATCCGAAATATCATCCGGCGTTCCTCCGTCATTAATTTCAACCGTTCCACTAGAAGGGTCGGTAACTGTTAACGTTCCATCGGTTGGAATACCGAAATCATTATCCAATATATCGATTTCTATCGGTGTATTCACAGGAGTGGTTACAGCATCGTCTACCACATCTAGATCAATAGGCTCCCCCACCGTAATCGTAATTGTTGCAGTATCACAATTACCCTCTAAATCACATACGGTATATTCGAAAGTATCGGTTCCTTCAAAACCATCATTTGGAACATAGGTAATCGTATCATCCGAAATATCATCCGGCGTTCCTCCGTCATTAATTTCAACCGTTCCACTAGAAGGGTCGGTAACCGTTAACGTTCCATCGGTTGGAATACCGAAATCATTATCCAACATATCGATTTCTATCGGTGTATTCACAGGAGTGGTCACAGCATCGTCTACCACATCTAGATCAACATTGCTATCAGGATCCAAATAATCCGGTGTACCGTCATTGTCACTATCATCATTGGTCGGGTCGCCGTCATTATCGACATCCTCGTCAGGGGTATCCAAACCGTCACCATCATCGTCAAGATCACGGTAGTTCACGTCCTCCGTACCATCAGTATCCGGTAGGTCGTTCGCTGGATCGTCGATCTCATCGTTCACATCGAATCCATCGTTCACATCGGAACCCTCGTAACCATCGTCCAGACCGTCACCATCGGTATCGACACCGGTGTAGGTCTGGTCAGGAACTCCGTCAAAATTAAAGTCGTTGCCCTCATTATTGTCAGGAACCAGATCGTTGTCGCTATCGTCATCAAGATAATCCACGTTATCCGTACCATCCGTGTTCACAGGCACCAATCCATCAGGATATGCACTGTTCACCCCGTCATTGGAAGCGTAGGTCGCGGCATCATCCTCGTTAGGGGCGATATAGCCATCAGTGGTCTGTGCCTCCACGTTGTCGGGTATGCCGTCATCGTCACTGTCGATATCCAAGTGGTTCGGTATACCATCGTTATCTGTATCCAGCGGATCTGTTAAAGGATCATTGTCACCATCAAGGTTGGGATCTTCCTCCGTATCCAGGATACCATCGTTATCATCATCAAGATCAGCACTGTCAGGAACTCCGTCCCCGTCCGTATCCGGACCCGGGCTATCAGGGTCCAAATAATCAGGAGTGCCGTCATTGTCACTATCATCATTGGTCGGGTCGCCGTCATTATCGACATCCTCGTCAGGGGTATCCAAACCGTCACCATCGTCGTCAAGATCACGGTAGTTCACGTCCTCTGTACCGTCCGTATCCGGTAGGTCGTTCGCTGGATCGTCGATCTCATCGTTCACATCGAATCCATCGTTCACATCGGAACCCTCGTAACCATCGTCCAGACCGTCACCATCGGTATCGACACCGGTGTAGGTCTGGTCAGGAACTCCGTCAAAATTAAAGTCGTTGCCCTCATTATTGTCAGGAACCAGATCGTTGTCGCTATCGTCATCAAGATAATCCACGTTATCCGTACCATCCGTGTTCACAGGCACCAATCCATCAGGATATGCACTGTTCACCCCGTCATTGGAAGCGTAGGTCGCGGCATCGTCCTCGTTAGGGGCTATATAACCATCAGTGGTCTGTGCCTCCACGTTGTCGGGTATGCCGTCATCGTCACTGTCGATATCCAAGTGGTTCGGTATACCATCGTTATCTGTATCCAGCGGATTCGTTAAAGGATCATTGTCACCGTCAAGGTTGGGATCTTCCTCCGTATCCAGGATACCATCGTTATCATCGTCAAGATCCGCACTGTCCGGAACTCCGTCCCCGTCCGTATCAATTTCATTTTGACAAACAATCGGTTTCAAAAATAAAATTACTGCACTTTTCAAGTGCGAAGTTGTATAAAATTCAATTTGACTAGCTACTTCTTGAGATTCCCATGTAAATCTTTCATGCTCATCAACTAAGACATTGGAATTGTTATGTACAAAATAATTATTACCATTCATACCCGAAGTAAGACCATCTGCGAGTATGGTATTTGTAAATTCATAAACAACTCCATCTAAAGCAATAATACCATCAGTACTATTCCCTGCAACTAACTCAGAGTGTTTAGCCGTAATTTTAACAGGTACAGACCCCGTTATAGAAAAATTTATTTTCTTACCATTCTGAACCATGAACAACCCAGAATTAAACGTACTACCACCGGTCATACTAATCAAAACACTACCTTCCGGCAAACCCCATTTATAACTAACATCAACGTTATTTACAGCTAAAGTCCCATTATCAATACCATTTTGAACACCTAAATCCTGTGAACGAATTTCTTTGGAATCATGAACCGTGCAATCTACCTCACTTTTTATAGCATTTGTGGATAACCTACTAGGTAATTTTGCTTGACTACCAAATAAATTAATCACGCAGAAAACTGTAAGGAAAGTAGAATATAAATAGTTAGTACTATTTAAGAAAAACTTATTAATTTTTAAAAAAGTAATTTTACCCATAAGTGTTAGTGTTTTACTAATCACCATGGCAAATGGTAGTGTTTTTAATGTTTTCGATAAGAAAGTGGGGCAGTCTTATTAAAACGTTGCTAAGATATATTAAAATGAATTCAACTCAAATTCTTTTTCGATTAACCCTCAAATTCAATAGGCAATCTGCATAAAAAATGGACAAACAGTTGTCAATATATTAACATTTCTTTTAAATACGATCAATCTAGCAATATGGATCATATTCATTAAAACAATTGTAAATAATATTCACATATCATGCTTATAGTCTTCATTGAATACATCTTACTTAAATTATCACTGAGCTTTCTTAAATGGTAAGAATCTATTTTATCTTATTTTTGCACAAATTTTTTATATGACCTTCAAACAAGAAATAGAACGAAGAAGAACCTTTGGTATCATTTCCCACCCCGATGCTGGTAAAACTACACTTACTGAAAAACTATTACTTTTTGGAGGTGCCATTCAAGAAGCGGGTGCCGTAAAAAACAATAAAATAAAAAAATCCGCGACCAGTGATTTCATGGAAATTGAAAGACAAAGAGGTATTTCTGTCGCAACCTCTGTTCTTGCCTTTAACTACAAGAACAAGAAGATTAACATTTTAGATACCCCAGGACACAAAGATTTTGCCGAAGATACTTTTAGAACCCTTACCGCTGTAGATAGTGTCATAGTTGTAATTGATGTTGCTAAAGGTGTAGAGGAACAAACAGTCAAACTAGTAGAAGTTTGTCGTATGCGAAAAATTCCAATGCTCGTATTCATTAATAAATTGGACAGAGAAGGTCAAGATGCTTTTGATTTATTGGATGAATTAGAACAAAAGCTTGGACTTTCCGTTACTCCGTTAAGTTTTCCTATTGGGATGGGCTATGATTTTAAAGGTATTTACAACATTTTTGAAAAGAATATTAATCTTTTTAGTGGGGATAGTAAAAAGAATATTGAAGAAACGATTGCTTTTGATGACGTTACCAATCCTGAACTGGACAAAATTATAGGAAGCAACGCCGCAGCGGAATTAAGGGATAACCTTGAATTGGTATGGGGAGTATATCCAAAATTTAACAAAGAACTATACCTAAAAGGTGACCAACAGCCAGTTTTCTTTGGATCCGCCCTTAATAATTTTGGAGTTCGGGAATTATTAGATTGTTTTATCCAAATTGCCCCTACACCACGTTCTAAAAATGCTGAAGAACGTTTGGTAGAAGCTAACGAAAAAGCTATGACCGGGTTCGTATTTAAAATACATGCTAACATGGATCCTAAACATAGAGACCGACTTGCTTTTATTAAAATTGTATCGGGTACATTTGAAAGAAATAAACCTTACTTACATGTAAGACATGGTAAAAATTTAAAATTTTCAAGTCCTAATGCCTTTTTTGCAGAAAAAAAGGAAATAGTTGATATTTCTTATCCCGGTGATATTGTAGGTCTTCATGATACGGGTAATTTTAAAATTGGTGATACGTTAACGGAAGGCGAAACCTTACATTATAAAGGGATACCTAGTTTTTCACCAGAACATTTTAGATATATCAATAACGCAGACCCATTAAAATCCAAACAGCTAAATAAAGGAATAGACCAATTAATGGATGAGGGTGTAGCACAATTATTTACTTTAGAAATGAATGGCAGAAAAGTTATAGGTACCGTGGGTGCATTACAGTTCGAAGTTATCCAATACCGGCTGGAACATGAATATGGCGCGAAATGTAGCTATGAAAATTTCAACGTATATAAGGCATGTTGGGTAGGTACCGAAAACAGAAAATCAGATGAATTCAAGGAATTTGAACGAGTTAAGCAAAAGTTCCTTGCCAAGGACAAGAGAGGTCAATTGGTATTTTTAGCAGATTCTCAATTCTCCCTTCAAATGACCCAGCAAAAATATCCATCAGTTAAACTACATTTTACTTCAGAATTTGAATAAAAAAAGCCCAATTTAAAAATTGGGCTTTTTTTATGCTTCTCCTGTAGGACCAAAATTAATTGGTATTGAAGGTTGCTCATAATCCTTTATTGTTCCGTGTGCTTTCTCAAAACGTTGCACATTATCGTTTAAAGCTTTTAAAAACTTTTTAGCATGTTGAGGAGTCAAAATAATCCTACTTTTAACTTTTGCCTTTGGAGCTCCTGGCATCATACTAATAAAATCAACCACAAATTCAGAAACTGAATGATTAATAATAGCTAGATTAGAGTATATACCTTCTGCCATTTTTTCGTCCAATTCAATATTTATCTGCTTTTGATTTGGGTTCTTATGTTCACTCATGTTTATATCATATTAAAAAAAAATGACCCTCAAATAAAATTTGAGGGTCAGTATTATAATTAGAATCTTAATGCCTCTTTTCTGGCCATTATCTCATCATATTCTTCTTTGGACCCAACGATAATACTATCATAGTCTCGCATACCTGTACCAGCAGGAATCTTATGACCAACGATAACATTCTCCTTAAGACCTTCTAAAGTATCTACTTTTCCACTTACAGCGGCTTCATTTAACACCTTAGTCGTTTCTTGGAACGATGCAGCAGAAATAAATGATTTCGTCTGCAACGATGCTCTAGTGATACCTTGAAGGATTGGAGTTGCCGTTGCAGAAACTGCATCTCTTGCCTCAACCAATGCCTTATCCCCACGTCTTAACAACGAATTTTCATCTCTTAACTCTCTTGGAGTTACAATTTGACCCGGTTTAAGATTGTCAGAATCACCAGCTTCCATTACTACTTTCTTACCAAAAATTTCATCATTTTCTTTAATGAAATCATCTTTATGAATCAATTGATTCTCTAAGAAGATAGTATCACCTGGATCTTGAATTCTTACTTTACGCATCATCTGTCTAACAACTACTTCAAAGTGCTTATCATTAATCTTCACCCCTTGCAGTCTATAAACTTCCTGAACTTCATTTACCAAGTACTGTTGTACAGCGGAAGGACCTTTTATTGCTAAAATATCTTCTGGTGTAATTGATCCATCTGACAATGGCATACCTGCTCTTACATAATCATTCTCCTGTACCAAGATCTGATTAGATAATTTCACAAGATATTTCTTAACCTCACCTAATTTAGATTCAATGATTATCTCTCTATTACCACGCTTTATTTTACCGAAAGAAACAACACCGTCAATTTCAGATACTACTGCAGGGTTAGATGGATTTCTAGCTTCAAACAATTCGGTAACTCTTGGAAGACCTCCTGTAATATCACCCGCTTTTGCAGATTTACGTGGAATCTTAACCAAAGTCTTACCTTCTTTAATCTTATCGCCATCATCGACCATTATATGAGAACCTACCGGTAGGTTGTAAGAACGTAATGTTTCACCTTTAGCATCTTGAATCAATAAAGTTGGTATCAACTTCTTGTTTCTAGATTCTGAAATTACTTTCTCTTGGAAACCTGTTTGCTCATCTATTTCAACTTGATAAGTAACACCTTGCTCAATATTCTCATAAGCAATTTTACCTGGGAATTCAGAAACGATTACCCCGTTATATGGATCCCAAGAACAAATTACATCGCCCTTTTCAACTTTAGCTCCATTTTCCACAAACAACTGAGACCCATAAGGAATATTGCTTGTACTCAAAGTAATACCGGTTTTGGCATCAACAACTTTAATCTCAGTTGTTCTAGAAATTACGATCTCTGCTGGTTTACCATCAGAACCTTCACCTGTAACCGTTCTTAAATCTTCAATTTCAGCAATACCCGAGAATCTTACTTCTAATTTATTATCCTCAGAAATGTTACCTGCAATACCACCTACGTGGAATGTTCTAAGTGTAAGTTGTGTACCCGGCTCACCAATTGATTGTGCGGCCACAACACCAACAGCTTCACCTCTTTGTACCATTTTATTGGTTGAAAGGTTTCTACCGTAACATTTAGCACAAATACCTTTCTCAGCTTCACATGTAAGTGCTGAACGTACTTCTATTTTTTCAATAGGAGATGCTTCCACTCTCTTAACATCGGCTTCCATAATCTGTTGACCCGCTTGAAGAACCAATTCTTCTGTCATTGGGTTATATACATCATGTAGAGAAACACGACCTAAAATTCTTTCACCTAAGCTTTCAACAACTTCTTCATTCTTCTTAAGTGCCTGAACTTCCACCCCTCTTAATGTTTCACAATCTTCGGTGTTAATAATAACATCCTGAGAAACATCAACAAGTCTTCTCGTTAAGTAACCAGCATCCGCAGTTTTCAATGCCGTATCCGCAAGTCCTTTACGTGCACCGTGTGTAGAAATAAAGTATTCTAAAATTGAAAGACCTTCCTTAAAGTTAGAAAGAATAGGGTTTTCAATAATTTCTCCACCACCAGCTGTTGATTTTTTAGGCTTGGCCATCAAACCACGCATACCTGTTAACTGACGAATTTGTTCCTTAGAACCCCTTGCTCCAGAATCAAGCATCATATACACCGAGTTGAAACCTTGCTGATCCTCACGGATACGTTTCATAGCCAACTCCGTCAACATAGCATTTGTTGATGTCCATACATCAATAACCTGATTGTATCTCTCGTTATTGGTAATAAGACCCATGTTATAGTTAGCCATAATGCCATCAACCTGACCATTGGCCTCACCGATCATATCCATTTTTTCAGCCGGGATAATAATATCACCTAAACTAAAGGACAATCCACCTTTGAAGGCAAATTCATACCCCATAGTCTTAATCTTATCCAAGAAAGCTGCAGTTGCAGGAACACTTGTTACGGCTAAAATATCACCAATGATATTTCTTAATGCCTTCTTGTTCAATACTTGGTTAATATAACCCGCTTCCTCTGGTACATTTTTATTAAATAAAACACGCCCAACAGTTGTAGGTATAATTTGATTAACCAATTCACCCTCCTCATTAAAATCCTTAGCTCTAACCTTAATACCAGCATTAAGATTTACTTTACCTTCATTAAAAGCTATCTCTACTTCTTCTGCAGAATAAAATGTTAAACCTTCACCGATAATTGGAACTTCAGGAGTTGATTTACGCTCTTTGGTCATGTAATACAGACCCAAGACCATATCCTGTGATGGTACAGTAATCGGCGAACCATTAGCAGGGTTTAATATGTTCTGAGAAGCAAGCATCAACAACTGTGCTTCTAGAATAGCCTCTGGTCCTAATGGTAAGTGAACCGCCATTTGATCCCCATCAAAATCCGCATTAAATGCAGTACATGCCAATGGGTGTAGACGAATTGCTTTACCTTCTATTAATTTAGGTTGGAAAGCTTGGATACCCAAACGGTGCAAAGTAGGGGCCCTGTTCAATAATACAGGATGACCTTTCAATACATTTTCCAAAATATCCCAAACTACAGGCTCTTTCTTATCTATAATTTTCTTAGCGGACTTAACTGTTTTTACAATACCTCTTTCAATCAATTTTCTGATTACAAAAGGCTTGTAAAGCTCAGCAGCCATGTCTTTTGGAAGACCACATTCATATAAGTTCAACTCTGGTCCTACAACAATTACCGAACGAGCAGAATAATCTACACGCTTACCAAGTAAGTTTTGACGGAAACGACCTTGTTTACCTTTTAATGAATCTGAAAGAGATTTTAAAGGTCTATTAGATTCCGTTTTTACTGCAGACGCTTTCCTCGTATTATCGAACAAAGAATCTACCGCTTCTTGAAGCATACGTTTTTCATTACGTAAAATTACTTCAGGAGCCTTTATTTCAACCAATCTTTTTAAACGGTTATTACGAATAATTACCCTTCTATAAAGATCATTTAAATCTGATGTTGCAAAACGACCACCATCTAATGGTACCAATGGACGTAATTCTGGTGGAATCACCGGAATTACCTTCATGATCATCCATTCTGGTTCGTTTTCTCTATTTTCTTGAGATTCCCTAAGTGCCTCAACTACTTGCAAACGCTTTAAAGCTTCAGTTTTTCTCTGCTTTGAAGTCTCAGTATTTGCTTTGTGTCTTAACTCAAAAGAAAGTTCTTTAAGATTTATTCTACCCAACAAATCAATTAAACACTCTGCACCCATTTTAGCAATAAACTTATTAGGGTCAGTATCTTCTAAATATTGATTTTCTTGAGGAATAGTATCTAATATATTCAAGTACTCTTCTTCTGTCAAGAAATCCATTTTATTGATTTCTTCACCTTCAGGTCCTTTAGCGATACCTGGTTGTATTACTACGTAACGCTCGTAGTAAATAATCATATCCAATTTCTTGGAAGGTAAACCTAAAAGGTAACCTATTTTATTAGGTAAAGAACGGAAGTACCAAATATGAGCTACTGGTACCACCAAGTTAATATGACCTACACGATCTCTACGAACTTTCTTTTCCGTTACCTCTACACCACAACGGTCACAAACGATACCACGGTAACGAATACGCTTGTATTTACCACAAGCACATTCATAATCCTTAACAGGACCAAAAATACGCTCACAGAACAAACCATCACGTTCTGGTTTGTGAGTTCTATAGTTAATTGTTTCCGGCTTTAAAACTTCACCTCTAGATTCTGCCAAAATAGATTCTGGAGAAGCTAAACCTATGGAAATTTTATCAAACCTTTTTACTTGGTTATTATCTTTTATTCTAGCCATAATAGCGTTCTGATAATGTTTTAATTTGTTTTACTTAATAGTCTTCAATACTAACTATTGAACTATTCTTCCAGTCTAATATCCAAACCTAGTCCCTTAAGTTCGTGCATTAAAACGTTGAAAGATTCTGGTAAACCAGGCTCTGGCATTGTTTCTCCCTTAACTATGGATTCATAAGTCTTAGCCCTTCCGATTACATCATCGGACTTAACTGTAAGTATCTCACGTAAAGTTGCAGATGCACCATAAGCTTCTAATGCCCAAACCTCCATTTCACCAAATCTCTGACCACCAAACTGAGCTTTACCACCCAATGGTTGTTGTGTAATTAGAGAGTATGGTCCAATTGAACGTGCGTGCATCTTATCATCTACCATGTGACCAAGTTTCAACATATAGATCACACCTACTGTTGCAGGTTGATCAAAACGTTGACCGGTTCCACCATCGAATAAGTAAGTATGTCCAAATCTTGGAATACCTGCGTCATCTGTATACTTGTTTATCTCTTCTAAAGTTGCCCCATCAAAAATTGGTGTAGCATACTTTCTTCCAAGCTTAAGACCAGCCCAACCTAAAACTGTTTCATAGATTTGACCAATATTCATACGAGAAGGTACACCTAACGGATTCAATACAATATCAACTGGTGTTCCATCTTCCAAGAAAGGCATGTCTTCGTGACGAACAATTCTTGAAACAATACCTTTGTTACCATGACGACCTGCCATTTTATCACCAACTTTAAGCTTACGCTTTTTGGCGATATACACCTTAGCAAGTTTCATAATACCAGCAGGCAATTCATCTCCAACAGATATAGTAAACTTATCTCTTCTTAAGTTACCTTGTAAATCGTTAAGCTTAATCTTATAGTTATGAAGAAGATCAGCTACCAATGCATTAGTATCTGCATCCGTTGTCCAACTACCACCTACTAAGTGAGCAAAATCATCAACAGAATTCAACATTTTCATTGAATACTTCTTACCCTTAGGTAATACTTCTTCACCTAAATCATTAAGAACACCTTGAGAGGTCTTACCATTTACTATAGTAAATAATTTCTCAACAAGAATATCTTTTAATTCTTGGAATTTCACTTCGTATTCCAATTCTAATTTAGATAGTTCTTCTTTATCTTCAGAACGTTTTCTCTTATCCTTTACTGATCTAGAGAATAATTTCTTATCAATAACAACACCTCTTAAAGAAGGTGATGCTTTTAATGAAGCATCTTTTACATCACCAGCTTTGTCACCAAATATGGCACGTAATAATTTTTCTTCAGGAGTTGGATCAGACTCACCTTTTGGTGTAATCTTACCAATTAGAATATCACCAGGCTTAACCTCTGCACCTATTCTAATCATACCATTTTCATCTAGGTCTTTTGTAGCCTCTTCAGAAACGTTAGGTATATCATGTGTAAGTTCTTCCGCTCCTAATTTAGTATCCCTAACTTCTAGAGAATACTCATCAACATGAATAGATGTAAAAATATCTTCACGTACAACTTTCTCCGAAATTACAATTGCATCCTCAAAGTTATACCCCTTCCATGGCATAAATGCAACGGTTAAGTTTCTACCTAATGCTAATTCTCCTTTTTCAGTTGCATAACCTTCACAAAGAACTTGTCCTTTCTTAACTCTATCACCTACTTGTACAATTGGCTTCAAGTTAATGTTGGTACCTTGGTTGGTTTTTCTAAACTTCACCAAGAAATAAGTCTTGCTATCTTCTTCGAAACTGATTAATCTTTCCTCATCAGTTCTATCATATTTGATAGTGATTTTTTGAGCATCAACATACTCAATAACCCCATCTCCTTCAGCATTGATCAATACTCTTGAATCTGAAGCAACTTGACGTTCAAGACCTGTACCAACAATTGGAGATTGTGGTTTCAACAAAGGAACTGCTTGACGCATCATGTTAGACCCCATCAAAGCCCTGTTTGCATCATCATGTTCCAAGAACGGAATCAAGGAAGCAGAAATTGAAGCAATTTGATTAGGAGCAACATCGGTATATTGAATTTCCGATGGATCCACAACTGGGAAATCACCTTCTTCCCTTGCAATTACTTTTTCCGCATCTATAGTACCATCTTCCTTCATTGGAATGTTAGCCTGAGCTATTTTCATTCCTTCTTCTTCCTCAGCACTTAAATAAGTATAGTTTTTGTAGTCTACTACTGAATTCTCCACTTTTCTATAAGGAGTTTCCAAGAAGCCCATTGGGTTTACTTTCGCAAACACCGACAATGAAGATATCAAACCAATGTTTGGACCTTCAGGAGTTTCAATAGGACATAAACGACCGTAGTGTGTATAGTGAACATCACGAACCTCAAAACCTGCACGCTCTCTTGATAAACCACCTGGACCTAATGCCGATAATCTTCTTTTGTGCGTAATCTCTGCCAATGGATTCGTTTGATCCATAAATTGAGATAATTGGTTCGTACCAAAGAAAGAATTAATTACTGAAGACAACGTCTTAGCATTAATCAAATCAATTGGTGTAAACACTTCATTATCACGAACGTTCATACGCTCACGTATTGTTCTTGCCATACGCGCAAGACCAACACCAAACTGAGAAGATAATTGTTCACCTACAGTTCTTACACGACGGTTAGATAAGTGATCAATATCATCAATTTCAGCTTTTGAGTTTATTAACTCAATTAAATATTTTATAATAGTTATGATATCTTCTTTAGTCAAGACTTGCTTGTCCATTCCAATATCCAACTGTAATTTTTTGTTCATTCTATAACGACCAACTTCACCTAAGTTATAACGTTGATCAGAAAAGAATAATTTATCAATAATACCACGTGCCGTTTCCTCATCTGGCGGCTCCGCATTACGTAATTGACGATAGATATGCTCAACGGCTTCTTTTTCAGAATTCGTTGGATCTTTCTGTAGTGTATTGTGAATTATAGCATAATCCGACTGAGCATTATTCTCTTTATGTAAAAGAATAGTTTTTACATCGGCATCAATAATTTCAGCTATGTGTTCCTTTTCTAAAATAGTATCACGGTCAAGAACAATCTCATTACGCTCAATAGATACTACTTCACCAGTATCCTCATCAACAAAATCCTCATGCCAAGTGTTCAATACTCTTGCCGCTAATTTACGACCTAGTACTTTTTTAAGACCGGCATTAGAAACCTTCACCTCTTCAGAAAGGTCAAAAATCTCTAATATATCCTTATCACGTTCAAAGCCAATAGCTCTAAACAAAGTAGTAACCGGTAATTTTTTCTTTCTATCGATATAAGCATACATTACGCCGTTGATATCGGTAGCAAATTCTATCCAAGATCCTTTAAAAGGAATTACTCTTGCAGAATATAATTTTGTCCCGTTTGCATGGAAAGACTGACCAAAGAAAACCCCTGGAGATCTATGCAATTGAGAAACTACAACTCTCTCAGCACCATTGATAACAAAAGTACCACTAGGTGTCATGTAAGGAATTGTACCTAAGTAAACATCTTGTACAATAGTTTCAAAGTCTTCATGCTCTGGGTCTGTACAATATAATTTTAAACGAGCTTTTAAGGGAACGCTATAAGTAAGACCACGCTCTATACATTCTTGGATAGAATATCTAGGTGGGTCTATGAAATAATCAAGGAATTCCAATACAAACTGATTTCTGGTATCAGTAATTGGGAAATTTTCCATGAAGGTGTTATAAAGACCTTCATTACCTCTTTCATCTGATTTAGTCTCAAGTTGAAAAAAGTCTTGGAAAGATTTAATCTGAATATCTAAGAAATCCGGATAGTCCGGTGTGTTTCTTGCAGAAGCAAAGCTTATTCTTTCAGTATTATTTGTGAACATCTACGGACAGTGTTTTGATCGTGAGTACTAGTTGGGTTGTATACCTCTTAATATACCTAATTCTATAAAAAGGCTTAGGTCTAAACGCAAAAAGCGCAAAGACCTAAACCAAAAGTAATATGGTTGTTGCTATTATTTAAGCTCAACTTCTGCTCCAGCTTCTTCCAATGATTTTTTGATACCTTCAGCTTCGTCTTTAGTAACACCTTCCTTAACAGCTTTTGGTGCGCTATCAACGATATCTTTAGCATCTTTTAATCCTAAACCAGTTAATTCCTTAACTAATTTTACAACTGCTAACTTAGAAGCACCTGCTGCTTTCAAAATAACATCGAATTCAGTTTTTTCCTCTGCTGCTTCCCCAGCTTCACCACCACCACCGGCAGCTACTGCTACTGCTGCTGCTGCAGGCTCAATACCGTACTCTTCTTTTAATATATCAGCTAACTCGTTTACTTCTTTAACTGTCAAGTTAACTAATTGTTCTGCGAAATCTTTTAAATCTGCCATTTTCTATCGTTTAATAAAATTTTTAAAATATACTTAGTTTATTGTGCGTACTTATTTTTCAGATAATGTTTTAAGGATACCAGCGATTTTACCACCACCAGACTTAAGTCCAGAAATAACATTTTTGGCTGGAGATTGTAACAATCCGATAATCTCACCAATCATCTCTTCTTTAGACTTAATGCTTACTAACGCATCCAAGTTCTCATCACCTATGTAAATTGCTTCTTCAACAAAAGCTCCTTTTAATAAAGGTTTATTAGATTTTTTTCTAAAATTCTTTATCAATTTTGCCGGAGCGTTGGCTACATCTGAAAACATTAAAGAAGTATTTCCTTTTAACGTTTCAGGTAATTCACCAAATTCTTTTTCAGAAGCCTCCATTGCTTTAGCAAGCAATGTGTTTTTAACTACAGCCAGTCTAATATTAGCTTTGAAACAAGCTCTTCTTAAATCAGAAGTTGTACCTGCATCTAAACCAGAAATATCAGCCACATAAATAGTGGCACTATCTGCCAACTGCGTAGTCAAATCTTTTATAACCGTTGCCTTTTCTTCTCTTGTCATACTATTAATTTTTAACTACCAGCTGTTAAACTGACTTTGGATCTAATTGCAAACTAGGACTCATAGTGCTAGACATGAAAATAGTTTTCATGTAAACACCTTTTGCCGCAGTTGGCTTCATCTTATTCAAAGTATCTAACAACTCCTTAGCATTATCCGCTATTTTATCAGCGGAAAAAGAAGCCTTACCTATCGCAGCATGTACGATACCCGTTTTATCAACTTTAAAATCTATTTTACCTGCTTTAACTTCAGATACAGCCTTTGCTACATCCATAGTTACAGTACCTGTTTTTGGATTAGGCATTAAACCTCTAGGCCCTAATACACGACCTAACGGTCCTAATTTACCCATTACGCTTGGCATTGTGATAATAACATCAACATCTGTCCAACCGCCTTTAATTTTTTCCAAATACTCATCTAACCCAACATAATCAGCACCTGCTTCTTGAGCCTCCGCTTCTTTATCTGGGGTTACCAAAGCCAAAACCTTTACATCTTTACCAGTTCCATGAGGTAATGTTACCACACCACGAACCATTTGATTAGCTTTTCTTGGATCTACACCCAAACGAACCGCTAAATCTACTGATGCATCAAACTTTGTATTGGTAATTTCTTTTATTAAAGCAGAAGCTTCTGTAACAGAGTATAGTTTATCTTTCTCTATTTTAGAATGCGCCTCCTTTTGCTTCTTCGTTAACTTTGCCATTTAATTACTTTTAAGATTTTAAAAAGGTCTTTTACCAGCTACCTTCATACCCATTGAACGTGCAGTACCAGCAATCATACTCATTGCCGATTCAACTGTAAACGCATTAAGGTCAACCATTTTATCTTCGGCTATCGCCTTGATTTGGTCCCAGGTAACACTACCTAATTTTACTCTGTTAGGTTCGCCAGATCCTTTTTTAATCTTAGCCGCTTCCAATAGCTGAATTGCCGCCGGTGGTGTTTTTACAACGAAGTCGAAAGACTTATCTTTGTAAACGGTGATAACAACTGGTAATACTTTACCTGGTTTATCCTGCGTACGAGCGTTGAACTGCTTACAGAATTCCATAATGTTAACACCAGCAGCACCTAAGGCGGGTCCAACCGGTGGCGATGGATTCGCTGCACCTCCCCTAACTTGTAGTTTAACTACTTTACCTACTTCTTTTGCCATTGTTTAAAATTAAATTAAAAGCGTGTTTACGGAAGCAACACTACTTTAATTATATGTATGTAACACTTAATCTAAATACTTAAATCTTCTCTACTTGCATATAGCTAAGCTCCAATGGTGTTTTTCTACCAAAAATCTTAACCATAACCTCTAGCTTGCGTTTTTCTTCGTTAATTTTCTCAACAGTTCCATTGAAGCCATTAAAAGGACCATCAATTACCTTAACCGTTTCACCAAAAACAAATGGAATTGCAACACTATCTGTATTCACAGCTAACTCATCTACCTTACCAAGCATACGGTTAACCTCATTTTTTCTCAAAGGAACGGGATCTCCCCCTTTAGTTTCCCCTAAAAACCCAATAACATTGGTTATTGAACGTATGATATGCACCATCTCCCCACCTAAATTGGCTTTGATCATGATATACCCAGGAAAATAAACCCTTTCTTTATTAATTTTCTTGCCGTTTCTAATCTGAACTACCTTTTCAGTAGGAACAAGAACATCCTCTAAATAGTCTGAAAAACCATGACGCTCTACTTCACTTTCAATGTATCCTTTGATTTTATTCTCTTGACCACTTACAGCTCGAACAACGTACCATTTTTTCTCTAAAACCTCTGACATAGTCCTATTAGTTTAAAACGTAGTTGAAATATGCTTTTATCACCTTACTAAAGACCGTATCTACACCCCAAGTAGCCAAAGCAAAAAGGATAGAAAACACAGCTACAACAACCATCAAATTAGATGATTCTGCACGTGAAGGAAGAGTAACATTATTCCTTAACTCTTCAACGGATTCTTTTATATATGTGAACATTTAAATACTGTTTTACAATTTCAACAAATAGGATTATTCATCCAAATTCTATTGTGCACGGGAGGAGAGACTCGAACTCCCGACACCTGGTTTTGGAGACCAGTGCTCTACCAACTGAGCTACACCCGTATGAACGGTGAACCAAATCACCAATTCTATTATTTGCATGTAAAGGTGTCCCGCTTGAGCAGAACACCCTTATACACAATACTCTTTTAAGACTAAATTAATCTATAATCTTAGTAACCTGACCAGCACCTACTGTTCTACCACCTTCACGGATAGCGAAACGTAAACCTACGCTTAATGCGATTGGCTGAATCAACTCAACTGTAATCGTAAGGTTATCACCCGGCATTACCATTTCAACTCCAGAAGGTAAAGAAATGTTACCTGTCACGTCAGTAGTTCTTACGTAGAACTGTGGACGATAGTTATTATGGAATGGTGTGTGACGACCACCTTCTTCTTTTTTCAATACGTAAACCTCAGCTTCAAATTTAGCATGTGGCTTTACAGAACCTGGCTTACAGATTACCATTCCACGGCTAATTTGAGATTTTTCAATACCTCTTAACAAGATACCTACGTTATCACCAGCTTCACCTCTATCTAATATTTTACGGAACATTTCAACCCCAGTAATAGTAGAGTTCAATTTCTCAGCACCCATACCAATAATCTCAACAGGATCACCAGTGTTTGCAATACCAGTTTCTATACGACCAGTAGCAACAGTACCACGACCAGTAATAGTAAATACATCTTCAACCGGCATTAAGAAATCCTTATCAACATCTCTAGCAGGAAGTTCGATCCAGTTATCAACAGCTTCCATCAACTCCATAACCGTATCAACCCATTTTTGCTCACCGTTCAATGCACCTAATGCAGAACCAGCGATCACAGGACCATTATCACCATCATACTCATAGAAAGAAAGTAATTCTCTTACTTCCATCTCTACCAATTCGATCAACTCAGCATCATCAACCATATCCACTTTGTTCATGAATACAACGATTCTTGGAATACCTACCTGACGACCTAAAAGGATGTGCTCACGAGTTTGTGGCATAGGACCATCCGTAGCAGCAACAACCAAAATAGCACCGTCCATCTGAGCAGCACCAGTAACCATGTTCTTTACATAATCCGCGTGACCAGGACAGTCAACGTGTGCATAGTGACGGTTAGCTGTAGAATACTCTACGTGAGAAGTGTTAATTGTAATACCTCTTTCTTTTTCCTCAGGAGCGTTATCGATAGAATCGAAACTTCTCAATTCAGAAAGACCTGCATTTGCCAAAACAGTAGTAATAGCAGCAGTCAATGTAGTTTTACCGTGATCCACGTGTCCAATAGTACCTATATTTAAGTGCGGTTTGGAACGATCGAAAGTTTCCTTTGCCATGTTTAATGTATTTTAATCTTAGTTTATATTAGTGTACAAATTTATACCTTAATTGAGCCAATGACGAGATTTGAACTCGTGACCTCTTCCTTACCAAGGAAACGCTCTACCCCTGAGCTACACCGGCGTAAAGTGTTGAATCTACCAAATAGCAGATTCCTGCCTTCGCAGGAATGACATTTCTGTCAAAATTTATAGAGCGGGAGACCGGGTTCGAACCGGCGACATTCAGCTTGGAAGGCTGACGCTCTACCAACTGAGCTACTCCCGCTTATAATATTACAATATTTCAATAAAATCCTTCAAGTAAAAAGTTTTGTGGGGAGAGCAGGATTCGAACCTGCGAAGACGTAGTCAGCAGATTTACAGTCTGCCCTCGTTGGCCGCTTGAGTATCTCCCCTCAAACTATTATTTTAAAGAACTTCAGAGCCGATGGAGGGACTCGAACCCACGACCTGCTGATTACAAATCAGCTGCTCTAGCCAGCTGAGCTACATCGGCTTATTTCACGACTTTTTCCGTCATAAAAAAGCCCGCTATTTCTAACGGACTGCAAATGTATAGTATTTTTTATTTATTCAAAACAAATTTTGAAAAATTTTTCTCAAACTTGTAATCTTAATTTCTGCTTTTGTTTTATTAGCCTGCGTTCCAGCGAACTACAAGCTGAATCCACAGCCTCCTCAAATGACTTACATTGCTTTTTTACCACAAATTTATCTTTAGGTACAGAAATCTTAATCTCAACTATCTTATTCTCCTTTGCACTCGTATTTTCCACTTTCATATAAACATCAGAGCTAATCACCTTAGAATAAAAGGTTTCCACCTTATCAAGTCTGTTTTGAAGAAAATTTATCAATTTTCTGTCTGCATTAAAATTTACCGATTGCGTATTTACTTTCATAGTCAGGAAATTTATAGGCCTTAAGAATTTAGCCAGATTAAACATTTATTTTTTATTTCCCCTTGGATGAGCTTTAGCATGCACTTTCTTTAATTCAGCAATACTATTATGCGTATATACCTGGGTTGATGCCAGACTAGAATGACCCAATAATTCTTTGACCGCATTTAAATCTGCACCTTTGTTCAAAAGATGTGTTGCAAACGTATGCCTAAGAATATGCGGACTCGTTTTCACCTTTGAGGAAACCTCTCTAAAATACTTTTTTATTAATCTATAAACAAGTGTTTCATATAATTTATTACCTGACAAAGTCAAAAACATATATGAACCGTCATTAATTTCCTTTAAATCCTTTCTGTTATCCAAATAAATCTTAAACTTTTCCTTTGTTTCCAAAAGCATTGGCACAAGTCGCTCTTTATTTCTTTTCCCCAGCACCTTTATGGTCATATTCGCAAAATCTACATCTGACACTTTTAAAGAAATAACCTCTGCCCTACGCATACCGGTAACATAAAGAACATGTATTAATAATTCATCCCGCACCCCTTCAAAATCATCTGCATATTCAATTTCAGATAATACTTTCCCCATCTCAAGCTCAGAAAAAGGAATCTCTATCTTTTTTGCTGTCTTTAATGCTCTGTGCATACTCAAAGGACTAACAGTAGTCACATCAATTTTTTGAAGGAATTTAAAATACGCCTTCAATGATGAAATTTTCCTATTTATTGTCCTATTATCAATCTGCTTTTCAGACAATTCTACTATCCAATGACGAATTAAAACATATTCTACCGTATCAATATCTTCAATCTCATAATTGGCCCCACAAAAATTCTTAAACTCCAGAACATCATTTTGGTACGCCTTAACCGTATGTGCAGAGTATTTTTTCTCTAATGTGAGGTATGATATAAATTCTGATAAATACATTACCTAAAGGTATCAAAGTTTTAAATTACTTGATTATGGAGCAAAAAAAATCCCGCAAATTGCGGGATTTTTATTTTCTAAAACAAAGCCTAAACTTCTTCTTGATCTCTTAGACCTTGAATATATTCTGCTTTTTGTATCTGTGCTCTACGCTCAACTGAAGGTTTTGTGAACTGTTGACGCTTACGCAACTGTCTCATTGTACCTGTCTTATCAAACTTACGCTTGAAACGCTTTAAAGCTCTATCGATGTTTTCTCCTTCTTTTACTGGTATTATTAACATGGGCTACAACCTCCTTTCTTTATGATTAAGGCTGCAAATATACTAACTATATTTAAATGGGCAACCTTTAAACTATAAAATTTCCAGAACTAAACCGTAGCCGGCTTATATTCTTTCTTATCAATGATAATCTTAGAAATTATTTCCCTTAATATTTCAGATGTTCCACCACCAATAGGTCCTAACCTGCTGTCTCTAAAATTTCGTGCCATGGGGTAGTCCTCAATATACCCGTAACCACCTAAAAATTGCAAACACTCATAAGCAACCTCATCTGCAACCTTTGTGGATTTCAATTTTGAAATAGTGGCTTCTTTCACCACATATTGTCCCTTATCCAATTTATAGGCTACAGAGTAATTATACTCTTTACACATATCTATATCCGCATAAAGATCAACTACCCTATGCCTTAACGCTTGAAATTGATTGATAGGTTTACCAAACGCCTCTCTTTCTGACATATAATTCAATGCATACTCCAAAACATGCTCAGAACGGGCATGGGCATTTACCCCCATGATCAACCTTTCTAATGAAAAGTGCTCCATTATATAAGAAAAGCCCATATTTTCAACACCCATTAAATTCTCAACAGGTATTTTAACATTATCAAAAGCCAATTCTGCAGTATCGGATGCTCGCCAACCCAGTTTATTCAACTTATTAGCCGTTACACCTTCACTGTTTCTATCTACTGCAAATATGCTTATTCCTTTATTCCCTAATTCAGGATTTGTTTTAGCCGCAACAATCATATAATCCGCATAAACCCCATTAGTAATAAAGGTCTTAGAACCATTTAAAACATAATGATCACCTTTTTTAATTGCAGTTGTTCTCATTGCAGCTACATCACTACCACCAAAAGGTTCAGATATACATAAACAGCCAATTTTATCACCATCTACACTTGGACGCAGATATTTTTCCTTTAAAAAAGAATCTGCCTCTTTGTTCAAGTGGGTCATTGCCAAATATGCATGTGCCCATATTGCCGCCGCAAATCCTCCAGAATTAATTTTCTGAAGTTCCTCTAACAGTATAATAGTATAAAAGAGATCAAGTCCAAGTCCACCATCTTCTTCAGGAGTTGCCAAACCAAAATAGCCCATATCCCCAAACTTCTTCCAAATAAACCTTTCTATAGTCCCTGTTTCTTCCCACTTGTCTATATGGGGAACTACTTCTTTTTGTAAAAAATCTTTAAGGCTGGCCCTAAATAATTGATGTTCTTCGGTGAAGTACATACTTTGCATAGCGTTATTTTTATAATGACAAATATAAGGCAATTCTATCAATACGCTCTATAGGAAAATTTTCTATTTTTGATAATTCGTTCAAAGAATTGATACTTCCGTTGAGATTACGATAATTTACAATGCTTTCTGATACGTGTTTTTGAAGATATATCAATTTTGACAATTCTGAAGCAGTTGCAATATTTACGTTAATTTTTACGATTTTTGGTTTACTGATCACCCTAAACTCTTTCAAAGTTCTTTTTACCACATCTTTTTCAAGACCATAAACATCATACAGTTGCTCATCGATTAAAAAACCACCCAACCTATCTCTAAATTTTATAATCCTAGCAGACAATTTCTCACCAATTCCACTTATTTTCTGCAAGTCTTGAGCAGTAACAGTGTTCAAATCCTTCAAAATAACTTTATGGACCTTTTCAGATATAATAGACCTAGACTCATGGGTAGATTTTGGTTTAGCATTTTGTGTCCATTCCGGAAACTTGAAATCCTTAGAGATTACATTTAATAAGGAATCTGAAACCTTGGTAACCTCCTGAAACTCTTCCGCTGAATTCACAAACTTATTTCGCTTTCTATAATCATGTAGCCTATCAATCTCTTCTATTGTCATACCAAGAGAATATCCTTTAAAATCAGTAATAAAATTAGGATTAAATGGGTAGACACGCTCCTTATTATTCTTTGCTGCTATGGTTTTTAGAGAATCTACCTGGACCTGAAGGGAATTTTCTAAAATTAAAGGACCTGACACTTTTGAAGAATAGGATCTGTAGACATAGTAACCTATTTGAACAAGGATAAGCAATAACAACAAAAAGAAAATCCCACTTCGTTCTTGTTTATTCAACTTGAAGTGGGATTTGAGATTTTTCAAAATCTATATAAATATTAGTACACCTTTCTAATGGCTGTCAAATACCTATCAAAACTCTTCTTAACCTTAGGGAAAAGGATAAGCAGACCTATCATATTTGGAAATACCAATGCCAGAATCATAGCATCTGAAAACTTGATTACAGCGTCTAGCGTTGCTGCCGCACCAATAACCACGAACATTAAGAAAAGAACCTTATAAACGATATCTGCAGTTTTCCCTCTTCCAAACAAATATTTCCAAGATTGAAGTCCGTAATAAGACCAAGATATCATTGTTGAAAAGGCAAATAGTATAATTGCAATGGTAAGTACATATCTAAACCCAGGTATTACAGAGTCATATGCCATTGAAGTTAAGTCCACACCACCAACATATGCTCCAGTATCATTTAACATTACGGTACTACCAATACCATTACCATAATCAAAAGCACCGGCATCCATATTAAAGAAAATGATCACTAACGCGGTCATGGTACAAATGACCACGGTATCAATAAACGGTTCCAATAACGCTACTATACCTTCACTTGCCGGATATCTTGTCTTTACCGCCGAGTGTGCTATTGCAGCAGACCCTGCACCAGCCTCATTAGAGAAAGCCGCTCTTTGAAAACCTACAATGATAACCCCAATAATACCACCAATTGCAGCATCTGGAGAAAACGCACCAGCGAAAATCATCCCGAACGCATCACCTATATACTTTATGTTTGCAAATATGATTACCAAAGAAGCCAATACATAAATACCTGCCATAAAAGGAACTATCTTTTCTGTAACACTGGCAATCTTTTTAATTCCTCCAATGATTACAATACCTACCAATACCGCAAGTATTACTCCAATAATTACACCTGTAGCCCCACCTTCTAAATTTAACATTGAAGTCAATTGTACGGCAGCTTGATTAGATTGAAAAGCGTTACCACCACCAAAAGATGCACCCACACATAGCACAGCGAAGATACCGGCTAATATTTTACCTAAAAACTTAAAGTTACTTTCACTAAGTCCACGCGACAAATAGTACATTGGACCACCGTAAACAGTGCCATCAGGACCTACATCACGATATTTAACCCCTAAAGTACATTCTACAAATTTCGTTGACATACCAATAAGTCCGCAAGCGATCATCCAAAATGTTGCCCCAGGACCACCCAAAGCAATTGCTACGGCAACCCCCGCTATATTACCCAGACCTACTGTACCAGAAACAGCAGTTGCCAAAGCTTGAAAGTGACTTACCTCACCCTCTTCACTTTCGTCTCTAATAGTATCAGGTATATCACCATCTTCGGTCATATGCTGCTGAACTTTTTCCAGCCCGTATTTTTCAATTTCCTCATATTTACCCCTTACAACATTAATTGCCAATGGAAATTTAGTTATACCCGGAAATTTGAAATAAATGGTAAAAAAGGTAGCTCCTGCTATTAAAAGAATCAATACAATTGGTATGTTATACCCAGCAATTGGAATAGAAGTCAATACTGTAGCTTCCCACCATGTTGCAAAAGGCATAAAGGCGTCATTTACTTTTTCATCCAAACCTTTTTCTTGTGCAATTGAAAGAAATGGTATTAACAGTGTTAATAGAGTTAGAAGTCTATACTTCATAAGTTTTAAAATTTTTGAATTAGTCAGTTAGTCTAGCAATATCCTAAAAATAATGGATGCAATCAAATATATATGATAGAAAGATGATTATTCTATATGGAACATCTCATTTAATTTTTTAATTTGTTCTGGTCTTCCCAGCACAATGACCTTACTTTTTGGTTGCAGTTCCATATCCGCTTCTGGGTTGATGATATAATTGCCATCAGGTGATATGTAACCTATTATGGTACATCCTGTTTTTCTTCTTAAATCCAAATCCCTTAAAGAGTTACATTCTATTTGATCCGAAAAATCTTCTATTGCCACTTCCTCTAGGTTAGTAGTATTTTCACCTTCTGTAGAAAGCTTGTCCATAAATGTTATTAAATCTGGCATCACTACTAAGGATGCCATATGGTCTCCACCTATTTTATCTGGCATAATTACTTTATTAGCACCTGCCAAAAACAATTTTTTCTGAGAATTCACTAAAGAAGCTCTGCTTATAATGAACAGATTTTTCTTCATTTGCCTTGCCGATAAAACTACAAACAGATTAGCTGCATCATCAGGTAATGTTGCTATTAAAAATTTTGCTCGCTCTATACCTGCCTGCAATAGCACATCATCATCATTTGCATCGCCTTCAATAAACAATACGTCATCTTCAAACCTTTCTATTATCTCCTTATCTTTTTCTATTACCACAAAAGGTCGCCTATACGCCTTTAATTTTTCTGCCGCTTGCATTCCATTTCGCCCAAAACCACAGACGATCACATGCTGATTTAAATTTTCGATAGCATTCTTCATTTTCTTCTTTTTAAGCAGTTCTACTGAATTTCTGGAAAGTAGGTATTCGGTGACTATTGATATTGCAAAACCAACTATAAATACACTTGTAACTATAAGAATTATTGTAAAGATTTTGCCTTCTGGTCCCATAGGCCTTACTTCGGAAAACCCTACAGTGGTGACCGTAATTATAGTCATATAAAAAGCATCTACCCAACTATAATCTGCAATAAACCTATAGCCCAACACACCAAAGGTCAAAACCATTAGCATTAATGTCAGTGCCAAATATATTTTAGACCGAAATAAGTTTATCATACATTACAGATCAAAGACTGAATTTCGTTTGGTATAAACAAGATCCTTAATTTTCAACCAAAAGGCGAGAAAAAGATAAAGAGCAAAACCAAAACCTACCGTTACAAAGGTCAGATAAATAAAAGAAGTTCTAACCACTCTTGCCCTTATACCCAAGCGCTCGGCAATTCTACCGCACACTTCGAATCCTCTTTTTTGAAAATAAAGCAATAATTTATAGAATACATTCATTGCGTATAAAATTAGACTTTTACATTCAATAAAGATGCACCTATGGCACAATCTAAACATTTATCTTTTGTACAGTAATTATTGTACAATTGAAGATAGGCTTGAGAATCTTTAGCACTAAAGATTGATGTTTCTAATTTATCAAAGTTAGCTATAATACTGTTTTCTTCCTTTTTAATTTTAGCCATCATTTTAAATAAACCTTCATTATCCTGAGCGCCCTTATACCTATTGTAAGCAAACTTTAAAGGTATTATGGTATTAATGATCAATAAATTTAAAAATGAATTTGATATTTTCTTTTTGCCTTTTTTAGAGTTCTTACCAAAATTATAATGGGTATCCCAATATTGAGAAGTACCTACTTTAAAATATTCCTGAAAATCTAACTCATTATTTTCAATCAATGTATGGAATAAATTATTATTCTCAGCATAAATGGCACTCAATTGGGCTAATCTTATGGTAGGAAAGTTCATTGGTCTAAGCCTAAAATATTCTGGGGACTTGAAAACCGGGATCAAATTAAACTTATGGCTCAGAAAAGTATATTCCTTTTTTAATTCATTTAAGTACTGATCATCATCTATAGCAACTTCCAATAAATTTGCCTGCCCTAAAAGCAAGCTTTCCATTTGAAATGGCTTTTTGTACAATTTTCTAATGATCGAAAAATCAATAGACTTGCCTATTTCAACAAATATTTCACGATTAATTTTTGACCCAAAAGATTTTAATAACATTAAAAATAAAACTTGTTCCCAGTTATTATTGGTATAGCACAATAATTCATTAATGTAGACCGATTTTTGTTCCAAACGCTCTATAAACAAGCGATCTAACCAATTATTCCTTATAAATCCGTCAACCGTGTCAAAATCATTTTCACAGTTTATGAACCTATGGTTTTTAACATTGAACAATTTTTGATAATTCTCCAGCACTTGCACAGGAATATAGTTCTTAAGGGAAAGTGTTGGTATTTGACCTCCATCTTTTCTATATACACCTATATCATCTTCCCATACTACATGTAAAATTACATTATCATAATTACGATCTTCTTGATGGTTATGCGCATACCAGTCTGATGATTTTACATGTATCTCAACATTACCTGCCCACAATTGACCATTCAATTCTATTTGCGCGTTAAAAAAATCAGGACCACTTAAATGATTATGGATCCCTGCAGACTTTATGTAAACGGGTTCATTAGATGTAGTTTCTAATCCATTTACTGGATATTTTTTGTACTTCCATATAAAATGAAGCAAATCTTCCTTCATTTCATAAAAATAAAAAACCCGCTGTAAAGCGGGCATATTTTCTTAAAGAAATAAAATTAAGCGGTTTCACCTTCCCAATTCATAAATCCGCCTTGAAGATTAAAAGCCTTATCAAAACCTAAATTCTTCATAATTGCACAAGCTTGACCACTTCTATTACCAGACCTACAATACACATAATAATTTTTGGTCTTATCTAACTTCTCAAGTTCAGCCACAAACTCTTGTCCTTTATAGATATCTATATTAATTGAATTAGGAATTATACCTTCCTCTACTTCTTCTTCTGTTCTTACATCGAGAATTATTGCATTAGAATCATTCTCCAATTGCTCTTCCCATTCTTGTTGTGATAAATCTGCCATAGTGTAAATTATATACCGTAAAAATAATCGATTTTTATTTATTTATACCTCACAACTATTTTTAACAAAAAATTAATCTGAACAATCACTAATCCTAACAAAATAACTATACATTTGTATATACAATTATTGTACACACATGAATGTAGAGGAAATTTTAAAAACAAACAAAAAAATGCCGTTGGCCAAACGGACATTAATTCATGTAGCTCTGGTAGCCAATAAACTAAATGAGGAAGTTTCTATGGTGTTGAAGCCATTTGACATTTCGGTTCAGCAGTTTAATGTACTAAGAATATTAAGAGGGCAAAATGGAAAACCTGCAAATCTTTCTACCATTAATGAGCGAATGGTTACTAAAATGAGTAACACTACCCGCTTAGTAGATAAGCTAATTTTAAAGGGGTATGTTAACAGAACCGTATGCGAAAAAAATAGAAGAAAAGTAGAAATTGTAATTACCGAAGATGGATTGAACATATTAAAACAAATTGATGGAATACTTTTTGAAGCAGAAGAAAATATGCTTAAAAATTTTACAGAAGAAGAGTTACATCAATTCAATGAATTATTAGATAAATTTTAAGCACAACTATGAATACGATATTAAATAAATTAAACTGGCGCTATGCCACTAAAAAATTCGATAGCTCTAAACAAGTTAGTAAGGCTGATCTAGACACTTTACTAGAAGGGGCAAAACTAACAGCCTCCTCTTATGGTTTACAACCTTATGAAATTTATGTTATTAAAAATGATAATATTAGACAAGAGTTAAGAAAAGCTTCATACAACCAACCACAAATTACCGATTCATCTTACCTTTTCGTTCTTGCTAACAAATCTAATTTTGACGAAGCATTAATTGACGATTATATAGATAATATCATAAGCACTAGAGGGGTTACAAAAGAAGATCTTGAGGGGTATTCCCAAAGTATGAAATCTGCACTATTAGACCTACCTAATGACGATAAAAATAAATGGTCATCTAACCAAGCATATATTGTGTTAGGAAACTTAATGACCCTTGCTGCAGAAATGGAAATAGATACTTGCCCAATGGAAGGTTTTAATAAAGAACAGTATAATAAAATTTTGGGCTTAACCAAAAAAGGTCTAAACGCAGCAGTAGTTTTAGCTGTCGGTTATAGATCAACCGAAGACGATACGCAACACTACCCAAAGGTGAGATATTCACAAGAACAAATAATTACACACATATAAATTAAACACAATCATTTAAAATTAGAAACATGAAAAAATCATTATTAAGTTTAGTATTCGTAGCAGTTTTTGGCTTCTCTGCAACCGCTACCACCCCAATTGATGGCGAAAAGAAAGAAGTAAAAGTCAGCGAAAGTAAAATTACCTGGAAAGGATATAAGGTTACTGGTTCACATGATGGAAACATTAATCTAAAATCTGGTCACTTAGAAATGAAGGGCAAAAAATTAGTTGGTGGAGAATTCGTAGTTGATATGACTTCTATAGTTGTTACCGACCTAGAAGCAGGAAAAGGAAAAGAAAAATTAGAGGGACACTTGAAGTCTGCAGATTTCTTTGGTGTTGAAAGTAACCCAACTTCTAAATTGGTTTTTACTTCGGTTAAACCCATGAACGATAACTCATATACGGTAACCGGTGACCTTACAATTAAAGGAATTACCAAGCCTGTTACTTTAGTTGTATCTATGTTTGAAAATAAGGCTTCAGCTACGCTTAAAATAGATAGAACTAAATATGATATTAAATATGGCTCAGGAAGCTTTTTTGATAATTTAGGTGACAAAGCTATTTATAATGACTTTGATTTAGTGGTAGATTTAGCACTATAAGCTTTAGATAGCTATAAAACTTGTGGAATTACAACAATTTAAAATCCCTTTGAGATATATTCAAAGGGATTTTTATTTTTGATAAGGTAAAGTTTGTAAGTTTAAATTTCCTTTTTATATTTGAACCTCAATGAAAAATTTAATCGCAAATACTTGGTGGTGGAACAACTTACGAAAAAAATCGTGAGCAAAGCATCATTGTAGTAAAACTATATAAAGGCTTGTCATCACGACAAGCCTTCTTTATTTTATAAAAGTACCTATGGCCTATCAATTTAAAACATACCATAAAAAAATTCTTGCCGATACGGTAACACCGGTAAGTGTTTATTTAAAAATTAGAGACCGTTTTCCAAATAGTATTCTTTTGGAAAGTAGCGACTATCATGCCAATAACAACAGTTTCTCATATATCTGCTGCAATCCAATTGCATCCATTAAAGTGGAAAACGAAATCATTACAAAACAATTTCCGGATGGTGTGGTTGAAGAAATTCAAATAACACCAGAAATAGACGTTGTTGAAAGTATTGATTCTTTCAGCAAAGCTTTTAAGGCAGATAGCAATGATTATAAATTCATTAATAATGGACTATTTGGTTATATGTCATATGATGCAGTTCGGTATTTTGAAGATTTGGAAATATCTCGAAAATCAGATTCGGTAAGCATACCAGATGTGTATTATGCGGTTTACCAAAACATTATTGCAATTAACCATTACAAAAACGAGGCATACCTTTTTGCGCATTGCTATAATACAGATAATAACATTCCAGAACTGGAACAACTACTAAATATTAGAAATTTTGCCACTTACAACTTTAAAATAGATGGTGATCGAAAGTCTAATCTTGAAGATGAGGAATATAGAGAGCATGTTGCTTTGGCAAAAAAACACTGTCAACGTGGCGATGTATTTCAGTTGGTTTTAAGTAGACGTTTTTCGCAAGGTTTTAAAGGTGATGAATTTAATGTTTATAGAGCTTTGCGCTCGGTAAATCCTTCGCCCTATTTGTTTTATTTTGATTACGGGGATTTTAAAATTTTTGGAAGTTCACCTGAAGCGCAACTTATTGTAAGCGAAGGCAAAGCCGAAATTCACCCTATAGCCGGTACTTTTAAAAGAACTGGTAATGATGAACAAGATGCACAACTCGCCAAAGAGCTAAAGACCGATGACAAAGAGAACAGTGAGCACGTTATGCTGGTAGATTTAGCTAGGAACGACTTGAGCAGAAATGGTAATGTAGTTAAAGTCGAGAATTATAGGGAAGTACAGTTTTTCTCTCACGTGATCCATTTGGTATCTAAAGTTACAGGCATGAAAAAACCAGATATACCTACCATGAAAGTGGTGGCAGACACTTTTCCTGCAGGTACATTGAGTGGCGCCCCAAAACATATGGCCATGCAGCTTATTGAAAAATATGAGAAGACTAGCAGGGGCTATTATGGTGGAGCCATAGGTTTTATGGATTTCTCTGGAAACTTTAACCATGCCATAATGATCAGAACGTTTTTAAGCAAAAATCATAATCTCCATTATCAAGCTGGTGCAGGTCTTGTTGCTGCTTCTGACCCAGAAAGTGAACTACAAGAAACGTATAACAAACTAGGTGCATTAACCAAGGCTTTAGAAATAGCAGAAGACATTTAAAATGAAAAAAATATTAGTCATAGACAATTACGACAGCTTTACTTATAACCTTGTTCATTATCTAGAAGAATTGGAATGCGAGGTCGTAGTAAAGCGTAATGACCAACTTACACTTGAAGAGATTGATGCTTTTGATAAAATTGTATTATCTCCCGGACCTGGTATTCCAGATGAAGCCGGACTTCTTAAACCAATTATAGAAAAGTATGCCCCAACCAAAAGTATTTTTGGGGTATGCCTAGGTCAACAAGCAATAGCGGAAGTTTTTGGAGGATCATTGATCAATCTAAAGGAAGTATACCACGGCATAGCCACTAAGATCAACATTACCAAAGATGCCGTAATTTTTAAAGATATTCCCAAAGAAATAGAAGTTGGCAGATATCATTCATGGGTCGTAGACACTAATTTACCAGATGTTCTAGAAGCAACATCAGTAGATGAAAACGAACAAATAATGTCTTTACAACACAAAAAATACGACGTACATGCGGTACAATTTCATCCAGAATCCGTACTTACTCCTCAAGGAAAAAAAATGTTAGAGAACTGGCTGAACGCTTAAATCATAATTAAAGCGAACTAAACTTAAGGTTGAACTGTATAGTATTTGAAAAATGAAAGAAACATTAAATAAGCTCATAAATCACGAGATACTTTCCAAAGAAGATGCAAAGCGCATATTGGTCAATATTGCTAAAGGCGACTACAATACAAGTCAAATAGCAGCTTTTTTGACCGTTTATATGATGCGAAGTATTACCATTGAAGAATTAGAAGGGTTTAGAGATGCATTGCTAGATTTATGCTTGGCAGTAGATTTATCTGCTTACAACCCCATAGATCTTTGCGGTACTGGTGGAGATGGCAAAGACACTTTTAATATTTCTACATTGGCATCTTTTGTTACTGCCGGTGCCGGTGTAAAAGTTACCAAACATGGCAACTATGGTGTTTCCTCTAAATGCGGAAGTAGTAATGTAATGGAGTTTTTAGGAATTAAGTTCAGTAACAATGCCGACTTTTTAGAAAAATGTATTGATGAGGCTGGTATTTGTGTATTACATGCGCCCCTATTTCATCCGGCTATGAAAAACGTTGCCCCTATTCGTAAAGATCTGGCGGTAAAAACATTCTTTAACATGTTGGGGCCTATGGTAAATCCGGCATTTCCAAAAAACCAAATGGTAGGTGTTTTTAATCTTGAATTAGCTCGTATGTACGGATACCTATATCAAAAAACAGATAAAAATTTCACCGTATTACATGCCTTGGACGGTTATGATGAAATATCACTGACAGGAAATACCAAAACCATTTCTAACCATACCGAAACAATGCTAAAGCCTTCTGATTTTGGTGTGCCGGAAATTAAACAAACCGATATTGTCGGCGGTGACGGCATTGAATCTTCTGCTCAAATTTTTATGAATGTATTACAAGGTAAAGGCACAGAAGCGCAAAATAATGTAGTTTGTGCCAATGCCGGTATTGCCATAGCCACAGTAAATAACCTAACTCCTATTCAAGGATTTGAAAAAGCCAAAGAATCTTTGCTAAGTGGAAAAGGATTGAACACATTGAAGAAAATACAAGAGTTGAGCAAAAATTAAACAGCACACTTTCTGTCTCAATGAAATGAGACTATCTAAACACACATGTAATGAATATTCTAGACAAAATTGTAGCGGATAAACGAAAGGAAGTAGAATTGAAAAATTTGATTTTCCCTTCTTCACAATATGAACATTCTGTATTATTCAACAGAGAGACTTTTTCACTGGCTCAAGCTCTTAAAGATAGTGACACCGGTATTATTTCTGAATTTAAAAGAAGATCACCATCCAAAGAAAGCATCAATCAAAATGCAAATGTTGGGCAGGTTGCCATGGGGTATGAAAAAGCGGGTGTTTGTGGTATGAGCGTGCTTACCGATATTAAATATTTTGGTGGTTCTTTAGAAGACTTGATCATTGCAAGGGCATCGGCACA
This sequence comes from Maribacter sp. 6B07, assembly GCF_002700155.1. NCBI lineage: Bacteria > Pseudomonadati > Bacteroidota > Flavobacteriia > Flavobacteriales > Flavobacteriaceae > Maribacter > Maribacter sp. 6B07. The sequence goes on along the minus strand of NZ_PDUT01000003.1, from coordinate 105,349 downwards.
GTTACCGTTATTACGTAAGGAGTTCATAATTAGTGAATACCAAATCATAGAAGCCAAAGCTTATGGCGCAGATGTTATTCTTCTTATTGCTGCCGTGCTAACTAGAGAAGAAATAAAAAAATTCTCTGAATTGGCAAAAAGTTTAGGTTTAGATGTTTTATTAGAGGTACACAATGAAGACGAACTTCATAAATCAATCATGCCCAGCATAGATATGTTGGGAGTCAATAATAGAAATCTAAAGACTTTTGAAGTTAGCTTAGAGACCAGTAAATCGCTTTCATCCCTAATTCCTGATGATTTTGTAAAAGTATCTGAAAGCGGAATAAGTTCTATTGAAGCAATTAAGGAATTAAAAACGTTTGGTTATAAAGGATTTTTAATCGGAGAGAATTTTATGAAAACCGATATTCCAGGCGATAGTGCCATTCAATTTATTAAAGATCTAAAAGAAATAAGATGAAACTCAAAATCTGCGGTATGAAACTAAATACTTCTGAAGTTGCACAATTGCGACCAGATTATCTTGGTTTTATATTTTGGGAACATTCCGCTAGATTTTTTGATGGGGAAATTCCCGAATTACCACACACTATCAACAAAGTAGGCGTTTTTGTTGATGCCGATATAGACTATATTATTACGTTGGTCAAAAAACATCAATTACAGGGTCTTCAATTGCATGGTCACGAGAGCCCTGAATATTGTAGACAAGTTGCAGAGGAACTTATGAAGTTGAATAAAAAAATTGAGATCATTAAAGTATTTTCCATTAAAGATGAGTTTGATTTTGAAAGTTTAATGCCCTATGAAGATGTGTGCGATTTTTATCTTTTTGATACTAAAGGGAAACTTCCTGGGGGCAATGGCTATACCTTTAATTGGTCTGTCCTTAAGAATTATCCTTCTAACAAGCCTTTCTTTTTAAGTGGGGGAATTGGTTTGAACAGTCTTGATAAAATTAATGAGTTTATGAAATCACCCGAGTCTAAATTCTGCTATGCCATTGATGTAAATAGCAAATTTGAAATAGATCCAGGGTTAAAAAATATTGAAGAATTACAAAAGTTTAAAGAAGCGCTATGAATTATAATGCTGACGAAAAAGGATACTACGGTGAATTTGGTGGTGCCTATATACCGGAAATGTTGTACCCAAATGTAGAGGAACTACGCCAAAATTATTTAAAATTGATGCATGAAGATTCTTTTCAAAAAGAGTTTCATCAGCTGTTAAGAGATTATGTGGGTAGACCTTCCCCCCTATATTTTGCCAAACGCCTTTCTGAAAAACATGGTTGCAAAATATACTTAAAAAGAGAAGATCTTAATCATACTGGTGCACATAAAGTGAACAACACCATAGGTCAAATTCTTATGGCTCAAAAGTTGGGCAAAACTAGAATTATTGCCGAAACCGGTGCTGGACAACACGGTGTGGCTACGGCAACCGTTTGTGCTCTTATGGGTATGGAATGTATTGTTTACATGGGGGAAATAGATATTGCACGCCAAGCGCCAAATGTTGCCCGTATGAAAATGTTGGGTGCCGAAGTTAGACCTGCAAAATCTGGAAGTAGAACACTTAAAGATGCTACCAACGAAGCCATTAGAGATTGGATCAACAATCCGGTAGACACCCATTATATCATTGGTTCTGCCATTGGTCCACACCCTTACCCAGATATGGTCACTCGTTTTCAATCGGTAATATCCGAGGAAATAAAATGGCAGTTAAAAGAGAGAGAAGGTCGTGAAAACCCAGATTACGTGGTAGCTTGTATTGGTGGTGGCAGTAATGCCGCAGGTACCTATTATCATTTTCTACACGAGCCTGAGGTTGGCATTATTGCAGTTGAAGCTGCAGGTAAAGGCGTGGATTCTGGTGAGAGCGCAGCAACATCCGCCCTTGGAAAAGTAGGAATCATTCATGGATGTAAAACCATGTTGATGCAAACCATAGATGGACAAATTACCGAGCCTTACTCTATTTCTGCCGGATTAGATTATCCTGGCGTTGGTCCTATGCATTCTCACCTTTACAAATCTGGTCGTGCAGAGTTTTATTCGGCTACAGATGATGAAGCCATGGCTGCAGGATTGGAATTATCAAAATTAGAAGGTATTATTCCCGCTATAGAAACAGGACATGCATTTGCCATTTTTGAACATAGGAAATTCAAAAAAGATGATGTCGTCGTTATTAGCCTTTCCGGCCGTGGAGATAAAGACCTGAACACATATATTGATTACTTTAAGTTAGCATAACCTTATTATGAGCAATAGAATAACATCAAAATTAAAAGAAGATAAAAAGCTTCTATCTATATATTTTACGGCCGGTTACCAATCATTGAACGATACGGTAAAAATTATTGAAGATTTAGAAAAGAACGGTGTTGATATGATTGAAATAGGATTACCGTTCAGTGATCCTTTGGCAGACGGACCAACAATTCAGGAAAGTTCTACCGCCGCTTTGAAAAATGGAATGACCACCGAAATTCTTTTTAGTCAACTGAAAGATATTCGTAAAACGGTTTCTATACCATTGATTATTATGGGATACTTTAATCCCATATTACAATACGGTGTTGAGGCATTTTGTAAAAAGTGTCAAGAAATTGGAATTGACGGACTCATTTTACCAGATTTACCGCTAGATGTTTACCAGGAAGAATACGAGGAAATTTTTAAAAAGCACGGACTCTTAAACGTATTTCTAATTACACCGCAGACCAGTGATGACCGTATTCACCAAATAGACAATGCCTCTAACGGATTTATCTATATGGTAAGTTCTGCAAGTGTTACAGGATCAAAATCCGGCTTTGGTCAAGAGCAAGAAAGTTATTTTGAGCGCATTGCCAAAATGAATTTAAAGAACCCACAAATTGTCGGTTTTGGAATTAAAGACGAAGAAACATTTAAGCAAGCAACCAAAACCGCTAAAGGTGCAATAATTGGTTCTGCCTTTATTAAACATTTAACGGCTAATGGTGTAAACTCCATTTCAGAATTTGTGAATACTATTCGATAAGCAACCTTCTAATAACCTGGGTTTTGTACCGCATTAGGATTTAAGTCTATTTCCGATTGCGGTATTGGCCAAACGTACTCGTGAGGTTGGTAATCTTTAGAAAAGTCATTAGTAGAGTTAAAACCATCTATAACTTCTTGAAGTTTGTTCCATCTAACTAAATCGTCTCGTCTATGGCCTTCAAAACATAATTCTAATTTTCGCTCTAAATAAATTACATCAAAGAATTGATCCTTATTAAGATTTCCAGGCACATTGTTCTCGTTCCCAAATGCTCTTTCCCGAACTTGATTAATCGCTGCATAAGCTAAAGGAGTTGGTCCATTTACTTCATTCTCAGCTTCTGCTAACAACAACAATACATCTGCATATCTAAAAACAGGATAGTCAAACGATGTAGACTCAAAATCTGCATCAGGCAATTCTCCGTTATACCATTTTAATGGTCTCCAATTCTTTGGATCTACTTCATTAACCACATTATTACCAGAAATAGAGAATGTCGCTATGTTATTCTTAAACCGATTGTCTTCAATTTCTATCGGAAAACTAACAGGATTTTCAAATAACATGGAACTATTGAATGAATTTTCAAAACCAGAAACAAGTAACAGTGCATCTTCTGAAGCAATACCCAAAGGTCCCCAATAATCGTTAAACGAACTTTTGGAATCTTCACCTCCATCAAAAGTTATTTTAAAGAGAATTTCTCTATTTGAGGCTTCATTTTCTTCGTTAAAAACTGAATTATAATCTAACATTAATTCATACTGCCCTTGCAGAATTTTCAACTGTTCTAAAGCACTGCCGTATTTACCGTATTCATTTAAAGGAAAACCGGCCATGGTCATATAGACTTTGGCCAACAAAAATCTTGCGCTCCACTGATTTGCCTGATCATTACTATTTAAAACTGGTAAATTTTCAATTGCATAAAGCAAATCTTCTTCTATTTGTGAGTAGGTGGTACTTGGATTTTGAGGATAGTTTGGCGGACCGCTTAAATCTATTTCAGCTGTTACGCTTAAAAGAGGATTGCCATATATTTTTATTAGATTGAAATATAATAAGCTTCTCAAAAATTTAAAATGTGCTTCTAATTCTTTTCTATCTATCTCACTGGACACAACATTTGAAGAATCCATTAAATAGTCGATTCCCAAATTCAAGCCCCTTATTTGAATATAATGTTCTGCCCATACCTGATTTATAACAGTAGATTGAGCATTAAAAGAATAGGCATCCAAATCAACCAGTTCACCATTAAAATTTGGATTAGCTTTTAATATATCCGTACCAGTATCCCCCCAATATGATAAATATGCATCTGCATTAAATATTGAGCTCAAATTATTATAGGATACATTCAATAAAAAATCAACGTCCAAATCTTGCTCAGTTAATTCGGGTATTTCAGGGATATTAAAAACTATCTTTTCAGTAACATTATTAGTAAGTACAACTTCTTGAAAATATACAAAATCAGGATTTTGGTTCAACACAACGTTGACTATATAATTTCCCGTATCAATAGTATTAAATACCACTACACCAGATTCTCCTACTACCAATGTTCTTGTTTCTGGATTAGTAGTTACAACAGCACCAATTGCTGCATCGGATCCCAGAAAAACAGTAACTTCAATATTTCCAGAATCAATCTCTTCTATCTCAGAAATTGTATTATCATCAGAACATGAATAAAGCACAAAAAACAATAAGAAATATTGGATGAAATTTTTCATTATTTACAATTTATAACCTATCAAAGTAATACAATTTTTTAATTCAAAAATTAAAATTCGCATTAAATAAGAATATTATTATTGCATCATTTTTTTAAATTAATTTATAATTTTCCGTATACCATGTTATTGGTACCAACACAGATTATTCTCTCTATTTTCCTTACTTTTAAAGAATATATTTACATGAACGACCATGAAAAAACTTCTTACACTTACATTCCTTTTATTATTTTTTACCGCCCATTCTCAAGACTCCATTTTAATAAAATCTAAAGTAGCGAATGCTATTGGCGAATTAAGGGAATTTGTAGCTATACCTAATGATGCATTAAATGCGGACGATATTGATTCTAACCTTTATTGGCTGAGAAAAAAATTCACTGAACGTGGATTTAATAGTACCATTTTAGAAACCGAAGGGCTACCATTATTTTTTGCCGCTCTACCAATGGACGACAACAAGCCAACTATTTTGTTCTATATGCATTTAGATGGGCAATCTGTAGACGCTACAAAATGGGATCAACCAGATCCGTATAAAGTAGTTTTAAAATCTAAAACCGAAGACGATTGGAAAACTGAATCTTTCTCAGAACTTAACGACGATATAAATTATGACTGGCGCCTTTTTGGAAGATCAACTTCAGACGATAAAGGTCCTATTATCATGTTCTTAAATGCTATAGATGCTCTTAAAAAAGATGCTATAGACATACCTTTTAATGTAAAGGTAATTCTAGATAGCGAAGAAGAAAAAAGTAGCGCACCATTACCACAAGCGGTGCGTACGTATAAAGATTTATTGAAAGCCGATTTTTTGGTGATAAACGATGGTCCGGTTCATGTTTCCGGGAAACCAACAATAGTTTATGGTTGTAGAGGAATCACAACATTATCCATTACGACCCATGGTCCTATAAAACCGCAACATAGTGGTCATTACGGAAACTACGCTCCTAACCCTGGTTTTCAGTTGGCACAGCTACTAGCAACAATGAAAGATGCCAATGGCAAAGTTCTTATAAAAGGATATTATGATGGAATCTCATTAGATGATGCAACATTAGCTATTTTAAAAAGCGTTCCGGACAATGCCGATGTTATCAATAGCAATTTAGCCATCTCTAACCCAGAAAAGGTTGGCGGGTTTTATCAAGAAGCATTGCAATACCCTTCTTTAAACATTAGAGGATTAGGCTCTGGCTGGGTTGGAGAAAAAGCAAGAACAATTGTGCCGGCCACCGCCACAGCTGAATTAGATTTCAGGTTAGTACCTGAAAGTGATGGTACAAAACTTAAAAACCTTGTAAAAGAACACATAAAAAATCAAGGTTTTCATGTAATGAGTACGGAACCCACTATGGAAGACCGCCTAAAATTTGATAAAATTGTTACTATTAAGGAAGGCTCAGTTACGGATGCTTTTAGAACCGATCTAAATAACCCTTTTGGAAATAACATAGTTAAAACCATGGAATCCAAATTTGGAGAAAAACCTGTTCAAATCCGTATAATGGGTGGTACTGTTCCTATTTCACCATTTATCAATGAACTAAAAATTCCTGCATTCATAATTCCCATGGTAAACCCAGATAACAATCAACATAGCCCCAATGAGAATTTAAAAATTGGACAAATAGCGTATGGTATAAAATTGTTTTATGCATTACTTAGCCCAAGTGAAACTGAATAGTTTAGTTTAACATTCTATAACAAAGGTTTATCAACCAATTAACGGAGTTCTCATTTTCAATTTGTTATCTTAAATATGAACCTAAAAAATTGAAATTATGGGAATTATAAAAGATAATAAAAAGTTTAAAAGAAAAGTAGAACAGAATAACCCAACAAATCCGACGGGGAATACCAATATAGAAACAAACGATTTTGATATAGATAAAGAGACTATTAAAAATCAACAGAATAAAAAATAGTACACTTTATACTACAAAGTAAAAAGCCCGATTCAATGTTTTGAATCGGGCTTTTATTAGGATGTTATTTTATAAAAAACTATGCTGAGTTTCTACTAGCATTGATATTACCGTATAGTGATCTGGTAACAATCTTTTCGTACAATTCTTTATACTCCGTACCTTCTCCAATCCTTTGAAGCGCATATTGTTGAATAACCAATAAAGGCAAGACTATACTCTCACGAATTTTGATGGACTCCCTAGAAATTGCTTCTTTCTTCATTAATATTTCCATGCCAGATAGTTTTAGAAGCATTGCTTTAGATAATTCATATTCTGCATGAAGAATCTCCCAAAAAGCACCATACTCCTTATTTTCTTTCATGTAACTGGTCAATTCAAAATAACATTTGGTAAGACTCATCATACTGTTCATCATCAAAGCTTGAAAGAACGGTACTTCTTGGTACAACCTTTTGGCCTCTTCAAATCTTCCATCTTTTTCAAGTTTCTCAAGAGCAGTACCAATACCATAATAACCTGGTACGTTCTGCTTTAATTGACTCCATGACCCTACAAATGAAATTGCCCTTAAATCAGACAATTCAAGTTTAGCCTTATTTCCTCTTTTTCCAGGTCTACTACCAATATTTGCTTTTGTGTAATATTTAAGCGTACTCATGTTTTCCAAGTACGGCATAAACTTATCATGGTGTTTTAGATCATCATACTTTTTAAAACTTAGTTCTGACAGCTCTTCAATCAACTCTCTATCAGCATCAGATATAACAATTTCTTTTCCTAAAATTGTGTTAGACAATCCGGCGGTCAATAGTTGCTCACTATTATAAATAAACTGTTCTTTGGTACCATAAGTACTTGTTATGGTCTGCCCTTGAATAGTTAATTGAATTTCATTGTTCGCCACTTTATTGGTCTGGGCAGCATAAAAACGATGCGTTTTTCCACCTCCTCTTGCCGGTGGACCTCCCCTACCATCAAAAAATACGGCAGCAATATCATTCTGATCACAAACCTCTGAAAGCTCTTCTTTTGTCTTTAAAATTGACCAGTTGGCTTTTAAATAGCCCCCATCTTTAGTTCCATCGGAAAATCCAAGCATTATAGTCTGCTTTTTATTTCTATTTTCTAAATGGGCCATATACTCAGGTAAACTGAATAAAAACTTCATGGTATCTTGAGCTGTATCCATTCCGTTCATTGTTTCGAACAACGGCACTATATCAAACGTTATTTCTTTGTCTGCCCAGCCACACCATCTAAACAGTGCGTAAACAAACAAAATGGAATACTTATCTTCAGAATTACTGATAATGTATCTATTACATCCTTCTTCTCCATTTTTAGCCTGTATGGTCTGTAATTGAAGTATGTTCTTAATAGTATCTTTTACAATATCTTCTTCATAATCATCTGATACCAAATTTAAATTCTTATGCAAAAGAATATCCAATAATTCCTCGTCAGATAACTCACTTAGCTCATCATTTATAAAACCATTCTTTTTTAATACTTCTACCATTACTTTGGTATGCATACTATGGTCTTGGCGTATATCTATTGTAGCAAAGTGCACCTTGAATATCTTTACCTTATCAATAAATTTTTCCAAATCTTTTAGATAAAGACTTTGGTATTTTTCTATTAATATGGATTGTATTTCTTCTAAAGGAACAATTAAATCTTCATAACCAATATCCTTAGAACTATCGAACATGGCCGTGTACAAATTACCCCTAAGCTTCTGCAACGGTTCTTGTACATCTTTAAAGGTAAGTTTATGCACCAAACCTTTAAGGTCATTATAATAGCACTTCATTAACGTTAAACGAAGCTCGTTCATTACATCTCTGGTGATATCTGCAGTTACAAACGGATTTCCATCTCTATCGCCGCCAGGCCAAAAACCTAACTTGACAATATCATGATTTTCAAAATTCTTTGACCCTGTACTACCCTTGATATAAGCATACATATCACCAATTGCATCATAATATACATGTCTTAGCGTGTAGATTATATTTTTCGCTTCATCTAAAGGTGTCGGTTTTTTTGCATTGATCAAAGACGTAAGACCTAGTTGTTGAAGACCTACATCTATTTCATCAATTTTATCTTCTAATATTAAAGTTCTAAGGTTTGTAATGATATCTAAAACTGCCGGAGTATAAAATTGTGTTGGGTGCGCCGTTAAAACTATACGTGCACTGAACGTACTCAACTTGTCCCAAATAGTATCCCAAGATTTATTTTTTTCAACCAACTGAAAATAATCTTTTAATGACAATGAACTAGAATGCTTGTGTAACTTTGGGAACGCCGCATCTTCTACACTATCATAAAGAACAACTTGTCTTTCTACATACTGTATGATGCGAAACATAAAGTCTATTTGTTCTTTTTCTGATTTTATTTCAACAAAATTCTCGAAAAAATTCTCAAGAATTTCTTTTGGGTTTAGTCCGTCACTTAACCCCTTTTCAGATTGATTCAGTAATAAAGGAATCAACATACCTACATTTTCAATATTCTCGTAAGGAAGGTTTAAGAATAGACTATTGTAAACATTAAATTTATTTTGAACAGATTTCTTAAATTCTGCTAATCTTTCTTTTTGTTGCATATATTAAAAAACTTTTAGTCGTACCATTACGACAAACTCTTTAAATTTCGAATCATAAATATCGCTATTCCAAGAGAATTTAGAGAATGATTTTTGTGAAATATCATATTCCTAGAAGTATACCACAAAATTGTCTGTATTGACAACAAATATTCCAAAAAACAGTAGTGCCTATATATCTTTACAATGTAAATAAGTAAAAAATTTTTTCATTTTCATATAGTGTTCTCGTAAAAGAGTCTTGTCTTAAAAGCAAGACTCTTTTTAGTTTATCCACTTACAGAACCATCACCTCTATTAAAAATATTTTTTATACTGTAACACTCTAAAGTCTATAGTATTGAATTTAGGATTTTCACTTTTCATTTTCTTATACAAATCCAAACTACCTACTGCCCTATTTGCTGCACCAGAAGGTGCCGTTAACGAAACCGTTCTTATGAGTTTATTAGTACTTGGGTGTACAAACTCATGAATTCTAGGCACCTGATTAGAAATCAATTTTAACGCTACCGCACTTTCCTTTAAATGTTTTCGGAAAAAATATTCCGGTCCATTTTTACTATTACCACCTGTAAATAAAAGCGTGTGTATTTTTTGATATTCTTCTAGATACCCGAGAACATTTCTTAATGCTATATTCTGCATACCTAAATCAGAAGCATCAATTTTCTCTCTTTCTGCAGAAGCTACTATGTCGCATATGCCAATTTTTCTATCCTTCAAAAATATTTTGCGCTGATCAATAGCTTTACTAGTGGTTTCAAATTTCAAATTAAGATCAAAGATTTTATTTAAAATAGGCCATAGCTGCCCGTCCCTGCTTCCGTAACAAAAGTTTACATCTCCTTCTTTTAAATCACCGGTAGTAAAACGAGGTGGCGGTAAGGTCCCCACTATAAGTTTTTCAGTAGAATTGTCAATAAATGGTTCATATGGGTGAATATGCTTAAAAATCTTTTGCATTAGTGATTTATTCTCTTGAGCCTATTAAAATGACCGATCATGACTAAATTACTTACTTTAATAGAAAGAACAATATTATGGGTAAAGGAGACAGAAAATCTAAAAAAGGAAAAATATCTAATAATTCTTACGGGGCAAGAAGACCTCGTAAAATTAAAAAGAGACCTACCGTAGAAGAAAAAATAAAAATCAGTAAAAAGAAATAGTTCTAATCGTCTATTCTAAAGGTTAAATCTACTTGGTTATCTACATCCAAAGATATTTCATAGGTATAAAAACCAATAGGTAAGGAATCTGATAAAACATCTGTTGGAAAATAGTTAAGACTTGTTGAATCTGTAAGTATCGCTATTGCAGGATTGGCGAATGCAGTTTCAAACTCCATATAAGTTGAAAACTCATCTGCCGCAATATTCTCATACACAGTATCTTTATCCGCAATTCTTACTTCACTAAAAAAAAGTTCTGTGTTATTGTGAATACGAATATTGACAAGATTAACCTCATCATCCCTATCAGTACACGAGAATAATAGGACAACGATAATTACAGATAGCAAATAAACCCTTTTCATAGACGTATTGTTATACCTTTAGAACGAAAAAGAGATAATAATATTTTATCTAATGAAAACGGGTTGATTTTCTTTTAAAGTATGCTCTTTACTAAACTGATAATCATCTAAATTAAAACCTTTTATATCTTCAAGAGTTTTTGCATTTGTATCAATAATATACCTCACCATAGAACCCCTAGCTTTTTTGGCAAAAAAGCTAATTATCTTTAACTTATCATTCTTCCAATCTTTAAATACCGGAGTAATAATATCTGCCTTAATTTTTTTCGGTTTTAATGCACTATAATATTCGTTACTGGCTAAGTTCACCAATAGCTCCCCTTCTTCCATTTCATTGTTCAAATGATCGGTAAGCCTTTCTCCCCAATATTCATATAGGTTTTTCTTTCTTCCAATTTTTAAAGATGTTCCCATCTCTAAACGGTAAGGTTGCATAAGGTCTAGAGGTTTTAATATACCATACTGCCCCGAAAGAATTCTGAGCGATTGTTGTAAAATTTCAATCTTCTCTTCGGTTAACGTATAAGCATCTAGGCCTTGGTATACATCACCGCTAAAGGCATAAATTGCCGGTCTGGCATTTTCAGGTGTAAACGGTGTTGTAAAATCTTGATTACGCTGCCAGTTTAATTGTGCCAAGTTATCTGAAATGGACATCAATTCAGAAAGTGCTTTTGGCTTTTTCTTCTTTAATATTTTATTCAGCTTTTCAGCATCTTCAATAAATTCTGGCGATGTATATTTAGTTGTTGGCAAGTCACTTTCATAGTTCAATGACTTTGCCGGAGAAATAACAATTTTCATAATGCAATTTTAATTCTCCAAAAATAAACATGATCAACTTGAAGACCTACAAAAGATATAAAAGAGTTTAAATAGTGGTATTGAAAAATCTTATGCTGTACTGTTCTTGCTATAGCTACGCCATTTTTCAATTGCATTGGCCATATCATCTGGTATTTCAGAATCAAAACTCATATGCTCACCCGTAACAGGATGTACAAAACCTAAAGTTTTGGCATGTAATGCCTGTCTAGGCAATAGTTTAAAGGTATTTTCTACAAATTGTTTATACTTTGTAAAGGTTGTTCCCTTCAATATTTTTTCACCACCATAACGCTCATCATTAAAAAGGGTATGACCTATATATTTCATATGAACCCTAATTTGATGTGTTCTACCCGTTTCTAGTTTACATGATACTAAAGTAACGTAACCTAATCTTTCCAAAACCTTAAAATGGGTAACTGCTTCTTTACCTTCTTCCCCTTCAGGAAAAACATGCATTTGCAATCTATTTTTAGGGTTTCTACCTACATGACCCTCCACAGTGCCTTCATCTTCTTCAATATTACCCCAAACCAAAGCTATATACTCCCTTTCTGAAGTCTTGTCAAAAAACTGCTTGGCCAAATGGGTCATTGCGGCTTCAGTTTTTGCTACGACCAGTAAGCCCGATGTATCTTTATCTATACGATGCACCAAACCGGGTCTCTCGTTACTGTTAGATGGCAAATTATCTGTATGATGTATTAAGGCATTAATTAAGGTTCCTGAATAGTTACCATGCCCGGGATGTACAACCATGCCTGCAGGTTTATTCACCACCAATAATACATCATCTTCATAAACAATATCTAAAGGTATATCTTCTGGAACCAATAAAAACTCATGCGGTGGATGCTCAAAAAGAACCTTTACCTCATCACCTGCCTTTACCTTGTAGTTAGATTTTACAATCTGATCGTTGACCCAAACATGACCATCTTTCGCAGATTGTTGAATTTTATTTCGCGTAGCATTTTCAATGAAATTCATTAAAAACTTATCCACTCTTAAAGGTACTTGACCTTTAGACGCTACAACTCTATGATGTTCAAAAAGTTCGCCATCTTCATTCTCAGGGCGCTCCATGTTCTCTTCCATCTAATCTTCTGATTCAGATTTAATAATGGCTCTTTCGGTAATACTACCATTTCCACAGATCAATTCTATCTTAGATGTTTTTGGCAACTTATCACCGGGCTTAATATCCTTACCCTTAAATTTTATACGGTACACCATATCTTTACCCAACTCATCTATATAGGTAACCCTTTGTACATCTAAACCAACTGCCTTTAACATTGAAGAGGCATTACGCTTGGTCACTTGAATTATTTGAGGAACGGTAACTTTCTTATACCCAGAAGGATTTACCGTAAAATACACCTTTCTATTTTCCTTTACTTTTGATCCTGCCGTAGGGTTTTGTTCTATGATTGAAAATCTAGGATAATCTGGATTGTAATTTGCAGAGTCCAACACTTCATATCGCAAACCGGCCTCTTCAATAGATTTTCTCATTTCCATGACAGACTTCTTAGAAAAGTCTGGCACTTCTACAAACTCACCATGATTAGTAGTACTGTTCAAGTACCTTAACACAAGGAAAATGGTGATTATCAATACCAGTACCGCAAGACCTAGTTGAATTAAAAAAGTTTTGCTTTTTAAAAAATTGAAAAAATTCCTCATAGATATTATTTGACCCGACAAATATAGTAAATGCCCCCGTACCAATTCATGCGCATAGATCTATAGTTAGATCATATCCATAAAAATATATTCCCTTTGATGAATGCTAAAGGTTTTCTTTTATATTTTATTTCAATGCTTCATCTTTGCTAAAGCATTCTTAACTGACCAAATAGATGAAAAAAAATATTGCAATTATAATGGGCGGCTATTCTAGTGAATATAAAATATCGCTTAAAAGTGGTAATGTGGTCTATAATTACCTAGATAAAGAAAAGTTCAACCTTTATAGAATTCATATTTTTAAGGATAAATGGGTTCATGTCGATGATAATGAAAAGGAAACCCCCATTGACCGGAATAATTTTTCCATTCCCCTTAATGGCACATCGGTAACGTTTGATTGTATTTTCAATGCTATTCACGGATCACCGGGTGAAGATGGCTTAATGCAAGCCTATTTTGAACTTTTAGGACTAAAACATACTTCATGTGATTTTTACCAGGCCGCCCTTACCTTTAATAAAAGGGATCTATTAAGTGTTCTTAAACCTTACGGCATTAAAGCAGCTCCATCTTATTACTTAAACTTAGGCGATGATATCAATGAAAATGAGATCATAGAAAAAGTAAAACTTCCCTGTTTTGTTAAAGCGAACAAATCTGGAAGTAGTTATGGCATCACCAAAGTATATGAAGCCAAAGACCTAAAAAGTGCCATTGAAACAGCATACAAAGAAGACGATGAAATTATTATTGAAGGTTTTCTTGAAGGAACCGAAGTATCCGTAGGTGTTTTAAAACTGAAGGGAGAAACAACTGTTTTCCCTATTACCGAAATTGTTTCTGAAAACGATTTCTTTGATTACGAAGCCAAGTATGAAGGTAAATCACAAGAAATTACCCCTGCTAGAATTAATGATACACAATTGAAAAATGTTACTCAAGCCTCCAAGAAAATATACGATGTTTTAAAAATGACCGGTTTTTCCCGAAGTGAATTCATCTTTATTGGTGACGTGCCTTATTTATTGGAAATGAACACTACACCGGGTTTAACCACTGAAAGTATCTTACCTCAACAAGCAAAAGAGGCAGGTATTGACCTAGGCATGTTATTTGAACATGCTATAACAGAGGCATTGTCTTAAATTACCTATATTTAGAAAGTAAAACCAATATATGAGACGCGCAATTTTTCCTGGTTCTTTTGACCCATTGACCTTAGGTCATCATGATATTATTATGAGAGGTATTACTTTATTTGATGAAGTAATTATTGCTATAGGAAAAAATGCAGACAAAAAATACATGTTCAGTCTAGAACAACGTATAAAATTTATTGAGGAAGCTTTCAAAGATGTACCATCTATATCCGTTAAGTCGTATGAAGGACTAACAGTAGATTTTTGTAAGAAAGTAGATGCTAATTTTATTTTAAGGGGATTACGTAATCCTGGAGATTTTGAATTTGAGAAGGCCATAGCCCATACAAATAGAAAGTTATCTGAGATAGAAACCGTGTTTTTATTGACCTCATCGGGCAAATCGTACATTAGTTCGTCTATTGTAAGAGACGTAATACGCAATGGAGGCGATTATACAGGTCTAGTACCCGATTCTGTAAGAAAATAGATGCATTTCATCGGCCTGACAACATAAAAGGCTACCTCAACCACACTTTTTCGCAAAAACACAACAATTTACAAGGCAAGGTTAGAATATTCTTATAATTTAGTAGGAAAATTCTTTCCACCTATGCTGAAATCAAAAAATAGTTCATCATTTTCTTTAGATTGGATCAACCAAATTCCATCGTCTATTGCCATAATAGATACTGGTTTTAATTTAATGAGTGCATCACCTAGATGGCTTGCCAATTTTCAATTGGATCTTGACCAAATAGAAGGTGAAAACTTTATAAGTCTATTTCCTGAACTGTCTCAAGATCTTTCTACCCGTTTAAAATATAGTTTAGACGGTTTACGGGACATTAAGTTCAAATACAACGCTAAAGATTGTCATTATTCATCTGAAGATTCCATATGGCACTTAAATCCTTGGAAAGATGGATATGGAAATATAATTGGTGTGATCATTAAAGTTGAGCCCATTTCAAAAACAGAAGAATTAGAACGGGAACTGAATAAAACAAAACTGTTACTTAATAATAAAAGTTCTGTCGCAAAAATTGGCAGTTGGGAGCTTGATATTATTAACAACTCTTTACACTGGACACCAATTGTAAATAAAATATATGGTGTAAAAACCGACTTTGAACCAACTTTAGACAATGCCATTGCTTTTTACATAGATGACTCTAAAAAAATAATACAAAAAGCAGTGGAAGAGGCTATCAACCTAGGAAAACCTTGGAATGTAAAAGCTCAACTTAAACAACAGAATGGGAATATTATTTGGGTAAACACCATTGGTAGACCAAAGTTTAAAGATGGTAAATGCATTAGAGTCATAGGAACCATTCAAGAGGTTGATAAAGAAAATCAAATAGATGTTCAACTTTCAAAATTAGAAGACGAACTTAATGAATACCCATTATTTGAGAAAATTCCTCAAGGTCTTGCCATTGTTGATTTTGAAACTGGGAGATTTATAAATGTCAATCATCAATTTTTAAAATTATCAGGATTTGACAAGCCCACCTTTATAAACAAAAGCTTTAAAAAATTCGTTAATTCTTCAGTCACCGGAAAATTAGAAAGTTTAACAGATCAATTAGAAGAAAATGGCGCATTTAAGCCTGTAAAATTCACCTTCACCAATAAACTAAAACATCATTTAAATTTAAAGGTTACTGGTAATTTAGTGGTGGGTAAAAACAATAAAAGGATTATTCTCTGCACTATAGAAAATATTACCACACAAACTAAATTAGAAAAAAAATTAAAGAATACGATTTCAGCATCAAGAGAAAAAAATGATCAACTTCTTAATTTTGCCCACATGGTTTCCCACAACCTTAAAACACATGCGACTAACTTTTCGTTGCTCTTAAACTTTCTTAATGACGAGAAAGGCCTAACCCAGCGAAATAAATATATGACCATGCTTTTTAACGCATCTGACAATTTATCTGAAACAATTAAAGGTCTTAGGGAAATTGTAGCGGTAAAATCAAATCTAAACAATGAAAAAAAGACACTAAACCTTAATGAAAGTGTTTTTGTCGTAGAGCAAAATGTAGCTGGGTTACTTAAACAGACCAACGGCAAAATCATTAATGAAATTTCAGATGATACGACCATTAAGGCATTACCCGCCTATTTAAATAGTATTTTAACAAACTGCATTACCAATTCTATTAAATATAGGTGTGAAGAGAAAAAACCTATCATAATTTTAAGCGTACAGGAAGATAAAAACTATACCACTTTAAGCGTTGAGGATAACGGATTGGGGATAGATTTGGAAAAGTATGGAGACCAACTTTTTGGTCTTTATAAAACCTTTCATAGAAACAAAGAATCTAGAGGTATTGGTCTTTACATCACAAAAAACCAAATGGAAGCCATGAACGGTAAAATCACTGTAGAAAGCACACCTGGGCAAGGTTCTATTTTTAGGTTTCATTTTAACAAAAAGTAAAAACATAATTAAAAAGTAGTTTTTTAAATCTTTTACAACGTAAATGGCAGCATTCACAACAATTATATAGTTAAATATGTCATTCCCGTTAAATTCGTAAGAAATTTCATCGGTATGGTAAAAGTTCCCCTAACATCAAATGCCTCGTACTTAATTAGACAATTGCCGGCACCAACAGCCTTCATTGATACTAATTTTAATATTGTTCAGACTTCTGACAAATGGACGAGTCTTTTTAATAAAAATAATGAGTGCTGTAAATCTGATAGCTTATTTGACGTTTTTCCCGATTTAAGCCATAAATGGAAAATGGTAATAGAAAATTGTTTTAACGGTAATCCTCAGCCAATGGGCATTCATAAAGCCACTGATTGCGACGGACAAGAGCTTTGGTTCGAGTGGAGCAATGCGCCTTGGTATGATGTTGATGAAAATATCGTTGGGGCCATCATTCAATTAAGTAACATTACCGATGCAGTAAACAATGAGCTTGAATTGAACAAGAAAGAACTATTTCTTCAACAACAAGCAGAAATTAGCAAAATTGGTAGATGGGAGTATAACATTGCCGAAAACCAACTTATTTGGTGCGAAACTACCAAAGCCATACACGAGGTACCGCAAAATTTTTCTCCGAACATTGAAAATGCCTTATTTTATTACAAAGAGGGACATAGTAGAAATACTATATCAATGGCTTTGTACGAAGCACAAAATAAAGGGAAGGCTTGGAGTAATTTAAAATTGCAGATCATAACAGCTGCCGGAAAAGAAAAATGGGTAATGGCCGGGGGGAAACCTATTTATAATAAAGGTGAAATGGTTGGTCTTATAGGTACTTTTCAAGATATACATGAGCAGGTTGAAGCAAACATTAAAACTATAGATAATGAAAAACTGTTAAGAACGCTAATTGACAATTTACCTGTTAACGTATACATTAAGGATACAGAATCCAGAAAGGTATTGATCAATAAAGCGGAATGCGAATACCTAGGCGTAAAAGACCCTAAAGAAATTATTGGTAAAAATGATTTTGACCTGTACCCCTTAAAAGCTGCAGAAAAAATACGAGAAGAGGATTTAAAAGTAATGAATACCCTTGAACCTATTATTGGCAAGGAAACAAAAAAAATAACTTTAGACGGCAAGTCTACATCTTTTCTTAGTTCTAAAATTCCATTATTAAACAGTAAAGGGATAGCTTATGGCATTGTTGGCATTAGTTTAGACATTACAAAACTTAAAGAAAAGGAAAAAGAGTTAAGAAACATTATAAACATTGCCTCGGTACAAAACAAAAAACTACTGAACTTTGCACATATAGTCTCACATAATTTACGTTCTCACTCGGCAAATTTTTCAATGCTGCTGAACTTTTTAGAAAATGAAAAAGATGAAGATGAAAAGACAAAGATCGTAGAAATGTTGACCAAGGCCTCTAATAGCTTACTTGAAACCTTAGACAATTTAAATGAAGTAGTTTCAATAAATACAAACACCAATATAGAAATTAAAGAACTTTATTTAAATGAAAAGATAACAGATGCTAAGCAAGGTTTATCTTCACTTATTTTAAATAATAATGCCATTATTGAAAATAACATACCAGAAGATTTCACGGTAAGTTCAGTACCGGCATATTTAGATAGCATTTTAACCAACTTTATTTCTAATGCGGTAAAATATAAACACCCAGAAAGAGAAGCCAAGGTTGAATTAAGTGCAGAGAAAAAAGATAATTATTCAATATTGACCATAAAAGACAATGGTTTAGGAATAAATTTGGAGAAATATGGCAAAAAACTCTTTGGTATGTATAAAACCTTTCATGACCATAAAGATGCCAGAGGTATAGGACTATACCTAACCAAAAACCAAATTGACGCTATGAACGGTAAAGTTGAAGTTAGTAGTGTAGAAGGAGAAGGAACAGAATTTAAAATTTTCTTTAATGAAAAAAATTAGTGATATCACTATTATAGATGACGACGCAATTACCGTTTTTGGTTTGCGAAAATTAATCTCTTCTAGCGTAGATTGTAATACGATTGCATCATATGCAAATGGCAAAATTGCCATAGACGCTATGATCGATTTTTTTAATAATGAACAACAAATTCCGCAAATTATATTTTTAGATATCAATATGCCTATTATGGATGGATGGGAGTTTTTAGAAGCTTTCATCAATCTTCCCATTACCGATAAAATTAGAATTAATATTGTCACCTCTTCAATTGACCCTCGTGACCAACAACAATGGGAATATTTTAAAGGTAAAAGTCATCATCTCATAACTTTTAACCAAAAACCCATTGATAGAAATAAAATTGTAGAAATTACCCAAGTTGCATAAACCAATAAAGTAATCCTTATTTTTACAATCAATTAATGGCCTTTAAACCAATTTAATTGATTGTTCATGAAAGCGATCCTACCTCTATTATTGTTTTTTTCATTGATTTCTTGCGAGAATAAGATTGAAGATACCAAAACAGATTTTCCCACACCGTTTGAAACTTCCAATAAAACCGAAACGGCTACCTATGAACAGGTAATAGATTTTTACATAAAACTTGCCAAAGAATTTTCAACTATAAACATACAGACCATTGGCACTACTGATAGTGGCAAGCCGCTACATGTGGTAACATTTAGTAGCAAAGGTGATTTCGATTTCAAAAAATTAGCGATGAACAATACCATGTTATTGATTAATAACGGTATTCATCCTGGGGAGAGTGATGGTATAGATGCTACCATGTTACTTTTTAGAGATTTGGCAAGCAATGAAATTAAAACGCCTAAAGAAACCATTATTGCTACCATACCTGTTTATAATGTTGGTGGCGCCCTTAATAGGAACAGTACCACACGTGCCAACCAAAATGGCCCGGATGAATATGGTTTTAGAGGTAATGCCAAGAACTATGACCTTAATAGGGATTTTATAAAAACGGATACCAAAAACACAGAAACCTTTACCAAGATTTTTCATCTAATTGATCCAGATGTTTTTATAGATAACCATGTTAGCAACGGTGCGGACTATCAATACACCCTTACCCATTTATTTACCCAGCACAATAAATTAGGAGGAAAATTGGGTAAATATGTTCATGATGATCTAATGCCCCAACTACAAGACTCTTTATTGAACAACGGGTGGGATATTACGCCCTATGTAAATGTATTTAACTCACCGCCAGAAAATGGATTTCAGCAATTTCTGGACAACCCTAGGTACTCTACGGGGTACACCACGCTATGGAATACCGTAGGTATGATGGTAGAGACACATATGCTAAAACCCTACGATCAACGTGTAGCGGGAACGTACCAACTCATGTTGAACATGATTGCCATAGCAGAAAAAGATGGCAGCAAAATAAAAGAAATGAGAAATGCTGCAAAAAACGCTTTTCAGCAGAATGATTACTACCCTACTCAATGGCAAGTAGATACAACTAAAGTTTCAAATTTTATATTTAAAGGGTTTAAGGCCGATACATTAACTAGCGAAATTACTGGTTTTAACAGACTAAAATATAACCGAGAAGTACCTATAGAAACTGAAATAACTTACCAAGATTATTTTAAGGCATATGACTCCATACGCATACCAAAAGCATACGTACTAGGAAAGCAGTGGCACAATGTTATTAAAAGATTAGACTTGAATAAAATTTCGTACACTGAATTAAAACAAGATTCCACGATATTGGTCGAATCATATCAAATTGACGATTACAGTACGTATACATCACCTTACGAAGGTCATTATCCTCATTATAATACTTCTGTAAACGTGACCAATATTACTAAAGAATTTAAAGCTGGTGATATTGTAATACCAGTAGATCAACCCGGTCTTAGGTATATTATTGAAACGTTGGAGCCTAGTGCCGTAGATTCATTTTTTAACTGGAACTTTTTTGATACTATTCTACAACAAAAAGAAGGATTTTCTCCTTATGTTTTTGAGGACACCGCTTTAGAGATGCTAAACAATGATACCATACTAAAATCTGAATTTGAAAATAAAAAGATAGAAGACTTAGATTTTAAGAACAACTGGTACCTACAACTAAAATGGTTATTTAAACATAGTAAACACTATGAAGAGGCTTACATGCAATATCCGATATATAGAATAACTAACTGAATTTAATCTTCTTCAAATAGAATTCTTATGTTCACATAAGAATTCTCCAAGGCTTTTTTAATTTTTTCAGGACCTTTCCATCTAACTTTAAAAATGCCTTCTTTTTTTTCAGGTTTTAATTTACCCTCATAATCGGTACTCATTTCGTACCAAAATACTTGTTTGAGTTTGGTAATACCATTACGTCTAAAAACATGATATGTAGTGCGCAAGTAATTATCCAATCGGAGGCCTTTGACCCCTGTTTCTTCCTCTACTTCACGTATGGCACACTCTTCAATTGTTTCGCCTTTATCAAGTTTTCCTTTTGGCAAATCCCACTTATCATTTCTATAAATGAAAAGAACTTTTCTTTCCTTATTGTACACAACACCACCTCCTGCAATAACCAGTGGTATTTCTTGCGTAAACTTTTTTAAAATTTCATCGTGGTTTGGGTGGTATATGAACGCTTCCTCCAACTTCCCCTTCCTCAATGAACTTATAGCCTCTTCAATAGACTCCTTATTTAACAAAAAATACTCACCCTTTGTGGTATCGGAGAGTTTATTTGTTAAAATCAAAGGCAATTCATTAACAAAAACTTTATACATTTGCGTCATGGTTTTAGACAAAAACACTGCAAAAAAAACGGCAGAGCTTCTCTTGCAAATTAATGCAATAAAATTGAAACCCGAAAATCCTTTTACATGGGCTTCGGGTTGGAAATCTCCTATATATTGCGACAATAGGATTTTACTTTCTTACCCTATCATCCGAAACTATATTCGTGATGAAATGGCTAAGCAAGTTGAACAATTATATGGCAAGCCAGATTGTATTGTTGGGGTTGCCACCGGGGCAATTGGCATTGGTGCTTTGGTAGCGGACAAACTCAACCTACCATTCGTATATGTACGTCCTGAGCCTAAATCGCACGGGCGTCAAAATCAAATAGAAGGTCATTTAGAAGCACACCAAACGGTGGTTGTGATCGAAGATTTGATCAGTACCGGTAAAAGCAGCCTAAATGCCGTTAAGGCACTAAAAGCTATAGATGCCAAAGTTAAAGGCATGTTGGCTATTTTTACCTATGGTTTTGAAACTGCCGATTCTAATTTTAAAGAAGAAAATACAGAGTTGCACACGTTAAGCAATTACGCTCATTTAATTGAACAAGCTTCTGACACTGGTTATGTAAAAGAAGAGCAATTAGCAACTTTAATGGAATGGAGGAAAGACCCTTCTAAATGGACAAATAAATAATATATGTTTATAGAAACGCCTAAGGCACAAGTAGCAAAAAGTAAAGAAGATACTTTTAACTTTTTGAACGAACTATCTAATTTTAGACAGTTAATGCCAGAAAACATTGATAAGTTCGAAGTACTTAATGAAAATAGATTTCTTTTTGCCTTAAAAGGCATGCCCGAAATTGTATTGGAAAAAAAAGAGCAAACTCCTTTTGAACAAATAATTTTAGGTGCGGCCAGTGATAAATTGCCATTCACCTTAACGGCAAACATCCAAGAAGTTGATGGTCAGCAAAGTGAAGTTATTTTAAGCTTCAAAGGTGAATTTAATGCCATGATGGCCATGATGATCAAATCACCAATTACCAATTTCATAAATACGCTGTCAACAAATTTGTCAAAAATCTAATACAGTAACTGTATTTCTTTTAAGCCAAATTCTTGAAAATCACCATTTACTAGTTTCACTACCAATTTACCGTCAATAGAAACTTTTTCAATTGTACCGGTAATTTGTATGTCATCGTGAATCTTGAACGTACTCATTTGCCCTTTTTTAAATAAATGGGCATGATACTGTGCATACAATTCACTTTCCATTAATTGAAAAGGTTTGATCATGTTTTGATGTAGATGTTCTATCAGCGAATAATAAATTTCATCAAGATCAAAATCAGTACCGGTTATCGCATTTAATGAAGAGGCATGTGGTGCGCTTTTAAATGATTTTTGGTTTACATTTAAACCAAAACCTATTATACTCCGCTTTATTTTAGAACCAGTTATGATATTTTCGATTAAAATACCGCCGATTTTGTAATTACCTGACAGAATGTCGTTTGGCCATTTAATACTTAAATCAGGTATATCAAAATCTTTTAAGCTCTCTATTATAGCCAATGAAACACAAACACTTACAAGAAAAACTCGTTGAATAGGAATATCCAAATTCTTTTTCAATATACTGAATGCTAGATTCTTACCAGGCTCAGATTCCCATTTCGCATTTAACTGCCCCCTACCTGAAGTTTGATTTTTGGTAGTTACGACAGTAAAATCATCTAACTCCCTTTTAAATGACAAATCTTTTAAATAGGTATTTGTAGATTGCGTGGCATCAAGTTTGATTATTTGCATTTACAGTTCTTATTGTGAATCTTTAATGTATTGTTAAAAACTAGACCTAAAAGAACAAAAAAATAATAACTTTGTAAAAATTAAAATTTTTGAATGCAGGAAAATAAAACTAGCGCAGATGAGTTAATTGCATTAATTATACAAGGAGTTGACGAAGTAAAAGGACAAAATGTAAATCTATTAGATTTAAGAGAAATTGAAAACACCGTTTGTGATTACTTCATAGTTTGTAACGGTACGTCCAATACGCATGTAAATGCGATCGTAGGTTCTATCCAAAAAACAGTAAGTAAAGCGATTCAAGATAAACCCTGGCACGTAGAAGGCGAGGACAATGCCGAATGGGTATTGATGGACTATGTAAACGTAGTAGTCCACGTATTCCAAAAGCAAGTTCGAGAATTTTATGACATAGAAGGTTTATGGGGTGATGCAAAATTCACGACCATAGAAAGTAGCGTTAATCAATAAAAAATTAAAATGGCAAAAGAAAACAAAACAAATCCGAAAAAACCAAAATTTAGTTCTTGGTGGATTTACGGATTGGTAGCAGTATTACTTATTGGATTTCAACTGTTCAATAGTGATGACCTAGCTAGCACACAAAAAACGACTACTTCAGAATTACAGCAGTATTTGAGAAATGGCGATGTAAAAAAGATATTGATCATCACCAATACAAATCAAGCTAAGGTTTTTTTAACCGATGAGGCCATCGCAAAAGAAGTACATAAAGATGTAAACGAGAAGTCCTTTCTTCCATCATCTGGCAATGTACCTCAGTATACATTAGATTATGGTGATCTTCAAATATTTCAAAATGAAATAACTGAAATCAAAAAAGAGAACAACTTAGATACCATTATTGAATTTGGAAAAGAATCTACAGCCATTTTAGATTTCCTTTTATCCTTATTACCATTTGTATTGATTATTGGTATTTGGATCTATCTAATGCGTAGAATGTCTGGCGGAGGCGGAGGCGGTGCCGGTGGACAGATCTTCAATATCGGAAAATCTAAAGCGAAGTTGTTTGACGAAAAGACAGATACAAGAACTTCTTTTAAAGACGTTGCCGGTTTAGAAGGTGCAAAAGAAGAAGTTGAAGAGATTGTAGAATTCTTAAGAAATCCGGATAAGTATACATCATTAGGTGGTAAAATACCAAAAGGTGCATTACTTGTAGGACCTCCAGGAACAGGTAAAACACTTTTGGCCAAAGCCGTTGCAGGTGAAGCTAAGGTACCTTTCTTCTCTTTATCCGGTTCAGATTTCGTTGAAATGTTCGTAGGTGTAGGTGCATCTAGAGTACGTGACCTGTTTAAGCAAGCTAAAGACAAATCTCCAGCAATTATATTTATTGATGAAATTGATGCTATAGGTAGAGCCAGAGGAAAAAATAACTTCACGGGATCTAATGATGAACGTGAAAATACATTGAACCAGTTATTGACCGAAATGGATGGTTTTGGCACTAACACCAATGTAATAGTACTTGCTGCCACCAACCGTGCAGATGTATTGGATAAAGCTTTAATGCGTGCTGGTAGATTTGATAGACAGATTTATGTTGACCTACCGGATATTCGTGAGCGTAAGGAAATTTTTGAAGTTCATTTAAGACCTATTAAAACTGCTGAGACTTTAGATTTAGATTTCTTGGCAAGACAAACACCTGGTTTCTCAGGTGCTGATATCGCCAATGTATGTAATGAAGCCGCTTTAATAGCTGCACGTAATGAAAAGAAAGCGGTAACCAAACAAGATTTCCTAGACGCTGTAGATAGAATTGTTGGCGGTCTTGAAAAGAAAAATAAGATTATAACACCTGGTGAAAAAGAAACCATTGCTTACCACGAAGCTGGTCACGCAACCACAAGTTGGATGCTAGAACACGCTGCACCGTTAGTAAAAGTTACTATTGTACCAAGAGGACAATCTTTAGGAGCAGCTTGGTATTTACCTGAAGAGCGCTTGATCGTTAGGCCTGAACAAATGCTTGATGAAATGTGTGCAACTATGGGCGGTAGAGCTGCTGAAAAGGTGATTTTCAACAAAATTTCCACAGGCGCTTTGAGTGACCTGGAGAAAGTAACCAAACAAGCTAGGGCAATGGTTACTATTTACGGACTTAATGATGAAATAGGAAACATTACTTATTATGATTCATCAGGTCAAGATTCTTATGGATTCTCAAAACCGTATAGCGAAGACACCGCTCGTAAAATAGATGCCGAAATTTCAAAAATTATTGAAGAACAGTATCAACGTGCCATTAAAGTTTTAACGGACAATAAAGATAAACTAACCACTTTAGCAGAACGATTGTTGGAGAAAGAGGTTATCTTTAAGGAAGATTTGGAAAAAATCTTTGGTAAGCGAAATTTTGAAAAAGATATTTTAGCGTTAGAAAACGAAAAGAAACTTAAAGAAGAAGAGGATAATAATTCTACAGAGCAGCAAGAAATTACTGAAAATAAGTAAAATTGCAGTACTTTAGATAAGCAATTAGTTCAATAGTATAAATGGGGTTTTTAGATATTTTATTTGGTGGCGGCAAGAAGAAAGTTTCGAAAGAAACAGCAGAAACGCGTGGTGACCATATGCCCGATTTAAATATACCTGTTGATGAAAAATTTACTATTCATTTTAAACAGAATGGAGGTAAATTTATCTATTGCGATTCTGACAATGAGGTTTCACGAGCCATACAGAATATCGTAACTGAAAATAATTGGGAGAATGAGCCTTTCTTTGTTCTCAATGAAAGGCTAGCCCAAAAATTTTCTAAAGAACCTATTACCTTTACCGACAATACTAGACAAAGCGAAGTATTCTTTACTACCTGCGAGCATTTAATTGCACAAAATGGTAGTATTTTAGTTTGCTCTAACCAATTACTGGAAAAAAAGGTTAATGAATTACCAAGTAACGTAGTTGTATTTGCGACTACAAGTCAATTGGTAGAATCTATTGGAGAAGGTCTTAAGACCATAAAAAAGAAGTATGGCCAAAAAATACCGGCCAACATAACCACTTTAAAACACTTTAAAGCTACCGCAGAAAATTCAGATGATTTTCTAACGTATGGTAGTAGTACTAAAAATCTTTATCTTTTACTACTGGAAGATTTATAGTATGAAAGAAATTTTACGAAGGTCATTAACTGGGGCTGTATATATCATTTTATTGCTGTCAGCAGTATTTTTAAGCTCCGATGCGTTCGATTTTCTATTTATGACCTTTGGACTAGCATGTCTTTACGAGTATAAAAAATTGGTTCGCCTTAAAGGATATCACATATTTGCAGCATACTTAGCGCTTTGGTGGGCATTTATATATTTGGTAAAAGACCAACAGGTTATTAATATACTTATGTTAATTACTATCGTGGTAGATATATTTCTATTGATCAACCTTTTCACAAAAAAACCTTTAGTACTCAACACTCCATTAAAATTTATAGTAGGATTGTTCTATATTGGTGGAGGATGTATTTTTCTTACTATGATACCTTACAAAAATGATGCATTTGCCAAATTATTGATCATGGGCATTTTTATATTGATATGGGTAAATGATTCATTTGCATATTTAGTAGGCAAAAGTATTGGGCGTACTAAACTTTTTCCATCAGTTTCTCCTAAAAAAACTATTGAAGGTACTTTAGGAGGTTTTATATTTGCACTGGCAGCAGCTTATCTTATGGCAACTTTTGAGGAGCTAATTAGTCCTATTCAATGGATGATACTTGCTACTGTTATAGTTGTTGCGGGTAGTTTAGGAGATTTAATAGAATCTAAATTCAAACGAACAGCTGGCGTTAAGGATAGTGGAGCCATATTACCAGGTCATGGTGGTATGCTTGATCGTTTGGATAGTTTGGTTTTTGCAGCACCGTTTGCATATTTAACTTTAAATATTTTTAGTTATGTTTCATAGAGAGGGACAAAAAATAATATTGTTTTCTTTTTTACTTGTTGGGGTTAGTATACTATTGGCCCATTTCTTTATTGATATAGCATGGCTGAAGCTAACGGTACAAATACTTGGCTTAATTATCTTGATAATCATACTACAGTTTTTTAGAAACCCTAAAAGACTGGCCAAAAAAGATTTTAATGAAATTTTGTCTCCTGTAGATGGCAAGGTTGTAGTTATTGAAGAAGTAGAAGAGAAAGAATATTTTAAGGATAAGAGAAGGCAAGTATCTATCTTCATGTCTCCCGTTAACGTACATGTTACCAGATACCCTGCAAGCGGTAGTATTACTTTCTCAAAATATCACCCAGGTAAGTACCTAGTAGCATGGCACCCAAAATCAAGCGAAGAAAACGAAAGAACAACGGTAGTCATAAAAACACCTAAATTCGGAGAAATTCTTTACCGACAAATTGCGGGTGCATTGGCCAGGCGAATTGTAAATTATGCTGAAGAAGGTGAAAGTGTGCAGCAAGGTGACGATGCCGGTTTTATCAAGTTTGGCTCAAGAGTAGATTTGTTTTTACCACTAGACTGCCAAATTAATGTAAAACTTAACCAAAAAGTTAAAGGCGCCGGCACGTGTATTGCTACTTTTATTGACCCAAATGAAAAAGACGAACTTACATACTGAATTTGAGAAGACGGTTGATTTGGTAAATAACTATACTGAACCTATACCTGCAGATGTTCTTTTAAAACTTTATGCCTATTACAAAATAGCGAATGCTAATTTTGAAAACCCAGGCAGTAAAACTCCCTTGATAAATGCATTTAAGGCAAACGCCCTTTTTCAAGCCAAGAATATGAGCAAAAAAAAGGCTATGCAAGCTTATATTGAATTAGCTACGAAAGAATTGAAGACAGGACAATGACCTTTTGTAAAATTTAAATTAAATTTATAGTTGTTGCAGTAGAGTTTAAAATTTTATTTAAACATATGACACGTGCCAAATGAAACAACTAGAAAAATTAAAACTCAACATTCTCAGAATCTCCATAGGACTTGTTTATCTATTTTTTGGCTTTATAAAATTTATACCCAATCTAAGTCCGGCCGAAGATTTAGCCACCAATACAATCGGAATTTTGACTTTTGGAATTTTGCATTCCTCCTTAAGCTTAATTGTATTAGCAGTTGTTGAAACCTTAATAGGTGTCTTTCTCATTGCAAACTGGAAACCCAGAATTTTTATCAGTATAGCTATAGTTCACATACTTTTCACATTTACTCCTTTATTTTTATTACCAGAAGAAATTTTTGGCAAAGGTGAATTGGTTTTTACTTTGGCAGGGCAATATATAGTTAAGAATATAATCATTTTGAGTGCCCTTTTATCTTTAAAAATAGATTTAAACAACAATCTTGAAAAAACTGACAGCACGGAACCACCGTCAGAACAATTGATTGCCATTAAAAATCAATGATATAAATCTTCTAAATCCGCATCACAAAGAGAACAGATAAGATCTTCTAATTTTTCACATACATCATTAAAAAAACGTTGCCCTTTTTCAGCAGTTGCATACTCTGGATTACCTATCCCTGTGTCACTACTAACTTTAGACCATTGGCGTTCTGCCCAAGCCCAACCCTCATTATAAGCTTTAATCTTAAATTTTTTAGCACTACCACTACCCCATGATTCTTTCACCAATACCAGTTCTGGTCTTAAATAAAGCATTAGGCTAGTCTCCATCTCATCTGCATGATCACCTTTTTCCTTGAAATATTTAGATTTATCTAACATTGGTGGAAAAAAGCAGAAACTGATGAACATCTTTGGAAACATTAAACCCAGTTCCCTAACAATCGGTTTAAAGTTATTACCACCATGCCCATTAAATAATAATAGTTTTCTAATTCCCTGTCTATCTAATACGTTTACCAAGTCTTTCAATATTGCCAGTTGGGTAGACGGATTTAAATTCATATCTAAATAAATATCCTTTTGCCCTGTATTGACACCGTAAGGTATGGTGGGTAAAATAATTACTTTTTTACCCTTTTCCCATGCGATCTTACCCGCAGCTTCAACCATATTTTCAGCTTGGTAGTTATCTGTGCCATATGGCAGATGATAATTATGTGCTTCTGTTGCACCCCACGGTAATACCGCCAGTTCTATATTTTCATCCTTTAAATGATTCCAGTTTGTTTCTGCTAGTATATATGGTCGTATCATAGCATTAAAGATACTATATACGCATAAAAAAACCCTTGAATAAATTCAAGGGTCTGTATATTATTTACTTAATGTTATGTACTTACAGGACTTTTTTACCAGATATAATGTTGTATAAGATTACAATAACTGCAATCACCAATAAAATATGTACTAAACTACCGGTTGCAAGTCCAGGAACAATTCCTAGCATTCCTAATAACCATATAATTATACAAATAACTGCTACTAACCATAATAGACTTCTCATAATGTGTGTTTTTAGATTGTTTATATGGTAAATTTAAAAGGATTCCCCCTGCACCCTTAACTCAAACCAATTGATTACTAGCTCTAAATCAGAGCCATACCATCAACGCACTTCACTATAAACATTTAAAACCAACCACTTACATTAAATTTTCCTTAAAAAAATCAATGGTTCGCGACCATGCCAGTTCCGCTGCCGGTTCGTCATATCTTGGAGTTGACGTATTATGAAAACCATGATTAACATTCGGATAGAAATAGGCTGTATTATCTTTACCCAGCTCATTAAGCTTTTTTTCATATTCAGGCCATCCGGCATTTACGCGTTCGTCCAAACCTGCGTATTGCAGTAATAAAGGAGCGTTTATATCTTCTATTCCTTCCGTAGGTTGACCACCATAAAATGGAACCGCAGCTGCCAATTCCGGCACTTTCACTGCCATCATATTAGAGATCCATCCACCGAAACAAAAACCTACAACCCCTATCTTGCCTGTACACCCTTCATGATTCTTTAAATAATTAAATGCTGCAATAAAATCCTCAAGCATTTCATTTCTGTCTCTTTTCCGTTGCATCTCCCTACCCTCATCATCATTTCCCGGATAACCACCTAACGGACTCAAAGCATCTGGGGCAATCGTGATAAAACCCGCTAGAGCAGCTCTTCTTGCCGTATCCTCAATATACGGATTCAAACCTCTATTTTCATGTACCACCACTATACCCGGTAACTTTACGTCAGCTGATTTTGGTTTTGATAGTAATGCCTTAATCTCTCCACCGCCTTTTGGCGAATCATAGGTAATAAAACCAGAATCAAGATCAGGATTGTTTTTATCAACCAATAACGTAGTTTCGTAATCTGGCATTAAAAAACTCATTAACGAAGGTACAGTAATACCACCTACTGCATACATTGATAGTTTTTGCACAAAGTCTCGCCGTTCTAATTTATTATGCGCATAGGCATCGTAAAGGTCGAACACTTCTTGTTTAATATCCTCTTTTCTTAATGATTTCATTTTCAAAGCTTTTTGGTTCTATTTAAAATTACAAAAAGCACTTGAGTGCGTCCATGATTTTAACAATAGAAAAAGCCTCACTCCCAAAAATAGGAATGAGGCTTTGTTATTTATTAAAGAATATTAGCCTAAACTTGCTAAACTCTTTTCTAAAGTTTCAATTTTAGCCTCGGCATCAGCTAATTTTTGACGCTCAATTGCTATTACCTTTTCAGGGGCATTATTGACAAAACGCTCATTAGATAATTTCTTCTGAACAGACTGTAAGAATCCTTTGGTATATTTCAACTCTTCATTGATTTTCACAATTTCAGCCTCAATATCTATAGCACCTTCCATAGGTACAAAGTATTCGTTACTCTTTACCCTAAATGTCAATGCACCTTCTAACTGCTCTTCTGTATAAGCAATATCAGAAACATTGGTAAGTTTTGATATGACAACATCAAAACGATCACTCACCTTTTCAGTATTCAAAACAGATAATTCCAATGCTTCTTTCATAGGAATATTCTTATTCTTTCTTATAGTTCTAATCCCGGCAATAACCTCAGCGGCAAAATCGAACTCTTCCAATAATTGTTCATCTATTTTACCTATTGTTGGCCACTTTGCAATCACCAATGCTTCGCTCTCGCTCCTTTTTGAAATATGCTGCCACACCTCCTCGGTCAAAAATGGCATGAACGGATGTAACAATTTCAAGTTCTGCTCAAATAGCTGAATTACCTTATCAAAAGTAATTTTATCAATAGGTTGTTGGTATGCAGGTTTAATAATCTCCAATAAAGAAGAACTATAATCATCCCAAACCAATTTATAAATTGACATTAAAGCATCGGAAATACGGAACTTGCTAAAGTGATCCTCAATCTCTACCAAGGTCTTGTTCAATTTAGACTCGTACCACTCTAAACCAAGTTTTGATGCTTCGGGCTGTGGTATATCTGCAACCTCCCAACCTTTAACCAATCGGAAACCGTTCCAAATTTTATTGGCAAAGTTTTTTCCTTGCTGACACAGATCTTCATCGAACATTAAATCGTTACCTGCCGCCGAACTTAACAATAAACCAACACGTACGCCATCCGCTCCATAATCTTCAATTAATTTTAATGCATCTGGCGAGTTCCCTAAAGATTTAGACATCTTGCGACGTTGCTTATCCCTTACCAAGCCTGTGAAATAAACATTCTCAAAAGGTTTCTTACCTCTAAACTCATACCCGGCAACTATCATTCTAGCTACCCAAAAGAATAGAATATCCGGACCCGTAACCAAATCGTTGGTAGGATAGTAATAATTCACCTCTTCATTATCCGGATCCATAATGCCTCCGAATACACTCATTGGCCATAACCAAGATGAAAACCAAGTATCTAGCACATCGGCATCTTGCCTTAAATCACTTTCCTGCAAATCTGAATTGCCAGATTTCTCCTTTGCCAGTTCTAATGCCTCCTTTAAATTAGCGGCAACCACAAAATCTTCTTGACCGTCGCCAAAATAGAACGCCGGTATCTGTTGTCCCCACCACAATTGTCTAGAGATGTTCCAATCACGAACGTTCTCCATCCAATGGCGATATGTATTTTCAAATTTCTTTGGATGCAGTTTTACATCTCCACTTTCCAACACTGCTTCTAAAGCGGGTTTTGCCAAATCTTCCATTTTTAAAAACCACTGATCAGACAGTTTAGGTTCTATGACAGCTTTGGTTCTTTCTGAGGTACCTACCTTATTGATATGGGTTTCGGTTTTTACCAAAATACCCTTTTCCTCCAATTCTTTTGAGATTTCTTTTCTAACTACAAAACGATCTTTACCCTCGTAATGCATACCAAAACTATTTAAGGTGGCATCATCATTAAAGATATCTATAGTCTCCAAGTTATGCTTTTCGCCTAGCGCTTTGTCATTTATGTCATGCGCAGGTGTCACCTTTAAACAACCGGTACCGAACTCTACATCAACGTACTCATCTTCTATAATAGGTATTACCCTATTACAAATAGGCACAATAACGTTTTTACCTTTTAAATGGGTAAAGCGCTCATCGTTAGGGTTAATACATATAGCTGTATCACCCAAAATAGTTTCTGGTCTTGTGGTAGCAATGGTCACTTTTTCATCTGAACCTTCTATGTCATATGACAAATAGTACAACAAACCTTGTTTTTCTTCATACACCACTTCTTCATCAGACAAGGTTGTTTGCGCCTCTGGATCCCAATTTACCATTCGATAACCGCGATAAATCAATCCTTTATTATAAAGGTCTATGAACACTTTTATAACACTATCATATCTTTCTTGATCCATAGTGAACGCTGTACGGTCCCAATCACAAGAACAGCCCAATTTCTTTAACTGCTCTAGTATGATACCCCCATACTGGTGTGTCCAGTCCCAAGCATGTTTCAAAAACTCTTCCCTTGTCAGGTCATTTTTATTGATACCTTGTTCTTTTAGTTTAGCCACCACTTTTGCCTCTGTAGCAATAGATGCGTGATCCGTACCAGGTACCCAGCATGCATTTTTACCTAATAAACGAGCTCTTCTGATCAATACATCTTGTATAGTATTGTTCAGCATATGCCCCATATGAAGAATACCGGTTACGTTTGGTGGTGGTATTACAATACTATAAGGTTCCCTATCATCGGGAACCGAATGAAAATATCCGTTTTTCATCCAATACTCATACCATTGAGATTCTGTGGACTGCGGATTATATTTTGAAGGAATTTCCATATTTGGAACAGTTTTTGAATAAATAAATATGTGGTTATTAAAAATAAAGCCGAACTGACATTCTAACGGTCATTTCAGCTAAATTTTACCTAAAATTAAATACGAAACAAAAATAAGTAACGTTAGAGTATAACAAAAGGATTTTGAGGTTGATCTGAAAAGATTTAATTTTGAAATCCACCCAAAATTAAAAATGATGAAAAAAATAGTACTTGTATTATTTGTAGGCTTACTAGGATTTAGCTTGACCGCTCAAGACACTGCGGCCAAAATAGAGTTTAAGTCAGAAACGGTTGATTATGGTGAAATAGCAAAAGGTTCTGACGGAGTTAGAGTTTTTGAATTTACCAACACCGGTACTGCTCCGCTTATTGTAAGTAAAGTAAGTTCTAGCTGTGGATGTACAATTCCAAAAAAACCGGAAGACCCAATTTTACCAGGTAAAACAGGTGAAATTCAAGTTAAGTATGATACTAACAGAGTTGGACCTATTCGTAAAGCGATTACGGTAATATCTAACGCAGATACACCAACAAAAGTTTTAAAGATCAAAGGAGAAGTAAAAGCTTCTACCGGTACCAAATAAAAATTACTGATGTAAAATTAAAAGCCCAACTGAAAAGTTGGGCTTTTTTTTGTCTTATTGATCATCAAAAAGGGGTTTTAACTCAAAGCTGAACAACAAATCATTGTCATAACGCTCTACCAAAACCTTTATCCTTTTATCTTTTTTTACATTAAGCATGTGCATGATCTCTTGTAATTTGTATCTATGAATACGCTTACCATTTACAGCCAAAATTACATCACCCTCACGCAAGCCTGCTGAATGTGCCGGACTCCCTTGACGAATTCCCGATACAATTATCTCTGGCACCAAACTCAACCTTGTAGCTCCTTGAAGCAAGATTTGAACATCTCCATAAGATTTTGCATTACTATTTACAACACCGTTAGCATCGGTAATTCTTTCTGAAACATACCGCATACCGGCATGTTGAAGATCAATACCACTAATATTATATTGAAATAGCTTACCAAAGTTTGAATTCTTGGTTAGTATGAGTTTTTCATTAGCATAATCAAACACCACATGAAAACGCTTTATAATCTCCCCGCCAAGACTACCATTTCTACCACCAAAATCAGCAATAGTATTAAATGTTTCCATATCAGGAAATGCTGCCTTGGCATCGCTTAAAATAAAATCAGAAATCTTTAAATGATTTATTTTGGTCCTCTTTCCAAAAATATCTCCTGCCAAACCTTTGCCAAGAAAATCCTGATAGTGTTTTTTTGGAAGTTGAATTCTCTCATCTTCAAACAACCAAACCGCATCACTACTACCCGTATCCAACAATAATTTAACAGGAATTTCATCGGTTTTATTGACCATCACATGAGCATCTAAATATGCTTTTCTTCTAATTACCGACATGTCCACTACCCTAGTATGCTTAGACGTTTTATATGTGTAAAGCGCTGGATCATAAAACTTAATGGTCTTTTTGATATAATTGACATCCACAACAAAATCCCTAAATAAATCATACCCAA
The DNA here is from genome assembly GCF_002700155.1 of Maribacter sp. 6B07. Taxonomy (NCBI): domain Bacteria; kingdom Pseudomonadati; phylum Bacteroidota; class Flavobacteriia; order Flavobacteriales; family Flavobacteriaceae; genus Maribacter; species Maribacter sp. 6B07. The sequence goes on along the minus strand of NZ_PDUT01000003.1, from coordinate 70,047 downwards.
TAATACCATGCACAGGAATACCTAGACTTGGAGAAAAATTAATTCCCGCATCCATCACTACATAAATATTTTGATAAAGGTTCTTTACACCACCCAGTTCCACCCTATTATTAGTAGACTTTAATGCGTTAATGGGATCACCTTCCCCCAAACCGTTAATGGTAATCTCAGTAACATTATTCAACTGAATGGAATCTTGATCCGCCAAATTGAACAAAATGGGCGTGCCCACACCAGAATCTAACACAAAAGACAATTCAGTTCCGTTCACCTCTACAGGAATAATCATAAGATTATTAATGAGCTGAAATTTTACCTTTTGAAACTTCTTGCCCTTTGGCAGTTGGTATGTTTGTGCATTTACAGATGAACCCGCACAACCAGCAAGGAGAATCAAAAAAAAGATACATCTACGTAACATAATCTATATGAATTAGTTAAGCCTTTTTAAGATACGTAAATTTTTAATACGATCGCTATATTTAACAGCACATAGAAGTTTAAATAAAATACAATTTAATTGTAAGTACCATTATCATTTATCACTTTTGCGTAAAATATAATTATATGCCATCTGTCTCAAATAAAGGGCTTACCATGCCCCAATCACCCATTAGAAAACTAGTTCCTTTCGCTGAAGGCGCTAAAAAGAAGGGGATTAAAGTCATTCATTTAAATATTGGACAACCGGACATAAAGACTCCTCAACAAGCATTAGATGCCGTAAAGAACAACAACATTAATGTCTTGGAATATAGCCGTACCGAAGGTTCTGAAGAATTTAGAAGCAAAATTGCCCAATATTATATTAAAAATGATATTCCGGTAAATGCCAATGAAATTATAGTGACCACTGGTGGATCTGAAGCTTTGTCCTTTGCCATGAATACCATTGCAGATACTGACGATGAAATTATAATTCCAGAACCTTTTTATGCAAATTACAATGGCTTTGCAACTGCCTGTGGCGTAACTGTGGTTCCTGTCGTTTCTAAGCTTGAAGATAATTTTGCCCTTCCTCCAATCGAGGAATTCGAGAAATTGATTACCTCAAGAACCAAGGCTATTTTAATTTGCAACCCAGGTAACCCTACGGGATATCTATATAGCAAAGAAGAAATACAAAAATTAGCAACACTGGTTAAAAAGCATAATATATTCTTGGTTGCCGATGAAGTTTACCGAGAGTTTACATATGACAACAAGACACACACTTCAATTTTAAAGGAAAAAGGCTTAGAAGAACACGCCATTGTCATTGATTCCGTTTCAAAAAGATATAGTATGTGCGGAGCTAGAATTGGTTATTTAGTTTCTAAAAACAAAGACTTTATTGCAACGGCTCTCAAATTTGCACAAGCGCGATTATCACCCCCAACCTACGCACAAATTGCTAGCGAGGCAGCTTTGGACACTCCTGATAGTTATTTTGCCGAAGTTAAAGAAGAATACGTTGCCCGAAGAAATCTTCTTATTACTGAACTTGAAAAAATAGAAGGCATTAAGATTGCGAAACCTCAAGGTGCGTTTTATTGTATTGCCGAATTGCCTATTGAAGATGCCGACCATTTTGCGCAATGGCTATTAGAAGACTTTAGCTTAAATAACGAAACTGTCATGGTAGCACCTGCAGCTGGATTTTACGCTACAGAAGGTCTGGGTAAAAAACAAATTAGAATTGCTTACGTTCTGGATAAAGAAAGTCTAAAACGCGCAGTACACATTTTAAGCGAAGCACTTAAAAATTACAAGGGTTAATGATCATTTATGACCACTTTTCTTTAAAGAACTACAATACTTTTGGTATTGATGCCACGGCTAGATACTTTGTGGAAGTAACCACTATTGAAGAATTACAGGATATTTTAGAGAATAACGCGTATCCAAGAAAAATTCTTATTGGTGGTGGTAGTAACATGTTGCTTACAGACTATATTGATGCTCTTTTTATACACGTTAATTTAAAGGGCAAGCAGATAGTTTCACAAGATGACAATAATGTGACCGTCAAAGTAATGGCCGGAGAAAATTGGCACAATATGGTAATGTGGGCAATTGACCATGATTTTGGCGGATTGGAAAATATGTCTTTAATTCCTGGTAATACCGGTACGGCTCCTATCCAGAACATTGGCGCCTATGGGGTAGAATTAAAAGATTGTTTTGTAAGTTGTGAAGCTGTTAGAATAGACGATCAACAATTGGTAACTCTTTCTAAGGAGGAATGTCAATTTGGCTATAGAGATTCGTTCTTTAAAAATGAAGGCAAAGACAAGTACGTAATTACATCGGTAACTTTCTCCTTTACAAAAAAGAATCATAACATAAATTCTGGTTACGGTGCTATAGAAAATCAATTGCTTAAGGAGTCTATTTCAAATCCTACAATAAAAGATATTTCCAATGCCGTAATAGCAATTCGCCAAAGTAAGTTGCCAGACCCAAAAGAATTAGGAAATAGTGGTAGTTTTTTTAAAAATCCGATTGTCACAAAAAAAATTTTCACCCAGTTCAGCACAACATATCCAGAGGCACCTTTTTACAAAGTATCAGAGGACTATTATAAAATTCCTGCAGGCTGGTTAATAGAACAATGTGGCTTTAAAGGAAAACGTTTTGGCGATGCCGGCGTACATAAAAATCAAGCGTTGGTACTGGTCAATTATGATAATGCCACAGGTAAAGACATTCTAGATCTTGCAGCAAAAATTATTGAAGAGGTCAAAAGAAAGTTTGAAATTGAAATAAGTCCAGAGGTTAATCTAATAAAATAACCCCTGTAAAATTTACAGGGGTTATTACCAAACCAAACCAACCAAAAACAAAGTGGGCAGTTACCAGCTGACCACTTATTCAATATATATTTTTAGAAAACGCCACTTTAACAATCAATTTTATAATTTAGCGTTTAAGCATATACGGTTCAATCTTAGCATTTGGATGTCCATTATAAAAAAATATGTACATCTTTTTAAATTATGAGCACTCTATTAGAAAATCATATTGTTGAATTATTACAAGAGCGAAACGAAAAAGCGATTTCCCTTTTGTACGATAACTATGCTGATACCCTATTGGGTGTTGCCAATAAAGTAGTACGGGATCCAGAACTTGCGCAAGACGTGGTTCAAGAATCGTTTGTGAAAATTTGGAAGAAAGCAGATTCATACGACCCTAAAAAAGCAAAACTTTTTACTTGGCTTTTTAGAATTACACGTAACACTGCAATAGATAAATTAAGAAGTGTAAACACAAAAAGTGATAAAGAAATCCAAATAGATGTTTCAGACGTATATACTTTAGGTGTTGAAAGCACAAGACCAGAATTAATGGATGTAAAAGAACATCTAGACAAAATTGAAGAAAAATATCAAATTGTACTAGAAGCTCTTTTCTTTCAAGGCATGACCCAACAAGAAGCAAGTGATGAGTTGGATATACCATTGGGAACCATTAAATCTAGATTAAAGATAGGATTGCGCGAATTAGGCAAAATCTATGGTCCTGCCGTAATAGCCATGATATTAAATATTGTATTATGAAAGACAAAATAAAAATTTTCCTCGATTCAGATTTGTTGGAAAAATATCTTTTAGGAACCACTACAGAGTTAGAAAGCTTACAAGTGGAGCGCTACATTGCCATGTACCCTGAAGTTAGGGAAACCTATGCAGAGCTACAGGAAAACCTTGAGATTTTTGCTAAGTTACACGCCATTGAAGCCCCACAAGGACTTAAGGATAAAATTAACGCAAGAATTAAAGCTGAACGTAAAGGCAGAAAAAGATTTTACAGCTATGCTATTGCAGCTAGTATTACCGCTATACTATTTATTGGCATTTCAACTTTCTTCTGGAATCAGAACCAGAGTTTACAAGAAGAGAACAGCGTTGTTAGCAATAAAATAAAATTGTTAGAGGAGAATATGAAAGAGCAATTGGAAGACGTGCGCAACCAATTTATTGTACTTAACAATCCACAGACTAAAAAGTATAACGTAAAAGGCAATCAAAAAGCAAAGGAGCTTAAAGCTGTGGCATACATTAATCCTGTTAAAAAACTATCTTATATTAATGTTAGCAAATTACCTAATATTCCAGAAAGCCAGTGTTTTCAAATGTGGGCAGAGGTTAATGGCAAAATGATCAATCTGGGTATTATAGAGGAAGCAGGAGACCAACAAAAGTTGCTTGCACTGCCATACGCAGAAAATGCCGTTGGTTACATTACCATAGAACAAAAAGGTAACAACCAAGCACCGACCGTAGAAAATATAGTTGCCAACATAGCTTACTAGGTCAACTCACATAAAGTATTCTTAAAGCCCCATATTTGGGGCTTTATTTTTTATCTTTGTATAAAATTCAGCATATGAAACTAGTATTATTGACCATTGGGTTATTAGCATTGGCTTTTGCAGGAATAGCTATTAAAATATGGTCTAAAAAAGATGGTAAGTTTGCAGGTACATGTGCCAGCCAAAGTCCGTTTCTAAATCAAGATGGGCAAGCTTGTGGTATGTGTGGCAAAATGCCAGATGAACAAGATTGTAAAAAAGATTTAATCTCAGAATAAGTACACTTACTTCTTAAAACAAGGAGTTTACAATATCGGTATTTGAATAACACAGACAAATTAGAAGAAACAATTCTTAAAGCTAAACAAGGCAATCAAATTGCGTTCAGCCGTTTATTGGATATGTTTTGGAACGATGTGTATGGATTTCAACTAAAACGTACCGAAAATGAGAACGACTCTGAAGACATTACCATACAGACCTTCTCAAAAGCGTTCGATAAAATTCACACCTATAATGATGCTTATGTTTTTAAGACATGGTTGATAACCATTTCAAAGAATATACATATTGATCTGGTGAGAAAGCGAAAAAAGAGTTTGTTAGACTCCCATAGCAACACAGAGGCCATAACTTCAGCTTTAGATGCCACCCCTTCTATGGAAGATCAACTTATTCAAGAACAGAATTTAGCCGATTTACTAAGGGATATCAAAAAATTGAAACCTCATTATCAAGCGGTAATCAACTTAAGATATTTTAATGAGTTGAGCTATGCCGATATAGCAACTCAATTAAATGAACCTATTAATAGTGTAAAGGTTAAGTTACTAAGGGCAAAAAAGCTACTTTCAGAAATTATTGAAGCAAGAAAAAAATAACATATTGGTTATTACGTAATTTTTTCACCTTCATTTGTGTAGAATACAATTCTACTTTATCCTCATTTTTATAGTTCGTATATTTGTATTAAAATTATCGCATGTCAACAGTTGTAAAAGAAAATGTTGCTCCACCAAAAGGCAAACCAAAATGGCTACGGGTTAAATTACCTACCGGTAAAAAATATACCCAGCTTAGAGGCTTAGTTGATAAGTATGATCTTCATACCATTTGCACCAGTGGTAGTTGCCCTAATATGGGAGAATGCTGGGGAGAAGGTACGGCTACCTTTATGATTTTGGGTAATGTTTGTACAAGATCATGTGGCTTTTGCGGTGTTAAGACAGGTAGACCTGAAAACGTAGATTGGGCAGAACCGGAAAAAGTAGCTAGGTCCATTAAAATAATGGGAATCAAACATGCTGTAATTACCTCTGTAGACAGAGATGACCTTAAAGATATGGGCTCTATTATTTGGGCAGAAACCGTTAAGGCCATAAGAAGAATGAACCCTACAACTACTTTAGAAACTTTAATTCCTGATTTTCAAGGAATAGAAAAGCATTTGGATAGAATTGTTGCTGTTGCCCCTGAGGTGGTATCGCACAATATGGAGACCGTTAAAAGGCTGACCAGGAAAGTACGTATACAAGCAAAATACGAACGTAGTCTTGAAGCTCTTAATTATCTAAAAAAACAAGGTATCAATAGAACCAAGTCTGGTATTATGCTAGGTTTAGGCGAGCATGAAGATGAAGTTATAACAACTTTGGCAGATTTACGAAAGGCAGACGTTGATGTTGTAACTATTGGGCAATATCTACAACCCTCTAAAAAACACCTTCCTGTAAAAGAGTTTATTACCCCTGAACAGTTTAAAAAATATGAGGATATAGGTCTAGAAATGGGCTTTAGACATGTAGAAAGTGGCGCTTTGGTAAGATCATCTTACAAAGCACATAAACACATTCTTTAATTTATTTTTTAAACCGCTCCTAGATTTTCAAAGTTTATTTGTTAACCCATGGTTTCCATTAAACTTCCGATTTCACAAGTATAAAAATTTACGATAACCAATGCAGAAATTAAATATTGGCATTAATGGTTTCGGAAGAATAGGTAGAACCCTATTTCGCCTTTTGCAAGAACATCCTAACTTAAATGTTGTAGCAATAAATGATTTGGCAGATGCCAGAACACTTTCACATTTACTAAAATATGATAGTATTCATGGTACCTCGGCGCTTAATATTTCATGTGATGAAAATCATATTATCGTCAATGATGGTCGCATAATTTTACACAACGAATCTCATCCATCAAAAATAAATTGGGCGTTAACCAATACTGACTTAGTGGTAGAATGTTCTGGAAAATTTAAGGATCGGGAAACCCTTGCTTTCCATATTAAAAACGGAGCTAAAAAAGTAATTCTATCTGTACCGCCAACCGAAGATGATATTAAAATGATTGTTTTTGGTATCAATGAAAATTCATTGACGGCAACAGATGATATTATTTCTAACGCATCTTGTACTACCAATAATGCTGCACCAATGATCAAGGTAATCAATGATCTTTGCGGTATAGAGCAAGCATATATTACCACCATACATTCCTACACTACCGATCAAAGTTTGCACGATCAACCTCACAGAGATTTAAGAAGGGCCCGTGCAGCGTCACAATCTATAGTGCCAACAACTACAGGTGCTGCAAAAGCATTGACCAAAATATTCCCTGAACTAGCGGATACTATTGGGGGTTGCGGTATTAGAGTACCTGTTCCAAACGGCTCATTAACAGACATTACCCTTAATGTAAAGAGGGAAACGAGCATTGATGAAATAAACGCTACTTTTGAAAAAGCGGCTAAAAACCAGTTTAAAAATATTGTTCACTATACCAGCGACCCAATAGTTTCTATAGATATAAACAATAGTTGCTATTCTTGTACGTTTGATTCTTTAATGACCTCTGTCATAGGTAAAATGGTTAAGATCATTGGTTGGTATGATAATGAAACAGGTTATAGTAGTAGAATTATAGATTTAATTAACTTCATTAGTTTTAAAAAGTATATTTGAAAATTTTATTTTTAAATAAAGTAATTAAAGTTTTATTAGTCCCCATTATAATTTTGGCGACTACTACTGTCGTATTTTCCCAAGACCCTATTTCCCAAAAAGATATTCAACCTTATTTTGATCAAGCACGAAAGTTCAAAAATCAAGACAAAATAGACCTTGCTCTAGAAACGTTGAACACAGCTGCCAATGAAGCAGAAAAACGTGAAGACATTAAAGGTTTAATTGATAGTCTTCATGAACTGGCACTTTTATATTTAAGAATTGACAAAGAAGGTGACACAGAATTCTATTGGGATCGTGCCAGCGTATTATTAAAAGATATTTCTTACCCATACGGTGATGGCATGCACAAGTATATTGAAGCTATATTACTACATAGAAGTAATAGAAACTTTCAATCCCTATTTATGCTCAACGAAGCCAAGCAGCTAAATAACGATCGTAATTTTTACAATAATCTATTGTTGACAGAAGCAAAGGTTTATTTAAGTCTTGAAAAATACGATAGTGCCTCTAAAAATTTGAATTCACTTTTGGTCAATACAGACTTGTTTGAAAAAGAATATTTAACAAGTCAAGCATATCTTACCCTTGCCGAACTAAATCTAATCCAGGAAAATTTTTCTGAAGCAGCCAAAAATGGCGAGAATGCCTTGGAAGTTGCTAAACATAATGGTTTTCTAGAAGACATTAAAGATGCAAATATTCTCTTAACCTCGGTTTATGAAAAATTAGGACTATACCAAAAATCATTGGTAAACAGTCAAAATTTAGTTCAATTGAAGGACTCCATTTTCAATGTTGAAAAGAATAAAATAGAAGCAAAAACTGCAGATAAAATAAGGGATAATTATAAAACTGAAGAGATTGCCCGTCAAGAAAAGAAAATTGAAGAACTGACGGAATCTCAGAACAGATCTGAACTAACGGCTATTTTAACATCCGCTTTTTTAATTATCATATCATTATTGGCTGTTACACTTTATAGAAACAATCAAATAAAATTAAAGACCAACGATCTTTTACAGACTAAAAACAAAGAACTACAAATAGCAAGAGACGGTGCAGTACAAGCTATGGAAGCTAAGACCAACTTTCTCTCAACAGTAAGTCATGAATTAAGAACTCCACTTTATGCTGTTACTGGTCTCACCCATTTATTACTTGAAGAAAACCCTGAAGAGCACCAAAAAGAACATTTAAAAGCTTTAAAATTTTCGGGTGATTATTTACTTAATTTCATTAATGATATTTTACATATCAATAAAATTGACGCCAATAAGCTTGAACCCTTGAATATGGAGTTCAATCTAAAAAAGGTAATTAACGAAGTAATTAATTCACTAGGACAAAGTGCCAAATCTAACAATACCAACCTTATTTTAGAATATGACCCTAAAATACCTAGCCATTTACTTAGTGACCCATTAAAGTTATCGCAGATATTCATGAACCTGATCGGTAATTCGATCAAATTCACCAAGGGAGGTGAAGTTAGGGTGATTTCTAAGCTTCTGAACAAGGATCAAGATGATGTCACCATTTATTTTGAAGTGAAAGATAATGGAATAGGCATATCAAAAGAAAAACAGAAAAGTATTTTTGAAGGTTTTGAGCAAGGGTCCATTCAAATAAACAGGGAATATGGCGGAACGGGACTTGGCTTAACCATTGTAAAAAGTCTTTTGGGTCTTTTCAATAGTCAAATTGAACTAGAAAGTAATTTAGGAGAAGGAAGCTCATTCTTCTTTGAGATTAAAATGAAGAGTATTGATGATCTTGCCGAGGATGTTGCTTTTGAAATTGCTCCTAAAGACTATGACTTTAAAGGTCTTCATTTATTGATTGTTGAGGATAACAAAATCAACCAGGTCATTACCAAAAAAATGTTGACCAAAAGAGATATGACCAGTGATATTGCCAATAACGGTCATGAAGCGGTTGATCTTGCCAAAGAAAATGTATATGATGCCATTTTAATGGATATACACATGCCAGGTATTAGTGGTGAAGAAGCTACCATAGAAATTAGAAAGTTCAATCAAGACACTCCTATTATTGCCTTAACCGCAATTTCTTTAGATGATAGTTTAGAAAGTTTTTATGCTGCCGGATGTAATGATGTTGTTACAAAACCATTTAAGCCAGAGATTTTCTACCAAAAAATAGGTGAAAATATTTTTGACAAAAAGCCTAAGAATTCTTTGTCATAAACTGCAGTAATTCCTGCCTCAAAGCTTCTTTCCCATCGTATAGAAACTCATGTTTCACTTCAATATAATGTAGGTTTGGAATTTTTGACTTTAGCCTTACGTAATCCTTTTCAGTAGTAAGAATCGTTTCCTTCTTTTTTAAATCCTCTATTTCAACATCGGTAAAAAAGTGATGATCGTTGAATTTCAAATGCTCAAAGGTAATACCGGATGATTTCAAAAACATCTCCAAAGGAGTCGGGTTGGCTATACCCGTTACCAAAGTCACGTTTTTAGTTTTTAAGCTTTCAAGTGGCATTTCAACACCCTTTAAATCTCTATTATAATCCAAATAACTAAAAAATACTTTTTGGTAGTGTTTGGGAGCAAGTTGTAAAAGTATTGTTGATTTATCGGAATTGGATAAATCTGAAGGGCATTTGGTTATTACTATAATGTCTGCCCGGTTTGCCTCTCCTTTAAAATCCCTTAAATCACCTGTAGGTAAATACCAGTCATTGACATACAAATTATCATAAGCCGTTAACAATATTGAAAAACCAGGTTTTACCTTTCTGTGCTGAAAAGCATCATCCAATAAAATAACATCGGGATCAATATCTGTCATTAATTGGTTTATTCCATTTCTTCTATCTGCATCAACTGCGACCGCAACTTTTGGAAATTTCTTTTTTAATTGAAACGGTTCATCACCTAACTCTTCTACACTGGTATGATTACCGGCAAGTAAAAATCCCTTCGTTTTTCTCTTATACCCCCTGCTTAATATAGCAACTCTAAAACTTTCACCTAATTCACGTACCAGTAATTCTATCATAGGTGTTTTACCAGTACCGCCAACGCTTAAATTACCTACAGAGATTGTTTTTGCAGCAAACGTTTTAGAAGAAAAAACACCCATGTCGTATAACCGATTTCTAAAAAAAACAATCAATCCGTATAGGAGTGATATGGGAAAAAGAAGTTTTCGTATTAGCTGCATTAGAACGAAATTATAATAATTTATCTTTGAATATCTTATTTTTCCATAAAATGACTGTAAAAGACATCACCCGAATATTAGAAGAATTTGCCCCACTACCCTATGCCGAGGATTTTGATAACGTTGGCCTATTGGTGGGCAATGCAACAAATGAAGTGAGCGGAATATTGGTTACGTTAGACACCTTAGAGAATGTTGTTGATGAAGCTATCGCCAAGAATTGTAACCTTATTGTTAGTTTTCACCCTATCATTTTCGGTGGCTTAAAAAAGATTACCGGTAAAAATTATGTGGAACGTGTAGTCATTAAAGCTATCAAAAATGATATTTCCATTTATTCTAACCATACCGCACTTGATAATGCCCGTTACGGAGTCAATGCCAAAATATGTGAGGTACTAGGTCTTTCGAATACAAAAGTGCTACTTCCCCAAAAGAACACGATAAAAAAATTAACTACGTACGTACCCAAAAATGCTATTGAAGAAGTGAAAAATGCGCTTTTTAAGGTAGGTGCAGGTAACATTGGCAACTATTCCAATTGTAGCTTTTCGGTTGAAGGAAATGGCTCCTATAAAGCCAATGAAGGTGCAAACCCCACCATTGGTACTATTGGAACTACACATACCGAGAACGAAGTGATGCTCACATGCGTGTTTGGTAAAGATCGGGAGTCCGTTATAATTAATGCGCTATTGACCTCGCACCCTTACGAAGAAGTAGCTTATGATATACAAACTATTGAAAACACCAACCAAGATATTGGTATGGGCATGATCGGTGAATTAGACCAAGAGGTTTCAGAAATGCAATTTCTAAATGACCTTAAGCTCAAAATGAACGCAAAATTGGTGCGACATTCCAATTTATTGAACAAACCCATTAAAAAAGTAGCCGTTTTAGGTGGCAGTGGTTCTTTTGCCATTGGAGCGGCAAAAGCTGTCAAAGCAGACGTATTTGTTACTGCTGACCTTAAATATCATCAATTTTACGAGTCTGAAAATCAAATAATTTTGGCAGATATTGGACACTTTGAAACTGAGCAGTTTACAAAAAACCTTTTAGTTGATTATCTTACAAAAAAAATTCCTAATTTTGCAATCCATTTATCGGAAAGTATAACAAATCCCATCAATTATTTTTAATATGGCAAAAAAAGAAGATTCGTCTGTAGAAGCAAAGTTAAGAGCATTATATGATCTGCAATTAATTGATTCTAGGGTTGATGAAATAAGGAATGTTCGTGGTGAACTACCTTTAGAAGTAGAAGATTTGGAAGATGAAGTCCTTGGCCTAAAAACGAGAATGGATAAGCTTAAAACCGATTTAGAGAATATAAACTTTGAAATTGGTGCTAAGAAGAACCTGATTGAAGAAGCAAAGGCTTTAATTAAAAAATACGGCGAGCAACAGAAAAATGTTCGTAATAGTAGAGAGTTCAATTCTATTAGTAAAGAATTGGAATTCCAAGAATTGGAAATTCAATTAGCTGAAAAGAACATTAAAGAATTCAAAGCTCAAATAGAGCAAAAGAAAGCTGTTATCTCTGATACCAAAGAACGTTTATCTGAGCGTGAGGCACACTTAAAGCATAAGAAAGGTGAACTAAACGCTATTCTTGCCGAAACGGAAAAAGAAGAAAAAGCGTTGTTGGAAGAGTCAATCAAATTCCAAGATAAAATTGAAGAGCGTTTGGTTAAGGCATATGCCCGTATCCGTAACAACGTTAAAAATGGTTTAGCTGTTGTTCCAATTGAAAGAGGTGCATCTGGTGGGTCTTTCTTTACAATTCCACCACAGGTACAAGTTGAAATTGCTTCAAGAAAAAAAATCATTACAGATGAGCATAGTGGTCGTATTTTAGTTGACCCAGTTCTAGCTGAAGAAGAAAGTGAAAAAATGCAAAAAATGTTCGCTAAATTATAATAGCGCACATTGTATAAAAAAAGAAAAGCCATCTTCTAAAGATGGCTTTTTTATTGGTATATGTATAAAATTCTCAGGAACCGGATAACAGCTTCAACATTAAGTTCTCAACCTCTAAACTATCCCAATTTTCTGCAATATTGGATATTTTCATAACCTCTTTCATTATTTCTTCTTGAGCATCACCTTCCGCTAATGCTTCTGCATAAGGTCTATTGGAAAAGGTAACCCTGCTGTATGCAGGTATCCACTTTTCTGGGTGTTTTGTAGAAAAGTGTTTTTCTATTTTCTTTTGAAGTAAAAAATTAGCGTCTGCGGTTTTACTGCTCATCTCTATGAAGTTTCTATAACTCAGCTCTGCTATAGCATCGGCATTTGGCTTGCGTTTTTCTTGATAGGTAGTAAAAATACGCTCCCAATCATCTCCAAATTCCTGAATAAGCTGATCTAAGACATAAATATCTTCAAAACCAGCATTCATTCCCTGACCATAAAAAGGAACCACAGCATGGGCAGAATCTCCTACCAGCGCTACTTTGTCCCAATAGGTCCAAGGATAGCATTTCATAGTTACCATGGCACTTGTAGGGTTTTTAAAGAAATCTTCGGTAAGGTTTTCAATTTCATCCTTTACATTTGGAAAATAAGTATTGAAAAAGCGTACAGCATCTTTCTTTGTTTGTAAACTTTCAAAAGATACTTCCCCTTCAAATGGCATAAAAAGGGTGCATGTAAAACTGCCATCTAAATTGGGCATAGCAATAAACATGAATTTACCTCGCGGCCAAATATGAAAAGAATGCTTATCTAGTTTATGCGTACCGTCTGCGTTAGCAGGAATGGTCAATTCTTTATATCCAACATCAATAAAATCTTGCGAATAGTCAAACCTACTACGTCGTTGCATTTTATGTCTCACCCTAGAAAATGCCCCGTCACAACCAAATACCAAATCAAATGGATATTCTTTCCACTCGCCCTTTTCACTTTCACCTGTGAAAACAACCGCCCTTGGCAGATCAATATCCCATACCTTTTCTTCAAAACGAAAGTCTACCCCATTATTTTCGGCTAAATCAATCATTCGTTTGTTCAGGACCCCTCTTGATATGGACCAAATTGCCTCACCATCTTTACCGTATTTTTGAAAATACTGTTCTTTACCAATAACATGCATGGCACGTTTGTCTAAAGGAATGGCTATTTTTTTGATCTCCTCCTCTATTCCAACAGTTTTTAAAGCGTTCCATCCCCTATTGCTCATAGCCAGGTTAATGGATCGACCAGAAAACTCAATATTTCTAATATCCGGTCTTCTATCAAACACCGTTATTTTATGTCCGTATCTCTTTAAGTAAATAGCTAGTAAAGATCCTACTAATCCAGAGCCTATTATGGCAATATTCTTTTTTTCTTGGGTCATGTATTGGGCTTTAAGCCTACATTAAGTGAATGTTAAAAATATGAAATATTGCCCAAAATTTAAGCTTTATCGCAACAAACTGAACAAATCATTTATCTGATAAGGTTATTTTTTTGTTTAATTTTTTAATATTTTTGTTAAACAAAATAAAATTATATTGAAACATTTTACCTCAAAGGATATTAATGAAATGCCCAGTAGATATAGGGCACATTTGATCAATAGTTGTACCGGTTATAAATCTGCCAATCTTTTAGGGACAAAATCAGTATCGGGTATTAGTAATTTAGCCATTTTCAACTCCGTGGTGCATATTGGCAGTACTCCGCCAATGCTAGGTTTCATTTTACGTCCGTTAACAGTAGCAAGAGATACTTATAAAAACTTTAAGGAGACTGGCTTTTTTACTGTAAACCAAGTAAACAATGAAATAATTGAAGGCGCTCACCAAACCGCAGCTAGCTACAACGAGCATATTTCAGAATTTTCAAAAACAAATTTAACTGAAACTTACTTAGACCAATTTCACGCTCCCTATGTAGATGAAAGTGCTATAAAACTGGGGTGTAGCTATGTTAATGAATATAGAATAGAAGAAAATGGCTGTGTAATAATCATAGGTGCCATTGAACATATTTATTTGCCCGACGACATTGTACATGAAGATGGCTGGTTACAATTAGACAAACATAACGCTGTTGTGACCAATGGTTTAGATGCGTATGCGCTACCTAAACTTTTAACTAGGTTTTCTTATGCTGAACCGGACAAGCCTTTACAAAAATTACTGTAATGGCGCATAAAAAAATACAGCTGCCTTCTAAAATATGTATTACTTGTAAAAGACCATTTTCATGGCGTAAAAAATGGGAAAGAGATTGGGATCATGTAAAATACTGTAGTAAAAAGTGTAAACAACTTAAACAATAGAACATGAATAATTTAATCTGGTTTAGAAATGATCTAAGAATAGGTGATAATTCTTCCTTGAACGATGCCGTGAAAGGACAGAAAGTTATTGCCTTCTATTGTTTTGAAACTATTTTTTTTGATTATGATACCTACGGATTTAAACGAACGGGCAAGTACCGGGCCAAGTTCTTACTTGAAACCGTAACCCAATTAAAAGCAGCGCTTGAAAAACTTAACATTGCCCTTTTCATTTATGTGGGCCGATCTGAAGATTTCTTGCCTAAATTAACTGAACAACATAATATCGATACCGTATTTCTACAAAAAGAATGGACAAGAGATGAGCAGCTTGTACTTGAAAATGTAAAGAATAAAATATCGCCTTCTATTCAATTCAAAGAAGTGTACGACCAATTTTTATTTCATCCAGATGATATTCCCTATACAAGTTTCAAATCCATACAAGAAATATTCACCAACTTCAGAAAAGATTGCGAAGCCCATTGCAAGGTAAGAGCTCCTCAAATGCCGATTAAGGCAATGTCTAAGAATAATTTGGTCCGCACTAAAACAGAATTACCCACTTTAAATCAATTGGGTTTTAATGACTTCACCCAACACACGCATACGGCCTTCCCTTTTCAGGGTGGTGAACATGAGGCACAAAAACGCATCGAACAATATTTTTGGGATTCTCAAAAGCTAGCTGTCTATAAAAAAACCAGAAACGGATTAATAGGTGAAAATTATAGTTCAAAGCTTTCTGCCTGGTTAGCTAATGGGAGTATATCTCCCAGAACCATCTACTGGGAAGTTAGAGAATTTGAAAAAGAAATAGTAAAGAACCAAAGTACCTACTGGTTAATCTTTGAACTTATTTGGCGTGATTATTTTAAGTATATCTCCTTAAAACATGGTGATAAAATCTTTGGACTAACAGGTATACTTCAAAAGCCTTACGAATGGAAAACAACACCAGTAGCACTAGAAAAATGGATAAATGGCACTACCAAAGAACCTTTTATCAATGCAAATATGAAAGAATTATTGGCAACCGGATGGATGAGCAATAGAGGTAGACAAAATGTAGCCAGTTTTTGGTCTAAAGAATTGGAGCAAGACTGGCGAATTGGCGCCGCATATTTTGAGCGTATGCTCATAGATTACGATGTGCATAGTAACTATGGAAATTGGATGTACAATAGCGGCGTTGGTAATGACCCCAGAGATAGAAAGTTCAATAGTAAAAGTCAGGCTGATCGCTATGATAGTACCGGTAGTTACCAACGTTTGTGGCTGCAAGGAACATTGTTTTAAAAATTAAAATTAGACGAAATGAAAACTGTACGGTTAATTCTTGGTGACCAGTTAAACCAAAATCACTCTTGGTTCAATGAAGTAAATGATAATGTCATATATCTTATGGCAGAAATGCGCCAAGAGACCGACTATGTTAAACATCACATACAAAAGGTAATAGCGTTCTTTTTAGCTATGCGAAATTTCAAAGATGAACTGAGCGCTAAAGGTCATCAATTTATATATTTCTCACTTACTGATGCAAATAATCCTCAACAACTAGAGGAAATTATCACTAAAACCATCAAAGAATCAAACGCCAAAAAATTTGAATATCAATTACCTGATGAGTACAGACTTGATGAACAATTAAATAATATATGTAAGTCATTACCAATAGCTACCTCTTACGCCGATACCGAACATTTTTATACAACACGATTTGAATTAAGGGATTTCTTCAAAGGAAAAAAACAAATGATCATGGAAAGCTTTTATCGTATGATGCGCAAAAAGCACGATATCCTAATAAATAACGATCAACCTGAAGGTGGAAAATGGAATTATGATCAAAGCAACAGAAATAAATGGAAAGGTCAACCAAGCATTCCCCATGAGAAAGATTTTAAAAAGAACGTTGAAGAAATTATTGAGGAGCTTTCCAAAGCTAAGGTTAAGACCTTTGGTAATGTTGACCCCACAGCATTTTCGTGGCCAGTAACCAAAGTAGATGCCCTAAGTACCTTGACTTATTTCTGTGACCAGCTCTTACCACATTTTGGTGATTACCAAGATGCCATGCATGAAGACCAAAAGTTTTTATTTCATTCTAGATTGTCATTTGCAATGAACAGCAAAATACTTTCGCCTAAAGAGGTAATTACCCGGGTCACAGCCCATTATCATAAAAATAAGGACGTAATTCATATATCTCAAGTTGAAGGCTTTACTCGTCAAATTTTAGGTTGGCGAGAATATATGAGAGGTATTTATTGGAAAGAAATGCCACTATATAAGGGCTTAAATGTGCTAGAAAATAAAAACAAACTACCCCAGTTCTTTTGGACAGGTAAAACGAACATGAACTGTTTAAAACATGCCATTGGTCAAAGTTTAGACCACTCATATGCCCACCACATACAACGTTTAATGATTATTGGAAACTTTGCACTACTTACACAAATGGATCCAGACGAGGTAGACCAATGGTATTTAGGTGTTTATATAGATGCCATAGAATGGGTTGAAATTACCAATACCAGAGGAATGAGCCAATTTGCAGATGGTGGTATCGTAGCAACCAAACCTTACGTTAGCAGTGCCAATTATATTAATAAAATGAGTAATTATTGCTCAAAATGCCCTTATAACCACACAAAAAAATTAGGAGACAAAGCCTGCCCATTTAACTCGCTGTACTGGAATTTTTTAGCAGATAAGAAAGCGAATTTTAAAAACAACCAACGTATGAAAATGATGCTGTCACTTTTAGATAAAATGGACGGTAGTGTTTTAGCTGACATACAATTAAAAGCAAATGATTTAATGAAAAATTTAGACGCACTTTAATAATTAGTTAATATGAATTTAACCTTATTATCTAAGCCAAATTATATTTTTGTTGTGTAGTTAAATTTAACTTTCCGCGAGAGCGCCTATATAAATAAAAACACCTTTTTAACATTTTTGAAAAGGTGTTTTTGCATTTAAGAAGTTTTTTAAAATCTTCCAAAATCACCAAAATTACCCATCTAAATTCTTGTCCTACTTTAACTCCAATCGGTTGAACCTATTGATTTCATCGACCAAATGCACAATCACATCATCAACAGGTCTTTAACAACAATTTTAACACTCTACAACAATTTCAAATCGTAATTCAAGTCAATTCTTACATAAAACACAAAAACGATTTTTATAAAAAATTCAGTTTAAAATACTAATTATCAATTACTTATAAATATAAATAGAAAATTCACAATTTACATTTAACTGAAAAATAAGAAAAGGACTACATATTATTTACCACAAAATCACCTTGCTTCACAACAACAATTAAATATCCCAAAACTATCACCGTTAATTTGTCAACGTAGGTTCGTCGACGAATAACATCGGGTGAACTATAAAATTGAGTTATTAGACGGGTAGGTCCTAATTTTGTAACAGAATTAGATCCCAAATCTGTTCTAACAAAAAACTTAACCTTCTATTTAGCAATTGATTGCGATTCTTCGTAATCTATTTTGATGTTGGTTAAGTAAACTATAAAGAATTAAACTTAACCATTAATATGAAGTCTATTTACACTTCTAACATCATCTCCCCCAAATGCTGTTTTGAAAAAACTGTATTTCCAATATATGGAATACAACATCTCTTTACATCTTTTTCAAGGGTCAACAATCTGTCCAAATCAATGGCGGATAGTGATGCTGTTTATAAGGTAAACCATAATTCTTTTCTAGGGATGGATATTCCGTTGACCAACGGCAGCTCCAACACTCAAAATATGGCTAAAAATTTTTACGTGTTCAAGCACGGTACTCTTCTAACAAATAATAAAAATTTATAATGGAAAGATCAACTTTCATAAAACCGACATTTTTTTTATTTGTCATGTGGTTCTTTATAGGATCAATAGATGGCTTGGCACAAACTTTTTCGGTTTCAGACGCAAGTGCAAATGAGGGGTCTAACATGACCTTTACGGTTACTTCCAGTAGCTTTATAATAGGAAACCGAATATTTGATATTACATATGGTGACGTAGCAGATACTGCACTACCTTTAGATTATTCCGGTCCAAATTCAGTAACCCTGGGTTTTTTTGGTACCACCTCAACTTTTACCGTTGCCGCTTTAAACGATGATTGGGTAGAAACAACCCAGCAAGAATTTACACTTACGCTAAGTGATCCCTCTGGCTCATACTCTTTTTCCGATGATACGGGTACCGGTACCATTATAGATACTGATGTAGCCTATGTAACCGGTGGAAACTATGATATCACGGAAGGTGGAGAAATACAATATGTTCTTCGATTATCAAACGGCACTAATACCAGCGGTCAACAATACGTAGGTATTGAAGATGATTATACTGTTGATTTTTCTGTAGAGGCCAATGCAAGTTCAACGAGTCCTGCTAGTGATGGTAGTGATTTCAACGCATTCACCACTACGGCTACTTTTCCTGCAGGTTCTATTGCAGGTTCTGAAATAATTATACCCATACCAACCATAGACAACGCTATAGTAGAACCTTCTGAAGAGTTCAACGGTGTAAAATCTAGAAATGCAGCGGAGACTACCAAATATGGCTCTAGTCCTTCAAGGGTTAGCATAAATACAGAACGCTCTGCACTTCGCATTCATGATAATGATACCGCTACCATAAATTTAAGTAATACTACAGAATTAGAATCTGTTGGTAATGCCAGAATTAGTTTTACATTAAATGGCGAAGTTCAAGATAATTTCAGAATTAACTATGCTACATCAGATAATACGGCAACACAACCTTCTGATTATGATGAAACTACCGGCTTTCTTAATTTTAATGGGTCTAATAATCAAAGTTTTAATAGAAATTTTAAAATTAACGATGATACCGTAATTGAATCCACAGAATATTTCACGGTAATACCTTCTTATTCCCCGGATGCCAACACCATGACCAACTATGTTCCCCAAAACATAGTTTTTGTAACCGGTGAAGGTGAAATTACAATTACAGATGATGACTTGGATACTGATTTTGATGGCGTAAATGACTTAGTGGATGAAGATGATGATAATGACGGTATTACGGATATTAACGAAGGTAACGGTGATGCCGATGGCGACTCCATTATTGACAGCTTAGATAATGATTCTGACAATGACGGTTGTCCCGATGCTGTAGAGGCTGGACATACAGATCCTGACGGCGATGGTTATTTAGGTAACGGTCCTCTAACCGTAAGCAACGGTACAGTAGACCCTTCTACAGGGCGTGTTTTAGCACAAGGTGGCTATACAGGTACGGATAGTAAGGTTACCACAGCGTTCCAAACCGTTAGTATAACATTACAGCCAAACGATAGAGTTGCCAACCTTGGCGACACTATTACCTATACAACAGGTGTTAACGGAACCGGACTTACCTATCAATGGGAAGTTAGTACGGACAATGGTACCACTTGGAACCCTATTTCGGATAGCGGTATTTATTCGGGTTCCACGACTACCACATTGACCTTGACAAATATCACAAGCTCTGAAAGTGGAAATCAATATAGATTTAGCGCGTATGATAGTGAAAATCTATGTACTCCTTATACCTACTCTAATGCCGCAGACCTTTTTATAAGACCTGTTGTTACCATTGCAGACGCGAGTGATGCAGAAGGTAATGATCTGGATTTCTCCGTTAGCTTATCTCATGCGGTAAATGAAGTAGTGACGTTTGACCTTACGTATACAGATATTACTACAATAGCATCGGACTATACTGCCCTGTCAGGTTTTTCAGTACCTAGTAATACATTGAATACAAATATCCTTATTCCGGCCATAGATGATAATATCATTGAAAGTGATGAAACTTTTACCTTGGGCATGACCAATGGCTCAACCAATGTAGGCGATATTACCGATACTGCGTTGGGAACCATTACTAATATAAATGCCCCTGCTGCGGGTGAAGGTGTTTCCATAGCTGATTTTTCCGCTGATGAAAATGTGGGTACCGTTAATTTTATATTGACCTACACCGGACCTACAGTACAAGATTCCTTTACCGTAGACTATGCCATTACAGATATTAGTACAACTCATGGCTCAGATTATAATGTAAACCTTACTGGTCAGGTTACTTTTCCTGCCGGTACTTCTGATGGTAACACCCAATCACTTTTAGTAGCAATTACAGATGATACCGTAATTGAAGGTGATGAAAGTCTTAGTATTCAAATATCAAATATCTCAAACAGTCTTTTGAATATTATCAAGGCAGATGCTACTGGTACAATCATAGATAATGATACTACCCCAACGACAGGACTATCTATTGCAGACGTAGATTTCAACGAGGCAACTGCATCGGCAAACTTTGTAGTTACCTATAATGGTGGTAACGTTAAAACTGGCTTTACAGCAGATTATACCATTAGCAATGGGTCTGCTATAGAAGGAGATGATTATACCGCTACATTAACAGGTCAGGTTTCTTTTCCAAACAACACTACGGACGGTGCAACTCAACTTGTAAATGTTACCATAATAAATGACCTCATCATTGAAGGTGACGAGAATTTAAATATTGAACTATCAAATCCTTCTACCAATCTTATCAACCTAGTGGACCCAAATGCGATCGGTACCATTATAGATAATGATTCTAAAACACCTACCACAGGTTTAACGGTTGCTGACATCAATGTTGATGAGGATGATGGCACTGCTAGTTTTGTGGTTACTTATAATGGTAGTGAACTGCAAAATTCTTTTACTGTAGATTACGCTATAACGGATGGTTCAGCTATAGCTGGTACAGATTTTAGTGGAAACCCTACATTAACAGGTCAATTGACATTCCCGGCAGGGACCAATGACGGTGATTCACAAAATGTGAGTATCAACATCAATGACGATACCATCATTGAATCTGATGAAACCATCAATTTTCAATTAACGAATTTATCTACTAGCCTTATTAATTTAGTAGATGCAAATGCTATTGGTACTATTACCGATAATGATTTAAAAACGGCAACCACAGGTTTAAGTGCATCTGACTTTTCGGTTAACGAATCCGCAGGAAGTACTAACTTCATCATCACTTATAACGGAAATACCGTACAAGATTCCTTTACCGTAGATTACAATATTACGGACGGTACTGCTTCAGACGGAAAAGATTATACCACAACACTTGCTTCAGGACAGTTAACTTTCCCAGCCGGTACATCTAATAACTATCAACAGTCAATTGAAGTTACCATACTGGAAGATGCATTCATAGAAGCAACGGAAGATTTGAACATTCAACTTTCTAATCTGTCCACTACTTTAATTAACATCGTAGATCCAACAGGTACGGGCGCTATTACCGATAATGACAATACCGCTACTAAAGGAATTGATTTTCAGAATTTAACGGTTACCGTTACAGAAGGTGATACTGGTGATAATGTAAATGCGACATTCGTCGTTGAATTCATTGGTGATGTGGACACTGGCGAAACTATTGAAGTAGATTATTTTGTAACTAACGGTAGTGCGGCAAATGCCACAGATTTTACTCCTCATGCTACCATACAAACCTTAACATTTACCAGTACAACAAAAACACAAAATATAGTTGTGCCCATAATTAGCGATGATACCATTGAGAACGAAGAGGATTTCTTTGTTGATCTTGTTGCCATACGTTCAAATGTTGGTGTCAACTTATTAAACAACCAAGCTAGAGGAGTTATACTTGATGACGACGGAGGTTCTGTTGCTGTAGCTGGTTTTAGTATCGTTGAACAGACCAACGGTATCAATTTTGATGTTACGTATACCGGAGACAGATTAAACGGTGGGTTTACCCTGGCATATTCTATTACCGATATTAGCACAACTTCTGGTGTTGACTATACTTTAACCACAGATCCACAAACAACTGGAACCTTAACTTTTACCGGTGTAAATAACGAAGTACGTTCAGTTCAAATCAATGTTGTTGGTGATGATTTCATTGAAAACAATGAAGATTTGAGAATTACGATTTCTAATCCATCTTCATCCAAAATCAGTATATCCAATGCGGATGCAATTGGTACGATAACCAATGATGATACGGGTACAGTGGCTGCTACAGGTTTTTCTGTAGACGAATTCAATGTAACCGCCAATTTTGAAGTTACGTATACCGGAAAACCAATAAATGGAGGTTTTACAGCATCATATGAAATTACGGACAATACCACCACATATGGTAGTGACTATACCGCTTCGGCAACAGGTACCCTTAACTTTACCGGTACTTCAGATGAAGTACTACAAGTTCCTGTGGATATTATTCAAGATGCTATAATTGAAGGTGATGAGACCTT
Source organism: Maribacter sp. 6B07 (assembly GCF_002700155.1). Lineage (NCBI taxonomy): Bacteria > Pseudomonadati > Bacteroidota > Flavobacteriia > Flavobacteriales > Flavobacteriaceae > Maribacter > Maribacter sp. 6B07. Next base: position 46,938 of record NZ_PDUT01000003.1, on the reverse strand, counting down.
GAGATTGACAATAATCTCAATTTCCCCAAGTTTAATTACAGCTTCTAATCCTACAGCTATTGGTACTATTAGGGATATTAATCATTTACCAAGTGCAGTAGATGATTCTTTTGTTGTATTCCAAAACCAAGCTTCCGCAAATATTACGGTGCTTGATAATGATGATTATGGGTTTGACGGACCTGCAGCCGTAAACCCTCTACAAGTGGTAAACAACCCTATTAATGGTACGGTAACGCTTAGGGACAATGGTACACCTGGTGACGCTACAGATGATTATTTTGAATACCAACCTAGTCCATCTTTTAACGGAAACGATTCTTTTAGATATAAAATAGTAGATTCTAACGGATCTGAAGATGAAGCTGTTGTTAACATATTTGTAAACGACACCAACCTTAAAAAAGATTTTGAAATTCGCTATTCCGGAAGTATCAACGGAGACTTTACCATGATCGCCAACAATGTACTTTCAAGAAATGCAACAGGCAATTACAATGGAGAAGATGGTAACCATGATTTCAACAACAACGTTTTTGTAGATATAGACTCAGACCCAACAACGTTCAACTCTACCAATGCGAACTTAGCAAACCCAGAGCCTTCGTTGAGCTGTTTAAATATTAAAAAGGCTTATCTATATTGGGCTGCCGCAGATAAAGAATACGATGGTACTACTGGTGGTGGTGCTACAGAACCTTCTTGGAATTACAACCAGGTTAAATTAATGCTACCAGGCCAATCTTCATATACAACAGTTTCTGCAGATGAGGTAATTTATAGAGGTCGTGATGATCATTTTCAAAACGACCCATATGTATGTATAAAGGATATTACCGATGACATCAATGCTCTTTCTACACCTTTTGGAACCTATCAAGTAGGTAATGTAAAGGCTACTGAAATGGATTTACGTTCTCACGGTATTGCAAATGTGACCGGAACCTCTGGTGGATGGCAAATTGTATTCGTTTATGAAAACGTATCATTAGACCCTAAAAACATTACCCTTTATGATGGTTATGTGCACACCTTTGCATCTAATGGTGCGGGTGAAACAGAATTTAACTTTAGTGGCTTTGAAACCATACCTAACGGTAATATCAATGCCAATGTAATGTTAGGTGCATTAGAAGGTGACCGTGATCTTTCAGGTGACCAATTATTAATATTTGATACTTCTAATAACTGGTCAAAATTATCGACTACGTTAAGAGATGAAGATAACTTCTTTAACAGTCGTATTACCATTGACGGTCTGAATTACGTGGACAGAAATGCCGCTAGTACCAATACCTTAGGTTTTGATGCTACCGTATTTCCATTAGCCAATACGGCCAATAGATATATTGATAACGATCAAACTTTTGCCCGATTTAAAATTACTACAGATCAAGAGTCTTACGGTCTATATTTAATGGGATTAAGTGTAGATGTTTACAAACCAAGTCTAGGGGCCTTAAGTCTGAATACAAATACCAGTGGTCCTTTTAATGCTGGTGATATTGTACCCTTGACTTTAAACGTTACCAATATTGGTAATGACGATATTCAAGATCTTGTTATTACCACGGTTCTTCCTGCTGAAGCAGATTTCTCCGGATTAGGAACTTTACCTTCAGGAATTACCCATTCTTATGACCCGTCTACTAAAACATTGACCTTTACGGCTCAAAATGGTACTACCAATATGGGTGATAATTATGATATTGATTTCGATATTGAAATTATAGAAGCATGTTACTTTTTGGAAACCGCCTGTGTTGCTAGTTTTGAATTACAAGCAACGGCTACGTATAGTGGAGTAATTAGTGGTGACCCTATTACCACTAACAGTTCATCTTCTACAGATTCTTGTGGTATAGGTACACATACCCCAACAATTATAGATGTACAACAACCCCCACAGGTAAATTGGTCAACGGCTCCTAATGCATTGGACAGAACTATTGCCTGTGATAATATTGCAGCACTTAACAATGCCAATTCTTTGGTACCTGCAACGGCTTCTTGTGATTTTACTTTGAATAAAACAGCAGGTAGTTTTGTACAATCTGGAGCTTGTCCTACTGAAGGTACGTATACCAATACTTGGACATTTACAGATGCTTGTGGTAGAGTAAGTGAAACTTTTACCCAGGTTATCACTATTGAAGATAATGAGGCGCCTACTTTTAATGAAACTTTACCACAAGATTCTTATGCTGCTCATGACAATATACCTACAGCACCTATACTTTCTGCCAATGACAATTGTGACTCCAACTCTACAGTGACATTCAACGAAACATATGATGGCGATAACACAAGTACAAATTACACGATTATTAGAACTTGGACAACTAACGATTGTGCAGGTAATAGCACAAGCCATACACAATACATTTACGTTAGTGAAAATGGTGATCCTATAGGTCTTAGTATTAACGACGTTACCGTTAATGAAGATGCTGGTACGGCTGTTCTTGAAATTACACATACCGGTACTGTTTCTGGTGGATTCACGGTAAACTATACTACCGCAGATGATACCGCGGTTGAATCTGAAGACTATGTTTCTGCATCGAATACCGTTTCTTTTGCCGGTACCAATAACGAAACAAGATCGGTTACCATTACAATTAATGATGATACAATTATAGAAACTACCGAGCAGTTCTTTGTTCAACTTACAAATGGTACAAATACACCTACCATTAATGATAATGAGGGTATTGTAAGTATCACCGATAATGATAATGTACCTGGTAGTACAGGTGTTTCTTTTGCCAATGATAATGTTATTGTTACAGAAGGTACTAACACTTTTGCGAGATTCACAGCTACTTTTACAGGTAGTATTACTCCTGGAGAAACAGTTACCGTTGATTACGCAACAGGTAACGACACCGCTATTGAACCAGGTGATTACACGTCTTCTACAGGTACAATTTCATTCAACAGTACTACAAATTCAGTTAATATAGACGTACCGATCATAGACGATAGCATAATTGAACCGTCGGAAGATTTCACTATAACATTATCCAATATTCAATCTAATATTAATGTTGGGTTCTTAGATGAACAGCCAACTAATTCTGCTATTGGTACCATTAACGACAACGATAATATACCGGGCACTACGGGTATTTCATTTGAAAACGACAATATTACCGTAGATGAAGCTGCAGGTACTGCTACCATTAATGTTCTATTAACAGGTAATGTTCAAGGCGGATTTACCTTAGACTTTACAACCAATGATAATACGGCCACCCAACCTGGTGATTATATTACTAACTCGGGGCAATTGACCTTTACCGGTACAGATGGTGAAACCCAGTCCATAACCGTTACCATTAATGATGACTCACTTATAGAGGTAACTGAAAGTCTATTTGTAGACCTTTCAAACCTTTCAACTTCATTAATTGCTATAAATGACAACCAGGGAGTTATCAATATTACCGATAATGATGGTGGCGCCGGTACGGGTATTTCATTCCAAAATGATGATATCACTGTTAATGAAGCTGATGGTACAGCTACAATAAATGTACTGTTAACAGGTAATGTTCAAGGCGGATTTACTATAGACTATACTACTAATGATGACTCTGCCTATCAACCAGGGGATTATACTACTAGTTCAGGTCAATTGACCTTTGCCGGTACTAACGGTGAACTACAACCAATTACAGTTGCTATTATTGACGACAATATTATTGAGACTACAGAAAGATTGTTTGTAGACTTATCTAACTTATCTACAACCTTAATTGCCATTAATGACAGTCAAGGGAATATAAATATTACCGATAATGACAACATACCTGGAACTACCGGTATTTCATTTGAAAATGACGATATTACCGTAGATGAAGATGCTGGTACAGCCACTATAAACGTTCTATTGACAGGTAATGTTCAAGGCGGATTTACGGTAGACTATACCACCAACAATGATTCTGCCATTGAACCTGGTGATTATACCTCAACTTCTGGTCAATTAGCTTTTACCGGCACCAACGGAGAAATTCACCCTGTAACGGTCAACATCATAGATGACAACATCATTGAAGCTACTGAAAGACTGTTCGTAGACCTATCTAACCTATCTACAACCTTAATTGCTATCAATGACAGCCAGGGGAATATCAATATTACCGATAATGACAACAATCCTGGAACCACGGGTATCTCATTTCAAAATGATGATATTACTGTAGATGAAGCTGTTGGTACGGTTACCGTAAATGTACTCTTAACCGGTAATGTACAAGGTGGTTTTACATTGGATTATACCACCAGTGACGACTCTGCTGTTCAACCAGGTGATTATATTACAAGTTCAGGTCAATTGACCTTTGTAGGTACTGACGGTGAGCTACAGCCAATTACCGTTACAATTATTGATGATAGTGCCATTGAGACGTTAGAAAGATTATTTGTTAACCTATCTAACCTATCTACTAATTTGATTGCCATCAATGACAATCAAGCAAACATTAATATTACCGACAACGATAATATACCTGGTACTACGGGTATTGCATTTGAAAATGATGATATTACCGTTGATGAAGCTGCAGGTACGGCAACCATAAATGTGCAATTAACAGGTAATGTTCCTGGCGGATTTACGGTAGATTATACAACCAACAACGATACGGCTATACAACCAGGAGATTATTCTCCTATAAACGGTCAATTGACTTTCACCGGTACAGATGGAGAAATTCAGCCAGTTACGGTGACCATAATCGATGACAATATCATAGAGGCTACCGAGAGACTATTTGTTGACCTTTCAAATTTATCGACATCCCTTATTGTTATTAATGACAATCAAGGTAACATCAATATCACCGATAATGATAATATACCGGGAACTACGGGTATCTCTTTCCAAAATGACGATATCACAGTTGATGAAGCCGCTGGCACTGCAACGATCAACGTATTGCTTACCGGTAATGTTCAAGGTGGTTTCACCCTAGATTATACTACGAACAATGATTCTGCAGTACAACCAGGTGACTATACTACCAATGCAGGACAATTAACTTTTGTAGGTACAGATGGTGAATTCCATCCTGTAACAGTAAGCATTATAGATGACAACATCATTGAAGCTACGGAAAGGTTATTTGTAGACCTGTCAAACTTATCTACCACATTGATTGCAATCAATGACAATCAAGGTAATATTAACATTACCGATAATGACCATGTGCCCGGCACCGGAATCTCATTTGAAAATGATAATATTATAGTTGATGAAGCTGCTGGCACAGCAACTATAAATGTATTGTTAACAGGTAATGTTCAAGGCGGATTTACGGTAGATTATACCACTAATGACGACACCGCGGAAGCTCCTGGTGATTACACCTCAACTGCCGGTCAATTAACGTTTGTTGGTACAGATGGCGAAACACAGTCAATTACCGTAAGTATCATAGATGATAATTTAATTGAAGCAACTGAAAGATTGTTGGTTGACCTTCCTAATCTATCCACGACACTTATTACTATCAATGACAATCAAGGTAATATCAGTATTACAGATAATGATAACATACCTGGCACTACTGGTATCGATTTTGAAAACGACAATATTACCGTAGACGAAGCTGCTGGTACTGCAACGATCAATGTTCAATTGACAGGAAATGTACCTGGCGGATTTACTATTGACTATGCCACTGCCGATGGTTCCGCAATTGAACCTGGTGATTATACTAGTAATTCCGGTCAACTTACTTTCGTTGGTACAGATGGCGAATTACAACCTATAACGGTTACTATTATTGATGATAATTTCATTGAAGCTACTGAAACGCTATTAGTCAATTTGTCTAACCTTTCTACTACCTTGATCGGTATAAACGACAATCAAGGTAATATCAATATCACAGATAATGACAATATACCTGGCGTTACAGGTATCTCATTTGAAAATGATGATATTACGGTAGATGAAGCTGCCGGTACTGCTACGATCAATGTATTATTGACGGGTAATGTACAAGGCGGATTTACTTTAGACTATACTACCAACAATGATTCAGCGGTTGAACCTGGAGATTATACTGCTATTGCCGGTCAGTTGACCTTTGCCGGTACAGATGGAGAAACACAGCCAATTACCGTAAGTATCATTGATGATAATTTAATTGAAGCAACTGAAAGATTGTTTATTGACTTGTCTAACCTTTCTACTACACTAATCGCTATAAATGATCACCAAGGCAATATCAATATCACCGATAACGATAATATACCAGGTGTTACAGGTATCTCATTTGAGAATGACAATATTACGGTTGATGAAGCTGCAGGTACTGCAACGATCAATGTTTTATTGACAGGTAACGTTCAAGACGGATTTACTTTAGATTACACAACTAATAATGATTCAGCAGTTGAACCTGGAGATTATACCGCCAATGCTGGTCAGTTGACTTTTACCGGTACAGATGGTGAAGTTCACCCTATAACCGTAAGTATTATTGACGACACACTAATTGAGTTTACGGAAAGTCTATTTGTTGACCTTTCTGATCTATCGACCACATTAATTGCTATTAATGACAATCAAGGTACTATCAACATCACTGATAACGATGCCAATCCTTCTTTATACGGAGTGCAATTCGATATCACTTCTATTGACGTGAACGAGGATGCAGGTACCGTATCCCTTGATGTTGTGCTCAATGCAGATGTTCAAGACGAGTTCACGGTAGAGTATTATACCGTTGATGGGACTACCATAGAAGGTAGCGATTATACAGGTGTTCCTCAAGATACCCAGACATTGACATTCGGTGGGACAAATTCAAATACTCAGACTATTGTTATTCCTATTATAGATGACACCTTAATCGAGTTTACGGAGAACTTCCAGGTAATCCTTGAAGATATTTCTTCCCCTATCGTAGGTATTCTTGCCAATGATACGGCTACGGTAAACATTATTGATAACGATGCCGATTCTTCTTTATACGGAGTACAATTCGATATCACTTCTATTGATGTGAACGAGGATGCAGGTACCGTATCCCTTGATGTCATACTAAATGCAGATGTTCAAGACGAGTTCACGGTTGAATATTATACCGTTGATGGGACTACCATAGAAGGTAGCGATTATACAGGTGTTCCTCAAGATACCCAGACATTGACATTCGGTGGAACAAATTCAAATACTCAGACTATTGTTATTCCTATTATAGATGACACCTTAATCGAGTTTACGGAGAACTTCCAAGTAATCCTTGAAGATATTTCTTCGCCTATCGTAGGTATTCTTGCCAATGATACGGCTACGGTAAACATTATTGATAACGATGCCGATCCTTCTTTATACGGAGTACAATTCGATATCACCTCAATAGATGTGAACGAGGATGCAGGTACCGTATCCCTTGATGTCATACTAAATGCAGATGTTCAAGACGAGTTCACGGTTGAATATTATACCGTTGATGCAACTACCATAGAAGGTAGCGATTATACAGGTGTTCCTCAAGATACCCAGACATTGACATTTGGCGGAACAAATTCAAATACTCAGACTATTGTTATTCCTATTATAGATGACACCTTAATCGAGTTTACGGAGAACTTCCAGGTCATCCTTGAAGATATTTCTTCGCCTATCGTAGGTATTCTTGCCAATGATACGGCTACCGTAAACATTATTGATAACGATGCCGATCCTTCTTTATACGGTGTACAATTCGATACTACTTCGGTTGAGGTAAACGAAGGTGCAGGTACCGTAACCTTAAATGTTGTACTTAATGCTGATGTTCAAGATGAATTTACTGTTGAGTTCAATACGGTAGATGGTTCAGCAGTGGATGCCAACGATTACACAGGTGTACCTCGTAATACCCAAACATTGACATTCGGCGGCACAAACGATAATACTCAAGCTATAGTAATTCCTATTATTGACGATATTATTATTGAAGACCCAGAAACTTTCAATGTCATTCTTGAAAATATATCTAGCCCAATAGTTGGTATATTATCAGATAATATTGCTACGGTGACCATTATAGATAATGATGGTAATGAAGGCTGGCCAACCGATGAGACCATTGAAGCTTGTGATACGATCCCAGATGCATTTGTAATAACTTCTGATAGTACATGTGCCATTACCGTGGATTATGATGAATTAGTGGAAGGTCAAGATGATGAGTGTGCAACGGAATATACCATTACCAGAACATGGACTATTACTGATTGCGTAGGTAATGTTCGTACACATACACAAGTAATTACTATTGAAGATACAGTAGCCCCAACTTTCAATGAAGCGCTACCGTTAGATATGACCGTAGAATGTAATATGGTACCAGATGCATCTATATTGACAGCTACAGATTCTTGTGACCCTAACATTGAAGTGGTTTTTGAAGAAACTATTACCAATGAAGAAAACTGTGCAGTTGGTTATACGGTAACTAGAACTTGGACCGCTACCGATTGTGCCGGTAATTCAACAGAACATACCCAAGTAATTACTATTGAGCCAACTGGTCCTATAATGAGCCAGCCTTATGAAGAAGAAATTACTATTATCTGTGGCGACGAAATTCCAGAAGCACCAGAAATGACCTTTACAGGTGGTTGCGGTAATTTTGAAGTTGTTTTCAATGAAGAAACGCAACAAGCTGATGACTCTGACGATTATATGATCATAAGGTCTTGGAACGTAACGGATTCTTGTGGCAACACTGCTTTATTTGAGCAAATAATTTTCGTATTACAACCTCAATTACAGGAAATTACAATTAACATTTGCATAGAAGAAGAGCCAATTGACCTATTGAATTACCTACCTGCAGATTTTGATCGTAACGGTACGTTTATGATACTTGAAGGTGATGTTGTTCTTGAGGAAAACATTTTTGATCCTATGAACCATGAGCCAGGTGAATATAAAATTGCCTATAGCTCCACAGAGGGTACCTGTAAATATTATGTTGACTTTACAGTAATTGTAGATACTGAATGTGTACCATGTGGTAGAGGTGATATTATCATCTCTAAAGCGGTTACCGCAAATGGCGACGGAGTTAATGATTATTTTGAAATTACGGGTGTTGAGTACTGTGCCTTTAGTTTTGATGTCATCATTTTTAACCGTTGGGGTACAAAAGTTGCAGAGGTCAAAGACTACCAAAATGATTGGGGCGGTGAGTCTCCTAATGGTTCATTCGGTCAATCTGGTATGTTACCAACAGGTACTTATTACTATATAATTACAGCAACCGATATTGAAACAGGTACTATTCTAGAACCGTTCAACGGATATATTTACCTAGGTACCAACTAATATTAAAACACATTAATTACAGTACCTCATCCTAAAAAAGATGAGGTGCTTATTTTTCTTTCCCCCATTAGAATATTAGCCATAAAACACTCTTTATAAGCCCATTATAGCACACATTTCATTTAACCGATAAAATCATCAATTAAACGAAAATGCTGTATAAGAACGAATAATAAGGAGAGTCAACCGTTAATTTTTCTATACATAAGAACAGCGTTTAAATTTGTTTAAATAAGATTAACCTACTTATTCATTAACATATAGCCGTAAAAAGCTAAACCCAAACATAACCATGAAAAAAGCTAATCTCTTTTTAGCCATTTTACTATTTACCGGTGTATTTGTAAGTGCACAGCAGTTACCTCAATTTACACAGTACATGTACAACACCATTTCTGTTAACCCGGCATACGCAGGTAGTAGAGAAACGTTGAACGCTACAATATTACATAGAAACCAATGGGCAGGATTAGAAGGTAACCCACGTACCAGTACCCTATCAGTTCATTCTCCATTAAAAAATGAAAAGATCGGTATTGGCGTATCATACATCAATGACCGTTTAGGTTTTGAAAGCACCAACTATTTTTATGGTGATTTCTCATATACCGTTCCAATAAGTCAGCAAGTAAAAATGCGTTTTGGACTAAAGGGCGGTTTCACAAGTTATAACCTAGAAAATCCTGATCCCAACGATCAATTCTTCAATGCCAACTTCAACAGTATAAACCCTAATTTTGGTGCTGGTTTTTATATTGGCTCAAACAGATGGTATGCCGGTATTTCATCACCAAGAATTTTAAATACAGATTTGAACGAAGGCGAATTTGAAGCTATAGAACGTAATAGCTATTATGCCATTGGTGGTCTGGTTTTTGATCTGTCTGAAACAACTATTTTTAAACCTACCATCATTACAAAATTTACAAATGGTGCCCCGGCAACCTATGATTTTACCATTAACTTTTTGTTCAATGAGAAATTTTGGATAGGTACCTCATATAGAGTGAACGATGCATCTAACTTTGGTGCAATGATGGATTACCAAGTTTCTAGAGATTTTAGAATTGGTTATGCCTATGATCTACCGACATCTTCGGTAAGACCTTATACTGGCGGTACACATGAAATAATTTTGATATTTGAACTTGCCAAAAAGGTATTAGGTCCGGTAAAATCCCCCAGATATTTCTAATAATTTAAAATCGATACGATGAAAAATTATAAAAATTTGGTGCTTTTAACGCTACTATTTCTAGTAGGGCAATTTACCATTGCGCAAATAGCATCGCAAAAAAAAGCTGATTATTACTTTAGTAAATTTTCCTATTCTTTAGCAATACCTGAATATGAAAGAATGGTGGAAACAGATTTTAATGCGGAATATGCACACCAGCAATTAGCTGAATGCTACCTATTAATCCGTGATTATAAAAAATCTATTCCGCATTTTAAGGCTGTAATCAACAATGCCACCCTTCCTACGGATTATTATTTTAAATATGCCATGGCACTTTATGCCAATGGAGATTTGGATGAATCTGAAACTTGGTTGAAAAAATACAAAAAGTACAATAAGAACGATTCTCGTGTAAAACGATTCTTAAAAGATGGTAACCTGGCATCGGTAGTCTTTAACAGTAGACAACGATATGAGGTTGAACCTGTATCCTTTAATTCTACAGATAGTGATTTTGGCGCGTTTCGGTTTTTAGGAAATATCTATTTTGCCTCTTCTAGAAGAGACGTGGTAACCGGTGAAACTTATGGCTGGAACGATGAGCCTTGGTTAGATCTTTTTGCTGTGCAAGAGGACAACCCTATGTCTGAACCTATACGTTTAAAAGGAGATATCAACACAAAATTTCATGAAAGTTCCGTAGCTTTTTCTACAGATTATAAGAACGATACCATCATGTATTTTACCAGAAATAATTTTTATGATAAAAAAGCTGGTTACGGTGTATCAAACGAAATCAACCTAAAAATATATAGCGCCAAATTTGTAGATGGCAAATGGGTAGAAAATAGTAATCTTAGAATGAACAGCGACTACTATTCAACCGGTCACCCATCTGTTAACCAATCTAGGACCCGAATATATTTTGCTTCTGATAGACCTGGCGGTTACGGTGGTACAGATATCTATTACGCAGAAATTCATGAACGTGGAGGTATACAAACGCCGATCAACGCCGGACCCATTGTTAATACGGAAGGAAACGAAATGTTTCCGTTCATAAACGAAGAGGGTAAATTATTCTTTAGTTCAGATGGTCATGTTGGTTTTGGCCAATTAGATGTCTTTTCTACCATATCAAATGAAGATGGTGAAGTTATTGACATTATTAATTTAGGTACTCCTATAAACAGTTCTAGCGATGATTTTGCATACTATGGGCTACCTAACGGTTTAGATGGCTATGTAAGTTCCAACAGAGAAGGCGGCGTTGGTAGTGATGATATTTACAAGTTTAAATTTACCCCTGCCTTAGATGTAGAAGGTTATGTTGTTGATGGTGTCAATAATCAAATGCTGGATAGTGTTACGGTCAAATTATTTGATCAAATTACCAACACGCTGGTGGCGCAGACTACAACAGATGAAAATGGGTACTATAGATTTCCGGTGAACAGAAAAACTACATACATGATCGAGGCGGTGAGAAAAACCCACCCACATAAAAATGTTTTCTTTAACACCTCTTCTACCCCAAAGGCACAAAAGCTTATGAGGCAAGATATTGTTCTTGAGCCTGTATTAGACCTTAAAGTATTGGCGGGACTTAATAAAATATACTTTGATTTCAACAAAAGTGATATTAGACCCGATGCTGCTGCAGAGCTAAATAAGGTAATTAAGGTAATGAACATTACCTACCCAGATATGATCATTAAACTAGAGGCACATACAGATCCGGTTGGTAGTCATGCCTACAATGATGATCTTTCTGAAAGAAGGGCAAAATCTACCTACGAATATTTAATTGAGAACGGTGTTTCTAAAGATAGAATCGTTTCATACAAAGGGTTTGGCAAGCGAGTACCTATCAACCATTGTACAAGTAAACAAGACTGTTCTGCAGAGGAACTGGAACTAAATAGAAGAACAGAATTCCCTATTTTACAGATTAAAAAAGGCATAGTTGCCTCAAAATAAGTATATAAAGTTATCACCAAATAACGACCAACCATAAAAAAAGTCCTTTACAATTTTGTAAAGGACTTTTGCTTTTATAATAAGTAGCTACCTATTCTAAAATACCGTCTACGATACCGTATTTAATAGACTCCTCTGCATTCATCCAATAGTCTCTATCAAAATCTTTTAAGACTTTATCAAAGTCTTGACCACAGTTATCCGCCAAAATCTGGGCACTTAACTCTTTGGTCTTAATAATTTCCCTTGCCTGAATTTCAATATTGGAAGCTTGCCCTCTTGCACCACCACTTGGCTGGTGAATCATTACTTGTGCGTGTGGCTGAATAAACCTTCTACCCTTTTTACCAACAGACAATAATATAGACCCCATAGAGGCTGCCAGACCGCTACAAATAGTAGAAACAGGACTCTTTAATGACTTTATAGTGTCATACATTGCAAAACCAGAAGTTACATAACCACCAGGACTATTAATATATAATTGAATTTCTTTATTGTTCTGCATATCCAAGTATAACAACCTATCAATTACATGTTTTGCAGAATCGTCATCAACCATACCCCATAAGAAGACTTTTCTTTCCTCCAGCAATTTCTCATCTATGGCTTCCTGAATTTTTCCTTTTTTAGAACTCATATTTTAAGTTTATTTATCTCTAACAAAATTAATGAATTAAATCATAAACAGAAGAGGCAATCCTTCTCCTAATTAACGTCCAATTCTTTTCAACTTATATTACAATTACTCTTTTGGTGCCGTACTCTCTTCTACTTCCACCGTTTTTTCCACTACCTTCTTAATAGGGATAACCACTTTGCCGGTTTTTGTCTTTAATACCATTGCTATATTATCTATACCAACCACTGTACCTTGCAAATCGCCTATTTTAACCTTATCTCCTACTGCATAAATTTTTCTAGAATAAAAGGTTCTTAAAAGATCACCAACTATTTCTCTAGATCCTAAACCTAAGGCCAAAGAGATCGCCAACAAAAAAGCTCCCAGAACAATAGTAAAGTTATTGGTTATGATCTGTGTGTCTATACCTGCTTGGTTTAACGCTGTTATACTTACAAAAATTATAATGAGGTAGAACAAAACATTTCCAAGAATTTTTCCACCACCTAGACCAATAGAATCAAAAACCTTAATAATGGTCTCTTTGATCGTTTTGGCCAAGAACAATCCTATCATGAAAATGACCATAGCAGACAACAAAATAGGCAGGTAACGTAGTAAATTGGCAATTTCTGTAGAAATAATGGTCAAGCCCATAATATCTGAGGCCACAATTATAAACACCAACCAAAGCAGCACTTTTACAAAGGTTACAATGATTTTAGATAGATCTATCTTAATATCGGCATCACCAAAAAGTTTAGCATCATTAATTTTTTCAGAAATACTGCTCAACTTAATGACCTTAAATATCTTTCTTAATACCAAGGTGGTAATTTTTATTATGATCCACCCAAATACAATTACTATAAAGGCCCCGAAAATACCTGGTAACGCTGCCGCTATATCTTTAAAAATATTACTTAAAGATTCAAATGTTAGGTCTTTCCACTTATCTACTGTTTCCATATCTGGTCTACTACTATTATTTCTGGTTAGGTTTTGAATTCGTTTTTAACATGCCCTCAATAATAGAGGCAAAATTACCCGTAAATAGATTGGTCAATTCCATCACCAATTTAGCCGCAGCGACATCATCCATAACTTTTTTACGTAGTTCTGGTGGAACATCTTTAAGATCCCCTTGTAAATTTTTAAATGGATTATTGTCCTGTTCTAACATTAAGGTAGGGTTTTATACATTTCCGTTACTTTCGCTTTTGCCCTTTTGAGCCTCATTTTTATCGCACTCGGTTTTAAATCTAAGATATTTTCCAATTCTTTTATTGATGCTCCATCTTGATATTTCAATAATAATAGAGATTTATCTTCCGGCGCAATTAGTTCCAAAGCCTTTTTTAGCTTATCTACCTGCATTTGCAATAGTAAATCATCGGTTACATCAACAGGTATATCTTCTTGAGTATCATATTTTATTGAGTTATCATTTATTTTTCTTTCCTTATTTCTGTTCACGTAATTGACACAAAAATTATAAGTGAAAGAGTAGAGCCAAGTAGAGAATTTTGAATTTCCCTTGAACGAACCCAACTTAACAAATAACATTAAAAAAATATCTTGGGTTAAATCTTCAGCTTCTTTGTTAGACTTTGAAAATCCTAAACACTTATTATAGACCAATTGAGAGTACCGATCATATAATTCTCCAAATAATAAAGAATCATTATTGGCAACAATTCTCTCGATCAACTCATTATCGGTAAGTTTTTCATGTGCGCCTTTAGAAACCGTTTTATTTCCAAACTGGTTTCCAATGATTATAAAACAAAGCTTCTTAAGAAAAGTCACCCTAATAATTATGTTTACAAAAAAATAAAAGTAGGTTAAAGATACTGTAATTGATATATTTACTTGAAAATCTACAGAAAATGAAAAAATTAATTCTTCTTTCCATTCTTGTTTCAAGCGTATTTACAGGATGTAAAACCGACCAAAAAAAAACTAAAGTTGTCGTTGCCGAAGATAAGGAATTGACCGTTCTTGAAAAAATAGCCAATGCCAACGGTTTTGAAAACTGGAAAGATGTAGAGCTTATAAAATTTACTTTTAATGTAGATCGTGAAGATGAACACTTTGAACGTACTTGGTTATGGGAAACCGGTTCTAACGATGTAACCATGATGACAAGACAAGACACCATCTCTTACAACAGAAAATCTGTAGACAGTACCATGACGGCCACCGATGGCGGATTTGTAAATGATAAGTTTTGGCTATTGGCACCATATCAATTGGTATGGGATCAAAAAAGTTTCACCCACAAGCACACAGAAAATGTAGAAGCACCGATCAGCAAAGCTACCATGCATAAATTAACCACAGTTTATAATAATGAAGGTGGCTACACACCTGGCGATGCCTACGACTATTATTTTGGAGATGATTATATTATTAAAGAATGGGTATACAGAAAGGAAAACCAGTCTGAACCTAACATGGTAACCACTTGGGAAGACTATAAAAACCTAAACGGATTACACATAAGCATGATGCACAAAAGACCGGATACTGATTTCTCACTTTATTTTTCCGGGGTAGAGGTGAAATAATATGGTACAAAGTTTGATACGTTTCAATCTTAACAACTAATCCATGAAACCATCATTCTTTCTTTTTTTTCTACTTTCATTTATTGGATTTTCACAACAGACTATAGATGCTGTAATAGTAGATAGTGCCGACAATGTTCCTCTTGAATTTGTCGGTGTCTATAATTCTAAAGATCATACTATTTCCAATGAAGATGGTCGGTTTCAATTTTCATCATTATTAGATTCCATTATAATTTACAGGGTTGGTTATGATAAATTAAGTACTACTTTTCAAAAAGTAAAGGATACCATTCTCCTCAACAAAAGTGTATTGGAGCTTAATGAAGTTACGGTTACGAATGAAAAAACCCTATGGCAAAAAGTTGGGGATTCTATTAGATCTAATTACCCTATTTATCCCTATAAAGAGAAATTTCTGTTGAGAGGTGTTTTAAGATATAATGGTGAAATTACCAGAATTCAAGACTTGCAAGGTAAACTGGAAAGAAGAACACTTTTATACACTAAAGAGATTGACCCAGATAAGAAAGACTTTAAGGTAGAGTTGACCAATATGCGTAAAGTTGGATTAGTGAAAGATGAAAATGAAGTATACTTCATTTTTGAAACCTTTTACCAATTGTTCATGAATTTCACCCCTATGAACGCTACTGGAGATGCTTTTGATTTGACCGAAGCTACTTTTAATAATGGCAGTAAGACCAATTTAAGTTTTCAGACCAAACCAGAAATTGAAAATGAAGAAGTAAATGGCCATTATATTATCAACAATAATGACCATGCTATTGAAAGAATTTACATGGCCATTAACAATAAAGACAATCCTTATAAAAAGGATGGCAATATTAGATTTAGAACGGTCTCCGTAGAAAAAGAAATGTCACTGTCCAAATCTTCAATTACAAACAAATATTACATAGCCACTGCAAAATATGATGTAAAGGTAGAGGTGACAGATGATAAAAATTCCTACACCTCTTTTTATGATGTATCTTTTATATTGACTACATCTGACCATGAGGGCGACTTTCCCGTTAAAAAAAATGTAAGCACCTCTAAAGATCTATTCAAAATAAAATACCCGTACGATCAGCGTTATTGGAATGCTCAAAATCAATTATTGCTAACAGAAGAAATGTTGAATTTTATTGACAAAGTACAAGATCCCAATAATGAATTTAAAGTAAGAAGCAATATCAAAAACTGATCTAAGCTTTCTTTTTCTTTAATAAAAATGTAAATAATAGAATCAGGAATCCACAAGCCAAAAGTACCACGAAGCTTCTGGTCAAACTATAATTCTCTGCTAGAAAACCTAAAATTGGTGGGGCACACAAAAAGCCGGCATATCCTGAACCTGCAATAAAGGCAATGCCTTTAGAAGAATCTATTCCTTTTACATTCCCCCCTATTCTAAAAACTTCAGGTACCATGACAGAAAATCCCAGTCCGTTTAACGCAAAACCAATAATACTTAAATAAGTATCTGTTGTCAATACTAAAAAGTATCCTGCAATTGCTAAAATTGCTCCCACGGCAACTATCTTGACCGACCCAATTTTATCACTGATCCCATCCCCTAAAAACCTTCCTAAGGTCATGGTGATTTGAAACCCTAAAAATCCCAATCCCCATAAAGTTTCGGGCGCTAACGCAATTTCCTTTAAATATAGTCCGCTCCAATCTACGATAGCACCTTCACTACCCATGGCCAAAAAAGAAATAAGACCTAATAGCATTAACGGTTTTAGCAAACCAAAACTAAAGGGTTCATTTTCTATTTCTTCGGCTACTTCCGTAAAATATTGTTTCCTAAATTTAAAATTGACCACCAAAACGAGTAACACGGCAATGAACATGTGTAGTACGGGATTTGACAACGGACCAATTAAAAAACTACCCAAACCCGCCAAAACTCCACCTAGACTAAAAAAGCCATGAGATGCCGCCATAAACTTTACCTTGTCTTTTTTCTCTATTTCCGTTACCAACGTATTCATAGAAATATCCGTGATACCATTAGAAGCCCCAAAAAGAAACAAGGCAGCCATTAACATATAATAACTAGGTGCCAGTAGTGGCAGCATGGCAGCAACACAACTCGCCAACACCCCGTAAAATGTGCTTTTACCAACCCCTACCCTATTGATAATACCTGAGGCAAACGGAAAAACCGTGAATACACCTAATGCCAAAAAGAAAATAGCTATACCCAGCTCAGACTTACTAATATGCAAAGTCTCTTTGACCGTGGGTATATAAATGGCCCATGTTCCAAATAGTATGTTGATACTTGCAAATACCCATGACGGACCAAAATAACGTGCTTTCCCTAAAATTAATCGTAATGACTTCACTTGGTTGTCAGTTGTTAGTTATTGGTTACTTCGGCTACGCTCAGCACAGGTGTTCGTTGTTGGCTGTTGGTTGTTGGCTGTTGGTTGTTGGTTGTTGGTTGTTGGTTGAAATTTTATAAAATACTTCTCTCCTTTCTCTTCTCTTTATTCTATTTTCTCTTTTCTAAATTCTATTATAACCTAATTCGCCAGCACACCCGCTTTTAATATCTGCCCAAAACGGTACATATCTTCAAACGTAGAATAGAAAGGAGCCGGTGCCAAACGGATTACATTGGGCTCTCGCCAATCTGTCACCACCCCATTTTCCATCAAATAATTGAACAACGCCTTGCCCTGTCCATGTAAGAACACAGAAAGCTGACAGCCTCTATCTGCCGGAGTTATGATTTCAAAAGTGCTATCTACCTCTTTATCTATTTCTTGTAGAATAAACTCTAAATAGGAAACAATTAATTTTCTCTTTTCAATCAATCTTTGCATACCAACTTCTTCAAACATGGTCAATGAAGCCAAATAAGGCGCAACCGATAGCACAGGTACATTGCTTATTTGCCAAGCATCGGCATTTTCCATAGGTTCAAACTCTGGCTTCATTAAAAAACGGGTTTCCTTTTTGGTTCCCCACCATCCTTCAAAACGCTGAATATTTTTTTTGTTCAGGTGCTTTTTATTCACGAAAATTCCAGAAGCATTTCCTGGTCCGCTATTCATATATTTATAACTACACCATGATGCAAAATCGGCATCCCATTCATGCAGTTTCAATTCTACATTACCAACGGCATGTGCTAGATCCCAACCCACATTGGCACCAACTGCTTTTCCTGCTTTGGTAATAACTTCCATATCCATTACTTGACCATTGTAATAATTTACTCCGCCAATTAAAACAAGTGCCAGTTCATCTCCCAACTCTTCAATTTTTGCCAGTATATCTTCTGTTCTCCAGTGATGCTCCCCTTCTCTCTTTTTAATCTCTACAATAGTTTCATCCGGGTCTAGCCCATGAAAACGGACTTGACTTTGAAACATGTATTGATCACTTGGAAATGCTTTTTCTTCACAAAGAATCTTAAATCTCTTTTGAGTGGGGTTGTAAAAAGAGACCATCAATAAATGAAGATTAACCGTAAGCGTATTCATTACCGATATTTCTTCAGGCAACGCCCCCACTACTTTTGCCAAGGGCTCAGCTAGGCGCTCATGATAGTCCCACCAAGGTTTTTCTGCATAAAAATGACCTTCAACGGCAAGTTCCGCCCAATCTTTCATGACCTCATCTACAAACGATTTGGTTCTTTTTGGCTGTAATCCTAGAGAATTACCGGTAAAATAGATGACCTCCTTCCCATTAATTTTAGGAAAAATAAATTCATCTCTATATGTACTTAAGTCGTCTTGTGCGTCTAATGATTGTGCAAACTGCAACGTATTTTTAAACTCCATAGCTAATTTTGTATAAAGGTAAACATAAGCCTATAATATTATAAGCTCCATGCAATAATAGCATTTTAAGATTCTGTTCTTAATCGCATTTCGATCATGTGTCTTTTAAACCCTTTTTTTTCATAGGCTTTAATAGCAGGTTCATTTTCCTCATATACATGCAACCTTATTTCCGTAAGCCCAATATTCATGGCCCAATGCTGTAAGGCTTCCACAATTTTACCGTTAATTCCCCTGCCCCTATATTCCGGATCGGTATACATAAAACCCAAATAAGCATAGGTCTCATGATCCAAGTAAGGTCTTGCCTGTTTTTCTAATGCATAACCCGTTGCCACAATTTTATCTCCGTCACAAGCAACCATAAGGGTAGCTCTTGGGTTTTCTATCAATTCATCTAAATCATAGTATTGCACATCATTATTTCTAATAGTTGGATCCATTGGGCGTTCTGCCTTGACCACTTCTTGCTCATATTGCAATAGTACAGGCACATCATTTTTTAGGGCTTCCCTAATGGTAATTTCATTGTTCATGGTTATGCTAATTTGAGTCCATTAAAATAAGGCTTAAAACCCTATTTTTGCAAAAAGAAACGCATGCATTTTTTATCGCCACTTTTAGAAAATTACTTAGCGGACCATTCACAGCCAGAACCTAAGTTGTTACAAGAACTTACCCGAGAAACGCATTTAAAAGTTATACAGCCCCGTATGTTAACGGGGCATTTTCAAGGTCGTGTTTTAAGTTTACTTTCTAAATTGATACATCCTGCCAACATTCTAGAAATTGGCACGTATACCGGTTATTCCGCTTTATGCCTTGCGGAAGGATTACAGAAAAACGGACAATTACATACTATTGATGTCAATGCAGAACTAGAACAAATTCAGCGTACTTTTTTTGATCGAAGTGATTATGGTAATCAGATCATACAACATGTAGGTAATGCTTTGGACATTATCCCTAAAATGGATATCACCTTTGACCTTATTTTTATTGATGCGGAGAAAAAGCAATACGATAAGTATTTAGATGTTGTACTACCCAAAACCAAATCTGGCTCTGTGATACTTTCAGACAATGTATTGTGGTCAGGTAAAGTGGTTGAGCCTTTGAACCCAAAAGATGTGACCACAAAAGTATTGTTGGACTATAATAAAAAACTAAGTGGTCATCCACAATTAGAGACGGTATTGCTGCCTATACGTGACGGACTGACCCTAAGTAGGGTAAAATAAGCAGACCGTATAATTTATAGAACAACCAGGCGGAGCATATACCTACCAAAGCACCTACCATTAAATCTATAGGAAAGTGCACCCCAACATACACCCTACTCATAGCAAATAGTATGGGCCAGATATAAAATAAATACACCCATTTAAATTCTCGCCTTAAAAAAAGAACGGTCAACGTTATTATAGAAAAGGAAGATGAGGCATGGCCCGAAAAAAAGCTGAACCCGGACGGACTCCGTAATATACGGATCAACGTATTTAGCTCTTCGTCATTATTAGGTCTTAAGCGGGCTACCACATGCTTTGTCAGGTCAGTGACCGTAGCCACAAAAGCTGCCATAATCAATATGGTCAAAATCATTGTTATAGCTTCTTTCTTTGGGAATTTTATAAAGAAAAGTGTAATGATCAATGCAAAGAGAGGAATCCAAGGTGGAAATTTGGTAACGGTAGACCAAAAAGCATCGTACTGTTCTATACCTAGACTGTTAAGATAGACAAAGGCATCTCGATCCCATTGTAAGATCTTATCTAGCATAAGCGCTTATTTTCTCTTGATCGTACCGGTTACTTCATTGATATTTTTAGTGACGTCAGTTATTTGCTTTTTAACGTCAGTACCTAAACCGGAACTAATATCTTGTTTCATGTCATCAATATCCTTTTTAATATCGGTCACAAAACTTGTATCTATACCTTGTTTGTCGGCACTTTTTTGAATTTCTTGTTTAATATCCTCGGTAGCATCTTTAAGCTGGCGCATACCTTTGCCCAAGCCCTTGGCAATACCAGGAATTTTGTCGGCACCAAAAACCATCACTACGATAAACATAATGAAGAAAATTTCCGCGCCACTAATAAATAATGAATACATAGCAATCATACTACAAATATAAACAAGTTTAGTATCGAAATTAAAAAAGCCCCGTAGTTATACGAGGCTTTTTTCAATAAATGTTTTGTTAATTATTCTCCTTTGATTCCTTCTTTCATTTTATCGAAATCGCTTTCCTGCTCTTTCTTTGGCCAACTATTGTTAGTTGTATCAATATCGGCAGTTTCCATTTTAGGGTCTATCTGAATTCCTTTTAGCTCAGATGTGGATGAAATCACCATACTTACCTCTTTGCTGTTCTTTCTCCAGATTTCTGGCGGATAGGTTACATTTTTTACAGAACCATCAGCATATGTATACTCAACAATTAAAGGCATTGGTAAACCACCCGGACTGTTGTACGTTACTTCGTAAAAATACTTAGGCTCTTTTATAGCTGCTCTTTCAGCTGCCGTCATATTATCCATCATAAATTCCTTCAACGTTTTAGAAGTTTCAGATGGTAAATTATTCTTTAGTTCCGGTGATACCATACCGGCATCATCATACTCCTCTAAATATACCATTGGTGGTAAATTGGACTCTGGTATACCGCGCTCTGCCAAGTATGCTTTCATCTTCTTGTTCGGCTGGTCGCTTACGTAGTATTTCTTAATATCCTTTACGGCCATATCCACATAGTCGGTAGTATAGAACCATCCTCTCCAGTACCAATCTAGATCAACGGCAGATGCATCTTCCATTGTTCTAAAGAAATCTTCTGGGGTTGGGTGCTTAAATTTCCAACGGTGAGAATAGGTTTTAAACGCATGATCGAACAATTCGCGACCCATTACGGTCTCTCTCAAAATATTCAAGGCTGTTGCAGGTTTTCCATAGGCGTTTGGCCCTAATTGAAAAACGTTTTCAGGGTTAGACATAATTGGTGCAATAGTACTTTGATCACCGCTCATGTAAGGTACGATCTTAGCTGGATCCCCTCTTCTTGATGGGTATTTTGCATTAGGCGCAATAGCTTCTGGATATGCTTCCCCAAACTCTTGCTCTGCCATATACTGCATAAAAGTATCTAAACCTTCATCCATCCATCCCCATTGACGCTCATCCGAATTTACGATCATTGGGAAAAAGTTATGTCCTACCTCGTGAATGATCACACTGATCATTCCGTATTTAGTCCTGTCAGAATAGCTTCCATCTTTATTTGGTCTACCGTAGTTCCAACAGATCATTGGGTACTCCATACCTTGTCTTTTGGCATGTACCGAAATTGCTTTAGGGTAAGGGTAGTCAAATGTATGCGAAGAGTAAGATTTCAAAGTATGTGCTACAGCTTTTGTAGAATACTCTTCCCATAATGGGTTACCTTCTTTAGGGTACATAGATACCGCCATTACGTCCCTGTTACCCAATTTTACCGCTTGCATGTCCCAAATAAACTTTCTTGAAGTTGCAAAACCAAAATCACGAACATTCTCCGCTTTTAGCTTCCATGTCTTTGTTTTATCTGAAAAACCTTTTTCTGCAGCTTCTGCTTCTGCTTGGCTTACAATGATCACAGGCTTGTCATATGATTTTTTCGCTTTTTCATAACGCGCCATCATTTCTTTGCTATATACTTCTTTTCTATTTTGAAGTACACCTGTACCATCTAAAATATGATCTGCAGGTACGGTAATGTTCACCTCATAATCCCCAAAAGGAAGAGCGAATTCGCCATTACCCCAAAACTGGTGGTTCTGCCATCCTTCAACATCATTGTAAACGGCCATTCTTGGGAAGAACTGTGCAATTACATATGCTCTGTTACCGTCTTCAGCAAAATACTCATAACCTGATCTTGCCCTATTAATCGTATGATCCGGTATATTATAGTTCCACTTGATCTTAAAAGCATACTTATCCCCACTCTTTAACGGCGTAGGTAAGTCTACACGCATCATAGTAAAGTTAATGGTGTAAGGCAATGCTTTTCCTGAATCGTCCTTAACGTAATCTATATTAAAACCGCCATCAAAAGGTTCGGTCATAAAGTTACCTACAAATTTCTCTGGAGAATCTCCCAAAGAAATACCGCTACCATTTTTTAAAGCCGCCTTAGAATCTTTAGCTCGTACATTTTGGTCTAACTGCACCCATAAATACTCCAAATCATCTGGAGAATTATTGGTATATGTAATGGTCTCTTCACCAAATAATTTAGCATTCTTATCATCTAAACGAATATCCATTACATAGTCTGCCTGCTGCTGGTAGTAATCAGGACCAGGTGCACCAGATGCAGATCTGTAGGTGTTAGGAGTAGAAAACTCTTCATACAATTGTTTGAATTTACTCTGGTTGTAGTGCCCAGGTTCCTTTTCTTTGGTCATCGTTTCTTGAGCAAACGTTACGGCCGTAAAAAGGAATAAAATAGACGCAAATGCGTACTTTACTCTTTTCATTACTTGGTTTTTTTAGTGTCCGAAAATTAAAGTTTTTATAGGGATATCTTAATATATGTTACAAATTTAACATTCCTTTAGGACGGGATTTCACCAAAACATGGCTTTTTTTTGTGCCTTTTACTTTCATATGCACCACGTTTTGCTGATCATCATAAATATCTGTAAGGACTTCATCTGTAATACCAATTTGTTTTAAGTTGGATAACGGAATATTAGGTACTTCTAAATAACAAATGACCATATCAGAATCATACTTATGACCTATAAAATCATAGGTTGCGTTTTCTTGGTTTACTTCTACCAAGAATTTTGTGCGTAAGTATTTTTCAAGAAAATCCTTGTCCATTTCCGTTTCCTTAGCAGTACCCAGGTTTGCAGTATAACCATATCTTTCTTTGAGTACCGTATTCATATCATCTATAAAAACACGGGTAATGATCTGTATGGCCTCATCTTTTTCAGAATAGTCTACATTGGTAACACTAATGTAAAATTTGTGGGCCCCTACGAATGCAAAAAGGGGGAGTATCAATAATACCAATACCGGTTTAAAAATTTTCATAATGTATGGTTTCATATGCTATGGAGCAAAGTACATGCCAAATATAACACCCCTAATCCAAAGCATTATTCTTTCTGTACAGTATACTCTTTTGTCGTAGGTATTCCCAAATTTCCATTTCATTATGGTTATCTACAATTTGCTGAAAACGGGGATCAACCTCGCAATAATATAGAAAATCATCTATTTTATCAATAGGGATCAACAACTGTTCTTGGTATACACTATCTTCATAAAACTTACGCACCCGCTCCGTTCTATCATACAGTTTATTGCGCTCTACCCGCTTCTTCAACATTTTGGTACGCCCGGTAATGGCATTGATCAATGGGTCAAAACTCATTATGGGGTTTGCTGTAGCCGCAGAAAGTTCCCTTTCGGCCTTGGTAGGTATTTTTACGTAAGCATTTGGTAAACCTAAAGTAGATGCGGTAACTATGGGATCCAATTCTAAAGTAGGTAGATCCTTTAAAAGGTTACCACTAAGATTATAGGGCGTTACGGTAACCTCATCTAATTCCGTAAGCGCTTCTTCCAAACCTACAGAGATAAACTTGCTTTCCAAAATTGCGGTATTTACCACCACAATTTTCTTCTTATATTGTATGGCCGAAAATTCTAAGGTATCCAACAATTGCACGGCAACCGTAAAAAATCCGTTTTCATCGGTAATGGTGGCCCGTTGCGATGTTAAGTTAAGTACATGAGTGGCGGCAACGTCACCGTCATCACTATATACCCTGCCCTCTAATTTCTTTGTCTCGCCCAATTGGGAGAAAACCGAAATACTAGCAAGCAAAAAAAAGAATAGGAGTCTACTCCTCATTTAAATCT
This sequence comes from Maribacter sp. 6B07, assembly GCF_002700155.1. Taxonomy (NCBI): domain Bacteria; kingdom Pseudomonadati; phylum Bacteroidota; class Flavobacteriia; order Flavobacteriales; family Flavobacteriaceae; genus Maribacter; species Maribacter sp. 6B07. The sequence continues at coordinate 21,518 of NZ_PDUT01000003.1, read as the reverse complement.
TTAAGAAACGATTTACTATGATTCACCAATGCATCGATCAATTGAAATTCATTTTCCTTTTTAAGTAATGACTTTGCAGGCATTCTAGCATCACAGTAATACAAAAACTCATTGATCTTATCTTGTGGTATCTGCAGGTCTACAACAAAGAAAGAATCGTCATATACCTGTCTTAGTACCTCACTCACCTTTAATGATGGAGTCTCTTCGGCAGCTTGGTCCTGAGATTTAAAAATGGCCCTGAAGATATTGGCAAAATTAAGACCGTCTTGCATACCTCTATCCACATCGGACATGGCAATATTCTCTACCTCTGTCCCTCGATCTATTTCGTACTCGTGCTGTTTAAATTCTTCGTTTCTCATTTTCAAAAAACGTTCTTGCTGTTCTGGGGTAATGACCACTTCGTCCAACTCCGTCACTTTTTCGTTTACCTCTACCACCAAACGGTTATTCGCTAAAATTTCCTCGGTTACGGTCACTACTTTTATATTGTAGTTTACTGCCGTAAAAACTAATTGATCACCCACTTTCACATTGATCTTAAACTGCCCTTGGTCATTGGTAATGGTTGCATGCTCAGAAGTTGAGTTGATCACATTTTCATTGGGAACTCCAATGCTCATGTAGATTACCGAACCTCTTAAAAGTACTCTAGCATCATCTTGTGCAAAGCCCGATAATGTGATAAACAATACAAATAAAAAAAGTAATTTTCTGGTCATTTAGTGTGTATTAAAAGGGATGATACCCTACCCATAGGGTATTCAAAAGATAAAGAAAAGATTTGTAACTATTATAAAAAAAATCCTGTCAATAAACTTTTGTTAATTTCTTATCTTCCAAGAAAGCAATAGGTCCTTATCTTCATGTAAAACCATACCGTACAACGACCATACATGTACTTTAACCCAATAGCACATTATTTCAACTTATAAATAAAAGGTATTACCAAGATAATTCTATTTTTGTTTATCGTTATTTTCTCGTCATAAGACACTAAGTATGAAAGCAATAATTTTATTTATTTTCTTTATTTTTTTGACACTGCCCCCCGTATTCGGACAAATTAAAATAGGAGACAACCCCCAAAATATAGATGCTTCATCTGTTCTAGAGCTAGAAAGTTCTTCTAAGGTATTGGTCATTACCCGCGTTACAACATTAGAAATGGAAGCCATTACCCCACAACGTGGTGGTTTGGTCTACAATACCGATACGGAATGTGTTAATTACTATGATGGCACCCAGTGGGTAAACCTTTGTGATGCCGTGAACTTTACCATAACCAATGACCCCATCATCAATGGCAGAAGTACCATAGAGATTACGGAATCTGCGGCAGGGTACAACTTAGAAGTTGCCAAAAACAGCATTTTGGGCGATAATATTATTGATGGAGGCATTGGTCCAGATGATATACAGGACAATTCTATAACACAGGACAAACTGGCTGCGGAATCCGTAGGATCCAGCGAGCTTAGACAAAATGCGGTAGGTTCCGTAGAAATTAGGGATGGTAGCATTGCCCCAGAAGATATGGCCAACACTATAGCCGATCAGGTGTTGACTACAGATGAAAATGGCATTGTACAATGGGAAGACACCAACGATCTTTTTGACCTGACCTTTGATAAATTGGACAATACCTTAACTATTTCCAGATCAACTACACCAGGTGTTTCTACCATTAGTTTAGAAGCTTTGGTAGGATCAGATGATCAGCAGTTAGATCTTACAGGAAATATTCTTAGCATAGAGAATGACCCTAATACGGTAGATTTATCAACTTATTTACAACAGATCAGTATTAATAACAGGAGAATTACCCTTACTAATGGTGGGTTTATAGATTTACCTGCTGGAACCGTAAACACGGATAATCAAACTCTTACGCTTACGGGAAATACCTTAGCGATTTCAGGAGGAAACAATGTTAATTTAAATAAGTATTTAGATAATACGGACGAGCAACAATTATCTATTGCAGGAAATCGTATTTCACTAACTGACGGTGGTTTTGTTGACCTTCCACCGGGCACCGTGGATACAGATGAACAACAATTGTCTATAGTAGGAAACCGTATTTCTTTGACCGATGGCGGATTTGTAGATATTCCCGAAGGAAATCTTAGTTTAGATGACGGATTTATTTTTGTAGGTAATGCAGCAAGCGAACCTACACCTGTTGCCGTAGGGGGAGATGTTACCATGAACAATATAGGTGAATTTACTATTGAAGATGAAGCGGTTACGCCTATTATGATTGAACCCGCACCAGGAATATTGACCGAAGATCAAGTTTTGATTACAACTACTGCAGGTGTTGTTGAATGGGCGAATTTTCCACCAGGTGGAGGTGGCGGAGATGACGATCAAAATGCAAGCGAAGTACCCTATGACAATGCAGCCTCAGGATTAACAGCAACTAGCACACAAGCAGCTATTGATGAACTGGCTGGTGCCGGATTTGTTGATACGGATGATCAAAATGCAAGTCAGGTAGATTATGACAATACAACTTCCGGATTAACCGCCTTAACCACTCAAGCGGCTATAGATGAACTGGCCGGTGCCGGATTTGTTGATACGGATGATCAAAATGCTAGTCAGGTAGATTATGACAATACAACTTCTGGATTAACAGCAACTAATACACAGGCAGCTATTGATGAATTGGCTGGTGCCGGATTTGTTGATACTGACGAGCAGAACATCGATGGGTCCATTCTTACGGGAGATGTCCTTACCATTGGTATCGAGGGGGGAAACAACCAAGACGTGTCCTTGGCAACCTTCGCACTTGATACCGAAGTGGCCACCGCCATTGCCGCATCCGATACAGCAGATGGCGACAAAAGCGATACTAATGAAATACAGAACATAACCTCAACGAACGGATCGGTTACCGTTACACCAAGTGCAACCGGCAATGATTTCGACCTCGCCGTCCCAGGAAGTTCTGACGACCAGAACATCGATGGGTCCATTCTTACGGGAGATGTCCTTACCATTGGTATCGAAGGAGGAAATAACCAAGACGTTTCCTTGACAACCTTCGCACTTGATACCGAAGTGGCTACCGCCATTGCCGCATCCGATACAGCAGATGGCGATAAAAGCGACACGAATGAAATTCAAAATATAACCTCAACGAACGGATCGGTTACCGTTACGCCAAGTGCAACCGGCAATGATTTCGACCTTGCCGTCCCAGGAAGTTCTGACGACCAGAACATCGATGGGTCCATTCTTACGGGAGATGTCCTTACCATTGGTATCGAGGGGGGAAACAACCAAGACGTTTCCTTGGCAACCTTCGCACTTGATACCGAAGTAGCTACAGCTATTGCCGCGTCCGATACAGCAGATGGCGATAAAAGCGATACGAATGAAATTCAAAATATAACCTCAACGAACGGATCGGTTACCGTTACGCCAAGTGCAACCGGTAATGATTTCGACCTTTCTGTAACAAGCGGTCAAAATATTACAAACGCAAATTTGGATTTAGATGCCGATAGAACTGTAGGACTAGCTGGCAATGATTTATATTTTACAGGGTTAGGATCAATTGGTATTGGAACAATCACCCCTTCAAACAAACTACATGTTGCAGGCGCTATAAGATCTGAAGGAGCACTAAACTCAAACGGAACAGCAAATGAACCTGCTTATAGATTTAATAGCGATACCAACATAGGAATGTATCGTATAGCCGCGGATCAATTAGGATTTTCCACTAGTGGTGTAGAAGCAATGAGAATAAATGCCGCAGGCGATGTAGGTATTGGTATTGCACCAACCTCAAAACTTCATGTTGATGGTGATATAAGAGCGGAAGGGGCAATAACTGCATCCGGAGCAATAACTGATGGTATTCCCGACTACGTTTTTCAAAAATACTTCTTGGGCAATTCCATTCTAAACCCTAGCTATGAGTTTAATGATTTAGCTGAAATAGAAGCTTTTGTTAAAGAAAACAATCACCTACCTGGTATTCAATCTGCACAAGCAGTAAAAGAACAAGGGTTTTGGAATGTGAGCGAATCCTCTAGAGTCAACCTTGAAAAAATAGAAGAATTATTCCTTCACACTATTGAACAAGAAAAGAAAATTAAAGAGCTCCAAAAAGTCAATACTAACATGAGTTCAGAATTAGAGGCTTTAAAAACCCAAATGGAAGAGATCAAAACCATGTTATTAGAAAAGCAGAACGACTAATGAAAAACATAGCCTTCTTATTTTTCTTTTTATGCACGGCAATTGTTTCTGCACAATCTGCCCTATATAATAATGGCAATTTGCGCATTCATAACGGTGGCAGTATTGGTTTCCATACCAATTTCATTAATGAATCTCCCATGGACAACAACCTTGGGCTGGCTGGTTTTTATGGTTCAGAACGCATTATCGTTTCAGGAACGGTAACACCACAATTCTATGATATGGAGCTCGCATTGGAAAATGATATGCAGTTAGATTTAGGTGTGGACAATATTAGTAATACCAATTTTATTTTTGGTAACATTCTTACTAACCTATCACAACCTAATATTTTCTATAATTTTGTAGATAATTCTTTTTACAACGGTGAAAATGACTTTAGCAAAATTGAAGGCTATGCGGCTATCACCAATCAGCAAGAATTTGGCTTTCCTATCGGGGACAACGAGTATTTAAGGCCTCTAATTCTAATATCTGAAAGTGTTAACCTTTTCGCTAAAAGTGCTTACTTCTATGAAGATGCCAACAATCCTTTTTCCTTGGCAAACACCTACAATACCGCTACCAAGGCTTTTGATGTCGAATTGGTTAGTACAGCCGAATTTTGGCAATTAGAAGGCACGGTACCCTCAACGGTTTCTTTAAGCTGGAACCTACGTAGTAATCTATCTAGACTAACAAATGATGTTTCTTTGATCATACCTGTGGGATGGAGCAAGGCACAACAGCAATGGGTAAATTTATCTAGAAGTGCCCCTGTTGGCACAATTACCGAAGGCTTCATAACCACAAGATCAATTCTGCCAGATGAATTCGAGATTATTACCTTTGGCACATCAAAAGAACCGTATGAACCTCTTGCAAAAGATGTCCTTTTTATTGATAACTTCTTTGTATCGGTAAACGGCGATGGGGTTAACGACACCTTCTATATTGAAGAGCTAGAGGAATTCAACAGTAATTTTGTTCAAATTTATGATCGTTACGGACTCAAAGTATTTGAAAAAACGAATTATACCAATGAGTTTGTAGGTTTTTCCAATTTGGACAATGTACCTTTTGGTGCAGAAGAGGGTTTACCTACCGGTGTATATTTTTACACTATCCACATTCCAGATGAGGATTTAAATTACCAAGGCTTCTTGTATTTAACACGATAAAATATATAGTAAAAGAACAGGAGACAATCTTTATTTTAATGCGATTTTTCCTACTTTTTATTATTTTAAAATAACCGCTACACCCCACAACCATTAGATAAAGCGCAGATTACTAGGTTGAAATGAAACACTTGTCTACATTCCCAACATATTTGCCTAAGTACACAACATATTCTATTTTTCTTACAAAACCCCCTTTATTTTTACAGATGTTAACATATTCCCCACATTGTAAATGTCTTCAAAAATTAAATTTCTTTTATTCTTCTCATTTATTTCTTTCTGTGCCACGGCACAAGTAAAAATAGGTCAGAACCCTAACACTATTCATTCAGCTTCTATTGTAGAATTAGAGAGTACGGACAAAGCTTTTGTGCTTACCAGACTTTCCACCGCACAAATGCAGGCTATTACCCCTTTGAACGGTGCAGTAGTGTACAATACCGACACCCAATGTGTTCATTATTTCAACGGAACAGTATGGACAAACCTTTGTGACGGCATTAATACCAACGATTTTTCTTTTACAGATAATGGTGACGGCACCATAACCCTAGATGATGGCAACGGTAATACGATTACTTTTAACGGAGCGGCACAAACCATATCTACACTTATTGATAATGGTGACGGTACATACACGTACACCAATGAAAACGGAATAGAAACCGTTATTTCAATAGCTGTAACCGACAACCAAAATTTACAAACCGATAATACCCCAGGTAATATTAGTATTGATAATGGCAATGCCATTGCAATCAATGTGGACGATGCAGATGCAGATGCCCAAAATGAAATACAGACCTTGAATTATACATCGGGCGTACTTACTTTATCTAACGACCCCAATGCAACTGTAGTAAATTTATCGGCATTTGATCAAAATGCTGCTGATGACTTCTCCGGAAGCTTTAATGATTTAAGCGACCTACCTGCAAACTTAGATATAGATGCTACAGATGACTTCAATACAGCCATCACTTTTGACGGAACAAATTTAACGGTATCGGATGCCGGTGGCGATGTAAGTACGGACATCAGCGGATTGGCATATGACGACACGGCATTAAGAGCGGATGTGGACCAAAATACTGCGGACATAGATGCTTTGGAAACAGAGCAAACCACTCAGAATACGAATATCGCTACAAACGCAACAGATATTGATAACCTAGAAGGGGAACAGACTACTCAAAATAATTCCATTGCTACGAATGCTACGGACATCGATGCATTGGAAGCGGAGCAAACTACTCAGAACAATTCCATTGCAACAAATGCAGCCGATATCTCTACTAACACAGCAGCTATTGCTGCACATAACACTGCCGATGGAGATTTGAGCGATTCCAATGAATTCAACACAGGCATCAGCTTCGACGGAACGGACCTTACCGTAACCGACCTTGGCGGTGACCAAACCGTGGACATCAGCGGATTGGCATATGACGACACGGCATTAAGAGCGGATGTGGACCAAAACACTGCAGATATAGATGCTTTGGAAACCGAGCAAACAACACAGAACAATTCCATTGCAACAAATACCTCGGATATCTCCACTAATACTGCAGCCATTGCAGCGCACAACAGTGCCGATGGTGATTTGAGCGATTCCAATGAATATAACACCGGTATCAGTTTCGACGGAACAGACCTTACCGTGACCGACCTTGGTGGTGACCAAACCGTGGACATCAGTGGATTGGCTTATGACGACACGGCATTAAGAGCCGATGTGGACCAAAATACTGCCGATATAGATGTTTTGGAAGCAGAACAAACGACTCAAAACAATTCCATTGCAACAAATGCAACTGATATTGATAACTTAGAAGCAGAGCAAACAACACAGAATAACAATATCGCTACTAACGCTGCAGCCATTTCTGCCCACAATACTGCCGATGGAGATTTGAGCGATTCCAACGAATATAACACAGGCATCAGCTTCGACGGAACGGACCTTACCGTGACCGACCTTGGTGGTGACCAAACCGTGGACATCAGCGGATTGGCGTATGACGACACGGCATTAAGAGCCGATGTGGACCAAAATACTGCCGATATAGATAATCTTGAAGCGGAACAGACGACTCAGAATAATGCGATAGCAACTAATGCAACTGATATTGACAATCTAGAAGCGGAGCAGACTACGCAGAATAATTCCATTGCTACGAATGCTACGGACATCGATAATTTAGAAGCAGAACAGACTACGCAGGATAATTCCATTGCTACGAATGCTACCGACATCTCCACTAACGCTGCAGCCATTGCTGTACATAACACTGCCGATGGAGATCTGAGCGATTCCAACGAATATAACACAGGCATCAGCTTCGACGGAACGGACCTTACCGTGACCGACCTTGGTGGTGACCAAACCGTGGACATCAGCGGATTGGCGTATGACGACACGGCATTAAGAGCCGATGTGGACCAAAATACTGCCGATATAGATGCTTTAGAAGCGGAACAGACAACACAGAATACCAATATCGCAACCAACGCAACTGACATTGATAATCTTGAAGCGGAACAGACTACGCAGAATAATTCCATTGCTACGAACGCAACGGACATTGATGCATTGGAAGCGGAGCAAACTACGCAGAATACCAATATCGCAACCAATGCAACCGATATCTCCACTAACACAGCAGCCATTGCTGCACATAACACTGCCGATGGAGATTTGAGCGATTCCAACGAATATAACACAGGCATCAGCTTCGACGGAACGGACCTTACCGTGACCGACCTTGGTGGCGATCAAACCGTGGACATCAGTGGATTGGCGTACGACGATACGACATTAAGAGCGGATGTGGACCAAAATACTGCGGACATCGATGCTTTGGAAACCGAGCAGACCACTCAGAATAATTCAATAACAACGAATGCTTCGGACATCGATGCATTGGAAGCGGAACAGACTACGCAGAATAATGCGATAGCAACAAACGCTACTGACATTGATAATCTTGAAGCGGAACAGACAACACAGAACAACTCCATTGCTACGAATGCAACTGATATCTCCACTAACACAGCAACCATTGCTGCCCACAATACTGCTGATGGAGATTTGAGCGATTCTAACGAATACAACACAGGTATCAGCTTTGACGGAACGGACCTTACCGTAACCGATCTGGGTGGTGACCAAACCGTGGACATCAGCGGATTGGCGTATGACGACACGGCATTAAGAGCGGATGTGGACCAAAATACTGCCGATATCGATGCTTTAGAAGCCGAGCAGACCACTCAGAATAATTCAATAGCAACTAACGCAACAGATATTGACAATCTGGAAGCTGAGCAAACTACGCAGAATAATGCGATAGCAACAAACGCTACTGACATTGATAATCTTGAAGCGGAACAGACAACACAGAACAACTCCATTGCTACGAATGCAACTGATATTGATAACTTACAAGCGGAGCAAACTACTCAGAATAATTCGATAGCAACTAACGCAACAGATATTGACAATCTGGAAGCAGAACAGACTACTCAGAACAATTCCATTGCTATGAATGCTACGGACATCGAAGCATTGGAAGCGGAACAGACAACACAGAACAACTCCATTGCTACGAATGCAACTGATATCTCCACTAACACAGCCGCCATTGCTGCACATAACACTGCCGATGGAGATTTGAGCGATTCCAACGAATTCAATACGGGTATCAGCTTTGACGGAACGGACCTTACCGTGACCGACCTTGGTGGCGACCAAACCGTGGACATCAGCGGATTGGCGTATGACGACACGGCATTAAGAGCCGATGTGGACCAAAATACTGCCGATATAGATACGTTGGAAACCGAGCAAACTACGCAGAATAATTCGATAGCAACTAACACTACTGATATTGACAATCTGGAAGCTGAGCAAAGCACACAGAACAATTCAATAACAACCAATGCAACCGATATCTCCACTAATGCTACAGCTATTGCAGCGCACAACAGTGCCGATGGCGATTTGAGCGATTCCAACGAATTCAATACGGGTATCAGCTTTGACGGAACGGACCTTACCGTGACCGACCTTGGTGGCGACCAAACCGTGGACATCAGTGGATTGGCGTACGACGATACGACATTAAGAGCGGATGTGGACCAAAATACTGCGGACATCGATGCCTTAGAAGCCGAGCAAACGACTCAAAACAATTCGATAGCAACCAACGCAACAGATATTGACAATCTGGAAGCTGAGCAGACTACTCAGAATAATTCAATTGCTACGAATGCTTCGGATATTGATAATCTGGAAGCTGAGCAAAGCACACAGAACAATTCAATAACAAGCAATGCAACCGATATCTCCACTAACACAGCAGCCATTGCTGCACATAACACTGCCGATGGAGATTTGAGCGATTCCAACGAATACAACACAGGTATCAGTTTCGACGGAACGGACCTTACCGTGACCGACCTTGGTGGCGATCAAACCGTGGATATCAGCGGATTGGCGTATGACGACACGGCATTAAGAACCGATGTGGACCAAAATACTGCGGACATCGATGCTCTGGAAACCGAACAAACAACACAGAATACGAATATCGCTACAAACGCTACAGATATTGATAACCTAGAAGCGGAACAGACAACACAGAATACCAATATCGCAACCAATGCAACTGATATTGATAATCTTGAAGCGGAGCAAACTACTCAGAACAATTCCATTGCTACGAATGCAACCGATATCTCCACTAATGCTGCAGCCATTGCTGCCCATAACAGCGCCGATGGAGATTTGAGCGATTCCAACGAATACAACACAGGCATCAGCTTCGACGGAACGGACCTTACCGTGACCGACCTTGGTGGCGACCAAACCGTGGACATCAGCGGATTGGCGTATGACGACACGGCATTAAGAGCCGATGTGGACCAAAATACTGCCGATATAGATGCTTTAGAAGCGGAACAGACAACACAGAATACCAATATCGCAACCAACGCAACTGACATTGATAATCTTGAAGCGGAACAGACCACTCAGAATAATTCCATCGCTACGAATGCAACTGATATTGATAACTTAGAAGCAGAACAGACTACGCAGAATAATTCGATAGCAACTAACGCAACAGATATTGACAATCTGGAAGCGGAGCAAACAACTCAGAATAATTCAATTTCATCAAATTCAGCCGCTATTGCTGCACATAACACTGCAGACGAGGACTTAAGTGCCACCAATGAAACCAACACTAGTTTTTCTACTGTTGATGTTGCCGGTACCATCTACTTAAGAATATCTGATTCTAATGGAGATTTAGACGTTCCTTTATCCGATTTATCTCATACCGGTACTACTGGATCTGTTTTCTTTGCTGGAGCAGATGGTACTCCAACCGAAAATAACGGTCAATTATTCTGGAATTCCAGCAGTAATAGTTTGGGCGTAGGAACTTCAAGCCCAACAAACAAGCTTCATGTTTCAGGAGCAATTCGTTCTCAAGGAATTTTAAATTCCAATGGAACAGAAAATGAACCGGCATACCGATTTAATGATGATACCAATACTGGTATGTTTAGACCTGCAGCTGACGAAATTGCCTTTACTGTTGGTGGTATAGAAGCCATGAAAATCGAAGAAACCAGTAGTGACACATCAGTAATCATAAACGAAACTTTAGAATTGGAAGGTGCTGTTCTAGATGAAAATGATTCGCCTGGTACCGCTGGTCAAGTATTAACTTCAACAGCTACCGGTACTGAATGGGTAAATTCTATGAGTCCGATTAAAGCCATTGGAAAAATAAGTGCTGCTGGTGGGGTCACCAAAGCAACAGCCGGAGTTACCGTAACTAGAATCAGTGTTGGTTATTACAGAGTTACACTACCTACGGGTGCGGTATCTGATGCAGATTATATCATTCAATTAACACAACCTGGAAGAGGTGGTGCTGGTAACGACGACCCTGGTATCTCCTACTCCAACCAAACCGCAACTAGTTTTGAGGTAATCATAGGTGATAATGACAACGGTGGCACAGACCGTTCAAGATTTGATTCTGAATTTATGTTCACTGTTTTAGATTTATAAAAATGAGATTAAAAAATTACATCCTATATTCTATCATATTTCTAACCGGTGTCATTGCCAATGCCCAACTGGAAAGTGGATTATTGCTTGGGTTAACCAATGCCACAACGGCTGATATAAACGCAACTACAGACGCCGCAAAAGGATCATTGGTCTTTAATACGGATACTAATCAAGTATATGTTTTTGATGGCACTTCTTGGAATCAAATGTGGCAGAAAACTACCTATACCGGCACTTTTAGAATATCCGGATCCGGTACACTATCGGTTAGCGGAATTCCTTTTCAACCAACTTCAGTATCGTTTGTTGCTTATGCCAACGTAGAAGATTTTAATCTTGACAGCGATAACGGTACCAGAAACAATGAAACAGGCCTACCTAACGCTTATGGTAGCATGAAAGGATTTGCTAGGGATGATAACGGCTCCATTACCGAGCAAGTTATCTTTAATGGAGGTAGCGGAAACTCTATTAATGATATTTCTAGATATGCTTCAGATTCACATAGTATCGGTGTAAGATACGCCAACCAAAATGGTGATAAATTAGGCTTGACCACAGCGACGGTTACCGCATTCACCTCTACAGGTTTTACATTGAATACAGATAATTATGCCGATGGGGTTGTTGTAATTTATGAAGCACATAGATAAGTTTATGAGAAATACCTACACCTTAATACATTCCATATGCATTGCTCTCTGTACCATATACAGCTACGGTCAAGATGCCGTACATAATTATGGTAATATCCAAATTCATGATGACGGACTTGTAGGTTTTCACATGGATGTAATAAATAACGGAGCTTTTAACCAAAACAAAGGTCTAGTGGGTTTTTATGCCATGGATAAAGCTTTGACCATATCTGGCGGATCCAATCCTATTTTCTATGATTTTGAGATTGCCGTAGATAATGATCTTTATGTTGATAATACCGTGGGTGTCTTAAACAATGCCAATTTCATTACAGGTGATGTTGTGACCAATAGAACCGCATCAGAAGTCAATATTAATTTTCTAAACGATTCATTTTATATAGGCCAAGGCAATACCACAAAGGTAGATGGCTATGCGGCTATGAGTAATAAAACCGACTTCACCTTCCCCATTGGTCAGTTCGATAAGTTACGACCATTGACCATTTCCTCAGAAAGTTCAAACGATTATACTAAAGCTGCCTATTATTTTGAAGACCCTAATACTCCTAGTATTGTAGGTACTACTTTTGATACCAGTTTGACCGAAAATCAATTTTTATCGGTTAGCGAATATGAATTCTGGCATTTAGAAGGTAGTATTCCATCAAAAGTAACCTTAACATGGGACCAAGATAGCAATGCCAGCCTTTATGGTGATTTTATTACAGACCTAAAAGTGGTAGGTTGGAGTATTATAGACAAAGTATGGGTCAATTTGGGCAATACCAATGTAGAGGGAGATTTTAATAGCGGTTCTATTACCTCCGAAGACTTTATACCAAGTGATTACGAAATCATAACCATTGGTGGTAATTCCGATCTTCTGGAAACTGTTGAGAACATATCTTTGGACAATTATTATATGACGCCAAATGGTGATGGCATCAATGATTTTCTTGTCATAGAAGGTATAGAAGGCTCACCAAATAATACCTTACAAATCTTTAACAGGTACGGTAGAATGGTATATTCAATGAAGAATTATAACAACGAATTCAATGGAATATCCAATGTCAACGGTGTCATTGCAAAGAATATAGGTTTACCATCGGGTATTTATTTTTATATAGTTACCCTAAATGATATAAATCTCAGACATCAAGGGTATTTATACCTTACCACAAGGGAAGACAACTAATCTTACATCTTTTAAGATCAAGATTTACTATTTTTACTTTATTATGGAATGAATTGACCACTTTCACTAGTTTTTTTCTTTTGATAAAGTTTGGCAAATATTTTGCTCCATTAACCTCAATATTCAGATATGCAAAGAAGAACGTTTATTAATAAAAGTAGTTCGGCAGCCTTGGCTCTTGCCTTAACACCCACATTATTTATTCAAGAAGAAAAGGAATATGGTATTCTAGAGCTTATGGGTAAAGAAGATATTGAACTTTTTGGTAAGGGTATCAATCTACGCAAAGAAGCACACGATGCTTTTATTGAAATGAAAAAGGCCGCATATAAAGATGGTATTGATTTAAAAATTGTATCAAGTTATAGAAGCTACGATAGACAAGAGGCAATTTTTGAGCGTAAATTTTTAAAATATACAGATGATGATGGCATGAACCCTACCGATGCTATTGATAAAATCATTGAATATTCTACTATACCCGGTACAAGTAGACATCATTGGGGTACTGATATAGATGTTGTGGACGGTTACAGAAAAGTAGATGGCGATGTATTGGTACCACATAAGTACGAAGGTGACGGACCCTATGTTGATTTTAAGAAATGGATGGATGAAAACTCTGAAACTTATGGTTTTTATTTAGTTTACACCAATGAACCCAAAAGAAGAGGTTTTAAGTATGAACCATGGCACTATAGTTATGCTCCATTATCAATACCTATGCTTGAGCAATTTAGAAGCAAGAATGTTGCCTCAATTATAATAAGAGAAGACTATTATGGTGCAGAGCATTTCACAATGAACTTTTTAAAGTCTTACATTCAAAATAATATTTTAGATATCAATAGGAAGCTATTATAAGCATTTTGTACATTAGAGCCTGTACTATAACACATTACCATGAGAAGAGGAAGTTGGAAAATTAGAATATTCATTGGTTTGGCCATTGTTGCCTTCGCTTTTATACAGAAATGCAGCAATACAGAAGAGAACCCTTATACAGGCCGATCACAGCATATTACAATGACCCCTGATCAAGAAATTGCCATAGGATTACAAAGTGCCCCAGAGATGGCTCAACAACATGGCGGACTCTACCCAGACCAACGTTTACAGTCTTTTGTATCATCGGTAGGCAACAAATTAGTTCAAAATAGTATCGCTAGGGAAACGCCATATGAATATGACTTTCACTTATTGGCAGATGACCAGACCATTAATGCTTTTGCATTGCCAGGCGGACAATGTTTTATTACCTACGCTTTATTCTCACAATTGAACGAAGCTCAATTGGCCGGTGTACTAGGTCATGAAATAGGTCATGTAATAGGTAGACATTCCGCTGAAAGAATAGCTGATAGCCAAACATGGCAAACAGCGACCATGGGTGCAACCGTTGGTGCCGGAGACATGGGAAGTATTGTTGGCAGCATAGGTCAAAGTACTTTATTAAAAAATGGGAGGGGCGATGAATTGGAAAGTGATGAACTTGGCGTTCTTTTTATGATTCAATCTGGATATGACCCTTATGAAATGATCACGGTTATGGAAATTTTAAAAGCAGCGGGCGGACCCAACCGTACTCCTGAATTTCAAAGTACCCACCCTGATCCAGAAAATAGAATAGAAAAAATAAAAGAAGCTATAGCAAAGTATAAAAATCAAGGTTAATCCGATTTTTTTTACACTTCATCTAGTGCTCGCTATACGCTACCAATATTTTTGTAACTTTGGGTAAGTCCCAAGCTTATTTTACCATTTATCTATTGCCTTTATAGCTATGATTTAATCATAGAAGAACACTATAATGGGAACAATTACACATTTCAAAAACTTGTACGTGCAGGCATTTGAAAACTGTAAACCAGAAATATTGGTTACATTTTTAAAAGTCTACTCGGTGTTTTGCGCCCTAATGATATTTATGGCAATGTATGCCTTCGTTGTTAGAGCCGTAAACGGATTTGATTTTTAACGCGTTTTACTCTTTTACCTGAACACTATTTGGAGTAGAATTTTGTATTAATTAAAAAAAGGCCCATTGAAATTTCAATGGGCCTTTTCAAATTTAATTTTCTAATTTCTTAAGAATCTTGCTTTATAACTTCTAATACATCTTTAGCATTAGATTGCTTGGCATAGTCTTTAGCAGTGTAGCCTTGATCACTCTTGATGTTTAAATTTGCGCCGTTCAACAATAAAACTTTTAATACCTCTGCCTTATTGTAACGTGCAGCATACATCGCCGGTGTTAGTCCTAAAGATTTTTCGTTAAGCTCCGCCCCCGTTGCTATTAAACTTCTAACCTTATCCACATCTCCCTTAATTACCGCCTTACATAATGAACTAATTTCATCATTTACGGTAATAGATTCAATAGTATATGTATTAGAATTTTCAATACCGGTTACATTGGCATTAGCTATCGAGAACACCCCTATACAGAATAAAAATGTAATTACTTTTTTCATAATATTTATATTTTATTTAGTGTTAAAATTATCAATATTATAAATTTACATATAAATCATTAAGATATTCTTAAATTTAAGAATTAAATAATATATATTTAACACTTACACCGTATCAAATTGACATTCTTGTTCTTTAAGCTTTTTCAACTACAACAATAATTGAAATAATTAACTGCCAGCTGCAATTTCAATAAGTTCAAGAGCATCGGTTGCATTTGATAATTCCGCATAACGTTTCGCGGTATAGCCTTGGTTACTTTTTAGATTTAGATCCGCCCCATTATCAATGAGAATTTCTAAAACATCCACCTTATTATAACGGGCAGCAAACATGGCCGGTGTCATACCTAGAGATTTTTGATTTACATCTTCACCAAGGTCAATTAAACGCTTAACCGTTTCTAAATCCCCCTTAATTACCGCTTTACAAAATGAACTGATGTTTACCCTTTTTACAAGTGTTGTGTTAGAATCTGTAGCGTTGCTAGTTTTGTCTGCAGCCAAAATTGTTGACCCCATGGTAAGTGCAACCATGGATAATGTTAGAATTACTTTTTTCATGATGATTGATTTTAATTGATGAAGTACAATAGCGTACATTTAAAAGACGCTTGTCTACATAAATTGTTTCAGCCTTTAACATTGTTATAACTAAACTTTAACAAACAAATCTTAACACAGAATACAAATTTGTTGTGTTACTCCAGCTTTACAAAAAAGGTAGGTAATGTAGTAGCTTAACTTAATAGATCATAGTATTTTTGTAGCCTTAAAACCTAATAAAGATGAACAAAAAAGTAATCTTAATGATATTAGATGGCTGGGGCAAGTCTCCAGATCCAGAAGTATCTGCAGTAGATAAAGCCAATACTCCTTTTATAGATAGTTTATATACCAAATATGCTAATTCCAATTTGTTGACCGACGGAATGAATGTTGGTTTGCCAGAAGGTCAAATGGGAAATAGCGAAGTAGGTCATATGAACTTAGGTGCCGGTAGAATAGTTTATCAAGATCTTGCCAAAATAAATAAGGCGGTCAACGAAAATACCTTAAGTTCAGAACCGGTCTTAAAAAGTGCTTTTGACTACGCGAAGAAAAACAATAAAGATGTTCATTTTTTAGGCTTGTTAAGCGATGGTGGTGTACACAGCCATACAAACCATATTAAGGGTTTAATAGCTGCTGGAAAAGAATCTGGTGTAAACAATATGTATTTACATGCATTTACCGATGGTAGAGACGTTGACCCAAAAAGTGGAAAAGGCTTTCTAGAAGACATTGTAGCATACGGTTCTGATAAAAACACAAAATTGGCAACGGTTATTGGTAGATATTACGCCATGGACCGCGACAAAAGATGGGAACGCGTTAAAGAAGCTTACGATGTAATTGTAAATGCCGAAGGTGAAAAATCTACCGATATCGGTAAAACAATCCAAAAAAGCTATGATGCCGATATTACTGATGAGTTTATTAAACCTATCGTAATGACCAATACGGACGGTACTCCTATTGCTTCTGTAAAGGAAGGGGATGTGGTTATCTTCTTCAACTTTAGAACTGACCGTGGTAGAGAATTGACCCAAGTACTAAGTCAAGTAGATATGCATGAACAGAATATGCACAAACTTGATCTTTACTATGTTACCCTTACCAATTATGATGAATCTTACAACAATGTTCATGTTGTTTACAATAAGGACAATATTGTAGAAACGCTAGGTGAGGTTTTATCCAATGCGGGTAAAAAACAAATAAGAATTGCCGAAACCGAAAAGTATCCACACGTTACTTTCTTTTTCAATGGCGGTAGAGAAGTTCCTTTTGAAGGAGAATCGCGTATATTATGTCCGTCACCAAAAGTGGCTACATACGATCTGCAACCAGAAATGAGTGCATTCGAGATTAGGGATAAAATCATCCCTGAAATCAAAAAAGGAGATGTAGATTTTATTTGCTTGAACTTTGCGAACCCAGATATGGTTGGTCATACCGGTGACATGAATGCCGCGATCAAGGCATGTGAAACTGTTGACGAATGCGCAAAAGACGTTATTACCGCAGCTATAGAAAAAGATTTCTCCGTAATCGTAATTGCTGACCACGGTAACTGTGAGACCATGATCAACGAAGATGGCTCACCTAACACGGCACATACCACCAACCCTGTACCATTAATTTTGGTGGACAAGGATATTCATCAAATCAAAGATGGTGTACTAGGTGATATTGCACCAACGATATTAAAATTAATGGGCGTTGAACAATCAAAATTTATGACCCAAAATTCTTTGGTATAATTACAAAACCAACCCATTAGCACATCATGAGCACGATTAAAATAAAAACAGCTGAAGAGATTGAATTAATGCGAGAAAGCGCCTTGATCGTTTCCAAGACCTTGGGAATGATCGCTGCAGAAGTTAAACCGGGAGTTACGACTCTTCAGTTAGATGCTATGGCAGAAACTTTTATTCGCGATCATGGTGCAGTACCTGGCTTTTTAGGTTTATATGATTTTCCAAACTCTTTATGTATGAGCCCTAATGCACAAGTGGTACATGGTATTCCAAATAATACACCATTGAAAGAAGGTGATATCATCTCAATAGATTGCGGTGCTTTAAAAAACGAATTTTACGGTGACCATGCATACACTTTTGAAGTAGGCGAAGTTAGCCCTGAGGTAAAAAAACTTCTTGAGGTCACTAAAAAATCACTTTATGTTGGCATACGTGAATTTAAAGTAGGTAACCGTGTTGGTGATGTAGGTTATGCTATTCAAAAATTTACGGAAGACCATGGCTACGGAGTGGTACGTGAATTGGTTGGTCATGGTTTGGGAAGAAAAATGCACGAAGGTCCTGAAATGCCAAATTATGGTAGACGCGGAAGAGGTAAAAAGTTTCTTGAAGGTATGACGGTAGCTATAGAGCCTATGACCAATATGGGGACTAAAAATATTAAACAACTTAAAGACGGATGGACGATACTTACCGCAGATGGTCAACCTAGCGCCCATTTTGAGCATGATGTTGCTATTGTGAATGGAAAACCAGAGCTATTATCCACTTTTAAATACATTTATGAAGCCTTGGGTATTGAAAGTGATGAAGAAGATGAGTTTACTTCTTCCATCGTAAAAAGCTAGTCAACAAGCATGAAAAAAATTTTTAAATTTTTTCTCAACCTTGTTCCTAGACCGGTATTAATTTCACTTAGCTATTTGGTAAAACCATTTTTTAAGGCTTATTACCGGGGCAACACCTATGAAGATCCAATTGATGGCAACACCTTTAGAAGTTTTCTACCATATGGATATGAAAACCCAAGGGAAAATGTGCTTTCACCCTCTACCCTATCTTTGGAAAGACATAGATTGCTATGGATGTTTCTGAAAAAGGAAACGGACTTTTTTACAGCCCGTTTACACGTATTACATTTTGCACCAGAACAAGCTTTCTATAAAAGATTTAGAAAATTAAAGAACCTTAATTACGTAACTACAGACCTAAATTCTCCCTTAGCGGACGTTAAAGCAGATATATGCAACTTGCCTTTTGAAGACAACAAGTTCGATGTGATTTTATGCAATCATGTATTAGAACACATACCAGATGACACCAAAGCGATGTCTGAATTATATAGAATTTTAAAACCAGGCGGTTGGGGCATTTTTCAAATACCACAAGACTTAAATAGGGAAAACACCTTTGAAGACGATTCTATAACGGACAAAGTAGAACGTGCAAAGATTTTTGGTCAATATGACCATGTTCGAATTTATGGTAGAGACTATTTCAATAAATTGAGAACTATTGGTTTCACGGTCGAAGAAATAGATTTCACAAAACTTTTGAGCCAAGAAGAAATAGATAGATACCGACTAGCTCCTGGTGAAATCATTCCATTAGTAAGGAAATAATTATTCCACTACTAACGATTTAAATCCTTGTGTCATATATTCCTGAGTATCACCATGCTCATCTATATATACGATATAAGCCTCTAAACTTTTATTCTCACTGATTACCTTAAACGCCTCATCTAGGTCCATTGCCATGAAAGCGGTAGCATAACCGTCTGCCGTAGCACAATTATCAGCTAAAATGGTTACGCCTAGTGTATTGGATAATTGCGTGTAACCGGTTTTAGGATTTACGGTATGAACATATTTTTTACCAGTTGCCTCATCTACCCTGTATTTACGGTAATTTCCTGACGAAGCCAATGCCTTGTCGTTTAAATTGATTAAAATTCTGGTAGCCCTGCTTATATCCATTTCAGGGTCATCAATACCTACTACCCAAGATTTATTCTTAAGCACGTTTTTACCTTTCGCTACAAGTTCACCACCCACCTCTATTAAGTAGTTTTGAATTCCCTTAGCATTTAACATGGCAGCCAACCTGTCTATAGCATAACCTTTGGCAATTGAATTAAAATCTAAATAGATGCGACTATCGGTCTTTATAATATGATTATTCTGATTTAAAGAAACCTTGTCAAGACCAACATAATTTAAAAGACTATCCACTTTTAAACTATCCATAGTTATTTTTTGCTCAGGTCCAAAACCCCAAGCATTCACCAATGTACCAACAGTAGGATCAAAGAAGCCATTTGTTTCCTTATGAATGGTTTGTGACAGCTGTAAAACCTCCTTGAACATAGCATCTACAACCACAGTGCTATCACCATTATTGACCCTTGATATATCCGACTCTGGAATATATGTAGATAACGATTGGTTAATGACCGCAAATACCGAATCAATTTCTGGTTGTAAGTCAGATTTATTCTCCGTAAAGGATATAATACTATATGAAGTACCTAAGGCTCCACCAACATTATCATTACGTACAAAATTATCACTGCCGAATTTACACGATTGAAGACCAACAGCAAGCAAACCAATTATTAAAAAGTACTTTTTCATATTTCTACCAAACCATCATAATCAACAATATACTCCTCATCTAAATACACCGGTAAATTATGGTCAGCTGCATTCACCAACCCCACACCTGCATAAAATGTAGTTGCCTCAAACTTAAGGGCGTGTTCTTTCATTTTCTTTAAATCGGACATAAAAAAATCTAAATCCTTGGGATCACCTGGATATTCAATTGCCTTAACCACAATAAAACGCATCTTCTTATCCTTGGTACAAACAAATTGCGGATTCTTACGCAATTCACTATTGACCGCTAAAAACTCAAACCCTGCTTCCTCTAACTGCTTCCCAACAATATTCATTGCCAAATTGTGAAGCTCCTGTTCTGTTAATACGTGCATATCTAAATAAAATTATAAAAAAAACCGATACATTACATACCGGTTAATTCATTCTATTTCAACAACTTATAACTTATCCTCCAAAGTCATCAAAACGTATATGTTCATCTGGAATTCCGAAATCTTCACCCATTTTCTGAACAGCTTTGTTCATTAACGGTGGTCCACAGAAATAAAGTTCAATATCTTCTGGAGACTCATGAAGACTTAGGTAGTTATCAATTACACAATTGTGTATGAAACCTACGAAACCATCACCAGGTGCATCTATATTCTCTTTTACTTTCCAATTATCTTCTTCTAATGGTTCTGATAATGCCAAGTAGAATTTGAAATTTGGAAACTCTTCTTCCAACTTATAGAAATGATCAAGTAGAAAAGTTCTCTTTAGAACGACCACCGTACCAGTAAGTTACT
>NZ_PDUT01000002.1:0-666794 GCF_002700155.1 Maribacter sp. 6B07 | reverse complement strand
ACCCATTTCTTATAGCGGTACCAAGATTAAAATTATCTGAAGAATGATGTACAATATGTGCAGCCCATAAAATTCGTATTTCATGATTTGCCCTATGAAACCAGTAGTACGTAAAATCATCGGCCAACTGACATAAGAGCCACACGTACCAAGCATACCCAAAGGACTCATACCCCATTATATTAGTTCTCACCCCATCAACCATTGGGTTGAACAATTCATAGGCCCATTCAAAAAGAACTACCAACAAAATAACCTTAAGTAAAGGACCAATAATGGCCGAACCAATACCCATTGCACTACTAGCTGCAAAATCTTTCCAATCATAAAGATCATCATCTCCATGAGTTTTGCTATAGGTCAATTCTAATAAGATAAAGGCAATAAAAGCTGGTGCACCGTATACCAGCGGGTTAGTGAAATCCATTAATTCAAATTTTTGTAAAGGTAGTTATAAAACCAACCGTTCTAAAAAAATGTCTAATCTTAACTTTCTATTTTACGATAAGACAATTCAATTGTTCAACACAAAACTATTATTTCTTGTTTTTAAGTATCTCATTTTGCTCCTGTAACAATTTTTCCAAACTAGACAATAGCGCAATATTCTTTGGTGTTTCCACCTCTTTATTTGTAGGATCTTCAGATTTTTGCTTGAACCTGTTAATAAACTTCACCATTACGAAAATGGTAAAAGCAATAATTCCAAAATCTATAAGTGATTCTATAAGCTCCCCATAACCAATAGCAACTTCTTCTACACTATCCGTTGCCTGCCTAAGTATCCACTTTTTATTTGAAAGATTAACGTCATCTGTCAACAAAGAGAGAGGGGGCATAATAATAGCAGAAACAATTGTACTGACAACTTTATTAAATGCGGTACCAATAATAATACCGACAGCCAAATCTATCATATTGCCCTTGATGGCAAAATTCTTGAATTCTTCAAAAAAATTCTTCATAAACTCAATTAATCAAATAAAGTGGGTTCATCTGCAGAACCACCATCTACATCTTTTGATTTCTTATTTTCGGTACCAGATTCTACTGCCTGCTCATCTACTACTTCAATATCTTCCGTTTTTTCAGGGATAACCGGCTCATAAGGCAAAGGCTCTAAGCTATTAATGTTTTTCACCTTTTCAGTTATCAATTGATTACCTAAAGCTTTAATTCCCTTGATAGCTATAAAATTCTCAATATCAACACTTTCATTTTCCTTAGCCTCTTTCCCTCTAGGCTTTGGAAATTCAATTTCAATCATTGGTCTCCAATCTGTAGAAACAAGCTCCAAGTATGATTTTGGATGTTCTGAAATAAATAATTCCTCCTTATTTTCGTTCTCTATTAAAAATCTTTTTACGTAGAATCTTTCTTTCTCACCCTCCCAATAAATGGCTGAGATGGGCTTCTCAGGTATCCATTTTTCAAGTACGATCATATCGTCATCAAAATGCGAAGTAAGCACTGGCAAAAATGTTTTAGCCACACCTTTTTGATTGATTACCAAAAGTAAATCATCACCTTTAAACTCCCCCAACAATTCTCCTCTGCCATCAACATTCAATCTACGCACAACATCATCAAACCAAATCTTTCTTGGCTTTAATGTAGAAACACCTTTTTCTTTAAGTTCTATGCGTTTTACGGAGTATTTGGTCACTATATTTCCTTTAGACGCTCTTCCTTTTATAAGAACATCTGAAAAATCAATATCCCATTTTAATTTTTTTATGCTTCCAACCTGACGTAACAAAACGGTAATAACTTCAGCTTCACCGTTAGGGTTTGCGGAAAAATATAGCACTTGTGTTCCAGGCTTACCTGTACCTAGCTCATAAATTCTATCACGCGTTATACTGGTAACATTAAAACGTTTTATATAGGTAGCCCCACCTTTACCATCCTTATAAATTAAATTATAAGTAGTACGCTTATCTTTCTTCTTAAATACAGCGACATGAATGATTCCCTTACCAACAAAAGTTTTGGAATCTACCTTTGAAACCATCATCTTACCCTCGTTGGTGATAACAATAATATCATCTATATCACTACAATCCGTTACGTATTCATCACGTTTTAACGAAGTACCCACAAAACCTTCTTCCCTGTTTACATAGAGCTTGGTATTCCTTATAACCACTTTGGTAGCTTCTATATCGTCAAAAACACGAATCTCGGTTTTTCTACCGCGATTCTTGCCATAAGTTTCCTTTAGGTTTTTAAAATAATCAATGGCAAACTCTATCAAATTAGCCAAATGGTTTTTAACTTCCGCAATACGCTCTTGCAGACTCTCTAAATGTTGTTGGGCCTTATCTAAATCAAATTTTGAAATTCTTTTAATACGAATTTCAGTCAACCTGGTAATATCCTCTACGGTAACGGCTCGTTTTAAATGCTTTGTATGTGGAGCAAGCCCTTTACCTATAGCATTTATCACCCCTTCCCAAGTCTCCTCTTCCTCAATATCTCTATAAATACGGTTCTCAATAAAAATTCGCTCTAAAGAGGCAAAATGCCATTGCTCCTCTAGCTCACCAAGTTGAATTTCCAGTTCTTGTTTTAAAAGATCAACCGTAGAATCCGTAGATCTTTTCAACATCTCCGTTACACCAATGAATAAGGGTTTATTATCTTCAATAATACAACCCAATGGTGAAATAGAGGATTCACACGCCGTAAATGCATAAAGGGCATCTATTGTTTTATCCGGTGAAATTCCACTGGGCAAATGCACCAATATTTCAACTTCCGCAGCGGTGTTATCCTCAATTTTTTTAATTTTTATCTTACCTTTTTCATTGGCCTTTAAGATAGAATCTATTAAACTACCAGTATTAGTACCATAAGGTATCTCATTGATTACCAGTGTATTCTTATCTAACTGGGAAATCTTTGCACGCACACGAATTTTACCACCCCTAAGTCCATCATTGTAATTGGTAACATCAATAATACCAGCCGTTTGAAAATCCGGAAAGATTTTAAATCGTTGTCCTTTTAAGTGCTTAATGGAGGCATCAATCAGCTCCACAAAATTATGCGAAAGTACTTTTGTGGAAAGCCCCACAGCAATACCTTCCGCTCCTTGAGCTAATAACAAAGGAAATTTTACGGGTAAGTTTACAGGTTCTTTTTTTCTTCCATCATAAGAAGCCTGCCACTCTGTAATTTTAGGACTAAAAATAACCTCTAAGGCAAATTTAGATAACCTTGCCTCAATATATCTTGAAGCAGCCGCTCTATCCCCGGTCAAAATATTACCCCAGTTTCCTTGAGTATCTATTAAAAGGTCCTTTTGACCTATTTGAACCATGGCATCGGCAATACTGGCATCACCATGTGGGTGATACTGCATAGTGTGACCTACTACATTCGCCACCTTATTATACCTACCGTCATCCAACTCCTTTAGTGAATGCATGATTCTTCGCTGTACAGGTTTAAAACCATCTTCAATTGCAGGTACAGCTCTTTCTAGAATTACGTATGAAGCATAATCCAAGAACCAATCTTTATACATACCGGTTACCCGTGTAAGGGCCTCGGCAGGTTCAGTTGTTTCGTTATTTTCTTCGGAAAGGTGGTCGTTAATTTCCTCGTTCAAATCGTCATTTTCTTCCATTCAGAAGCAATCGTATTAACTTAATTTATACTACTTTATCTTCTATTAAATCAACTTCTACTTTAAGATTGTTGATAATAAATTTTTGTCGGTCGGGTGTGTTTTTCCCCATATAAAAACTGAGCAATTCTTCAATAGACATTGCTTTATCTAACATAATGGGCTCCAATCTAATATCGTCACCAATAAAATGTCTAAATTCATCGGGAGAAATTTCACCCAATCCTTTAAATCGGGTAATTTCTGGTTTACCACTTAACTTATTTATCGCATTTTGACGCTCTTCATCACTATAACAATAAATAGTTTCCTTTTTATTTCTAACCCTGAATAAAGGAGTCTGTAGAATATACAAATGATTTTCCTTTATCAATTCCGGGAAAAATTGCAAAAAGAAGGTAATCAACAATAAACGAATATGCATACCATCTACATCGGCATCTGTGGCAATAATGATATTATTATATCGTAAATCTTCAATAGATTCCTCAATATTCAATGCTGCCTGCAGAAGATTGAATTCTTCATTTTCATATACAATCTTCTTTGACATTCCGTAAGAGTTCAAAGGCTTTCCTTTTAAACTAAAAACGGCCTGAGTATTCACATCCCTTGACTTTGTTATGGAACCAGATGCAGAATCACCCTCGGTAATAAACAGGGCACTTTCCAATCTACGATCATGCTTCATATCACTTAAGTGCACCCTACAGTCCCGTAATTTCTTATTATGAAGACTTGCCTTTTTTGCTCTATCACGGGCTAATTTTCGAATACCAGACAACTCCTTACGTTCCTTCTCCGCCATCATAATCTTACGTTGAAGTTTCTCTGCCGTCTCTGCATTCTTATGCAGATAGTTATCTAGATACTTGCCAACAAAGTCATTAATATAGGTACGCACGGTAGGAAAGTCTCCACCCATATCGGTAGAACCCAATTTAGTTTTTGTCTGACTTTCAAAAACCGGCTCCATTACTTTGATCGATATAGCGGATATTATTGATTTCCTAATATCGGAAGCATCATAAGACTTTCCATAAAAGTCACGAATAGTTTTTACGATTGCCTCTCTAAATGCTGCTTGATGCGTACCACCATGGGTAGTGTGCTGACCATTTACAAAAGAATGGTACTCCTCACTATATTGTGTTTTACTATGGGTAATGGCTACTTCTATATCTTCACCCTTTAAGTGGATAACAGGGTACAACATATCTTCTACATTGTTATTATCCTCTAAAAGATCTTTTAATCCGTTTTCAGAATGAAATTTTTCACCGTTATAAACTATTGTCAACCCTGGGTTCAAGTAAACATAGTTTCTGAGCATACGTTCTACATACTCATTCCTGTATTTGTAATTTTTAAAAATGGTCTCATCAGGTATAAAGGTAACTTTGGTACCTTTCCTTTTACTGGTTTCCTCAGGACCTACTTCGCTTTCTAAATTCCCGGAACTGAACTGCGCGGTCTTTAGTTGATTATCCCTAGAAGATTGCACCTCAAAAAAACTGGATAAGGCATTAACCGCCTTGGTACCAACTCCGTTTAGACCCACTGATTTTTTAAAGGCGCGACTATCATATTTACCACCAGTGTTCATTTTAGAGACTACATCTACCACTTTACCTAAAGGTATACCCCTACCGTAATCCCTTACCTTTACAACTTTATCTTTTATGGAGATTTCAATGGTCTTTCCAGCGCCCATTACAAATTCATCTATACAGTTATCTATAACCTCTTTTAAAAGAATATAGATTCCGTCATCGGCAGAAGACCCATCCCCTAACTTACCAATATACATACCAGGTCTTAATCGGATATGTTCTTTCCAATCGAGCGAGCGTATGTTATCTTCAGTATATTGAGATTCTTGAGCCATATAAAAAAATTTATGAAAGTTGCGTTAAAGATAGCACCACTCGGCAAAAGATAAAATAGCTAACTGTTAAAGTAATTAACAATTAATTCATGTCTTTTGTTGATAGCCTCAACAAATATGGTAATTCAGTCAAAAACTATTGCATTAAAATTCATAATAAATGAACTAATAATAACTGACCTATGTCATTGTAGTTTTTTCGTCAATTAAATATCTTTAATGAAGAATTTGAATACTTATGGAATTTATTGATTACTATAAAATTCTTGAATTAGACAAAACGGCTACTCAAGCAGAAATTAAAAAGGCGTATCGCAAATTAGCTCGCAAACTTCATCCGGATTTAAACCCTAATGATAAATCCGCACAAGAGAAGTTTCAACGCGTTAATGAAGCGAACGAGGTTTTAAGCGATCCTGAAAAAAGGAAAAAGTACGACCAATATGGTAAAGATTGGGAACATGCCGAAGCTTTTGAAGAAGCCAAAAAAAGCCAGCGCAGTTCCACTTCTAATACAAATAGAACTTACACCAATTATAGCGGGCAGCAAGAAGATTTTTCAGATTTCTTTGAATCCATGTTCGGTGGTGGCGGCTTTGGAGGCAGTACAAGACAAAGGACCTCCCAATTTAAAGGTCAAGATTTAAATGCTACGTTAAATTTAAATATGACCGATATTCTACATGAACAAAAGCAGACTTTAGATCTTGGAAACAAAAAAATTAGAATCACTATCCCTGCGGGTGTCGAAGACGGACAAACAATAAAGATTACAGGTTATGGTGGCGAGGGTGTAAACGGTGGTCCAAAAGGGGATTTATATCTAACATTTGAAATTTACAACAACACAGATTTTCAAAGAGTAGGAAACGATTTATTCAAAAATGAATCTATTTCTCTTTATGATGCCATTTTAGGTAGCTCAATTGAAATTACAACATTGACCGGAAAGGTAAAATTAAAAGTAAAACCAGAAACACAGAACGACACCAAAATAAAGCTAAAAGGAAAAGGTATGCCTATTTATAAAAAGAAAGGTGCGCATGGAGATTTATATATTACCTATAAAGTCACTATGCCAACCAATCTATCTCAAAAAGAAAAAGAATTGTTTAAACAGCTATCAGAATTAAGATAATTATGGATCAAGAGAACTATATACAAATAGAAGTATACTGCAAACAAACGCAAACTCCCTTAGAGTTCATAGATGACTTGTTAGAGTTTGAAATGATTGAAATTCAGGAAATTGACAACAAGAATTATGTGTTACCACATCACATATTAGAAATAGAACGCATTTACAGATTGAGAAATGACCTTGGTATTAACATGGAAGGAATAGACACCATTAATCATATGATAAAAAAAGTCAACCGACTGGAGCAAGAATTAAAAATGCTACGAGATCGCCTGACTATATATGAACATTAACCGTTAAAACGGAAATGCATTACAGCGTTATTTTATATTACAAAACTTATATACTACAAAGTTATTCACACATTCGAAACAAGGAATTTGCTTCTCCTTCCGGTAATATTGTTCCATTTCCAAAGCCATCAAGATAATAATTGCCCTGATTGGAATCGAATAAGTTTTTTAGACCACAGACATCATTTAAATTAGAATTTTGACTTAATGTTACGCCAAATATACTTGAACCACCAGATGATTTAAAAATATTAGATAGATTTTGAAAACCATTTAAATTTTCTAGTTTTTCATTATACTCAACAATAATATCTGCATTCCAGGCAGTGTTCAAGTTTTCCAAAGCATCTATATTCAAAAGAGCATTATTGGATTGTATTTCAATTGTTCCAACACATAAAATACAATCGATTCCAGCGCCAGTTATCTCCAAACTATTTAAGCCTTGAAGGTTTTCAAGTAAGTCATTTCCTGATATTGTAAGTTTTCCGCCTATTGACTCTAAGTTGTTAAGTCCACCCAGGTTTATAAGATTAACATTATTACTCACATTCAAATCTCCGTTTAATATAGTTGTCAGTGACTCTAGACCTTTCAAGTCTTCAAGAGACCTATTACCCGAAATCATTAAAGCCTCATCAATATTGGAAATATTATTTAAACCAGACAGAGACAATAGAGAATTATTAGCATTTAGCCTTAAGCTAAATAAGGTGTTTAATTTTTCCAATCCGTTTAAACTCGTTAAACTCTCCATTAACGAAATAAAAATTGAACCATTCACCATTTGTAATGATTCAAAAAACAACAAATTTTCAACACCCGATGCTAACTGTATTGTCAGGTTAGAACCAATTGTTGTTAAATTGCCAAATCCATCAATTGTACCTGAACCATTATTAACGCCATAAATTTCTAAGTCATCACCAATTGACAATACATTGGCAAAACTATTTATGGATTCCAAATTATCATTTGCAATAATGGTTAAACTACCTTCAATATTCTCCAGGGCATCAAAACCTGTTATTTCATGTAAAAAAAGATTTTCTTTAATTATTAAAGATCCCTTAATTAAAGAAATGGTTGATAATGGGCTTAAATTTTCAATAGATGAAGGTGAATTTATATCCTGAACAGTTATATTTCCTGAAATCTGGGTATAACCGACGGCTCCAAATTCATCAACCTCCTGTTGTGAAGTAAGAATTACATCTCCATTAAAAATTTTGGCAATAGGTCCAGGCTCAATTGAAGTGAAACTTATTTCATTCCCATAGCCCACACCCTCAATATTGGTTGCGTAAGCCCTCACAAAATATTCGGTATTTGGTTCCAACCCATCAATTACACTTGTAAAATCTGCTGCGCCAGTACCATCAGATGTTATAAAATCATCAATTGTTGGTGTTGAAGAAACACTCCAACAAACTCCTTTAGATATTATTTCCGCACCTCCGTCATCAGAAATGTCACCCCCTGAAACAGCTGAATTATCAGTAATATTCGTAGCAATATTAGTAGTCAACTCCGGAATTCCTAACTCTACAAATTCATCTGTGCCCAAATCATCCGATTCAGAATCCGAGCAACTAATTGTACATAAAATAATAAAGTAAAGCGGTAATAATTTTTTAAACTTCTGCATTTAGATAGATAAAATTTTAATTTATTCAAAGAAAACAAATCAACTAATTATCTAACTAAAAAACAGACTTAACAATCAAATTAATCGCCAATTAACATCAGTAGCCTCTTACACATTAAAACGGAAATGCATTACATCACCATCTTTAACAATGTATTCTTTACCTTCAACTCTCATTTTACCCGCTTCTTTCACTTTTGACTCACTCCCAAAGGCAACATAGTCATCATAAGCAATAACTTCTGCACGAATAAAACCTTTTTCAAAATCGGTATGTATAACTCCAGCTGCTTGTGGTGCAGTTGCACCAACAGGAATTGTCCATGCACGTACCTCCTTTACCCCTGCGGTAAAATAGGTTTCCAAATCTAATAACTTATAAGCTCCACGAATTAATTTTGCCGAACCAGGTTGCTCCAAGCCCAAATCTTCTAAAAACATCTGGCGCTCTTCATATGTTTCCAATTCGGTAATGTCAGCCTCAGTGCCAACAGCCAAGAATATGACCTCTGCATTTTCTGCCGCAACTGCTTCCCTCACCTTTTCTACATACGCATTTCCATTAACCGCTGCCTCTTCATCCACATTACAAACATACATTACCGGTTTATCGGTTATAAACTGTAACGGTTTCACAAATTCTAGCCTTAACTCCTCTTCAATTTCGATAGCCCTTACAGAGGTACCAGCCTCTAGACCTGTCTTAATGGCCAATAGAACAGCTTCTTCTTTTTGAGCTTCCTTATTTCCCGTTCTTGCGGCTCTTTTTACTTTTTCCAATTTCTTATCTACAGTCTCCAAATCTTTCAACTGAAGTTCCATATCTATGGTTTCCTTATCCCTAATTGGATCAACACTACCGTCTACGTGAACTATGTTATCGTTGTCAAAACAACGTAATACATGAAGAATTGCATCCGTTTCACGGATATTTCCTAAAAACTGATTCCCTAAACCTTCTCCCTTACTAGCACCTTTAACCAAGCCGGCGATATCCACAATTTCTACAGTTGCAGGTAACACTCTTTCTGGGTTTACCAATTCCTCTAACTTCTCTAACCTTGAGTCTGGGACATTAACCACGCCAATATTAGGTTCAATTGTACAAAACGGAAAGTTTGCGCTTTGTGCCTTAGCATTGGACAAACAATTAAAAAGTGTTGATTTACCAACATTTGGCAACCCTACAATACCTGCTTTCATAATTTATAATATTTCAAGAGTGCAAATATAGTTTTTACCAACACAATTTTCATTCATTTTTAAATCTAACACATCTGTTAAATTACATACGATTAAATTAAATATAATTCAAATTATTTAGCTAAACGATACTTAAATTGAGCGTATTTAACATTATTTAAGAAATATTTCTTACTTTGTCAGCAGAACATGTGAAAATATATGGAACTTCATTCAGATGAAACAATATGGTATTTCTTTAAAAAGGGCGAAGCAAACGGCTTTAGTCTCCTTTTTAAAAAATACTATCCTCAGTTACACGTGTACGGTTTAAAGCTTAGTAACAACAGAGAAATAACCGAAGATTGTCTGCAAAACTTCTTCATTCAACTATTTGAAGAACGCGAAAAACAAAATGAGATTAAGAATCTTAAAGCCTACCTATTTGTATCTTTCAAAAGAAGGTTGATCAAACAATTACAAAAAAATCAAAAGAACGTTCCAATTTCTGAAGCACAGCTATTTAAATCTAATTTTACTTTTTCTGCCGAAGAAATTTCAATTCACCAAGAGATGCATTTTAAATGCACGTCTACCTTAGCACAACTGATTAATAATTTATCCCCTAGACAAAAAGAGGTACTCTATTTGAAATACTACAGCGAAATGAAAAGTTCCGATATTGCTGAAGTTATGGATATGAACTACCAAAGTGTTTTAAACGTACTTCAAAAAGCCTTATCAAAACTAAGAAAAGTATCTGAAAATCAACAGATTAAAAATATTTTGAAAAAAAATTGAATTTAATAGGGTATATTTTTAAGAAGTAAATCTCTTATAAATGGAATACCTTACTAAATGAACAAGAAGCACAAATTCGATCTACATTATTTTCTAAACGATGCGTCTTTTGAAAACTGGGCCAAAGGCTTAAACAATAACGATGTCTCCTATTGGAATTCTTGGATACAAAACAATCCAGAACATATAGAAACAGTTCATAATGCAAAATCTATAATTACGGGTATTAATTTCAATCAAGACTACCCTAGCAACATCGATGTTGATCATGCGCTATCAAAGGTTTTAGATAAAATTGATATTGACGATTCTTCAACAAAAAAAATGAAGAAAGTTCGCTCATTGAACACGGTATTATTCTCTACAGCTGCCGCAGTACTTTTGATTCTTATAAGCTACAGCAGCATTACATATTTTAACGAACATTCCACCACTGTACATAAAACCAATTACGGAGAAATAATTGATCTAAAGCTACCTGATGGTACATCTGTGGTACTTAATGGCAACTCAGAAATTTCATATAACAATGATAATCCACGCCTGTTGAACTTAAAGGGTGAAGCATATTTTAAAGTTAAACCCATACCAAGTACAAATGCCAAGTTTTGGGTAATTACCAATGACCTTAAGGTTGAAGTCTTGGGCACACAGTTTCATGTGAATACCAGAAAACAAAAAACAAACGTAGTTCTTGACGAGGGTTCCATTCATTTAGAATTTAAAAATGGTGAAGTGGCAAAAATGATACCGGGCGAAATGGTTTCATTTTCAAACGAGAGTAAAAAATTACTCCATAAAAGGGTAAATACTGAAACCCCATATGCTTTATGGAGAGGCGGTACATACGCCTTTAATGAAATTCCACTTAAAGATGTTATGACCAATTTAGAACTGACATATGGTCTAGAAGTACAGTATTCAGCTGAAAATTTAAAAGAAATACCCATTTCCGGTGGTATTCCCAATCAGAATTTAAATATATGTATAGCTGCCATAGAGAAGGCTACAGGAACAAGAATTATTAACAAAGGAAATATTTTACGCGTACAAGAAAACCCTATTTATTAACTAAACTATTTATTTATGAGAACAAAACAAATAAAGAGATTGCTTTTTGCAACACTACTATGTACTAGTAGTATTAGCATGATAGCGTCTGAAAAACTCAAAGAAAAAATCACTTTAAGTGAGTTTTTAAACGAGATAAGTGAAAAGCACGAAGTGTATTTTACTTACAACCCCACTCTGGTATCTTCTACCAGTTTAAACCCTGAGGAATATAAGTTCCCTGTTTTAGATAAAATCATAAATAAACTAGAACGTAAAACTAGTTTCGATTTTGAATATTTAGGAAACAAATACTATGTAGTTTATCATAAAAAACCACAAAGAGCTAAGGTTTTAAGACTAAACTCTAGTACAAACGGTATATCTGCCATGACATTGAACACTAAGGTTCAAAATAGCATTACAGGTAAGGTAACCGATGATTCAGGAATGCCTTTAGCAGGTGTGAACATCGTAGAAAAAGGAACCACAAACGGAACAACTTCAGATTTTGATGGTAATTACACTATTAATGTTGAAAATGACACCAAATTAGTTTTTAGCTATATAGGTTTTGCTTCCCAAGAAGTGTCTACAGCTGGCAAAAGCGTAATTAATGTTCAATTATCTGAAGGTGTAGCCCTAGATGAATTTATTGTTGTTGGGTCTAGAACCGCTCCTAGAAGTAATACAGATACACCTTTACCTGTTGATGTTGTTGGCGTTAAAGAATTGACCTCTACCGGTCAGGCTACTTTTGACAAAGCTTTACAATACAGAATACCATCTTTTAATACGGTACAGACACCTGTAAATGACGCAACTTCGTTATTGGATCCTTATGAGATAAGAAATATGGGACCAAGTAGAACGTTGATATTAATAAACGGAAAGCGTAAAAACTTAAGTGCATTATTATACACTCAAACATCCCCAGGTCGTGGTGAAACCGGTGCTGATATTTCGGCAATACCTACAGATGCGATTAAAAGAGTGGAAATTCTTAGAGATGGAGCATCTGCTCAATACGGTTCTGATGCTATTGCGGGTGTAATGAACATTATTCTAAAAGATTCTCCAAATGAAGGTTCTGCCACGTTGAGAACAGGTATTACTTCCGAAGGTGATGGTGAAATGTTCGGTGTAGCAATCAATAATGGTTCTACCATAGGTGAAGACAAAGGTTTTGTAAATTATACATTGGATTTATCTAAAGTAAATCAAGCAAATAGACCAGGTACTGTTAATGCTGCTGGTGAAGCTGCTGATTTTGGTGCCGATATTGCAGATGTGCAAGAATTCTTATCAAGACGTCCAGATGCTGGTAACATAAATGGTTCTCCAGAAACCGCTGCTGCAAAATTCTCCGTAAATTTAGGTTATGACTTAAGCGAAAACACCACTTTATATGGTAACGCTGCATATGTCTACAAAGCTGTAAATAGTTTTGCCAACTACAGAACACCGTATTGGAGAACAGTTGATGATTTTCCTTATCTAGCTGATTTCTTTCCAGGTGACAACCCAAATACAGCCGGCGGATATGATGGTTATTTACCAACATTTGAAGGTTTATTAAGTGATTATAATGCAACAATAGGATTTAAATCAACTATTAATGATTGGAATGTTGATGCAAGCTTCACAACCGGTGGCAACTTACAAACTTATAAGGTAAACAATACCCACAATAGAAATGTTGTATATTCTCCATCTGTATTTATAGATGCTAATGGTAATGGCTCTGTTGATGACGGTGAAATTACTGAAGGCTCAGAATTATATAGAGAAAATAGCCAGCAGTCTTTTGATCCGGGAGGAACTAGATTTTCCCATAATGTTGGTAACATTGATATCTCAAGATTACTTTCTGACAAAGTAAGTATTGGTGTTGGTGCTGAGTTTAGAACAGAAACTTTTGAAATTATAGAAGGTGAACTTGCCTCTTATGACGGTGGTGGTGCAGATTCATTTGCAGGAGCATCTCCTCAAAACTCTGGAAAATTCAATCGTTACAACATTGGTGGATATTTAAGTTTAGACTACGATGTATCTGATGCATTTTTACTAAGTGGTACTATCAGAACGGAAAACTATTCTGATTTTGGAAATACGTTCATCTATAAGTTTAGTTCTCGTTACAAGTTTAGTGATGCATTTACATTGAGAGGTTCTATTTCTTCTGGTTTTAGAGCTCCTACCCTACACCAAATTTATACTCAAAAAGCACAGTACAGCTTTGTACCGGGTCAAGGTATTCAAGTTGGTGGTCTGATCAACAACGTGTCTACACAAGCAAAACTTTTGGGTATACCTCAATTAGATGCTGAAACATCTACAAACTTTACTATAGGTTTTGGTGGAAAAATCGCTAATAAATTCAGCTATACTTTAGATTATTACAACATTAAAGTAAAAGATAGAATTGTATTAGGTAATGAAATAGGTCCTAGTGGCGACGCTACTAACGCATTAGACGTTTTATTGGCGAACAACAACTTAAGCGATGTAAGTTTCTTTTCTAACGCAATTGACACCAAAACCTCTGGTGTAGATGTGGTACTTGCCTACAAAGGAATTGAAATTGGAGAAGGCAGCTTAGATTTGAACTTATCTGGTAACTATACAATTCAGAATGAACTAGACGGTCCTGTAAAGGATATCGCCTTAGTAGCAAATTCTGGTCAATCTGTAGTTAACCAAACGCAAGAAGCCTTGTTCTTTACATCAAGACCTAGAACAAAGTGGATTTTAGGAGCTAATTATGACATCAATAAATTCGGTTTTTCATTGAATAACACATTATTCGGTAAAACCAGCTTCTTTCAACAAGGTTTAAGCACTGATGCAAATGGTAACTTTAATTTAGGTACAGAATTCGATCCAAAAGTAGTTACGGATTTAGGAGTTAATTATAGCGCTACAGATAAATTAACTATAGCCTTAAACATTAACAACTTGTTCAACGTATTACCAGAATGGAGTTTTGTTTCTCAAAATGCTGCAGGAGATGCTATCTTGGCAGATCCAGCTCAGACTCAGAACCAATCTAACCTAATTACTTTCAACCAACGTTATTCTCAAATGACGTATGATGGATACCACTTTAGCCAATTAGGAACCATGTTCAACTTATCTTTAAATTACAAGTTTTGATTTTGATTTAGTTTATTTAATAAAAAAGCTACCTATTGATTTAGGTAGCTTTTTTTTATTTCATCAAGAAGTAATAATAAAATCTAATTCAGAATATATTTTTTATGATAGCTATATTCTAAAAATTACCCCCTCATTTATTCAGGGTGCATAAAGCGTTGCTTTGCCAATAAAACCTCCTCTGTTTCAACATGGTCATCATCTGGCACACAACAATCTACCGGACATACAGCTGCACACTGTGGCTCTTCATGAAAGCCCATACACTCGGTACATTTATCTGGAGCTATATAATACACTTCATCACTAATAGGTTCCTGTACTTCACCCGCGTCAACTTCTTTTCCATCAGGTAAAACAACATTGCCCTCTAAAGATGTACCATCACTATATCTCCACTCATCTGCTCCTTCATAAATTGCAGTGTTTGGACATTCTGGTTCACAAGCCCCACAATTTATACATTCATCAGTTATTATAATTGCCATAATTTCTTCTACATTAAAATGCCCAAAAAAGAACGGGCATGCTTATTTTTGCACAAAGGTAATTCCTACCTATTTAGTATACAAATATAATGGCCCATAGCAACCTTACGATAACAGCTTTTGTTAAACTTGGAAATTTTCTAAGAACTTTTTGTGAATTAATAGACAAAAACACCATTTCTGATCATTTAAATGACAAATGGGTAAGTTCTTTCAAATCAGAAATAGAACGAGCACATCATTACAATGGCTGGTTTACGGAAGAAAACTGTACCCATGCTTTCAAAGAATGGGGAAAAGTACTTTCTAAAGAAAATATTGAAGCCTGGCTGAGTAACTACGACCTTAGCACCAACAATGAAAAGGTTGTAGCGTTAATTTTGGCTGGCAATATTCCTTTAGTAGGGTTTCACGATCTTTTATGCGTTTTAATTACCGGCAATAAAGCTTTAGTAAAACTATCAAGCAATGATCAAAAATTAATTCCACTTCTCATTGATTTTTTAATTGACATTGAACCTTCTTTAAAGGATAAAGTAATATTTACCAAAGAAAAACTTGATCATTACGATGCTGTAATTGCGACTGGAAGTAACAATACGGCACGTTATTTTGAGTATTATTTCGGTAAAAAACCAAATATTATTCGTAAAAATAGAAATTCTGTGGCTGTTTTATCCGGAAAGGAATCCCAAGAAGAACTAACAGCATTAGGAGAGGATATTTTTAGATATTTTGGTTTAGGGTGTAGAAGCGTATCTAAAATATACCTCCCAAAAGAATATAATATTGACACTTTTTTCAAAGCAATGTTTCCGTACAATAGCATTATCAACCACCATAAATACGCCAATAACTACGATTATAATAAAGCAGTTTATTTAATGAGCGAGTTTAAAATATTGGATAATGGTTTTTTGATTTTAAAAGAAGAGGAAAGTTTTGGTTCGCCAATAGCTTCATTGTTTTACGAGTACTACGAAGATGAGTCAACATTAAAAGAGAAGCTTAAGGACAATAAAGAAAACTTACAATGTATTGTTTCATCTGGTTTTACAGAAGATGAAATTTCTTTTGGAAACACCCAAAAACCAATGCTAAACGACTATGCCGACGGTATAGACACCATAGCATTCTTATTGAACACTTCTAAGAATTAAATAGCGATAGTAAAGAAAAATCTTCAAAAAATTCTGACCTTTGCAACCTTAAATTACACACAAGATGAAAAAACATAATTTTAGTGCCGGTCCCTGTATCTTACCAAAAGAAGTACTTTTAAAAGCTTCTGAATCTGTTATGGACTTTAATGGTTCTGGACTTTCACTTATTGAAATTTCACATAGAAGTAAAGATTTTGTTGCCGTAATGGAAAATGCAAGATCATTGGCATTAGAACTGCTAGATCTTAAAGACAAAGGTTATAAAGCATTATTTCTACAAGGTGGTGCAAGTATGGAATTTTTAATGGTAGCATACAATTTACTGGAGAAAAAAGCAGGGTATTTAAATACAGGTACTTGGAGCGATAAAGCCATTAAAGAAGCTAAGTTATTTGGCGATGTGGTTGAAGTTGGCTCATCTAAAGATGAAAATTTTAAATACATACCTAAAGGATACTCAGTTCCCAGCGGTTTAGATTATCTACATATTACATCTAACAATACAATTTTTGGCACCCAATTCAAGAAGTTTCCAAAAACCGACTGTCCTCTTGTTTGTGATATGAGCTCAGATATATTCTCAAGAAGTTTAGACTTCTCTCAGTTCGATTTAATATACGCCGGTGCACAAAAGAATATGGGTCCTGCAGGGACAACTTTGGTGATCGTTAAAGAAGAAATTTTAGGTCAAGTATCTAGAAAAATTCCTTCAATGTTAGATTATCAAATACATATTTCAAAAGATAGCATGTTCAATACTCCACCTGTATTTGCAGTTTACACTTCTATGTTAACCTTAGAATGGTTAAAAAATCTTGGTGGTATTGCAGCTATAGAAGAAATCAACGAAAAGAAGGCAAGATTACTTTATTCTGAGATTGATCTAAATCCTGTTTTTGAAGGCTTTGCCAATGTAGAGGACCGTTCTTTAATGAACGCCACTTTCAACCTTACCGATGATGTCTTAAAAACCACTTTTGAAAGTTTGCTAAAAGAAGCCGGAATTAATGGATTAAACGGTCACCGTTCTGTGGGAGGGTATAGAGCTAGTATGTACAATGCATTATCATTAGAAAGTGTTGGTGTATTGGTAGACGTCATGAGCGAAATGGAAAGAAGAGGATAATTGTTGTAATAGATACCGAACACAACAATAAAATTGTATTAAAACATATGAAGATATTAGCAAATGATGGAATTTCCCAAAATGGAATCACCACTTTGGAGAAAGCTGGATTTAACGTTTTAACGACGACGGTTGCTCAAGAACAATTAAGCAACTATATCAATGAAAATAAAATTGACGCATTATTGGTACGTAGTGCCACCAAAGTCAGAAAAGAATTAATTGATGCCTGTCCTACTCTAAAACTAATTGGTAGAGGTGGTGTTGGTATGGACAATATAGATGTAGATTACGCTAAATCTAAAAATATTCATGTCATAAATACACCAGCTGCATCATCTGAATCTGTGGCAGAATTGGTTTTTGCACACCTTTATGGAGGCGCACGTTTTTTATATGATGCAAATAGAAATATGCCTTTAGAAGGTGATAGTAACTTTAAAGGATTAAAGAAATCTTACTCAAAGGGTACGGAACTTAGAGGTAAAACCTTAGGTATATTCGGATTTGGTAACATTGGTCAAGCTACCGCTAAACTTGCCATTGGTGCGGGTATGAAGGTTATATACTGTGATCCAGATGTAGCGCAGACAGACATTGAGCTTACTTTTTATGATGGTCAAAATATTACGTTCACACTAAAGAACACTGACAAAGATGATGTCCTAAAGAATGCAGACTATATTTCATTGCATATTCCCGGTCAAGAGAACTATGTTCTGGGAAAAGCTGAATTCTCCAAAATGAAACAGGGTGTTGGTATCGTCAATGCCGCAAGGGGTGGTGTTTTAGATGAAGTTGCATTGATC
Source organism: Maribacter sp. 6B07 (assembly GCF_002700155.1). NCBI lineage: Bacteria > Pseudomonadati > Bacteroidota > Flavobacteriia > Flavobacteriales > Flavobacteriaceae > Maribacter > Maribacter sp. 6B07. Next base: position 648,415 of record NZ_PDUT01000002.1, on the reverse strand, counting down.
GATGCTTTGGAAAACGGCACTGTTGCTTTTGCCGGTTTAGACGTTTATGAATCTGAACCAAAACCAGAGATTAAAATTCTAATGCACTCTAGCATTTCGCTTTCTCCACACATTGGTGCAGCAACTTTAGAGGCACAAGAAAGAATTGGACAAGAATTGGCCGACCAAATTATTTCTTTACTAAATTAAGAGCTCAATAGCATATTTTATTGACTCTTTTTCGTATTTTACAGCATAAACATTAAATTAACCATTACAATGGCAGGATTATTAGATTTATTAAATAGCCCAATGGGGCAACAATTAATTAGCGGTGTAGCTGGGCAAACAAATCAGCCTGAAGACAAAACCGCCAATGTACTAAGTATGGCAATGCCACTAATTCTTGGTGCAATGAAAAAAAACGTTTCAACACCAGAAGGTGCTCAGGGTTTAATGAGTGCATTATCAAGTAATCATAGTGGCGGAATCTTAGATAACCTAGGAGGTTTGTTTAGTGGCGGTGTAGACGAAAGTGTAATGAATGACGGTGCGGGTATTTTAGGTCATGTATTCGGAAGTAAACAACCACAAGTAGAAAGTGCTTTAAGTGCAAAATCTGGTTTAGATTCCGGATCGGTTGCCCAAATATTAAAAATTGCAGCCCCTATAGTTATGGGCTTTTTAGGTAAGCAAACTGCGCAGAGCAATGTAAGTGATGGCACAGGAATGAACGCTCTTTTAGGTAGTATGCTGGGAGGTCAACCTCAAGAAAACCAAAGCCTTATCACTTCATTATTAGATGCTGATGGTGACGGAAGCATATTAGATGATGTTGCCGGTATGGTAATGGGCAGCAATAAAAAACAAGGTGGTCTTGGAGGTCTTTTAGGAGGTCTTTTCGGTAAATAACACCTAGAAATCATATAGTTAAGCCGCTTGTAAATACAAGCGGCTTTTTTTGTATCTTATTTCTATGAAAAAGAAGATATTTAAAATTATCTACGGTACTATAGCTGCGACCTTTTGTGCATTGTTATTTAATTGTGGTACAAAGAGCGCATCACTAGCTATAAGCGAAGATGAAAAAAATGCCTTTACCCAAGTAGAAGGAGATACCATTTCCATTTCAAGTGAAGAAACTGAATATGAAATTATTATCATAGAACCTGGTTTTAATATATGGTTGGCTTCAATAGCAAAACCTGAAGGTTATTATTCGCAAAATTTCTTGGAAAATAGAAATCAAATAATGGTTTTAGAATGGAACCAAAGAGTATTACAGCCTGCTAGATACAATCCAAATTTATATGAAATGCAAATAGATTACTCTAGACAAATTGATTATGGCTATGAAGTAAACTATAAGCTGTATAATTATTTTATTTATTTCCAAAGAAAATACAATCAGCGATTAGGCCCTTTTATACCACGTTTATAAAAAGTATATTTGGCGTTTTCAATACATGCCATGCAGAAATTAAAAGAACGCTGGGGAATCACCAGTAATTTTCAACTTGTAATTATATTTATAGTATTTGCCATCACCGGATCATCATCTGTATATGTAGCAAAGCCTTTTCTAAATTTAATTGGTCTTCAGCAAGAAAATTTTTCGACTGCCTGGTGGGGAAGCCCTCTGTATTGGTTTTTACGAATTTTATTAATTTTCCCTTTCTATCAAGTGTTATTGGTAATTTATGGGTGGTTATTTGGTCAATTTAGATTTTTTTGGTCTTTTGAGAAGAAAATGCTGAAAAGAATTGGACTTGGATTTTTATTCTAACACACTTTTGTTGGGTTTTCTTTAACAAACAGTTCTACATCTTTTAGTACTTTAGCGCTGTGAAGAGATCAATATTTACATATTTCTCAGTATTTATTTTGTTCTGCCTTATGCTGATCAAGGTAACTTCTTTTCATGTCTATTCCCATCAAGACAATAAAGTAGATACAATAGAAAATTGTAGTATTTGTGAATTGGCAGTTCAGAATCAAAACGCTGAATACACTTTAGTTGCCACATTTTTATTCATATTTGCTTCAGTAATTATTATCACGGAAAAAAAACTGATACCTTTTTCAATTACAGTACCTAAAACGCTTTTCAGGTACACTACTTTTGGTCGCCCCCCACCCTTCCAAGCCTAATACCCCTTCCGAATTTTAAAATTGGTTTTCTTTTTCAACCAATTTATTATAGCGCTAAACTTATATAATGAAGTATTATTTATATGTTTTCGCAATCTTATGTAGCACAATTATTTACGCTCAAGATTGCAATTCAATATTATTAGGAGAAATTGTTGATTTCCATGACAACAGTCCGTTGAGTGGAGCAACTATTAACATAACTGGCAAAGGTTTTTCTACAGTCTCCCAACAAAACGGAAAATTTAGCTTTAAGGAGCTATGTGACGGAGTTGTAGAACTTGAAATATCGCATCCAGAATGTACAACAAAGTTTGTAACATTGACCATTACTGGGGATACCTATTCAGAAATTAGGCTAGAACATCACCTAGAAGAATTAAAGGAAGTCAAAGTTGTTGGTGATGTACCAAAAAACACAAATTCCGCTCAGGAAAATATTTTATCGGTTAAAGATATCGAGCGAAGCAGTGGTAATAGTTTAGGAGATGCATTAAAAAAGATTGCCGGAGTATCAACCTTAAATACTGGAGGAAATATAGTTAAACCGGTCATACAAGGTTTAAACGGTAGTAGAATCTTAATTTTGAACAATAACGTTCGTATGCAAGATATGGAATGGGGAGAAGAGCATGCCCCTAATGTAGACGTAAATGCAAATCAGAATATAAGCGTTATAAAAGGTGCTGCCGCTATAGAGTACGGAGGCGATGCTATCGCAGGTGTTATTGTACTTGAACCTTTACCAATAATAAGAACTGACTCCTTGTTTGGCAAAACCCAACTTAATCTTGCCTCAAATGGCCGTGGTGGTAACATAACATCTTCATTGACCAAATCATATAAATCAGGCCTTTATATTAAGGGACAAGGGTCTTTTAAAAGACTTGGGGATCTTGAAGCACCAGATTATATATTATCAAATACAGGTATTAAAGAAAGTGGGGTCTCACTTAGTATAGGTAAACGAGACTTTATACAAGGATGGGAAGGTTACTACTCATATTTTAATTCGGAAATTGGCATATTGAGAGCATCGCATATTGGCAATATAGATGATTTAATAACAGCCATTAATAGTAACGTACCAAGCGTGGTAAACGATTTCACTTATGATATTTCCCAACCATACCAAGAAGTTAGCCACCATTTAGGAAAGCTGAATTATTATAGAAGATTTGAAGGTTTTGGAAAATGGACCCTGCAATACGATTTTCAAAAAAACAGAAGATTCGAATATGATATACGTGTAGGCGACGATGCAGATAAAGCATCTTTAGATCTTGATTTAACCACACATTCCGTACTTACCAATATAAAATTTGATGCAAAACAAGGTTTAGATCTCAAGGTTGGAGCTTTAGGAAGGTTCCAAACCAATTTTGCCAATCCAGATACCGGTGTCCGAAGATTGATACCTGATTACGATAAATTTGATTTTGGTTTGTATTCAATAGGAAGTTATGAACTTGATACCGATTGGACGCTAGATGCCGGACTACGATATGATTTCAGCAGAATAGATTCTAAAAAATTCTACAGAACTTCTCGCTGGGAAGAACGTGGTTATAATGTAGATTTTGCCGATATCATATTGGAAGATTTAGGTACGCAACTACTAACAAACCCTGTCTTTGACTATCATAACGTCTCAGGAACATTAGGTTTCCATTATGAAATAAACGGAAAAGATCATTTACGGTTTAACTATGCCCTATCTCAAAGAGCACCTAACCCATCTGAATTATTTAGCGATGGTCTTCACCATTCTGCGGCACGAATAGAATTGGGCGATTTAAGAATGAACAGTGAAACCTCTTCTAAATTTTCAGCTTCACTAGAAAGAAATAGTAACAAATTGGGGTATTCTGTTGCTCCATTTGTTAATAGCATTAGAGACTTTATACTTCTTGAACCTACGGGTGTAGAATTTACTATACGTGGCGCTTTCCCCGTATGGTCTTATCGTCAGACCAATGCAGTTTTGTTTGGTATTGATGCTTCTTTATATAATAATTGGACATCAAATATTAGAACAGATCATAAGTTTGCTTGGGTAAAAGGTACAGATAGTGAAACAGACACACCTTTAATTAATATACCTGCTGCAAATTTTACAAATAGCATTACGTACACCAATACCAAATGGAACAATTTTCTTATAAGTCTTGAAAGTCAATATGTATTTGAACAATCCAGATATCCAGAAAATATTGAGGTTTTTTCTCCTCAACAACAAGAGAACGTATTATTGGAAATTAATACACCGCCCGAAGCTTATCACCTATTGGCAATAAATACGGAAGCATCTTTTACAATTAAAAATAAAAATGACTTAACCGTAGGTCTAAGTGCAACCAACTTACTAAATACAAACTATCGTGACTACCTAAATAGGCAACGTTATTTTGTAGATGATATGGGCAGAAATATAAGTATGCGCCTAATTTTTAACTATTAATAATAATTATTACTAACAATTGAAAACAAGTAAAACTATGAAAAGAAACAGCACACTAAAAACCGTTCTAGCACTAAGTTTAATGGCAACCGTAATGACTTCATGTTCAAGTGATGACGATACCCCAGAAGTAGTAAACGAAGAAGAAATTATTACTACCATGACAGTTACGTTAACTAGCGCTAATGGTTCTGCAACATTGCAATCTCAAGATTTAGATGGAGATGGACCTAATGCTCCTGTGGTAACAGCTGATAATTTATCCGCAAATACGACCTATACTGGGAGTATTGTATTATTGAACGAAACGGAAACACCTGCAGAGGACATTACCGAAGAAGTAGAAGAAGAAGCGGACGAGCACCAGTTTTTCTTTGGACTATCTGGTTCTTTATCTGAAGTGACTTATTCTGATACCGATGAAGATGGAAACCCAATTGGTATTGAATTTGAATTAACAACTGGTGATTCAGGTTCTGGAACAATTACAATTACGTTACGTCATGAGCCTACAAAACCTAACGATGGCACTTTAGCAGATGCAGGCGGAGAAACAGATATTGCTCAGACTTTTTCTGTTACGGTAGAGTAGTAAAAATATAAACCACATGTAAAACTAAAAGCCTTTGATGTTTAATTCAAAGGCTTTTGTTTTTTTTATTCTTCAAATTGATACCATTCAATATCCGTCAGTACAGCCCTCCTACCTAATTTCTTAGGTGGGTAATTGGTAACCAAGTAATTAATAATTACAGCTTCATTTTCTCCCAAGTCCCATAAATTTTGGGTTTCCTGCATCCATTTTATAGTTGATTTCCAGCGTTCTTCGTTCATTCGGTTCTGCATTACCAACTTAGCGGAATGACAGTTGGTACAGTTTTGAACGGTAACCATCATTCCCGGGGCATCTATAAAACCGGTACGTACATGAATTCCATTTTCTATCTTATCGTAATCGTCCTCTTCGGGAATAGTTACCAGCTCGGTTTGTGGTGCATCCGTTTTAAATGCAGAAAAATTTGGATCAACTATTAAATACACTAAAATTATTGCACCAATACCAATAACAGCGCAAACTAATATTATCTTTCTGTATAATTCCTGAAAATCGCGTTTTAGCTTATTATGATTCTGATTTTTCATTTATGCGATTTTTACGGCTATCCTGTGACAAGCATTGTTTAAATACCCTTTTGGATTCCACCCAGGCAATAACATAGGTTGACTAACCCCATTGGAATCGGTAGCTTTTGCCCAAACTTCATAATAGCCCTCTTGCGGAAATGAAATATCTGCTGAGAAATGCTGCCACGCTAATCGGTTTGCAGGTTTTTCAATTGTACAATGATGCCAAGTAGCGCCAAAATCTATAGAGTATTCCATTTTGGCAACTTCTAGTTCACCTGCCCATGCATGACCTCTAATACTTAATTTTTTATTCTTTGATAAAACAGCTCCAGATTTTGGATAGGTAATTAAAGATTTTACCGGCATAGATTCAATGATACACATATCTTCATCCGCGACTTTTTCACCAGGAGCAACGGGTTTACAAGGCACTCTATATGCCGTTCCGGTCATTTTGGTACCGTCATGAACTATATTTCTAATACTAATACGTTGTAACCATTTTCCAGAAACCGAGGCAGGCCATCCTCCTGCAATAACCCGTAAAGGATAACCATGTACTAAGGGAATCTCTTCACCGTTCATTTTAAAAGCCAACAATGTTTCATCTTGTAAAGCTTTTGACATGGGCGCTCCTCTAGATATCGGTTCTTTAGTAGGATCTCTACTAAGATGTGTATCTGCAGAATGATAACCAAAGTAGACAGCATCATCTTTAATACCGACATCTTCTAACACATCACGTAATCTCACACCTGTCCAACTAGCACAATACACCGCACCCACAGTCCACTGATTTCCTTTTGCAGGCGGGTCAAATTCGCTTCTACCATTACCACCACACTCTAAGGTCAATTGATAGGTATGATGCTTAAATTTTGACTTTAGCTCAGACAACGTATATGTTTTCTCCTGCTTAACAGACTCTCCGTCTATGGTAAGTGTCCAGGTATCAACATCTATGTCTTCCGGAATCAATCCGTTATTTCGAACAAAAATAGATTTATTTGGAGTTACCCTATCATCTAAAAGATGAGCCTGAGCCTCAATATTCCAAGGCTTATCGTTTAGTACGACCATGCCTTTATCCTTATTGAATAACTTAAATGGGTCTGATTCTTGTAACGCCACAGGTGTGTAGCCCAAAGGCATACATTCCTTATAAAATATATCCACTCCTAGTAAAGCGGCAAGACCACTTAGACTAGATTTTGCAACAAAATTTCTTCTCTTCAAAACTCATGTTATTTGAGTTAAAGTTAAGAGTTTCTATAAAAATAAAGGTGAATTTTACACTTCAATTGTACGCCCTTTTTTAGAAGGCTTGAACACATATGTATACAACCACATTAGCGTAAACGAAGGTATGATATCAAAACCAGGAACAATTTCTTCTATAAAAGTGAAAACACCTGCAGCTTGACCTATTTTTCCTTTATACATACGTGTCATTAACCACGCAGAAAGTGGAGCCCATACCACATCTGAAAATTCACCGACGAAAGGTATAGCAAAAGAAAGCATACCTATACCATCAAATAGCAACCCCATGAAAAGTTGCTTGTATTTTTTATCTTTTAAAATTGACATACTTAAAAATTAGTTATTCTAACTTTAGAATACAACAAAGATGCCAAATTTTACAAAAAATATTCTCAACGTGCAGAGATAGTAATTAGGAAAGCTTAGCACTAATTAGCTTCAAGAATTCATTTCTAGTCTCAATTTTTTCAAATTGACCTCTAAAACCAGATGTTGTAGTTACAGAATTTTGCTTTTGTACACCTCTCATCATCATGCACATATGCGATGCTTCTATAACAACGGCCACCCCCTTAGGCTTTAAAGTATTATTAATACACTCTAAAATATCATGCGTTAACCTTTCCTGTACTTGTAACCTTCTTGCAAAAACATCTACCACTCTTGGAATTTTACTTAATCCTACGATATGACCATTTGGTATGTAGGCGATATGTGCCTTACCAAAAAATGGCAACATATGATGCTCACATAGAGAATACAGCTCAATATCTTTTATAATGACCATGTCATCATAATCTTCTTTGAACATTGCCCCTTTCAAAATTTCAACGGCATCTTGCTTATAACCTTGAGTTAAAAATAGCATTGCTTTTGCAGCACGTTCAGGTGTTTTAACTAAACCCTCTCTTGCTACATCTTCACCAATTTCATCAATAATAGATGAGTACCTACTTTTAACTTCATCGGTAATTTCAAGATTATATTCTTCTAAATTTCTATAAGGGGACATATTTTATATTTAATGTTTAACCTAATTAAATTTAGGTTGAACAAATTTAATATTTCTTTCATCAACAAACGTAAAAATATCATAAATAGTTCATATTGCTATATAGTCTTAAATAATGGCTCCAGAACATTGGGCTAAATGATCACTAAATGAAAATTACAGTTTTTAACGTGCCCCTTTTTCATTAATTTTGAATTTCAAACTATCACAACTCTAAACTAAACTTAACTCATGATAAAAGCTTCTAACATTCATAAATATTACGGAGAATTAGAAGTATTAAAAGGAGTTGACCTCCATATTAAAAAAGGAGAAATAGTATCTATAGTTGGTGCTTCCGGTGCCGGTAAAACTACCTTATTACAAATTTTGGGAACTTTAGACGTTCAATCAAATAGAAAAGACAGTACGTTACTGATCAATGGTATTGAAACTACGGAACTAAATGATAAAGATTTAGCAAAATTTAGAAATGAACATATAGGATTCATTTTTCAATTTCACCAATTATTACCAGAATTTACGGCCATTGAAAATGTATGCCTACCTGCATTTATAAAAAAGACACCAAAATCTGAAGCTGAAGATAGAGCCAAAGAACTATTAAACTTTTTGGGCCTGGGTCACAGATATGACCATAAACCTTCAGAATTATCGGGCGGAGAACAACAGCGGGTAGCGGTTGCCCGTGCGTTGATCAATAACCCTTCAATAATTTTTGCTGATGAACCTAGTGGAAATTTAGATTCAGAAAGTGCAGACAACCTGCATAAATTATTTTTTGAGCTTCGTGAAAAGTTTGGTCAGACCTTTGTAATTGTGACCCACAATGCTGAATTGGCAGAAATGGCAGATCGTAAATTAACCATGGTAGATGGTAAAATTGTAGACAAAGAAATAATAATAGCATAACCAAGATCCGTATGCTTCAAGAGCTACTTTCATTTATAATAAAACCTGTCTATACACAAGATATTGAAAGTTCTTTATCAGAAAAATTGAGAGTTCTCTTCAAGCTTTTAATTATTGCATTAACTGCAAGTATTCTATTATTAATGGTAGCTGCAGTTTTAGAAAGTATCCTAAAGCTTGAGATGGGCAAGCATGCCATGGATGATTTATTCGAAAACTACTCAGTGGCACTTATTTTCTTTTTAGCAGTAATTGTAGCTCCTTTCTTTGAAGAACTGTTATTTAGAGGTCCGCTTGTCTTTTTTAAAGATTCAAAATTTTTTAAACCAATTTTCTATTTGTTTACAATTGCGTTCGGCTTTATGCATATCAGTAATTTTGAAATGAGCACTGAGGTTTTACTTTTTTCTCCATTGTTGGTTGCACCACAAATTAGTGTAGGTTTTCTTTTAGGCTACATACGGGTAAAATTTGGTCTGTTATGGTCCATGGCGCTACACGCCATTTACAATATGGTTTTAGTGGTTCCTGTGCTAATTATGCAATTGTTAGATATTTCTATTGAATGACAAAAAGTGAGCTAAAAATATTTCTTGACGAAAAGGTTTTTGAATACAATAAACCTGAATTCTTAGAAACCGACCCTATACAAATTCCGCATCTTTTCACACAAAAAGAAGATATTGAAATCAGTGCTTTTCTAACGGCAACAATAGCTTGGGGCAACAGAAAGAGCATCATCAATAATTCTCATAAGTTAATGGAAAAAATGGGACAAAGTCCGTATGACTTTGTACTTAACCATACCGATGATGATTTAGATAATTTATCAGGATTTGTTCATAGAACTTTCAATGAAAATGATTTAAGATATTTTATAAAGAGCTTAAAGAATATTTACCTTCAACACCAAGGTCTTGAAGGTATTTTTACAACTCTTCAAGACAAAAATTCTCTACAGCCCACCATTTCAAAATTCAAGAAAATATTTTTTGAGTTACCATATGAGCAACGCACAACAAAGCACGTATCTGACCCTTTAAAAGGTTCTGCCGCCAAAAGGATAAATATGTTTTTACGTTGGATGGTTAGAGATGCAATCACCAATGTAGATTTTGGCATATGGAAAGGAATACCTACCTCAAAGTTATCTTGTCCATTAGATGTACATTCAGGTAATGTAGCTAGAAAATTAGGTTTGTTAAAAAGAAAACAAAACGATGCGAAAGCATTAGCCGAGCTAGATAAAAGCTTAAGAAAACTGGACCCTTTGGATCCAGTTAAATATGATTTTGCCCTTTTTGGCTTAGGTGTTTTTGAAAAATTCTAGTTTATGGCTTCTTTCTCAAATCTTTTATCGGTCAGTGTTTTCATAAAAGTAATAATCGCCTTTGATTCTGTAGTCGTTAGATGTAAAGAGTCAGGTGGTAATGTTTGGTAAGGTACATCTAGGCCCATGCCCTGACCACCACCAACATTATAAAACTCCACTACTTCCTCTAAAGTTTCATACACACCGTTGTGCATGTAAGGTCCGGTTAATTCTGCATTACGCACTGTTGAAGTTTTAAAAAAATGCTTCTTTTCCTCTACTTCATAAGGATAATACTGCCCCCAATCATCATCTAAAACAGGGTTTTCAAAACTTGCATTTTTGGGCACGCCCAAATTTTCAAATTCGCTTTCCATATATTTAGGAGGCACCGTACCGTTAAATGCCGGTGGAAAATGACAAGTGGCACACGCAGCTTTACCCATAAAAAGATTAAAACCGGTAATCTCTTCGGTAGTCATGGTTTCTTCTAGATTGTTCATGTTCCGATCGAATTTAGAATCGAACGGAGCTAAACTTCTTATATATGTTGCAATAGCATTACGCACGTTCATATCGGTAATTTTGCCATCGTAAAGCGAATCAAATTGAACTTTATACACGGATTTATCTTGAATTTTCTCTTCTAATTTTTCCAAATCTATATGAAACTCATTTTCATTATTGGTGACTCCAACAATTTGATCTTCAAGACCATCTGCCCTTCCATCATAAAATAAAGAACGTTGGTAAACGGCATAGGTTAATGTTGGTGAATTACGTTGCAAATCTTGTCCGTTTATACCTTTAGCAATTTTATGCCCATCAGTAAATGCTTTTTCCGCAATATGGCAAGTAGCACAGCTTATTGTACCGGAGCCTGATAAATCTGTATCATTGAACAACTGTCTTCCTAACTCAATTCTTTCTTCAGTTATATCTGGTGCTCTTTGGGTGGAGAACATCTTCATATTGAAAAAATTCTTATCAAAAAGATTGGTCACTTTAGGGTCTAAAGCCCTTGATTGGCTTAATTCAATTCCCCAATCATTAGCAGTCTTATCCACTAGATCCAATTGCGTATTGGTATGCAATTTTATAAACGAGTATCGATCAAATTCATCAAAATTGGCACTTTGTAAATCATCAATGGTGGAAGAAATTTCTTTTTTCCAATGTACATATAACGTATTATCCCTAAAAGCCGCTTTATAAATATCCAAAACTTTTTGTAGCGTTTCATAATTATAAACAGCTTCGTTCAATGAGTTTGCCAACATTGGAGAATCAAAACCTGTAATGCCTTTAGTAGCCACATTTACAATGGCATCTCTTATCATTTTTAAATGATGCCTATCTCTTTGGGTGATGAGAATATGATTTTTTCGTACAAACGGAATTCTAATCTTTAAATACTCCAATACAGTATTCAAATCTTCATTGGAATATCCTTCTTCACTATAAAGGAGCTCTTCCAATACTTGAAAACTCTTTGGTTTTTGTTTTTTAATATCGGTATGGTCGTCTATTTCTACCTTAAGCAAATTAGGCGCATTCATTGAGATGTAATTCTCATAATCATACGCGATAAGCATAGGCTCTACCCTTTTATACCATTCCCTACTTTTTAAAAACAGTTCTTTGTTCTTTGAGAGCGATTGTGCGGTATCTATTTGCTGCATGTAATAAGAAGTACTATCCAATGCCAGAAAATAATGTTCCCTTATAGCATTGTTGAACATAGATTGATCATTAGCATTTATAGCTAACAAAGGTTTTGTTTCCTCATTCTTGCAGGACAGAAAAAAACAAACAAATACTATCAAAATCCATTTATAATTAAATGCGCTCATGTTTCACTTTGAAATTAATATGAATAGAAAAAGGTTCCCAGTGAAGGGAACCTTTAAACTTGGTACAATTACATCACTTATCTAGGTAAGCCAGTCAATTTGAATAAAACTGAACCTTCTAATGCAGCACTGCCTTCACTAATTGCTGTTGGGTCAACAAATTTTAGTCCGTCTGCCCTTACAGCTGTATCAGGAGTGGTACTAAAATTCCAACCATGTACTTGAGCTCCACCAATAAAGGTTGGTTCAGTTGCACCTATGATATCGGTAACATCGATCAAGCCGGTTATTTCCCACATACTATCGGTATTACCAATACCAACACTTGCAGCATATGTTTGGTTACACTCCATAACTTCAACAAAGTTGCCCGTATTTAGGTCTAATTGCCATAACTTGGCAAAACCTGTGATATCCGCATTTAAATCTCCATAACCATTTGGATCTTCTTGAATGTAAGCATAGTTCTCAGTTACCAAAATGTTATCTGGAGAATGCATTCCATCACCTTTTCCACCTTCTAAGTCACCATCAACTACAACAGTTAATTTAGCAGGAGCCGTTGGATCTTCAGGATCTAAAACTAGTTTGTAAACACGACCAAAACCAGTACCTCTTAAGTTAAGGTCCGGATTATCACCACGAATTCTACCGGTAGCATTAAAATATACTTCTCTTTGAGCATCGGCAGAACCTCTTCTCCAATCGATATCTTCAATTCTTTGAAATCCTATAGCACCCAAGTCAATAGCTTCTTGGTTCAACTCATCTATAGTTCTTTCAGTAACTTCTACCCATTCTACATCGTATTCAATGTCTTGGGCCATACCCATTTCAAATAACTGACCGCCTTCTCCAGGAGCTGATTCTACTGGATTTGTACCTCTAAGTACATAAAGTTTACCTCCATAAAGGTCACCTCTTTGACCAACGTACATTCCAAAATGAGCTTGCGGATATGTATTATCACTATGATCATCACCCATAAAAATTACCGTTTGAGAAGAATAGGCATCTTTACCAATAACAACAGCATTTTCTGTTGACCACTCACCCAGTGCAGGTAATCTTTCTACTTCTACCCTGTCTTCTTTTGCTCTAAAAGGGTTTACTTTAAATACACCCTTAGCGTTACCGCCCCATTCTCCACCAGAAAGGTATAAAGGACCAAACCCGTGCTCTTCAACAGTAATTGAAGATCCAGAACACATTGCTGTAAAAGCAGTAGCTGTAGAATTTACTATATAATCTCCTTGTAAAGGCTGTAGTTCAGAATTCAACATAATTCTTGCAATGGAGTAATCTGCTTCTAGATTATTGATCAAAGCATAGTTACCATCTTCGGTAGGATATAGTGCAGCACCATCCATATAAGAACCATAAACAAAAGTAGAATCAGATTCTAAGATATCTGCAGAAGACATGATCATATTAAAGTCGGCAGAACCTGCAAAAGCACCTTTTAGTTCGAATAGTTCGTTTGGAGTTACGGAACTAGTTAATGGAATAGATTCTTCTAGAGTCAAATCTTGTCCGTCAGCACCATCGGCGCCATCAGCACCATCGGCTCCGTCTGCGCCATCAGCACCGTCTACACCGTCAATACCATTTGTACCATCTACACCATCTTCTCCATCACAGCTCATTACAGCTAATCCTAAACAAGAAAGGAAAAGGGCTTTAAATAGTAAATTTTTCGTTTGTTTCATTATCAATATAGTTTTTAGGTTATGAATTCCAAAACTATAGAGATAACCTTGTAATAAGGTATTCTAAAAATTAGCAATAAATGAACTAAACCTTATGATAATGTTAACATGTAAACTTAACTTGAAATCGAAGTGATCAAATCTTGAACTTAACTTTAAGTTAAGTTGCAATTATTTGTTTTTCAAGCAACTACACTACAATACCCAAATCACCTAATGACAATAATTGTTCTTGCCCACCTTCTCTTACCGATTTGTAAATAGCCTCTACAATTATCATATCTCTTTTTCCCATTTCACCAGGAGCCACATTTTTACTGTCCAACAAAATATGCTTTGCAAAATCATCCATCTGTAAAGCCTGTTGTCTTTTATGTGGAAACTTTAAGACATCACCATTAGAAGTTCTTCCACTTATTGGCCCGTAACTATGGGCTGGATCTAACTCAAACCAACCTTTACTACAATGACATTTTAATCTATTACCATTTGCATTATGCGAAGTCATCATATGTGCAACAGCACCATTCTCAAATTTAAACTGAGCTGTAATGGTCTCATCGGTATCCTTAAAATAATCAGGTCTAGTACTAAATTCTTGTGCAGAAACTGAAATAGGGTTTTGACCTGTACCATAAATACTGGTTTGTATAGCATACACACCCATGTTCATGAGCGCTCCGCCACCAGATAATTTTTTATTTAATCGCCATTGATCTGGATTACCGTTAGAGACATATCCTGCATCAGATGAAACAAACAAAACATCGCCAAAAGTTTTTTCCCCAACGTATTTTTTGACTTCATGGGTATAAGGGTCGCTTTGCATTCTATAACCAACAGAAAGCTTAACCTTATGTTCATTGCACGCATTTATAATTGCATCACATTCCGCAACACTTACCGCCATTGGTTTTTCACAGATAACATGTTTACCTGCCTTTGCCGCACGAATACAAAATTCCGCATGCATACTGTTGGGTAATACTACATAAATAACATCTATACTGTCATTATCCGCAATGGTATCAAAATTCTCATAATTATAAATATTCTCTTTGGGTATATTGTATTTCTCTTGCCAAACAGATTCCTTTTCTTTGGTACCGGTTACAATTCCTGCCAAATAACAATGCTCCGTATCCAATAAAGAAGGTGCTAATTGATAAGTACTGTAGCTCCCTAAACCAACCAAGGCTACACCCAACTTTTTACTGTTTTTATTAGTTGTAAAGGCATTTGCCAACGGCATATTGGCTAAAAAAGCGGATCCTAACAGGCCTTTAGTAGCCAAACCATTAAATGATCGTCTTGTAAGTTGTTTCATGAGTATTAGTTGTATGAATTAGAAAAGTAAATAATTATCAGGTAATTCCATAATTAATTAGGTTGTATTAACATTATGAATAACAGCTAAAAAATTTTAAACATATCATTTTTAAAACCATCATAATTAAGGATTTGACATTTAAAACTCAATCGATCCGAACAACGAATAAAATAGCACAATTATGCTTATTTTCGTTTTACAACAGAACCTTATCAAACCATGAAAAAAATAGTACAATTTACCTTTTGTTTGGTCACTGCATTTGCCTTTGGCCAGTCTAGGGAATTACCCGTAGACACCGTTATCACAACACAACATAACGCTACCATTAATGGCGCTAGTTTTTCGTACACCGCACAGACCGGGACCCAACCTGTGTGGGATGAAAATGCAAAACCTATAGCCTCTTTGCATTATACCTATTATACTAGAAACAACATCAAGGATCGTGCTGCTAGACCGCTATTGATTTCATTTAATGGAGGTCCAGGATCAGGTTCGGTATGGATGCATTTAGCGTATACCGGACCAAAGGTTTTAAAAATTGATGATGAAGGATATCCTGTTCAACCTTATGGTGTAAATGACAATCCGCATTCAGTTTTAGATATTGCGGATATCGTTTATGTAAATCCTGTAAACACAGGTTATAGCAGAACTATCCCTGCAAGCGGAAAAGAAGTAGACCGCGACAAATTCTTTGGCATAAATGCCGATATTAAATATTTGGCAGAATGGCTGAACACCTTTGTAACCAGAAACAACAGATGGCGCTCGCCAAAATATATAATCGGGGAAAGTTATGGGGGCACACGTGTTATGGGTCTTTCTTTGGCTTTACAAAATCAACAATGGATGTATTTAAACGGTGTCATAATGGTTTCACCGGCTGATTATAAAGTGATACGCAATTCCGGACCCGTTGCCGAAGCAATAAACCTACCTTATTATACTGCGGCGGCATGGCATCACAAAGCTTTACCACCAGCCTTACAGAGTAAGGATCTTTTAGAAATTTTACCGGAGTCTGAAGCATATACAATTGATAAGCTAATACCGGCATTGGCTAAAGGAGGATTTTTAGAGGCTTCCGAAAAAGAGGCTGTAGCAGATAAAATGGCTTATTACTCAGGATTGAACAAAAAAGACATTCTTGACCACAACCTTTCCGTACCTACTTCTTTCTTTTGGAAAAATCTTTTAAAAGATAAAAGCGGGCATACCGTAGGACGCTTAGATTCAAGATATTTAGGAATAGATAAACAACTATCTGGAACAAAGCCAGACTATAATTCTGAATTAACATCTTGGCTACATAGCTTTACCCCTGCCATTAACTATTACTTACAGGAAGAGTTAAATTTTAAGACCGATGTAAAATATAATATGTTCGGTCCGGTACACCCTTGGAACAATGACGATGACAACACCAGAGATAATTTAAGACAAGCAATGGCACAAAACCCATATTTAAATGTTTTGGTACAATCTGGCTATTATGATGGAGCTACCACCTACTTCAATGCAAAATATACCATGTGGCAAGTAGACCCAAGCGGACGCATGAAAGATAGATTTAGTTTTAAAGGATATCGTTCAGGTCATATGATGTACCTACGAAGAGAAGATTTAAAAACTGCAAATGATGATATTCGTGATTTCATAAATCGTACTATTGCAACAGGAAAAAGTGCAAAGTATTAGAAAACTACCTTTCTAGAACAGTACTGGACATTCCCAATACAAATAGCGAGTTGATCTCTGTTGTTTTTATTGGGAATTTCATTTGATGACGGTAATCTACAGTTTTTGTAGCATCTTTAAATAATTGTTCCCTTTTACGTTGTTTTCTTTTTTTGAAAATATCAATTGTAGCACCAATTGTTACACCTCCTAATACGGTAGCTAACAAATCTTCATTGCTCCATCCTCCATATTGATTTTGATCAATAGCCTCTTTGGCCAAACCAATAAGCAAACTTCCACCAACTGCACCAACAAAAGTCCACGTTCTGTCTCCATCTGAAATTTCATTCGCAACCCCTGCCCCCACAAGACCATATAAATTACCTCCTAAGTAGTGAAGAACCTTATCTTGCTCAATTTGACCGTAAGCTTTAACAGCTAAAAATAGCAGAAGAGAAATAGTTAGTATCTTTTTCATACTGCGCAAAGATAAAAATTCTAATAGATGCCTTAGGTTAAATAATGACAAGTAATAACCCGTCAAATTCATCATAGGTCAATTTTATATTATCTTAGGATTTTAAATTAGAATATGGAAATAAAAAGTTTTATCAAAAGTCTTACAATAATGCACCTATTCCTATTAATAGGCTTAAGCATTTTTACCCTTTGGGTATTTTTACAGATCAATTCTTTTAATACAAGTACTGCAGGGCAAGGGGTCTTTTTATACATGGTACCCGTATTTGCAATGTTGGGGTATTTTGGCAGTCAATGGGTCTTCAAAAAAATGACTTCCAATATTAAATCAGAAAGTCGTTTAGAAGAAAAGCTAAAAAAGTATCAATCTGCTTTACATATCAAATATGCCCTTATTGAAATCCCTGCCTTCATAGGATTGTTTGCATATTACAATTCCGCCAATGCCCTTCCATTGGTCATTTCTGTGTGCTTATTGGCCTATTTGGCTGCGCAAAGACCAAATAAGGCTAATATTATAAACAACATCCCATTAAAAGCAGAAGAAAAAGAACAAATTCAACAATCATAATAAAGATGAATAGAATAAAAACAATAATATATACGTGTATGTTATCTATTTTAGGATTAACCTCTGTCAATGCCCAAGATTGGCCTGATCTAAATCATTTTGAAGTTGCTAATGATACAATAGAACAAGCCAAAGAAAACGAAAATCGGGTGGTGTTTATGGGCAATTCCATTACAATAGGTTGGCTAAAAACGCGTCCGGAGTTTTTTAAGGGCAAGCCCTATATTAATCGCGGTATCAGTGGTCAAACCACGCCACAAATGTTAATACGATTTAGACAAGATGTCATTGATCTTAAACCAAAAGTGGTAACAATATTGGCAGGCACCAATGATATAGCAGGTAATACAGGACCATCTACCCTAAAAATGATTATGGACAATATTAAAGGCATGGCAGAAATGGCGCATGCAAATAATATTAAGGTAATTCTTTCCTCTACCCTACCGGCCTACGATTATCCTTGGAAGCCAGGTTTAGAACCTGCTGGAAAAATTATTAAGCTTAATGAGATGATAAAAGAATATGCCAATACGCATGGACATATCTATTTAGATTATTTTTCAAAAATGGTTGATGAGCGTAATGGACTTCCAAAAAAATATGCCAGAGATGAAGTACACCCAACAGCTGAAGGCTATATGGTTATGGAGCCATTAGTTGAAGCGGCTATCTCTGAAGCTTTAAAAAATTAAAGCTTTTAATAAGCAGGTAATTTTATTGTTGATTACAACAATTGAAACCAACTAAGATTTAATTATTTTTGATAAATTTTGATCACTATAAAATGAAAAAAACACTATTCTTATTGGTCGCAACGGCCTTATCTTGTAATTCTTCTCAAAAAACGATTAAAGAAAACGCTACTGAAGAACCACAAATTTCCTCTGAAATTACTTATGCAGAAACAATTACCGAAGCTGAACTTAAAGATCATTTATATATCTATGCATCGGATGAGTTTGAAGGTAGGGAAACCGGACAACCAGGTCAGAAAAAAGCAATAGCCTACTTAAAGGCCGAATATGAAAAGTTAGGTATTCCTGCAGCAAAAGAAGATGGCAACTATTTTCAAGAAGTACCTTTAGAGATAAGTAAACTACCTATAGGTAAACTAAGCTTGAACAATACGGATTTTATCATAGGAGAACACGTACTTACTTTTGCTGCCGCAAATTCTTCAAATGATGAAATTGTTTATATAGGTTATGGTATTGATGATACGGTATACTCTAGTTATGACAATGTAGATGTTACAGATAAAATTGTACTATTAAAATCTGGTGAACCCATAAAAGAAGATGGTACTTACGTTATTTCAGGCACTTCAGAAAAATCTATTTGGAGCAATATGTCAGAGTCATTGACCAAGCGTATACAAATTGCAGTTGACAAGGGTGCCAAGGGAGTATTATATTACGATAAGGACAATTTCAGCAGATTTAAACGCAGATTTGAATCTATGAGGCAAAACAACAGTGGTAGAATGGAAGTTGTAAATAATGACGCCCCTGAGTTTTACAGTTTGTTTATAGACCAAACCCTTGCAGAAAGTATTTTACCGACAATAGAAAAAGAAAACGATTCTAAAGTTTTAACTGAAAAATTGACTTTGAATTTTGAAAGTTCTAATGACAAGGTCTCTTCAGAGAATGTTGTTGCCATCATAAAAGGTTCAGAAAAACCAAATGAATTTTTAGTGATATCTTCTCATTTAGACCATATAGGCATAAGTGGTGATGGTCAAATAAATAATGGAGCAGATGACGACGGATCGGGTACTGTTGCCCTATTGGAAATTGCAGAAGCCTTCAAAAATGCAGCCGATGCAGGCAAGGGACCAAAAAGGTCTATAGTATTCTTACATGTCACCGGCGAAGAAAAAGGATTATTGGGATCTCAATATTACACTGATGTTGAACCTATTGTGCCCCTAGAGCAAACCGTAGCCAATTTAAATATTGACATGATTGGTAGAATTGACCCAAAACGTGAAGGAGACAGAAATTATATTTACTTAATAGGTTCTGATAAGCTTAGTATTGAATTACACAACCTATCAGAAGAAGTGAATAAAAAATTCATGAATATTGAATTGGACTATACCTATAATGACGAAAACGACCCTAATCGTTTTTACTATAGAAGTGACCACTACAATTTTGCTAAAAATAATATTCCCATCATATTTTATTTTAATGGTACGCATGCTGACTATCACAAACCAAGTGATACACCAGATAAGATCAATTATGATCTATTGGAGAACAGAACTAGGTTAGTATTTTACACTGCTTGGGAAATAGCCAATAGAGAGCAAAAATTAAAGGTAGATTAAGCATCAGCCTATTTAAATTCAATAAGCCTGGCACAAAGTGCCAGGCTTATTTTTTTTCATAAAAAACTGACAGCCAATATCTTGAAAACAAAAAAGTCTTGGAATAAATCCAAGACTTTCTATTTGCTTTAGGGTGGAAGACCGGGTTCGAACCGGCGACCCTCGGTACCACAAACCGATGCTCTAACCAGCTGAGCTACAACCACCATTTGTAAGCGAGTGCAAAGATAATTTTTTTCTTTAGTTCTAACAAATAATAAATTGAAATTTGAAGAAATAAATAATTTTAATAAACGTTTAATTAATTTATTTATAACTTGAAGTTTTAAATAAAACAACCTACTTAGCCCCTAATGCGTTCTAAATCAAATTATAAATATAATTTTTTACTCATTGCATTAATATGCCTAAGTTATTCTACCTCTTTTTCTCAAATTGATAGTGTTCAATTTTATAAATCAAAAATTTCTGAATTAACAGAAAGTCCAGACTTTACTGAAGACAATACCGCATATATTGATAACCTAAATCACTTATCCTATTATTCAAGGTTAATTAAGCAAGACTCCATGCTCGTTTATTCTGAAAAGGCACTTGAATTAAGTTTAAAGAACAACTACAAACAAGGAGAGCTAGAAGCTTTGACCAATTTAGCTACTTTATTTCTTTATACTGGGGATACCAATAAATCAATAGAATATACATTACAGGTCATTGAAAGTCCCTTATTATCGACTTACCCAAAAACTGAAATGAAGGTCTACAATGTACAAGGACAGGCTAATTTTTTCAAGCAAGATTACCCTGCCACATATGCTAATTTTTTACATGCACTTTCAATTGCAGAAAAACAAAACGATTTGTTTTTTCTGTTTAGAATGAACATGAATTTAGGCACAATTTTCAGCAAATTGGAAAATTATAACGAAGCTTTGGCATATTACGACAAGGCATTAGAAGTGACCCATAATTTAAAAGATCCTACTAAAGATGTAATGCTATTAAGTAATCTAGCATATTTAAATATTAAAACAAACAATTTAGACGAAGCAAAAATTCACCTAGATAAATGTTTAGAGTTATTTGAGAGTCAAACCAATAAAACATGGCTGGCATGGACACAATATACACTAGGGTATTATAATCAAGCAAAAAATAACTTTGACACCGCTTTAGATTATTATGAAAAAGCATTGGTATTGCATAAAAACTTTAATGACGTAAAAAGCAAAGCCGATATTATATACGGTATAGCCGGCACCTATCTAAGCAAGGACAACTTACCCTTGGCAGAAGAAAACATCTTAGAAAGTATAGCATTATATAAATCATCTAATCACGATAGTGGCTTAGAACAAGCATATCGTATTCTATATCAAATTAAAAAACAGCAAAATGATGTTGCTGAATCTTTGAAGTATTTAGAGATGACCGAAAAATTATCATATGATAATTTCAAGAAAAAGAATACACGAAATTTAACTATGCTAAATGCTAGATTAAATTATGAAAAGGAAACCGAAGCCCTTAAAGCCCAAAGTGAGCTGGCGCTTAGTCAACAGCGCAAATACATTAAATGGGCATTAGCTGCACTACTTACATTAATTATTATAGTATTCATTATTTTAAATGCCAATAGACGAGAAAAAATATTAAATAAAAAACTGGCCAAACAGGCAGAAGTATTAAATGAGAATCAAAAAGCGCTTAAACAAATAAATCACAATCAGGATCGATTATTCTCAATAGTTGGACACGATTTAAGGAGTCCAATCATTTCCTTAAATGAAATATTAGGTCTTTACCTAGAAGACCCGGAAGGAAAAGAATACTTTGAGAAATTTGCTCCGCAGTTAAAAGAAGATATAGAACAAGTGCAGTTTACTATGGACAATCTTTTACACTGGGGAAAAACACAAATGCAAGGTAGCACCGTGAATATCAAAAGTATATTAGTTAAAGAAGAACTAGATATAATTCTACAACTATATAGAAATGAAATTAAAAAGAAATCCATAGTTGTAAATAATCAAGTAGCTGCTAACCATAGTGTCTTTGCCGATTTACAACAATTTAATATCATTTTCAGAAATCTAATTAACAATGCCATTAAGTTTACCCCAAATAATGGCATGATTACGATTTCCACCAAAATAAAAAATAAGAACTTGGTTATTGAAGTGTCTGACACAGGTGTTGGTATGACAGAGACCGATGTTCAAAAGCTTTTTAGTTCTTCTGAAAATTTCTCTAGTTATGGTACAAACTCAGAAAAAGGTACCGGCTTAGGTCTAAGGCTTGTAAAAGCCATGGTTATTAAAAATAATGGAGAGATAATGGTGAAAAGCGAACCTAACAAAGGCAGCCAGTTTATTGTTGAGCTTCCCATAGATATCAAATAGAAAGAAACTTCTAGGTACATTAAAATTTATTTACAGAACATCAATAACAAGATCATATTTTGGGTTAATAATTCATCCTTGATTTAAGAAATCATCGACCAACTACACGTTTAAGACGTTAAAACACACAATAAAGCGCATTTCACAACATTTATTCTATATCCCTAACCTACTAACTTAATTTTAAGCCAAGTTATAGGGATTACCATGAATTTTAGCAGAATAACCTCAAATTTAAAATACAACCTATTAAAGGGTTGGCTTGGTGTGTTCTTATTTTCCTACATTATAGCTCCTAAAGTCTTAGCACAAAATACTAAAAGAGATACGCTACTACAAGAAATAAAGGAATTTAGAAATTCTAATGTTTTCGATACCAGAGATACATTATATATTCATAATTTAATAAATCTTGCCACTGAACATCGGTATCATAATCTTGACAGTCTTCTAATTTTAAGTAAACAAAGTCTTGATTTAAGTAAAAAATCTAAATATGTAAATGGTGAGATAAGTTCACTTCATGCCATTGGAGGTTACTATTCTGATAAAGGCAAAATAGACCAAGCAATTACGTATTTTGAAAAAGCCTATCAGCTTGCCAAAAAAAGTAATGACAATTCTATTTTAATCATTCGAACATTAAATGATTTGGCCAAAGAATATGGTTACAAAGGAGATTATTCAAAAGCTTTAAAATGGTACTTGGCAACCATTGAAATAGCCGAAAAAAACAATGACAAAAATTCCATTTCCATTGTAAATGACAACATTGCGCATTTATACCTTGAACAAAAAGATTATGAACAAGCAATGGTTTTTTTACAAAAATCAAAAGCAATACATGAAGAAGTAGGTAACCCGGTTTTTATGGCCGAGACCTTAAGCAATATCGCATCTACTTATGCAGATATGAATGAGCTTGAATATGCCATGTATAATATCAACATAAGTATTGCAACTTTTGAAAAAGAAAAGATTTTAGAATGGCTTGCGTTCTGTTATGAAATTAAAGGCAAAATATATTTAAAAAAGAACAAGAATACTTGGGCGCTTTATTGGTATAAACAAAGCGAATTATTACATAAAGAAATAGAGGATGACCGTGCCAAAATAGACCTCTTAATTGGTATGACCGAGGCTTACATGAACCAAAGTAAAGATAGTATTGCCGAGGCTTATGCCTTAAATGCTTTTGATCTATCAAAAAAGATTGGGCTTAGAATCGGAATTAAGAACAGCGCTAAGAAATTAGCACAATTACATAAGAAGAAAAAAGATTTTGAAAAATCATTATGGTATCATGAAATTTATCAGGTAACCTATGAATCATTAACGCAAACCGGAAATGAAAAAGCATTGAATATGCTTAAAACAAAAATGGAATATGATCAACAAAAACAACAGTTGATCGATGATAATGAAAAAGCATTGGCAAAGCAGAAGATATTTGTATACGTAGCCATTATAATTCTTATCATTTTTGCCATTATTATGTTCATAATTCATAGAAATGAACAACAGCAGAAAAAATTAAATCTTGAGTTAAGAAATAAAAAATCTGATTTAGAAGAGAAACAAGCCTATTTAAATGAGTTAAACCAAACCAAAAACAAATTATTCTCTATAATTGGTCACGACCTTAGAGGACCAATTGGTGCTTTTCAAGGTCTTTTGAAATTATTCAAAGAAGGGGAAATGACCAAGGAAGAATTCTTGAATTTTGTACCCAAGCTAAAGGTAGATATTGATACTATTTCGTTTACTCTAAACAACTTACTTTCTTGGGGTCAAACGCAAATGAACGGTTCTGTCACCAAACATGCTACCACACAATTAGATAGCATAGTAGAAGAAAATGTAGCCTTGTTATCCGAAATTGCCGAATCTAAATCTATTTCAATAGTTAATAGAATTGAACCCAATTGTCAAATTTGGTGTGATCCCAACCAAATAGACATTATTATTAGAAACTTATTGAGCAATGCCCTTAAGTTTACTCCTAACAACGGGCAAATTGTAATAGGCGCCATTCAAAAAATCAAGACCTGTGAAATTTATGTAATGGATAATGGTATGGGCATGAGCGAAGATATCATCAGTAAATTGTTCGAAAAAGATTCCAACCACACCACTTATGGTACAAATGATGAAAAAGGCACCGGACTTGGACTTTCCCTTTGTAAAGAAATGGTTGAAAAAAACAATGGTAAAATTTGGGTACACAGTGCTTTGGGCAAAGGCTCAAGCTTTTACTTTACCATCCCAAGGGTTCAACAACCGCAAAAACAATATAAAGAGTCTGCTTAAATCAAGTTATCAAGAGAATCTACAGCTACCAATCTTTCTACTGTAAATCCTTCTGCATAATCGACACCGACCAATCTGCCTAAGTCTTCTGCCCTATACTTAACGCTTTGTATAAAAGTTTTGCTACTTATTGGCGTTTCTGGCTCATTACTATTAGGGTCGTGAAATTGAGAGGCATATGCCAGAATTGAATTGGTTTTTTCTTCCATATAGTTACTAATATCCACCACAAAATCTGGTGCAATATTCTTCCATTGTATATAATGGTAAACTTGTTTAGGTCTCCATTCTTTTTGGTTTTCCTCCCCTACTGTTGTTTCTATTCTTCTTAACCCACTTAAAAAACAGGCGTCACTGACCAACTTACTTCCTTTACCATGGTCTATATGTCTATCATCAATAGCATTGCATAAAACGGTATTAGGCTGGTATTTACGTATCATTTTTATGACTTCCAGTTGATGCTCCTCATCATTAACGAAAAAACCATCTCTAAACTTTAAATTTTCTCGCACAGCTACACCTAAAACTTTTGCAGCAGCGGCAGATTCCTTATCACGTATCTCAGCAGAACCTCTTGTGCCCAATTCACCACGTGTTAAATCTACTATACCTACTTTTTTTCCAAGTGCTATTTCTTTTGCAATGGTACCTCCTGCCCCAAGTTCAGCATCATCAGGGTGTGCTCCAAAAACCAAAATATCCAATTTCATCTTATATTCTTTCTTAGTACTACTAATTATTAATTTATTTAATGGAATTCAATGCTTGTTGAATATCTTTCTTTAAGTCTTCTATTTCCTCAATTCCTAACGAAAAACGAATTAATCCGTCAGAAATACCTTGTTCAGCCCTTACTTCTGCACTCATTAAGGCGTGTGATGTTTGTGTTGGGGATAATACAGTGCTTTCTACACCTGCCAAACTCATTGATGGTTTTATAAGGTTCAAAGCTTTTTGGAACTTTGAAGAATCTAATTTTTCATTCAATTCAAATGATAACATACCACCATATCCTTTCATTTGTTTTTTGGCAATATCGTGATCTATATGTGTTGGTAAACCAGGATAATATACTTTTTCAACCTCTTCCAATCCGTCTAAAAAAATTGCCATTGCCAAAGCATTTTCATTTTGCGCTTTAACGCGTATGCCCATGGTTTTCATACTTCTTTCTAGCAACCATACCGTATAATCACTTAAACTTCCTCCAAAATTCTTCGCCAATTGAAAAATGCGGTCCATATTTTCTGTTGTTGAGGCGACTGCCCCTGCACAAATATCCGAATGCCCACCCATATATTTGGTTGCACTATGAATTACGATATCAATTCCAAAATCAATAGGGTTTTGATTTACCGGACTAGCAAAAGTATTATCAATCATGGTTATTAAACCATGTTTTTTAGCCATGGCCGCTATTGCCTCTAAATCTGTTATGGTCAATAAAGGATTAGATGGCGTTTCTATATAAATAACTTTGGTATTTGCCTTTATTTCTGCCTCAAAAGCTTCGGCGTTCCATCCTGATGTAAAAGAGTATTCAATACCGTATTTAGAAAACTCTTCGTTAATTAAATTATACGTTCCCCCATAAAGCGTCTGTTGTAGCACTACATGATCACCAGCACCCAAAAATGCTAATAGAGAGGTGCTTACAGCTGCCATTCCACTACCAAATATCAATGCCGATTCTGCATGTTCTAACGCTGCGATCTTTTTACAAAGACCTTCTTGGTTGGGTGTATTAAAATATCTTGGATAGCGTTTTACATCAACATCTTCATAGGCGTAAGAAGTACTCATATATAGTGGAGAAACTGCGCCTTTGTGCTGCTTATCTTCTAATTCACCCACATGGGTACAAATAGTATTTAGTCCTTTTATCTTCGAATTCATATGCAAAAATTATAAAAAATAAAGGTAAGGAAATTGAACGTAATGACACCCTTAACTCATACCCTACCTGATTAGATAAAACAAAAAACCAAGCAACATTATTCGCCCGTTACAATCATTCATCAACAACTTATATTCATTAAAATTTAATAGAAGGATGCTAGTATTAAGAATTATTGAAAAGTTGTAATTAAACTGTATTCCATGAGTTCATTTTTCTTTTTTGTTGATAGATTTATAATGAATAATGTGGGTTAGTCTTCAAAATAATTAGACTAAGTTTAAAGAATACCAAAGAATTATGAAAAAAACAATAATTACCGTAGTGATCTGTATGTTGATTTTATCCTGTAAAAATCAAGAACCTATTGCCAAGGGATATCAAGGACAAGGTAAAAGTGCTGTGGTATCTACCCTATCCAAACCAGTACAAAAGCAATGGAAAGGCGTATGGACCTTTGATAATGAAACTGTATTCTTTAGCAATGACTTTGAAAGCGGAAGATTAAACGGAGTTACTTTTGATGGCAACGATCACTACACCACTTTGATTACTGCAGAGAATACACCTGTTAATGTGAGCCCGTGGTATGCTTTTAAAGTGTGGTCTAACACTCCAAAGACCATAACCATAAAAATGACCTATCAAAATTCACGTAGTAGATACTACCCTAAAATTAGTACAGATGGATTGCATTTTACACCATTGGACAGCACCAATTTTACCAGTATCAACCAAGGTTCTGGTTCATTTGGCATAAAGGCAGTACCGGAAATGGTAGAGATAAAAGTAAATATAGATAAATCCCCTATTTATATTACAGCACAAGAACTTTACGGATCCACTAGGGTTAAAAGTTGGATTGATTCATTAGCTACCAAAGACTTTATTTCAACCTACGAAATTGGCAAAAGCAAAGAACAAAGAGCAATGAATTTGATGGAAGTGAGCACTGGGGACCACAAAAAAGCCGTTATGGTCATTTCTAGACAACATCCGCCAGAGGTTACCGGTTTTCTTGCCATGAAATCATTTATTGAAACTTTGAGCGGAGATTCACCAAAGGCCCTAAAATTTAGAGATAACTATGACTTGTTCGTAGTTCCGTTAATGAATCCTGATGGGGTAGACAATGGCCATTGGAGACACAATATGGGCGGAATTGATTTAAACCGAGATTGGCAAGATTTCAATCAACCCGAAACACAAAGCGTAAGGGACTTTCTTGAAAAAAAGGAATCTGAGGGTTATGAATTTGTTTTTGGTGCAGATTTTCATTCCACCTGGGACGATATTTACTATCCAATAGATTCTACGATTACGGGTAATAAAGGCAAAATTGTATTCGACTGGATAAATAATATAACCAATAGACTACCACAGAAGCATACCAATGTAAAACCATCAACAGAAATAAAACCAACAATGGTATCTAGAAATTACTTTTACGTTAACCACCATATGCCGGCCATAGTTTTTGAATTAGGCGATAATACGCCTAGAGATTTTTTAAAAGAAAAAGGAAAGGTAGCAGCCGAAGAATTAATGGATTTATTGGATAATAAAAATTAAAATTAACAAGTAACTAAAAACAAAAAGCCTCATGGAAATTTCCATGAGGCTTTTTATACTATACTTATTTTTATTTAATATAATTAACTTTATATCTCCAAAAGCTAATTCCGCCCAATACTAAAACTCCAGCAACTAAATAATATATAAATGTTGGCGTAATAACCTGTGCTCCACTTGCATAACTATGTAGACCTACCAAGTAAAAATTTACACCAAAATATGTCATCATAATACTACCAAAGGCAACAACGCTCATAAAGTTAAATGTCCATTTACCTCTAAGACCCGGCACTAATCTGGTGTGTATTACAAAGGCGTAGATCATTATGGAAATCAATGCCCAAGTTTCCTTTGGATCCCAACCCCAATAACGCCCCCAACTTTCATTGGCCCATTGACCACCTAAAAAGTTTCCTATGGTAAGCATCACAAGACCTGTGGTTAAAGCAAGTTCATTAATAATGGTCAATTCTTTAATATTGATTGCCATACGTTCTTTATTCTTTTTGGTAGTCAAAATCATTAAGATCAAGGATACCAGACCTAAAATCATACCTACAGTCAAAGGACCATAACTACCCACAATTACCGCAACATGGATCATTAACCAATAACTGTCCAAAACTGGCTGTAAGTTGGCAATAGATGGATCGATCCAACTTTGGTGCGCTATCCACAATAACATTGAAGTAACAAATGCAGATGCCGCAAAAGTCATGTCACTTTTACGGCCCAACGCCCAGCCAATACCCATTGTTGCCCAGGCTACATATAGAATACTTTCATAAGCGTTACTCCAAGGTGCATGCCCGGAGATATACCAACGTAATATTAGACCAGCGGTATGCCAAATGAACAACAACATGATAGTTCCTTTGAAAAAATAAATTGCCACTCTCCAAATGGAACGATCTTTAAAAATTTGAAATATTAGAACAAAGAACATTAAAAGACCTACTAAGGCATAATATTGGTACAACCTATTAAAAATATTCAGCTTGTTGTAGATTACCTCTGTATCTATCTTCTGTTGAGATGGCAACACTTCACTTCCATGGTTAAGCTGATTTTGATGAAATGCAGCCAATAATTTATCAGCAGAAGCATAGTCGCCACTTTGTTGCGCTTTACCTAGCGTCATTAAATAATAAGGCATTGCATTTTTTACAAAATTCGCGTACAACGAATCTCTAATCTCATACTGCCCACCCCTATATTCAACAGCTGAAATCCATTTATTATTTTCATCGTCCAACAATGGAAAAATCTTAACAATGTCTTGTCCTAAAGCCTGATTCAATAGACTTAATCGGATATTGGCATCCTTAAAATCTTGTTGAAATTTGTTTGGATTGTTGGTAGCTGTAGCTTCTCTTAAAAAAGGTTCTAATTTGTACTGTCCTTTTTTATCAAAGAAATCAGTTGCCTTAACGTATTTCTGACCAGAAGGAATACCTATAATTTTTCTAATACTATCGTTTTGCGATTTCTTATCCAAGGCAATAAATTCGGTATTGTACCAAACCGCCGGATTCATCATCATTGAAAGTAAAATTTGATCGGAAGTATACCCTAAGTAAGAATCTTTTAAGCTTAGCTTACGAAGGAGTTCAGATGAAAATGTATTGATAGGCTTCATACGCCCACCTTCATCTTGTATTACCAATTTACCAAACTTATCGGCATGGGCCTTACTGACCATACTGGCTTCAAGCAAAGAATCGATCTGCATTTTGCTTGGCGTCTGTTGGTGACCCTCTTCTGGTGTATGTTGTTCTTGAGCAAAAGAGGAGAATGATAATGTCATTAAAAGGGTAACAACACCAAACATTTTTTTCTTTTTAATTTTAAGCTTATCCAAAGAATCTGCTAAATCTTGAAAACGAGTTTTACCAAAGAACATAATTCCCATTAATCCTATATACAAAAGAAAATAACCAATGTAGGTGATCCAAGTTCCCCAAAAGTCATGATTTACAGATAATGTAGTCCCTTTTTCATCAGGATCAAAACCAGATTGAAAAAAGCGATAACCTTCATGATCCAATACATGGTTCATAAAAATATCGTAATCAAAAGGTCTTTCATCTTCAATAGTCACCCTACTCATAAAAGAGGCATAACCTTTTTCTGTACCAGGATATTTTTCGGCGATAAAATCGTTCAATTTAATACCGAATGGCAATTCATGTACCTTAGATCCATATCTAATGGAAAAATTGAGTCCGCCTACATTAACCTTCTCACTAAAATCAGATGGCCCTTTGCTACCTAGCAATTTTATTTGTTTTGTTTCTCCATTGGCCGATACATCAAAAACAATGGCATCTTGATCCATTTTTGTTTTCTCATCTTCTGGAATTTCAACAATACCATATGAGCCTTGGGTAATAGAATCAGGTATTACAAATTGCATACCTGCCGTATTATACAAAGACCTTAACTGTAAAGGTTGTACACTGTCTTTAACCAAAACCCCTTGAAATTGGTCTGCCATTCGCATAAAATTACCATCAAAAGGAGCATAAATTTGATATAATGAATCGGTCGTCATTATATTGATTGCTCCATCTGTCTTATTATTCAGGGCAAATAACACGTTATGAATACTAGAGACTTTACCATCTTCTAAAAAATGATCATGTCTTTCACCATCGCCAGCTTCAACAATCTTTAAAAACTTAGTTCCTTTTGGGTCCGGTAACAAGCCTTGTTTAGCTCCCTTTATAAATTCAACATAGGAAATTTCAAAATCTTCACCATTGAAATCGGCACTCCATGGTAAGTTAGATTTTATTGCTTCGGGAGTAACGATCAAATCGTCCTCTAAAATTTTTCTTCGAGGTTCACCATCAATTTCACCGTCAACATAAACGGTTAAGTATGTTTTATCTGAGTAGAACACATTCTCTGTATTCCCCTCTCTTATAGGCATCATGCCCTCAAAACTAATGTAACGCGTAACAAAGGCACCAACAATGATCAAGACCCATGACAGGTGCAAAATTAGTACTGGCCACTTTTCCCATCTTAATAAACGGTATCTAGAAATATTACCAATAAAATTGATAACGAAGAACACCATTATAAGCTCAAACCACCAGGTATTATAAATCCAAATTCTAGCAGTTTCTGTACTATACCAGCTTTCAATAAAAGTACCGAATGCCATAGCCGTGGCAAAAACAATAAACAAAATGGACATTAAACGCGTAGAGAAGAATATTTTCTTGAACATTTCCGTCATGGAAGATAGGAGTTGATTTTCAAGTTGCAAAAATAAGGCCTTTTCACCATTTACGAATGACTTTTACCACTTTATAACGTCTTTGAAACTGTTAATTTTAATACAACAATAGATCTATAAACTTTGTACTTTTGCGCCATGATATCCGTAGTAATAGTTGGCACCGGTAATGTAGCGCAAAATCTTTATTATGCCCTACAACAAACCGATGGTGTTAATATTAAACAAGTAGTAGGTAGAAACAGCACTCACTTAGAATTTGTAAAAGATAAACTATTGGTGAATACGGACTTTACCAATATACCAAATGCGGATATTTACCTTTTAGCAATTTCCGATGATGCTATTGGTACAGTAACAAGCTTTTTCAAGGATAAAAACGGACTCGTTGCCCATACCTCAGGAGCCACTTCCATTGCTGTTTTGAACGGGGTAAAAAGACCTGGCATATTTTATCCTTTACAAACCTTCACAAAAGGCAAAATAGTTTCATTCACTTCTATACCTATCTGCATAGAAGCAAATACTAAAACTGATATGGAATTATTAACCGATCTTGGCAAAACTTTAAGCAATACCGTTGTCGAGATAAATTCACAACAACGAAAAACACTACACGTTGCTGCCGTTTTCGTAAATAATTTCACCAATTATCTCTATACCTTAGGAGCTGAAATTTGTGAAGAACATCAAATTGATTTTAACCTTCTAAAACCTTTAATCACAGAAACTGCCACTAAATTAAATGATTTATCTCCTTTACAAGCACAGACAGGACCTGCCAAAAGAGGTGATCAAAAAACATTACACAACCATTTACAACTATTAAAAAACAAACAACAAAGGGAATTATACACCCTTTTAAGCAACGCAATTAAAGAAAAACATGGAAAAGAGCTATAAAGAGTATTTAAAAGATATAACAACATTTATTTTCGATGTCGATGGTGTATTCACGGACGGCAGCCTGATGATTACCAGCAATGGAGAATTATTACGCAATATGAGTGTAAAAGACGGGTATGCTCTTAAAGTTGCCTTGAGCAAAGGCTATAATGTTTGTATTATTACTGGCGGCACCAATGAAGGGGTACGTACTAGACTTGGAGGTTTAGGAGTTACGGATATTTATATGGGCGCACATTATAAAATGGATGCTTTAGATGAGTATATGGACATATACCATATAGAAGCAGAAAATATTTTATATATGGGAGATGACATACCAGATATTCCACCCATGAAAGCTGTTGCACTACCCACCTGCCCGCAAAACGCCGTAGCAGAAGTAAAGAATGTAAGCAAATACATATCTCACAAAAATGGTGGACATGGTTGCGTAAGAGATGTTATTGAGCAAGTTTTAAAAGTACGTGGAGATTGGACCAATCATTTTAGCGCAGCAAACGATTAGATTATGCTGAAACAAAAGTTAAAAGATTATCGCTTAATATTAGCATCAGGTTCCCCAAGAAGACATCAATTTTTCAAGGATATGGAACTTGATTTTGAAGTACAGATAAAATCTGTTGATGAAGTGTATCCATCAGAATTACAGGGCGCAGAAATCTCGGATTACTTGGCTAAATTAAAAGCCAGTGCTTTCAAAGATGAGCTTCAATCTGAAGATATTTTGATAACGTCCGATACGGTGGTATGGCATAAGAATGAGTCTTTGGCAAAAGCAGCAAATGATACTGAAGCCAAAGAAATGCTAAGCAAGCTCTCCGGAGATTGGCATCAAGTTATTTCTTCTGTATGTTTTACAACTGTTGAACGACAAATTGTACAACATTCGATTACCGAAGTCAAGTTCAAGCATTTATCCAAATCCGAGATTCATCATTATATTGAAAAATATAAACCATTTGATAAAGCAGGCGCGTACGGAATTCAAGAATGGATAGGGCTAATAGGTATTGAAGAAATCAAAGGCTCATACACTAGTGTCGTTGGCCTGCCCACCCAACTAGTTTATGACACATTATCAAAATTGGTAACATAAAAAACTATCACCATGAAAAGTATAAAGCAATTAAAACCAACCACATTATTTTACAGTATTTTCGGGGTCCTTTTAATTTTTTCCAGCTGCAAAGAAAAATCGGAAAAGAATAGCGATACTTTAGCCATGGCAACAACTACACCCGTTGTAGAAGTACCTAAAAAACAGTTATCCGAAGAATTCAAAGAATACTGGTATAATGGTACGGCTGAAATTACATCTTATAAACTAGAACAGGCAAGATATGGTGAAATCAGGGAAGGTAGCGCAGTAATGATCTATGTAACCGAACCATTTCTACCAGAACAACAAGTTAAAGCTGACAATAGCCATAAAACCAACATTCCGGTTCTTAAGTTAAATTCCACAAAAAATTACATTACCGGAATATACCCCTACTCTATAATGACCAGTAGTTTCTATCCTGTACATGATAATCAACACGCTATAAAAGTATCTTTCTCATCACAAGAATGGTGCGGACATGTTTATGCGCAATTGAACAATAGAGACGATTTTGAAATTACCAGTCATTCTTATTTTGAATCTGAAGGCGACCAAGATTACAGTATGGAAAAAGCCATTCTTGAAAATGAAATTTGGAACAAAGTAAGAATAGACCCAAAAAATTTACCAATTGGTGAAGTTTCTATAGTTCCTTCTCTTGAATTTATAAGGTTGACCCACAAAGAATTAAAAGCGTATAATGCAATTACCTCTTTAGACACAAAAGGTAATACCAATACATATACTATTAACTATCCAGAACTTGAGCGCACTTTAAAAATCAACTTTGAAAACGAATTTCCATATTTAATAGAAAGTTGGACAGACACCTTTCATGACGGATTTGGTGACAACAAAAAAGTACTGACTTCTAAAGCAACAAGAATTAACAGGATTACAACACCCTATTGGCAACAAAAATCGAATAAGGATTTATCTTTGCGCGATAGTTTAGGGTTATAGCATATGAAAGAATTTATTAATGAGCACTACAATGAACTAATTTATAGTCTCATTGTACTTTTAGTCATCTTAATTTTAAAATTCCTTTTTACTACTGCGGTAAGAAAAGTGAGTAAAATCAGTGATTTTAATCCGGTAAGAACCAACCTGATCATTAAATTCATAAATATTGCATTGACTATCATTACAATAGTAGCACTTACTTTTGTTTGGAGCGTAAACTATCAAGATCTAGGTGTAATGCTATCTTCTGTATTTGCAGTAATTGGTGTTGCATTATTCGCGCAATGGTCCATTCTGAGCAATATAACCGCTGGTGTCATCATTTTCTTCTCCTTTCCATTTAAAATTGGTAACACCATACGCATTTTGGACAAAGAACTTTTAGACCCTGATAATGCTGATCTAGATAAATTTGTAATAGAAGATATTAGGGCTTTTCACTTACATTTAAGAAGAAGTAACGGTGAGATATTAACCTACCCCAATAACCTGGTACTTCAAAAAGGTGTAATTCTTATTTCTACCTATCAACAGGGAGAGTTTTTGAATATGGAAGAAGAGGAAGAGCAGATCATATGATTTTGTTAAAGAAGTCGTAAAATCGTAAGCTTAGGTACTAATCTTATTATATTTGAAATTACTACCAAAACCAACTGAAAATGCGATATTTATTAGGGTTCGTTACCTGCAGCCTATTAGTACTCGGCACCCTGAAAGCCCAAACCCCTAAAAACAGTTCAGCAACAGATATTTACCACGCTATTGAAAAACTCAATTTTCTTGGTACCGCCCTATTTATTGCTGCTCATCCCGATGATGAAAACACTCGTTTAATAGCTTATTTAGCTAATAACGTAAAAGCTAGAACAGCATATTTGTCATTGACTAGAGGAGATGGCGGTCAAAATCTTATTGGACCAGAACTACGTGAACTTTTGGGGGTATTAAGAACGCAAGAACTACTTGCGGCCAGAAGAGTAGATGGCGGAGAACAGTTTTTTAGTAGAGCAAATGATTTTGGCTATTCAAAACAACCCGGTGAAACATTAGAAATCTGGAACAAAGAAGCTATACTAGGTGATGTCGTTAGAACCATTAGAAAGTTTAAGCCAGATGTAATTATCAATAGGTTTGATCATAGAACACCTGGCACCACACATGGACACCATACATCATCTGCCATGTTAAGTTTTGAAGCTTTTGATCTGGCAAATGATGCAAACGCATACCCAGAGCAGTTAAAAATGACCGATACTTGGCAGCCAAAAAGATTATTTTTTAATACTTCATGGTGGTTCTACGGTAGTCAAGAAAAATTTAAGGCTGCAGATAAAACCAATTTACTACATATGGATGTTGGCACCTACTACCCTATGTTAGGCAAATCTAATAATGAAATAGCTTCGTTGGCAAGTAGTCAACATCTTTGCCAAGGGTTTGGTAGATTAAGCACAAGAGGTTCAGAAGATGAATACATTGAATTATTGAAAGGTGATTTACCTGAAGATAAATCTAATATATTCGATGGCATTGATACCACTTGGAAAAGAGTTGATGGTGGTGAACCAATAGGTGATATCCTTTATAAGGTGCAAGAGAATTTCAATTTCAAAGACCCCACTGTTCATATTCCGGAATTGCTTAAAGCATACAATTTATTACAAGGAATATCTGATGTACACTGGAAAGAACTTAAAAGCGAAGAATTAACCGCTATAATTTTCGCCATATCAGGATTGCATTTAGAGGCATTTACCCAGACCGCTTATACCAACCCTGGACAAGAAGTTGAAGTTAATGTGCAGGCACTGAATAGAAGTAATATTGACATAAAATTAAAGTCGGTCTTTATAAACGATCAAAAAGTAGCTATTGATAACGAAGCTTTAAAGAATAATAACCTTGTTACCAAAAAAGTGGACCTGAACATACCTTCTGCAACAGATTACACCAGCCCTTATTGGTTAATTGAGAAAGGTACTTTAGGCACGTACAAGGTTTCTAATACCGATTTAATTGGCAAACCAGAAACGCCAAGAGCATTTTATGCAAAATTCCTAGTGAACATAAATGGCACTTTAATACCAATAACAAGACCTGTTGTTTATAAATATGCCAAACCCGATAAAGGTGAAATTTATCAACCTTTTGAAATTGTACCGGAAGCCACTGCAAGCTTTGCCGATAAAGTATTGATATTTGCGGATGCGTCAAGTAAAAAGGTTCCGGTTACCATAAAAGCACACCAAGACAGCATTTCAGGAACTATAGCATTGGAATACGGTAAAGGATGGAAACTTGATACTGACACACAACCCTTTTCCATTGCCAAAAAAGGTGATGAACAAACGGTGTATTTCACTTTAAGTCCACCATCTACTGAAAACGAAAGTAGTATCTCCCCTATCATTAAAGTAAACGGAAAAGAGATCACAAAGGAATTGGTCACCATTGCATACGATCATGTCCCTACCCAAACGGTTCTGCTACCTTCCGAGGCAAAAGTGGTACGCCTGAACATACAAAAAGCCGGAGAAAATATTGGTTACATTATGGGTGCAGGCGATGAAGTACCCACAAGTTTAGAACAAATTGGCTACAATGTTCAACTTATTGACCCATCAACCATTACAAAAGAATCTTTAAATAAATATGACGCTGTAGTACTTGGTATCAGAGCTTACAATGTTGTAGATGAACTTAAATTTAAACAACGGTTTATTTTAGATTATGCCAAGAACGGTGGTACGGTAATTGTGCAGTATAACACAGCAAGTAGATGGGGCGCACAATTTGAAAATATTGCACCGTATGATATTGAAATTTCAAGAGATAGGGTAACCAATGAAAATTCTGAGGTCAACATTATAGCTAAAGATCATTCTTTGGTTCACTTTCCAAATGAGATTGATGAAAACGATTTTAACGGCTGGGTACAAGAAAGAGGATTATATTTTCCCAATAAATGGAGTAAAGAGTTTACACCAATACTTGAAATGCACGATGAAGGCGAAGAAGCTTCAAAAGGTAGTCTACTGATTTCATCATATGGAAAGGGATATTATATTTATACTGGACTTAGTTTTTTTAGGGAATTACCAGTAGGTGTACCAGGTGCCTATAAATTATTTTCTAATATGCTATCCGTAGGAAAAGAGAAAGTAGAAACGAAAGTGAAAATAAAAGGATGAGTAAAGATCGAAATGAAAATACCACCTGGAAAAAAGAATACACTATTGTTTTAGTGTTAAACCTTATTTATGTACTTGTTTTCTATTACGTAATGACCTCATTCAATTAATATGGAAGGATTAGATTGGATAATTCTTGCCGGTACACTTCTATTCATCGTAATATATGGTGTATGGAAAACCAAAGGAAGCCAGAATGTTAATGATTACGTACGTGGCGGAAACGACTCTAAATGGTGGACCATAGGTTTATCTGTTATGGCAACGCAAGCAAGTGCCATAACATTTCTTTCAACACCAGGTCAAGCCTTTCACGACGGAATGGGGTTTGTGCAATTCTATTTTGGATTGCCCTTTGCCATGATTATCATTTGCATGGTTTTTGTGCCTCTTTACCATAAGATGAAGGTGTATACCGCCTATGAATTTTTAGAAGGTCGGTTCGATCTAAAGACTAGGTCACTAGCAGCGGTTTTATTCTTAATTCAACGAGGTTTAGCTGCAGGTATTACCATATTTGCACCTTCAATTATTTTATCGGCTGTTTTAGGTTGGGACCTAAGAACCTTGAACATTATTATTGGAACCCTGGTAATTATCTACACCGTATCTGGTGGTACAAATGCCGTTAGTGTTACGCAAAAACAGCAGATGTTCATAATTATGACCGGTATGTTCATCACTTTCTTTTTTATATTGGGCTACTTACCTACCGATATTACATTTAGCAAAGCAATGAAAATTGCAGGTGCCAGTAACAAACTTGAAATTTTGAATTTTGATCTGGATACCTCTAGCAGATATACTTTTTGGAGCGGGATCACAGGCGGACTCTTTCTTTTTCTAGCCTATTTTGGAACGGACCAAAGTCAGGTTCAACGATATCTTTCAGGTAAATCCATAAGAGAAAGTCAGTTAGGACTTGTATTCAATGCCATTTTCAAAATACCCATGCAATTCTTTATTTTATTGGTAGGGGTAATGGTTTTTGTCTTCTATCAATACAATCCGTCTCCTTTAAATTTCAACCCTTCTGCAACCCAAGCGGTTATGGAATCTGAATATGCTGAAGACTACAAACTACTGCAAGAAGGACAAATAGCTTTAGAAGCAGAAAAAAGAATAGCCCAAAACAAGTTTTCCGCTGCATTGGAAATAAAAGAATATTCCGCCGTTGAAGAAGCTAAAAAGCAGATTATTCGCATAAACCAAAAAGACAGTACTAATAGAATAGCCGCAAAATCACTTATAAGTCAAGCTAATGATGTTGTAGAAACCAATGACAAAGATTATGTTTTTATACACTTTATCCTTAACAACCTACCCACTGGTCTTGTTGGGTTATTGCTAGCTGTAATACTGTCTGCCGCAATGTCGTCCACTGCATCGGAATTAAATGCTTTAGGGACCATTACGGCTTTAGATTTATATAAGAGAAATAGAAGTTCGGCACAACTAACCGAAGCCCACTACGTCAAAGCTTCTAAATTTTTTACTCTAATTTGGGGTATTGTCGCTATTTTGATTGCATGTATTGCCAATCTTTTCGATAATCTTATACAGTTGGTAAATATTATTGGTAGTATCTTTTACGGGAATGTTTTAGGAATTTTTCTAATTGCATTTTTCTTCAAATTCATTAAAGGTAACGCTGTGTTTTTTGCGGCTGTGGTAACCCAAATTATTATCTGTATTATTTATTATTACCTAATTCATATTTACCCGTCCGGACAAGAAAAATTAGGTTATTTATGGCTAAACTTCTGTGGTGCAGCATTGGTTATTGTAATATCTTTTATATTTGAAGCTTTTGACCGAATGTTAAAAAAGCCATTAACTTAAGAACAACCCAACCGCTTAATGATACATAATAAAGTTAAGTCCTATTTTGAAGATAATTATCTTAAAAATCCCATTCTAATAAAGGCACCTGGGCGCATCAATTTAATTGGTGAGCATACAGATTATAACCAAGGCTTAGTGCTACCCGCCTCTATTGAAAAAGGTATATATTTTGCAGTTTCCGGTAATGAAGAAAACAATATTCAGATAGAATCGTTTTTGACTCAACCGGAGAAAATAGTTTTTCAATTAAATGGTGAGCACAAAGTATTTGAATCTTTTTGGGGAAACTACTTTAAAGCTATCATTGAAATTTTAATAGTCAAAAACTACCCTTTAAAAGGAATGAATTGTGTTTTTGGTGGAGATATACCAATTGGATCAGGTCTGTCCTCCTCTGCTGCACTATGCTGTGGACTTATTTACGCCATTACGCAAGTATCTGACAAAGAAATTTCAAGGGAAGATATTGCACTAATCGCACAAGAAGCAGAACATAAGATTGGATTAAATTGCGGGCTTATGGACCAATATGCCGTGCTTTTCGGTAAAAAAGGAAATGCATTTTTTTTAGATTGCAATGATCTAAGCCATAAATATATTCCAATTAATTTAGATGGTTATAGTTGGGTCTTGATCAACTCTAACATCAAACATAATTTAGCTGTTGATTCTGAATACAATAAAAGACGTATATCTTGTGAGAACATTGTTAAGCAAGTTCAAGCCTATAGACCCCAAGTAAAATCTTTAAGGGATATAAGCAAGGATGATCTGGTGAAGGTAAAAAATAAGGTGAATGAAATTGATATTCAACGGGCAAAGTATATCATAGAAGAAAATGAACGTGTATTGCAAATGATGCAAGAATTAACTGCTGGTGATGCCATTGCTGTCGGTAATGTTTTAAAAGATGGTCATTGGGCCATGTCAACCGAATATGAAATTACTACCAGCGAATTAGACCACTTGGTAAAAATCGGTGAGGAACTAGATGGGGTACTTGGCTCTAGAATGATGGGTGGCGGTTTTGGTGGCTGTACCATAAACCTTATAGAAACAAAATCTTTAGATGAAAGTATAAAGGATTTGCTTAGGTCTTATAAAAACAAAACAGGTATAGATGCTGAATATTACCATTTGGCCATAGATGATGGTGTTAAGGTATTTGAATAAAACGACAATAATTTCCATAAAAAAAGTCCGTGTTTAGCACGGACTTTTTACATTTTAGAAATTGTAGTAATTACTTAGAACTCCACTCTTTTATAGAATCATTGTTCATTTTAATGTAATCATTGTTTCCGGCTGCGGTTGCACCCTCCAAAGATTTTTTTGCAGCCTCAATAGCCCCTTTCTTATCTCCTGCCTTAGCCAAAATTAAAGACTGTTGTCTTAATTGCCAAAATGCAGGTTTCTCGGTCATGGACATAGCTTTGTCCATCCATTCTTTTGCTTTTTTAACATCCTTTCCTTCGCTTGAATAGTAAACAGCGGCAGCATAGTAATCCTCAGCAGTTGGTCCGTTCAAGGCTTTATCAATACTACTCATAACGGCAGCATCGGTAGGAACCGTAAAAGGTATGGCTACATAGGTATTCTCCCAGATTATTCCAATACTAGCACCGTTACTGGTAACATCATCAACGGTGATGGTAAAAGTTTCAACCGGCATTTCAATATTATATACAGGTGTTGTTAATTGTGCAGCAATTTTACTCTCCTCCCATTTACTAGGTGTTCCACCACCAACAATATCAGTATAAATATAAACTTCCCAATTAGAAGCTCCTGGCTTTGTAAAAATTGAATATGTGCCCGCTTTAACCTCTTTACCTCCAATAGTAACATCGGTATCAAAAGAAACTTTGGTGTATGCATTTGCACCTGTACGCCATAATTTGTCAAAAGGCACCAAATTACCATATACCTTTCTACCTCTCATAGATGGTCTTGAATAATCAATGCTTACTTCTGTTAAACCAACGGTCTGAATTAATTTCGCTGCAGGACTTGCCGCAGGAGTATTTATTTGAGCCTCAACAGTTAAAGAGGCAACAATGGCCAATAAAAAAAGTACTACTTTGTTCATGATTTTTTGTGTGATTAGTTATAATCACAAAACTAGCTATAAAGAAAGGGTAGAAATGTTAACAAATACTTAAATAGTATACCCTATAGTTTAATAAACAGCAAAGGGAGTAGAAACAACACTGTCTTCTAAAAAAATAGCCATGTAATATATTGAAGATTCCAAATGCTGGATAATGATACCCTTTTTTTCTACATTTTCAGAATTCTGCCAAACCTCTTTACCGGTAACATCATAAATTACTTTCCCGTAAACATTTTTATCGGTAGAAATAGAATAGTAATAATGATCAGAAGAACGGTCCTTATAAATAATCAATTTTTCATCCTCTTCATTTCCGTCATTGTCATCTAGCAGATCGGGATTATCCGGCTCATTTGGATTCTCTGGTTCATCGGGAGTTTCCGGTTCCTCAGCTTCTTCAGAATCAACTGATGGTATTTGAAATGAGAATAACCTTGACGGAGATTCAATAGTGGGTGTTTGTCTAGAATAATATTCAGAAGAGAAAAAATAGTTACCAGAAGTTGTTTGTGTTATACCTTCCGCCTGCACAAAATTAAGTCCAAGAGATTCCTGGGTAAATCCTTCAAAAGGCATGTCAATTTTTAAATCTTCTACCACACCAACAAAAGGGCTTAAAATTGATGAATAACCAATCAATACTAACCTATTAGCTTCAATATCATGGGTAGCATCGGTTACCAAACCAATATTCTCAATGGCTCCCACGCTAATAGCTATATGATTTCCAGGTAATTTGGAAAATTGATAAGCCTCTGACCCTAAACTTTGCCACTGCTTTGTAAAAACTAGTATATTATCTTCAAGCACTATAAACGCTTCTGCATCCCAATCACTGTTGCCATTATTTTCAAAGTTTTGTTGGTTCTCATAAGAGAAATTAATTATCTCGGCCGTTACAGTATTTGAGCTAGTATATTCATCTTTGGAAATTCTATACACTGCCAAATCTGTTCTTGTACCAACATTGTTACCAAAATCACCTATATAGATATAATCCTCATCTTGAGAAATTGCCTCCCAATCAATATTGGTTACGTTATTGACGATTACTCTTCTTTGAATGGTTAAAGACAAGGTATCCAATTCATACAAAATTGGTTCATTACCAGAATCATTATGGGTAATTAGATTTCCGTTGTAATAAATAAGACCAGAAGTTTCAAAAACATCACTTGGCAGTTCACCCACGGTTTGAACATTTTGCTGTGCATTACCAATAGCGCTGCAAATGATAGTGAAAGTGACAAACAATAGAAGATTTAAAATTTTCATTGATGCAAAATAAGATAGAATAATGATAATCTGCTGTTTTTAAGCAACCTAAATTTATTTTAATCGATAAAGTTAATTTTTGAACCGATAAAAATGTTAATATTAAATTGTTTAACTATTTTTACAAATAATTAAACAAAGTAACATTTGTTTTATTTTCAATATAGCATATGAAATTATATCAGCTACATTCTAAACAGGCTTTACCTATTACAAGGCACGAAGCTTGGCAATTTTTATCAGACCCTGCAAACTTAAAAGTTATTACCCCAAAACATATGGGTTTCAATATACTTACCGGGGCAGACAGGGAAATGTTTCCCGGTCAGATAATTCAATATAAAGTTTCTCCATTTCCCGGGTTTACCACAAAATGGGTAACAGAGATTACGCATGTGGCGCAGGGAAGCTATTTTGTTGATGAACAAAGGTTTGGACCCTATGCACTTTGGCATCATAAACACTTTATAAAAGAAATTGATAACGGTGTAGAAATGGAAGATATCATTGACTATAAACTACCATTAGGGATATTAGGTCAGATCGCTCATCCTATTTTAGTAAAAAAACAACTGCAAGAGATATTCAGTTTTCGAGAGCAAAAATTACAAGAACTATTCGGTTCCATAGCAGATATTCCAACACAACTTGAATTTAAATCTTTTTAAATGAAAAATATACTATTGATAGGCGGTTCGTACGGTATTGGGCAGTCTATAATTACAACGTTAAAGGACACACACCATTTATTTGTGGCATCAAGAACAAATGAAAACCTACATCACAAAAATATTACTCATATTCCTTTTGATGTTACGGTAGATGAACTTGACTTGTCTACAATACCAGAAAAAAT
This sequence comes from Maribacter sp. 6B07, assembly GCF_002700155.1. Lineage (NCBI taxonomy): Bacteria > Pseudomonadati > Bacteroidota > Flavobacteriia > Flavobacteriales > Flavobacteriaceae > Maribacter > Maribacter sp. 6B07. The sequence goes on along the minus strand of NZ_PDUT01000002.1, from coordinate 604,539 downwards.
AGACGGATTTGTATTTTGCCCAGGTAGCATCAACTTAAAGCCGTTTAAAATGATGTCTTTAGAGACAATAAAAGATGATATGGAACTTAATTTCTTTGCCTTAGTAAAAGTTATGAAACACATTGTCTCTAGAATGAACGAACAATCTAGTATCGTTTTTTTCAGTACTATTGCCGTTGGCACAGGAATGCCATATCATACAAGTGTAGCAGCATCTAAAGGAGCAATTGAGGGATTTGCCAAGTCCTTGGCTGCAGAATATGCGCCAAAGATAAGAGTGAATGTTATTGCCCCATCATTAGTAGATACACCTTTGGCAAAAAGACTATTGAACAATGATAAAAAAAGAGCATTAATGAACGAGCGCCACCCTTTAAACAGAATTGGTAATGCAGAGGATATTGCAGAAACCGCAATATTTTTATTAAGTGATAAAAGCGCTTGGATGACCGGACAAATAATTGGAGTTGATGGCGGACTCTCAACATTAAACATACACTAAATGTCACAAGAAGTATCACTGTTTTGGTTTAGAAGAGATTTAAGATTAGATGATAATGTTGGTTTTTTAGAAGCTTTGAAAAGTAATCATCAAGTATTGCCCATTTTCATTTTCGATAAAGAAATACTATCCAAATTGCCAAAAAACGATGCTCGGGTATCCTTTATTCATGCTACTCTACAGCGCATGCGTAAGCAACTACAAGAAGAATGTGAAAGCTCTATTGCAATGTATCACAGTTCTCCAATTGATGCCTTTAAAACAATCACTGAAAATTTTAATGTAAAAACCGTATTTACCAATAGGGATTATGAACCTTACGCAAAGAACAGAGATAAGAAAATCGCAGATTTTTTAAAGCAGAATGACATTGAATTTAAGACCTATAAAGATCAGGTGATTTTTGAAAAATCTGAAATTGTAAAAAGTGATGGTGACCCTTACGTTGTTTACACACCATATAAAAATAAGTGGCAAGAACAGTTTATTGCCAATACAGATTTAGACATTCATTACACCAGCCAATATTTATCGAATTTGATAAAGAACGCTAGATTACCGAATTTATCATTAAGCGACATCGGTTTTGAAAAATCTAAAATTGAAGTCCCAGATTATGATGTAACCCCTAACCTAATAGACAATTACGAAGACACTCGTAATTTTCCCGCAAAGGATAAAGGAACATCTAGATTAGGACCTCATTTACGTTTTGGTACCGTATCTGTACGTAAAATGATGAAAAAGGCAATAGCCGAACAAAACAAAGTATTTTGGAGCGAGTTAATTTGGAGAGAATTTTTCATGTCCATTTTATACCATTATCCTAAAACGGTCACCAATGCTTTTAGAGCCAAGTATGACCGAATAGAATGGCGCAATAATGAAAAAGAATTTGACAAATGGAAAAAAGGCAAGACAGGATATTTATTGGTCGATGCCGGCATGAGGCAGTTAAATGAAACAGGTTACATGCACAATAGGGTAAGAATGTTAGTTGCTAGTTTTCTATGTAAGCATTTATTGATAGATTGGCGTTGGGGAGAAGCCTATTTTGCGGAAAAATTATTAGACTATGAGATGAGCTCTAACATTGGCAATTGGCAGTGGGCAGCGGGCAGCGGTGTAGATGCGGCACCTTACTTTAGAATCTTTAACCCCATGACACAGGTAGATAAATTTGATAAGGACAAAAAATACATAAAGGAATGGATTCCTGAATATGGTACTGAAGATTATCCAGAAAAAATGGTAGATCACAAAATGGCAAGGGAACGCTGCTTAGAAACTTACAAAGAAGCAGTATCATAATTACGATTTTCATAATTATTCAGAATACAAAAAATCATCAGAAGAAATTAGGTTAAAGTTGAGTATATTTAAAAGGACTAATCAAAACAACTACTTAATCTAATTGAAAAAATGAAAAAAACAATTCTAATGGCGCTCTGTTTTTGCTTGAGTGCAACAGTTTTTGCCCAGAAAATGAGCAAAGACAAAAACCAAATCATCACTTCTGTTGAAAAACACAAAGAAGAATTAATTAAAATTAGCGATTCTATTTGGGCATTGGCAGAAACTGCTTTTGACGAAAGTGAATCTTCACGAATTTTAGCCGATTATGCTGAAAAAAATGGGCTAAAAGTTACAAGAGGCGTTGCAGATATCCCAACCGCTTTTACAGCTACTTACGGATCAGGAAGTCCCGTAATCAGTATTTTGGGAGAGTTTGATGCCTTGCCTGGAATTTCTCAAAAGGCATCACCCGTAAAAGAACCTTATGAAGAAGGTGCGGCTGGGCATGGTTGTGGTCACAACATGTTCGGTACCGCAAGTTTGGGTTCGGCAATTGCTATTAAAGAATTGATGGAAGCCGGAAAAATAAAAGGAACGGTTAAATTTTTAGGCACACCTGCAGAAGAAAAGTATTTTGCTAAAGTTTGGATGGTAAAGGCCGGACTTTGGGATGATGTAGATGTCAATGTAAGCTGGCACCCATCTGCTCAAATAGAGGCAGACGTACAGAGCGGACTTTCGTTAATAGATTTTATCGTAGAATTTTACGGTCAAACAGCTCACGCTTCTGCCGATCCATGGAATGGAAGAAGTGCCTCTGATGCCCTGGAGCTTTATACCACTGGGATAAACTATTATAGAGAACATATTTTACCAACTTCTAGAATACATTATCATATACAAGATGGAGGTCAAGTGGTTAACGTAGTCCCAGACTATGCCAAGCTTTGGGTACGTGTTAGAGATCCCAAAAGATCAAAAATGTTACCCACTTATGAACGTGTAAAAGAAATGGCGGAAGGTGCCGCTATTATGGCCAATGTAGATTATAAGATTTCTTTGGTATCGGGTATTTACGAAACATTGGTAAACCGGTCTGGTGGAGAAATTATGCAATCCAATTTGGAATTGTTAGGTCCTATTACCTACACTGAAGAAGAAACTGCTTTTGGTAAGGCAATACAAAAAGCAACAGGTAAACCAGAGGTGGGAATAGACGGATCGGTACATCCATTAAAGGAAACGGAAAAGAATCCAGGTGGTGGATCTACAGATGTTGGTGATGTAAGTTGGAACGTACCAAATATAAATTTAGGGGTATCCGTAGCTCCTACCGGCACACCGTGGCATTCCTGGGCCGTAGTGGCTTGCGGCGGCATGTCTATTGGTCATAAAGGAATGATACATGCATCTAAGGCAATGGCAATGACTATGCTAGACCTCTTTCAAAATCCAAAATTGGTGAATAAGGTAAAAGAAGAATACAAAACACGTAAAGGTGATGAAGTTTATGAACCTATGATAGATGGTCCGCCACCATTAAACGGTCAATAATTCTAAAGAAAAAAGAAGCTATCTTAACAGATAGCTTCTTTCATTTTTAAGTAACTTGAACCAAACTTAAACAACAAAACAATGAAAAAAATAACGATACTACTATTCACCATATGTAGTACAGTTGTCTCTGCCCAATCGTTTGATTTTAATTATGACCATTATTCTGTAATCGTTAAGGATTTGGACAAGGTGGGAGACTTTTACAAAAACGTTTTAAACCTCAAAGAAATACCGCATCCATCAGCGCCAAGCGGATTTAAGTGGTTTGTTATACAAGGTAATTCTCAGCTACATTTAATAGGAAAAGATAGTGTTGCCATGCAGCACAGCAAAAGTGTACACCTATGTTTGGCCACCCAAAAATTAGATGAGTTAATAGCCTCTTTAGAAGAAAAACAAATTACGTATTATGACTGGCCAGGGGCAGAGAATTCAGTAACCTTAAGAGCAGATGGTGTTAGGCAGATTTATTTAAAAGACCCAGAGAACAATTGGGTAGAAATCAACAATGCGGTTCACTGATTGTTTAATTGACAACTAAAACAAATATGGAAATTAAAAATATTTTCAAACTAGGCTTTCCATGGCAAACACAAGATCCCTTTTTATTTTGTGTTTATCATTTAGACCATTATCCAAAAGGCAATGGAGAGTTAGGACCAGATGATTTATTGGAAGGAAGAACCTTAGGGAATGATTTTGAGATAAAGGATGGCTATAGAATGTATCATGGTACAACGGTGCCAGGTTTTCCTGCTCATCCACATCGTGGATTTGAAACGATTACCATTGTTAATAAAGGATTTTGTGATCATTCAGATTCACTTGGTGCCGCTGGGCGTTTTGGTGAAGGTGATGTACAGTGGATGACGGCCGGTAGAGGTGTTCAGCATTCAGAAATGTTTCCCTTGGTACACACTCAAAAAGAAAATCCTTTAGAGTTATTTCAAATCTGGCTGAACTTACCTGCTAAAAGTAAATTTGTAGACCCACACTTTAAAATGTTATGGCACGAACAAATTCCTGTTGTTAAATTAGAAAACGCCAGCGTAAAAGTTATTGCCGGGCAATTTAATGCAAACAATGCACCAGATCCAGCACCTGACTCTTGGGCAAATGATCCAGAGAATGATGTTGCCATTTGGAATATTACAGTTGAATTAAATGGGACCATTACACTGCCAAAAGCAAAATTAGGTACACAAAGGACAATTTATTTTTATGATGGCAACACCATAAATCTTGCAGGAGAATCCATAGAGCCAAACCATGGCGTAAATGTTGATGCCACTAAAGAAATTAAGATAGAAGCCATTGGTGCAGATGCCCATTTACTTATACTACAAGGTAAACCTATTGAAGAACCTGTTGCTAAATACGGTCCGTTTGTAATGAATACCGATGAAGAATTACAAAATGCGATGAATGAATTTAGAACCACACAATTTGGAGGATGGCCATGGAGATACCCTGACCATACCCATGAAGTTAATCGTGGTAGATTTGCTCAATATCCTGATGGGACAGTTATAGAAAAATAGTATAAAAACTAAAAAACTCCATAATAGACAAGCATCTACTATGGAGTTTTATTTATTTTATAATTAAAGTATTACACTCTAACAATTTTAGCACCAATAGCGCGTAGTCTTTCATCTATATTTTCATAACCACGATCTATCTGTTCAATATTATGAATGGTAGATGTTCCTTTAGCAGATAATGCTGCAATTAACAAAGAAACACCTGCTCTAATATCTGGCGAGGTCATTGTGGTCGCCTTTAATGTAGATTGAAAATCATGACCAATAACAGTAGCCCTATGTGGATCACAAAGAATAACCTTTGCCCCCATATCCAATAACTTATCTACAAAGAACAAACGGCTTTCAAACATCTTTTGATGAATCAATACCTCTCCCCTAGATTGTGTGGCAACTACCAAAATAATACTCAATAAATCCGGAGTTAATCCCGGCCAAGGCGCATCTGCAATGGTTAAAATAGATCCATCTATATAATTTTGAATTTCGTAGCCATCTTTATGCTCAGGAATGTAAATATCATCTCCTTTTCTTTCTAAGGTGATACCCAGTTTACCAAATACCGTAGGTATTTGTCCTAAATCATCCCAACTTACATCTTTAATGGTCAATTCACTTTTAGTCATTGCCGCCAAACCGATCCAACTACCAATTTCGATCATATCGGGCAACATACGGTGATCTGTACCTCCTAATTTTTCAACTCCATCAATAACCAATAGATTAGAACCAACACCTGTAATTTTAGCGCCCATTCTATTTAGCATTTTACAAAGTTGCTGTAAATAAGGTTCACATGCTGCATTATAAATAGTTGTTTGACCTTCCGCCAAGACAGCTGCCATTACAATATTTGCAGTTCCGGTTACAGAAGCTTCATCTAACAACATATAGGTACCCTTCAGCTTATCAGCTTCAACACCATAGAAGTATTCCTCCTTATTATAGCGAAATTTTGCACCAAGCTTAATAAAGCCTTCAAAATGGGTATCTAAACGTCTACGTCCAATTTTGTCACCACCTGGTTTAGGAATATATCCTTTTCCAAAACGTGCCAATAATGGACCTACCAACATAATAGATCCTCTTAAACCTCTACCATCTTGCTTGAACTGATCAGATTGTAAATATTCTAAATTAACATCGTCTGCCTTAAATGTATAGGAGCCTTTGCCTTTCTTCTGAATTTTAACACCTAGATCTTCTAAAAGTGCAATGAGTTTATTTACATCAACGATATCCGGTATATTGTTGATCGTTACTTTTTCATCTGTAAGTAGTACAGCGCAAAGTATTTGAAGTGCTTCGTTCTTTGCACCTTGAGGTGTTATTTCACCAGATAACTGGTGCCCTCCTTCAATTTTGAATGTCCCCATCTAGAGAAGTGGAAATTAATAGCGTTTTTTACCGCGGTTATTATTTCTTTGATTTTTTTTATTTGAACTGGACCTAGGGTTTTTGGCAACTCTATTCTTCAAAAACTGACCACTATCCGTTAAGCTTTCACCTGTTGAAGCCAAGTCTATACGACCATCACTTAACTCAAATAAATGCTTAAATATAGCTTTGTCGTCAACAACGTCTTTGTTCCAGTTTAAATAGCATTTTTTCATATGGTTGGCAATTGCATACTCTAAACCAGAGCGTTTATCACCTTTCTCCCACTCTACAGCTACATCTATCATACGTTTTATGTTGTTGCCATAAAACCTGTATTTAGGAAAATTCTGTGGATACTCTAATGCATCGGGTCGTTGTTTCAATACTTCTTTTGAAGTAATTGGAAAAGGTGAGTCCACATCCAACTTAAAATCAGACATGATAAAAAGTTGATCCCAAAGTTTGTGTTGAAAATCTGGCACATCACGTAAATGTGGTTGCAGATTTCCCATTACACTTATAATTGCCTGGGCTACTTTATTTCTTTCTTCGCGATCTTCAATGGATACTGCATGATCTACCATTTTTTGAAAATGACGACCGTATTCAGGTATGATCAAATGAGGACGCTCCGTATTGTATTCTAGGTTTTCTACTAATTGCAAATTGAAAATTTTAGCTTAATGTGTTTGAGAAGTGTTCTAATAACGATGCCAAATTAATAAAATTATAGATGAAATGCTATTTTATAAGGAGATTACCCCTCCTATTTCACCAACTTCCTTATATTTTTCTATAACCTGATCAGGTCCGTTTAAATTAACGGTAATAGAAACACTGGTATATTTTCCATTTTTGGATTTCTTTAAGTTGATGACAGCTCCCATATTATCAAAAATTGCTTCGATCTGGTCTATTTTACCTGTAGCGGTTTCAACAATGAACTTGTAAAGATAATTAGACGGCCATTTAGAAGTTTCTGTAAGCTGCTCTCTTAATTTTTTATAAAATTCCTCTGGATTCTTTTCGTCCATAACTCATATTTTAAGCAAAGATAAGTCTAATACACCAGTTTTTTAATACTAGCGGTTTATGTACTTTTGCGTTTATAATATAAGAGTTTGAAAAGCAAAAGAATTGTTGTCACTGGAGGACCGGGGACTGGAAAAACCGTATTGATATCATCCCTGGAAAATGATGGCTACCATTGTTTTCATGAAGTTATAAGAACCATGACTTTAGATGCATTGGGTGATGTTTCATTAGAAGATCAATTGGTCAACCCTATTGATTTTGTTAAAGATGCCAAGAGTTTTAACGATGAGTTGATCAATGCTCGACTAAAGCATTTTGAGAACGGTAACAACATAAATAAAGAACACGTGTTCTACGATCGTGGATTACCTGACGTTATTGCATATATGAACTATTTTGGGCAATCTCCTGAGCCACGTTATGCCGATTTATGTTCAAAAAACAGGTATGACGAAGTGTTAATACTACCACCATGGAAAGAAATCTATGTACAGGATAATGAAAGAATGGAAAATTTTGAGCAAGCCTGTGGTATTCATGAACAATTGGAAAACACGTACATACAATTAGGGTACAAACCTGTTGAAGTTCCTTTTGGGACCATTGAAAATAGATTGCAATTTGTAATAGACCACATAAACGGCGCTAGTGAATAATACCCCAAAAGAAATCTTATCCAAATACTGGGGTTTTGATAGTTTTAGGGGCTCTCAAGAAGAAATCATCAATGCCATAATCAATGGTCAAGATGTACTAGGTCTATTGCCCACTGGTGGTGGAAAATCTATTTGTTTTCAGGTTCCTGCGTTATCAAAAGAAGGCATTTGCATTGTAATATCGCCGCTTATCGCTTTAATTGAAAACCAAGTAAACAATCTTCAATCATTAGGCATTAAAGCCATAGGTCTAAAAGGCGGACTTAAATTCAACGAGATCGATAAGCTATTGGACAATTGCATTTATGGTAATTACAAATTCCTATACCTATCACCGGAACGCCTACAGCAAGAATTAGTACAAGAGCGTATCAAAAGCATGAACGTTTCTATGTATGTTATTGATGAAGCCCACTGTATATCACAATGGGGACATGATTTTAGACCCGCTTATTTAAGTTGCTCCATTTTAAGGGAATTACACCCTACTCCTCCAATGGTAGCTTTGACCGCAACGGCTACAAAAAGAGTAAGTGAAGATATTATCAGTTCATTAGAACTTACTTACCCTTTAGTCATAAAAGATTCATTTTTTAGAAAAAATATTGGGCTAGAAGTTCAGTTTACCGAAGATAAAAGAGGGTTTTTAAAACAATACTGCCAACAAATACGGCATAGTGCCATAATTTACGTTAGAAGTAGAAGAATGGCAGAAGAATTGTCTAAGTTCTTGGTGAACAACAACCTTAGTGCTACTTTTTACCATGGCGGTGTAGATCAGGTAAAAAAAACAGAACGATTGAATTTTTGGCTTAAGAACAAGTACAAAATTATGGTCGCCACCAATGCCTTTGGTATGGGCATAGACAAACCAGACGTAGAATTGGTTATACATTATCAAATTCCCGATAGTTTAGAAAATTACTTTCAAGAGGCTGGTAGAGCCGGTAGAAATGGGGAATTTTCAAAAGCAATAATACTGACCAATACAACCGATAAAGTTCTGGTAAAAAGGCAGTTTATTGAAATTCTACCTAGTGTTGCCCAGGTGAAGTTGATCTATAAAAAACTAAATACTTTCTTTCAAATTGGATTTGGCGAATTCACCGAAGCAAAATTTCATCTTAATTTCAATAAATTCTGTAGCATTTATAAGCTCAATACCTTTGTTACTTATAATACCTTACAGTTATTGGACAGAAATTCGGTTATTTCACTTTCTGAAAACTTTTCAAAAAAAATTACCATTAAATTTATAACGGACAAGGACACCCTTTATCGATATATAGATAAGAACAACAAACTGGGTGATTTCATAAAAATTGTACTTCGAACCTATGGTGGGTTATTTGAGTTTGACACACATATTAACACCTATGTATTATCCAAAAAAACAGCTCTACCAGAAAAAATGATCCATCAAAATTTTGAACAATTGGCAAAAGATGAGATTATAGATTACACAAGCGCATCTAGCGATTTAGAATTGTATTTCTTGGTACCAAGAGATGATGACAGGACTATAAATGTATTTGCAAAAAATATTGAAGAACAAAACCAACTTAAAATAGCAAAAGTTGATGCTATGCTTACTTACATTGAAAATGATACTATGTGTAGAAGCATACAACTCTTACATTATTTTGGAGAACAACAAGAACAACCCTGCGGAATATGTGATGTTTGCGTTAGTCAGTCAATAGGAAACACACCTATTGTTCACGCCAAAATAAAAATCATCCAAATATTAAAAGAGAAAAATGCAGGTTCACGAGAATTACAAAATAAACTCAATACCACTCAAGAGATAACCATTGCAGCCATACAAGAGCTCTTGGAGGATAATTATATTACATTAAACAACATTAACGAATACCAACTATTATAATATGGAAGCATTGAGAATTGTATTTATGGGAACACCGGACTTTGCCGTAGGCATTTTAGATAAACTGGTTAAAAATGAATATAATATTGTTGGCGTCATTACAGCACCGGACAGACCTGCGGGCAGAGGAAGAAAACTTAATCAATCTGCAGTTAAAAAATATGCCGTTGAAAATAATCTTAAAGTACTACAACCTACTAATCTAAAAGACGAAGACTTTTTAAATACTCTAAAATCGCTAAATTCCAATTTACAAATTGTTGTTGCTTTTAGAATGTTACCCAAAGTAGTTTGGAGTATGCCCGAATATGGCACATTTAACTTACATGCTTCACTTTTGCCACAATACCGTGGTGCGGCCCCTATCAATTGGGCAATTATTAATGGAGAGACAAAAACAGGAGTTACCACATTTTTTATTGACGAAAAAATTGACACTGGTGAAATAATTATGCAAGACGAGGCAGTGATTGAAGAAACCGATAATGCCGAAGATTTACATGATAGGTTAATGCATTTAGGAGCAAACACCGTACTAAAAACCGTAGAACAAATTGAATCAGGGAATTTTACTACCCATGCGCAGCCTAATTTACCAAGTTTAAAAGATGCACATAAAATTCATAGGGAAACTTGTGAAATAAACTGGAACAATTCTGCCGTTACCATATATAATTTCATCAGAGGTTTAAGTCCGTACCCAGCTGCCTGGACCACACTTACAAATGGTGACCAAAATATCATCACAAAAATATATAAGGTAGAAACCGAAAACGAAACACATGACCTTGCAGTGGGAACGCTAGTTTCTAATAAGAAAGAGATAAAAGTAGCCGTTAAAGAGGGATATATAAATCTACTAGAAATACAGTTACAGGGTAAGAAAAGAATGCAAGTAAAAGACCTGTTGAACGGCCTTAATTTGGAAGAAAATGCAAAAATGGGCTGAAGCCCCGTTATTATTGGGCTGAATGAAACGTAGAAAAAAACCTACTTTATCAACAAACACGCTGAGTTATCAACAAAATAAGGGATTTCCGCCCGTTTTACTTGCGTTGCCCAGAAATCCATATAAATTTGTTAGTAGGTATAAATTATTTAATCACAATTAATTATCACATTATGAACAAAACAGAATTGATCGATGCAATGGCAGCTGACGCTGGCATCACAAAAGCTGCGGCAAAAAAGTCATTGGAATCTTTCTTGGGAAATGTTGAAAATTCTCTTAAAAAAGGAGATAGAGTTTCTTTAGTAGGTTTCGGTTCTTGGTCCGTATCTAAAAGAAATGCAAGAGAAGGTAGAAATCCATCAACTGGAAAAACTATCCAAATCGCTGCTAAAAATGTAGTTAAGTTTAAAGCAGGTGCTGATTTAGGTAAAGCTGTAAACTAATTTTACACTGATAAATTTATGAAAAGCGCCTTAAAAGGCGCTTTTTTTATTTCTATGTTTTTGATTTTTAAGAGGATTTGTCTTACTTTAGAAATATAATCATATCAAATTTATGATAGCTTTAAAGCCAACCAAAGGAAAATTACTAGTGGCCGAACCATCTTTAACCGGAGATGTTTCGTTTAACCGGTCTGTAGTTTTATTAGCAGAACACAGTACTGAGGGCTCAGTTGGTTTTATTTTAAATAAACCATTAGAGTACCAAATCAATGAATTGGTTACTGAAATAGAATTACCTTTTCAAGTATATAATGGCGGTCCCGTAGAGCAAGACAACCTTTATTTTATACACAAGGTTCCGCATTTAATTGACAACAGTGTTGAGATTTCTGATGGTATATATTGGGGAGGAGATTTTGAAACCACTGTAGAATTGATCAATAAGGAAATTATATCAGAAGATGATATTCGATTCTTTTTAGGATACTCGGGTTGGTCATCTTTACAACTGGACGAAGAGCTTACCTCAAAATCGTGGATAGTTGTAGAAAATGAACATGAAAGCAGAATCATTCAAAGGGCCGCAAAAGCCATTTGGAAAGAAAATATGATTCAATTAGGCGGTAATTATCTATTATGGTCAAATGCTCCAGAGAACCCCAGTTTAAATTAACTCCCGGGACTCAAAGACATTCTTGCCGCAGCATTTAGTTTACCCAATAAACTTTTAGAAACGATATTAACAAAATCCTTCTTTCTGTATTTGGTTATAGGAATAATTCCGTCAATTGCATTGACTATGAAAAGTTCATCTGCTTTTTGTAGCTCAAAAGGAGAAACACTGTCTTCCACAAACTCAAACTCTTTTAAATTAGAAATCAGTTCCACCAATTTTTTTCTAAGAATACCATTGGTACAACCATCGGTTATGGGCGGAGTTTTAACCTGACTACCTTTTACAACAAAAATATTGCCATTTATAGCCTCTATAACCTGCTTTCTCTCATTAAGCAACAGACAATCCTGATAATCATTTTCGCGGGCGTAAATCGCAGCTACAACACTTAAAATTTTATTGTTGGTATCTAAGTTAGATAGCATCGTAGAATTTTTATAAAAGTCTTTAAAAAGTTCTACTTCATAAATGCTATTGTTCAATACAAAAAAAGGATTCTCTAATGTACTACTGTTAATAAAATAAGAAATACTATTATCAGAATCTAAATAATCTTCTTGACTATTTCTAAAAACGTTGAATTTAACCCGCTTTGCTTTTTTAAGGTCACTTTCAGAGAATATCTTAAGAATTTCAGCTTCCATGAACTCCATAGTAAAGTTCATTGGAATTTCCATTCTCAATATTCTCATGGACGACATTAGGCGTAAATAATGATCTTCTAGATAAATTATTTCACCGTTCACCACCCTTAACTCTTCAAAAACGGCATCACCCAGCTGTACTCCCCTATTCTTTTCATTTAGAAAAGATGAATTATCCTCTAGTAGTCCGCCATTAAAATTGAACATAAAAAAAGCCTTAAAAAATTAAGGCTCAAAGATACTGTAAATAAGAATATTTTTAAGCTGAACCCAATACCTGTTTTAAATCGGATACTTGATTGGTCCAAAGCATTTTAGACTCGTCTATCTCATCTTCTTCGGCAAAGTCGGTTATAAACAATGAAACATCTTTTGTTATTTCATCAACTATTATCTTCATTTCAAAAAAGCTATCATCGTCTGCTTCTTCCCAAGCAAAACGTACAAACTCATCTGTTTTTCTTTTTAACAGTTTAGCCTCTTCTTCTGCCCCGTCCCAAATGAAGGTAAATTTTTCACCTCTAGAATTAACATTATCCGCAAACCATTCAGACAGTCCTGAAGGCGTTGCTAAGTACTGATATAACATTTGTGGTGAAGACTGAATTACAAACTCTATTTCAAATTTTATTTTATCGCTCATTGTCATGCTACTTTATGCCGAGCAATATATATATTTCTAAATGATAAAAAAATAAATGATCAGTATAATTTTTTTCATGAAGTTTTGTTGAAGAACAAATAAATTACCACTATATTTGCAGCCGTTTAAAAATAATATGGCGAGGTAGCTCAGTTGGTTAGAGCGTCGGATTCATAACCCGGAGGTCGGGGGATCGTGCCCCCCTCTCGCTACACTAGTAAAACGTACGGAAACAACGGTTTAGTTCACTCTAAACCGTTTTTTTATGTCTATATTTCAGCTTGCAATTACAATTGAACACGAAAGTGAACACGATTTAGAACACGATTTGTCTACAAAACCAAATTTTTCAGCACCCAAAATTTATACCGCTAAAGGTGATCTTTCAAAAAGATGGTACGTCTATTTTTCATTTAGGAACCCAAAAACTAATAAGTTGGAACGAATGAAGAATATTTACGGCAAAGCAAATAATTATAAGACAAAGGCAGATAGATTAACAATTCTCACCTCGTACCGTAAAAATCTATTAAAATTATTAAGAGCAGGGTACAGTCCATTTGAAAATAAATCGGCCGATAAAATTCATGAACCGAATTTAAAGCAAGTAAGGGTAGACAATAAAATAGAAAAAATTAAAACCGAACATAAAAAATCTAACAACAAAGCGAATATAGAATTGCCGACTCAATCGGAAACAAAGGATTTAGGAATGCCCCTAAAAGATGCCTTCGATTACGTTTTAAAGTTGAAGAAAAATCAAGTTAAAGCTAGAACAGTTCAAGATTATAGACTTAAAGGTCAAGCCTTTTTAAAATGGCTATCAGAAAATTATCCAAATATCAAATACTGCCATCAATTAACTAAAAAAATGTTGCTTGACTTTTTAAACGAAATAGTCATCAATACAAGCCCAAGAAATAGAAATAATTTCAGATTGACCCTTGGTACTTTTTTACAGACTTTAGAAGAAAATGAAATTATAAAACTCAACTTTATAAAAACGATTAAGGTTTTAAAATCTGTCCCAAATCGGAATAAAACATTTTCTCTCGAGGTAGAAAAAAGTATATTTGAACATTTGACGAAAGAAGACCCGATATTATTACTATATATCAAATTCGTTGCATATAACTTTCTAAGACCTATAGAAGTATCTAGGCTTCGCATTAAAGACGTAGATTTAGTAAACAGAACACTTACCTTCCAAGCTAAAAACAGTAAGTTAAAAAAGAAAATAATACCCCAAATGCTATTTGATGAAATACCAGACTTATCAAATTTGAATCCAGATCATTTACTTTTTACCCCTACCGAAATTGGCGGAGCTTGGGATACTAAAGAAACTAACAGAAGAAATTATTTCTCTAAACGATTTAAACAAAAAGTGAAAGAACATTTTAATCTAAACGAAGATTTCGGATTATACAGCTTCAGACATACGTATATCACAAAACTATATCGGGTAATATTAAAAGATGCTACACCATTTGAAGCCAAAAGTAAATTAATGTTGATAACGGGTCATAGTTCAATGTCCGCTTTAGAAAAATATTTACGTGATATAGATGCTGAGCTTGCCGAAGATTACTCCAATCTTTTAAAAGAATAGAATGGATACAAGCAATACATTAAAACGTTTAATAAATCAGCTCTATACCCCTCTTCTATTTTTTATTCCCAAAAGTATCATCCCTTTAAGTGAACTAAGTGAATTTAGAAATATTAAAACAGAAGAATTTTTTAATACCATTGTTCTACTTTCTGAAAATAATGCAGCAGAAAAAGTGCTAGCTATAAAAGATTGCACACCATTATTAGAAAAGGCGTCAATTCTCAATTATAATACAATAACGTTAATAGACAAAAAGGAAGATGCGAGTTCATTACAATTTTCAACGCTTTTAGAAAGTTATATAATGCATTTACGGTTTTATACGTTCATTACTAAATGGATGAATGAAAATGTGACATTTCATTGCGATGCCAATAAAAAAATCAAGGGATACTTTCAGCTTCAAGCAGATTGTTTTCAATATCACAAAGTCCAAATTGAAAACAAATTCAGTATTCAAATAATTCCAAATCTTAATTCCGCTGAAGTTCTAACCTATATTAAGAATGACAATGTTCTGCTATTAAAAAATGTCTTTAAACACCAAGAAAAGTTAGATACAATTGAAGCTAGTCCTACACCCAAAGGTCTAAAAAAAACAAGGTCGCAAAAGCCGGTTTTAATTACCGATGAAGATTCAATTAAATTTCTTTTAGAAACTGTTTTTAATTCAAATTAGAAACAACTACCCTATATTAACTAAGGTTAGTTAATTAGCTACCCCTATCAAAATATCTCGGAAAATTCATTAAATATACGTCAAACATACGTATATTTAACGCATAATGGATACAAAGTACTATAGTTGTCAATATTGTCATGAAGATTTTCTTCCAAAAAGAAGGTATGTGCAAAAGTACTGTTGTGATAATTGTAGATCAAAAGCACATCATCAAAAAAATAAGATAACGAATCAATCAACAAGCCTACCTGTAACCGGAACACAAAATAAAATAGAGAAAATGAGCGCTGCAGGTATAGGAAATGCAGCGGCTGGTGTACTTGCAGCTGATGTTGTTAAAAGTCTGATAACTAAGAATCATAATAAACCTGCTACCAAAGGTGATATCTTAGCGTTAAAAAAAAGCTATGAACGTTATCAGAGAGTTCTTAATTTGCCAAGAAAACCGGATGGTACTCTTCCCTATTTTGACATGGAAACTAAGTACATCGTCTATTTAAAAGATTACAGGTAGAACTAGAACACTTACGATTGCTCCATATATGGCTGCCACTTTACTAAAGTGTACTTTTTAACACCATTTTTTTTAATATTTAGAAATCCATATTCGTAGACAAAAAAATAGACATCACCCTTTTTATTTTTCCAGTAGTGAGTAAAGAATTTAGGATTAAAACCAATATCAATTAATTCAGTTCTACGAACAGTAGTTAAGCCGGATTTGTTATAACTCTTTAAAATCTTTCTATTTACTTTCAAATGACTATCAACCTTAAAAAAGAACTGTTCACTTTTTTGACGTTTTTCATACTGGTTTATAGATTTACATTTTAACGAGCAAAACAATTTATCTACTCTTCCTGAAATCTGTATTGAACAGATTAAGCATTTTCTTTCCTTATCCATTTGTAAACGTATATTATACGCATAAAATACCGCTAAAAATTATAGATATGTTAATCTTGTAAAATGAATTATGTAAAATCAATAACACTTTACCATCTAATGATTAAAAATCAAAAGATGATAGGTATAAAGTTTAGCCCGGATAAACTGATACAAAACTTGATCAAAGGACTCCCAGACCCCAAGTGGAGCAAACAATATAACATGGCATATATACCTAATAATAAGACAAACTTGGGTATAATCTTTACAACATTCAAAGGTATTGTTTGGATAAATTATAATCGATTCTTAACAAATAAACCTATAAATACTAACAACGAAACAGTAGATGTTCAATGGTTCAGAAATAGGACTAATGTACCAGAATATAGACTTTGCCCTGAAGAGTACTTATTAAAACTAGAATTGAAAAAGTACGCCAATAGTACAGTTAAAACATATGTGACCTACTTTGAAATGTTTATTAACCATTATAAAGAGAGAAAACTAGAAACCTTAGATGAAAGCGACATACGCGCCTATTTACAGATACTGATACGTAAAAATGTTTCTAACTCTTATTTAAATCAAGTCATCAATTCAATCAAGTTTTACTACGAAACCGTATTGGGAATGCCAAATAGATTTTATGAAATAGAACGACCACGAAAAGAACATAAACTACCCAAAGTCATTTCAAAAGAAGAAGTAATAGCTATTATTGAACATACCAACAACATAAAACACAGATGTATCGTACAACTTCTGTATGGTTCTGGTTTGCGCCGTAGCGAGCTTTTGAACCTAAAAATAAATGATATTGATAGCAAACGAATGCTTATAAGAGTTAAAGGAGCTAAAGGCAATAAAGACCGACTTACTCTTTTATCAAAAAATGCACTTAAAGAATTGAGGATGTATTTTAAGGAATGGAAGCCTCAAGAATATTTGTTTGAAGGTCGTAAAGCCTCAAAATATTCTGCCGTTAGTGTATTAAATATAGTAAAGAACGCTGCCATTAAAGCAAAAATCACTCAAAACGTTACACCACATGTTTTACGACATAGTTTTGCTACTCACTTATTAGAATCTGGTGTTGACTTAAGGCAAATTCAGGTTCTTTTAGGACATGGCTCTAGTAAAACTACTGAAATATACACTCATGTCGCTACAAATACTTTTAAAGAAATTAAAAATCCATTAGATTAGTGATTCTAAAATAGATATAAAGTAACTTGTTACCTTACACAATTGTTACCTGCAAGCTGAAAAAACCGAATGAAGAAAACAATCCTACTTATTTTATTGACAATATCAATTACATCTTGCAAAAGTCAAGAAGAGATTGATTTTAAAGTTGGTTACTTACCAAATTACAATTACACGTTAACCCAAAAACAGATTTCAGAAAACAATGTAAAATATATTGCATCTGACGAAATACTGCAAAATTTAAAAAATAACGGAATTGAAAACCCAACTATAACGAAAGATACAAGTCTTTTAAAAAGTGTTTCTAAAACAGGGAAACTCAAAGGAAACGAATTTCCGATTGACATAGAATTGTTAGAATCCAATAATCCAACTTTAATAAGCGGAACAAAGTTTTTCGGAAAATCAATTGACGGAAAGACTAAAATTGACTCTATTTCTTCTTCGACAATGACAGAAGAAAAAAAGAGAACATTACTTCCTGCAATGGAATCAATGATGAATCAAATCAAATATCCTAACAGAAAAATTAAAGTTGGAGAAAGTTTTGAGCAAAAAAATCCAATGTCAATGCCAATTGCAGACGTTACAATAGAAATGGAAATTAATTCAATTTACACTTTGAGAAAAGTAGAAAACGGAATTGGATATTTTGACCTTGACCAAGTTTATACTATAAAATCAGCTACTAAAGATTACGAAATGGAATTGGACGGAACTGGAAAAGGACAAATAAACTATGACATCGAAAAACAATTCTTTACCAAATTCTATCTGGAAATGGAAATGAATTTAAAAACTGAATTAGAAGTTTTTAGCATTGAATTACAAACGAAAAGTATAACAGACCAAACAACTGAAATAATAAAAGCCAGCAGGTAACACCGTATATAATTTATTGCTAGTTCTAGCCTACTTACGAAAATCCTCGCGGATTTTCTATTCGGTTTTTATTTGCTAAATTACGTGCTAAACCACGCAACAAACCATATACAAACACGTTGTGCAACATTAAAAACAGACCTTGGAAAAATATTTAAAAGCCATATTTGATTTAACAAAACTACCGACAAAATTTTTCTTTCTTTTATCGGTGGTTTCAGGATTTATACTATTTGTTGACCAAAGTTTTTTGAATGAAAAACTCTTTCTTGATAATGCAAAAGAAAAATATGGATGGATTTTAGGAATTGTTTTTATCCTTTCAACTGGACTTGTTTTAGTGAATTTTGTGATTTGGATTTTCAAATCAATTCAACGGAAAATTTTACTAAAAAAATGGAAAAAGAAATTTACAGAAAGAGTAAAAAACTTGGATAGGTTTGAGAAATCCATATTAAGAGAGTTCATCTTAATCGGACAAAAATCAATTGATATGCCTATAGACAATTCTTCTGTTTCAGGCTTATTAGACAAAGGTATTTTAGTAATGAACAGGCAATTTGGTAACAGCTCAATTATGAACGGAATGAAAACATCATTGAGTATTAACGAATCTGTAATGGAAATACTTGAACTTAAAGACATTGATTTAAGTGACCCACCAACAGAAAAAGAAATTGAATTTGCAAAAAATAATCGTCCAGAATGGACAAACAAATGGTATTAAAATATGGCTACAACAACAGACTTTCAAGAATGGTTAGATAATCTTGATGAAACAAGTATCGAAGAAATTTATTGCTTATATGAAAGCATAGTCGGAGTTACTCAAATGGGCGGATTTAATTGCTCACAGAATAATGGTAGATTATTTATTAAAACCGACCAAAATGACTCTACATTAATGCTTGCAAGTGGAAAAGCAGTTAAAGCTTTTTTAGATAAGCTGGATAGCGAATATGGAGGTGATTTCGGTTGGGTTGGTGGATATTATGAATTTGTCCGAGCTATGGAAAAAGATGATTAAAAATAACGTTGCACAACAATGGCTATAAGTAATTGCTTTTTATCGCCTACTTCTGAAAATCCTCGCGGATTTTCAGTTTGGTGTGTACTTGTAAAGTTAAGTGTTAAACCACGCAACTACTCATAGCCGAGACCGTTGTAAACAATTTCTCCAATGAATAAAATTTTTGGAATAATATTGATAATTGCGGTTTTAGTCTCTTGTAAAAACGCCAAAAAAGAAAATTCTGATACTCCTTCAAAAACAGAGTTTGTAGAAATAGCCAGCGATTTTTACGAATTAAGTAAACCGACTGAAAACATAAAAGGAGTTTTAGTACTTTTTCCTGGTTTTCCTCATAAAGCCGAAGACACAAAGCGGGAATTCAAAGTAATTGAGATTGCAAAGCAAAATAGTATTGCAGTAATTTACATGAATTACAATCAAAAATTATGGCTTGAAAAAGATGAGAAACAAAAACTTGCAGAACAGCTACAAAACATATTACTTGAAAATAAACTTCCATTAAATGATGTTTATCTTGGTGGGTATTCAAGCGGAGGAAATGTCTCTTTGTTAATCAGTTCATTTCTAAATGAAAATAAAAACTTTAAGTTCAAACCCAAAGGAGTTTTTATGGTGGACTCGCCAATTGATTTGGTCGCACTTTATAAGAGTTCTGAAAAGAATCTAAAACGAAATTTTTCAGAAGTATCAGTTACAGAAAGTACTTGGATAATAGAAACTCTTAAAAATCGATTTGGAAATCCTAACGATGATATTTCAAAATATCAAGAGTACGCTACCTATACATCAGAAACAAACACTACTGAGAACCTAAAGGGCTTGAAAAACACTAAAATCAGACTTTATACTGAGCCAGATACACTTTGGTGGAAAGAGAATAGAATGGCGGATTATGACCAGATTAACTCCTACTACATCGAAAGACTCTTTGAAAACTTAAAAGAATCAGGATTTAACCAAGTAGAATACTTGCCATCAGTAAATAAAGGTTATCGAGAAAACGGAGATAGACATCCGCATAGTTGGTCTATTGTAGACAAACAAGAGTTGATGAAATGGATTATGGAATAAAAACTGTTTACAACAATACCTAAACGTAATGCGGACTTTAGGGCGAAACCGTAAGGTCTGTGTATATTTATGAAGTCGCTAAATCTTATGGATTTAGCTTTGAACAAGAAAAGAAAAAGCAAAACAATAAGCTTTAGCTTCGTGCGCAGACGGAAACAAAAAGTTTCCTTACTACCGCACTACGCTTAGCCGAGACGTTGTATGCCATTAACCAAAATTATGGAAATAAAGAAAGAAGATTTTAAGAATGAAACAATTCATTTATTAAATTACTATTCTAAATATTATTGCGGACAATATATAGCGTGTGAAGAATTATTTGAAAATCAAAAAGGACATTTAGCCTTATTTAATCTTTTGGCTTTATTTGAGAACATAATGAAATCAACACTAAATGATTTTGAAGACACTTTTTACAATCTGAATTTAAGACTAAAAGAGAAAAACCTTATAAACGAATTAGAACTTAAATTCTTAAACGACAAAAAAGTTGGAATTAGAAAAATAAGGAACATTTTAGCACACGCAAATTTATCTAAATATGACTTGGAAATTATTGGAAACGAAATAACTTTTCCTTTTACAGAGAATGAAACTTGCTTAATTTTATATAAACATATTTCCACCATAATTAGTGGAATAATTTTGAAAATTTTGGAACCTACAATGACTATGAATTATGAAATAAATACTAATTCACAAATTAAAAAATTAAAATTCAATTTTATAACAAGAACACCTGAAGAACTAATGAAATTTAAAGGAATTGAAATAAATCCAGAATGGGAAAAACTTGACGAGGCGACTAAATACAGATTAGTTGAAAATTCGTCAGATGTTAATGTATTAACCGAAATATTTAAAGGACTGAAACAATAACGGCATACAACACCGTATAAAAATAATTGCGGTTTAGTGCTTAATCAAAGGTCGTTGCGTGTTTGTAACGTCTGATTTTCCTTCGGAAAATCCTCGCATACAAACCCGCAACTATTCTTATACATAAACGTTAACGGTAATAAGCTCTAAAAAAAATAGAGCAACTTCGGGGCTTCCCATTTTTTTGCTTTTTTACGTGCTAAATGGACATTTTTTTTCGCAAGTAATACGTTTATCGGCAAAAGCAAAAAATCCAAGGTTTTAGTATTTTAAGCAAGTCCTGATTGTTCGGTTCGGGTTTGAATAAAAGAGCAGCTTTCGGGGCATGCCCTTTTGCCGCCAGCACGCAATCTGTACGCAAACATAACGCAGACGGACTTTTGGTTCGACATTACTTGCCAAATCTCTTTTAAATTGAACTTGTTTTATTTATGCCCGCCAAGTTTGGTCGCCGGATGGAAAATGCGGCAAAATCCACGCGGATCGTTAGTTTCGTCTGTCTTTTACAGCTGTGGTTCGGGTTGCTTAATACCGCTAACAATACCTATGTGTAATGCTAGGCTTGTGATTTAATAAAATGGTTTGTCTATATTTATAATGTCGCCAAATCAGTTTGATTTGGCATTTAATAACAAAAAAAATAAACGCAAACAAAATGCTTTGGCTTGGTGTTTTGAAGTAAGTACAGTACCTACTTAATTCCGCACTACTCATAGCTTTGGCGTTAGCTTTAATGTTGAAAAAAAAATGGAAAACACCACTTGGGACAAAGGAAAAGAGGAACGAAAAAAGTGGTGGAGTGAGAAAAGACTAAAATACAACGTCGGACTAATAGTAAGTGGATTAATTGCATTCTTCGTCTACTCATTGGTAGTCAAATATGTTATTCCTCCAGCTCCAGACGTTGAAATTACCCTTTTTACAATTATTTTTCAGGGAATTGGATATTTGATAATGATGGGAATTGCTAATATATTCTACAACATTGGAGCATTCTCGGAGGACCTAATAAAACCGAAAAATATTGAACTGTATAGAAATCGGACTTTTAACATAGGATTTTGGTTTTCGTGCGGACTTCCATTTCTAATACCAATAATTCTGTTGTTTACATATTTGTAAAGTATTAAGAACTAAAAAAACACTAAAGCTAACAATACCTATAATCCATTGCGGGCGGAAATTCCAAATGGAATTTCCAGCGCTTATTTATTAACTTCGGGCCAAGGCGGAAAAGTCCTGCGGACGTTTTCCGCAACGTATCATAGCCGAACCGTTAGCAAACATACTGAAATGAAGATACTGCTTACCATCATAATTCTTTTTACTACATTTATTTCGTGTGCTCAGACAACTTTTGATGAAAGTTCAATTTCAAAACGAACCATTAAGGCTGTGAAAAATATTGAGGAAGTAAATCAATTAATGAGTTCAGCAGTCGGAGCTGGTGGAATGCGTCCTAAACAATGGGACAATTTTGAAGAACTGAAAAAAAACGCAACAAAAGAGGAACTAATTGAACTGACAAATCACCCAAATGGAGTTGTTAGAAGTTATTCTTTTTGGGCGTTATCCCATAAAAAAAATGTTGACTTATTTTCCATTGCCAAAGAACACATAAACGATGATGAAGAAATAAGTACGATGTTTGGATGTATAATTAGCAATGATAAAGTTGGAGACTTCTTTATAGATGTATTAACACCTCAGTATGTTGATTTAGATTCAGAAAAAATGAATTCTACAGAATTAACAGAATTGGATAGTTTACTCATATATCAACCAAATTATTTATCATCAAGATATTCTGCAATAAATCGAGCAACCCCAACAGAAAAGCTTTATCCAAAAATTAGAGAACTTGTAATAGAAGAGAAAAATCAGAGTGCTTTAGTTACATTGGCGAAATACCAAAAAGAACAGGACATTGAAATTATAAAAAATAATCGTTCTGAAAATGACAAAGTTGAAAGCGGATATTATCATACTTATGTCGCTATAAGTCAGTTTCCAAGACCAGAATTTATTCCATTATTAGAAACCAACCTGAACAAAACTTTAGACAATACTCATTATAGTAACGAATGGCGTGAATTATATAAAGCTATTGCTAGTTACAAAAACAAAAAAGCAGTAGAATTACTTAAAGTACCATTTTCAAAAGTTGAACATCAAAATATAAAAAAATACCACATAAGATTTGTTTACGCAGCAATTCAAGAGTTTCAAGACTTGATATACAATGAACTTTATTGGAAAATTTGGGAAGATGAAGGCAGTATTTCACCAGAAATTTATAAATATCTTTTTAATGAAAACCCTTCAAAAGCCTACGGACTGACTAAAAAGGAAATGATAGAAAACTATCAACCACAGAAATCTGATTTTGTACCTTCTGCTAAAGGAGTTGAATTTACGGAAGGTATTTATGAAACAATGTTAAATGTTTTAATTGCAAATGATAGAGACCTTGCGAATAAAGTAATTGCAGAACAAATCCTAAATTCAAACGTTCACAATTTATCATTATATACATCTAAAGTAAACAAACAGAATATTTTTATTGAACCTCTGTTTGAGAGATTAGAAGACGCTTGGAATGCTCACATTTATTTGGATTTAATCAAAACGTTAATTGAGTACGATAATAAAGAAATCAACCAGCGAATTCTAAAAACTAGAAAACGGAATAAAAATTTGACCAAAGATTGGGGTGGAAAAGCATTAGATAAATTGCTTGCCGAAAACGGAATTGAATAAAGTACGTTTGCTAACAATGTATATAAAAAATAGCGAAAGTCCCTGCTAACACTAAGGCTTGGGCATTTTTATGAAATCGCCAAATTTTTAAATTTGACGATTTCCCAAAAATAAAATAAATGGTAAAACTTAAAAATTCGGCTTGTGTTTAATCCGAAAAGTTATCGCTTATTTTCAGCGCTACTTTTCATATACGAGACCGTTAGCAACAACCAAAAAAATAAATGAAAAAAACAATCTTCTATTCTTGGCAATCAGATTCCCCTAATAATAAGAATCGAAGCTTCATCGAAGGTTGTATTAAAAAAGCTATCGGAGATATCAAATCTGATAATCTTCATTTAGATATTGCAATTGATAGAGATACAATGAATGTCGGAGGAACTCCAGATATTGTCTCGACAATTTTCTCAAAGATAGACAACACATCTATTTTTATTGCTGACATTAGTTTTATAAACCCAACATCTGAAGGAAGAAAAACACCAAACCCGAATGTTCTTGTTGAGCTAGGCTATGCAGCAAAAACTTTGGGATGGAAAAACATCATATGTGTTTTTAATGCTGAGTACGGAAAAATTGAAGACCTACCTTTTGATTTAAGATTTAGACGTCCACTAACTTACAAAATTGAGAATCAACAAAACAAATCCAAAGACAGAGAATATCTCACAAAATCACTAAAAACTGCTATAAACTCAATAATTCAAGAAGAATCAGCAAAAGATGAAATTAGGAATTATATCAAGCAACAAGTAGATAAAGAGATTTTGACAATATGTAATCATTCATTCAAGATATTTTATGGATATGATAACAATTATTCTTTAGAAGAAATATGGAAAATGTTGAACTTAACAGAAGATGATATTAATTATGTGTTATTTGAGAAAAAACATTTAGGCTTTACTGTCTTAAAAGATTGGAAAGACTATATGGACAAAATTGAAACCATAATGAACCAACCTTTTTTTACTCAAAATGCCGAACCAAAATATATTAGTGCTTTAATTAAAGTTTTAAGAAGTCTTGAGATGATGGCAACACTTTTTCAGCATAATAATCTTTTCGAAAATACTGGCGAAAAATCCAGCGAATTTAAAATAGTCGATGGAAAAGAAATGAATCCTGAAAACCCTAAGGATGGTTACATTTTACTTAAAAACTTGAATAAAGAAAGTCAAGGAGTTGTAATTGATTTTGGAACGATTCGAAAGTATAATATTCAAAATGGACTTAATTATATGAGTATTAATAGTGATGATTTTATGAAATGGGTTAAATGTATTCAGGAATTATTTAAAAGCGTTGAATTATGGATAGAGAATACAGGAAATTATTTAATTATCGATCCACTAACATTTAGAGTGTAAAACTGGCAGTTGCTAACACGGTGTATAAAACATCGCTAGTAAGTGCTAAACTCAAAGGTTTGTGCTTATTGGCAAAAACCGCCAAATTCTTAATTTGGCTTTAAACTGAAAAATTAAAACAAAATATAAAAATTCGGCTCAGTACTACACCGAAATATAGTGTATTTTTATACGCTACGTATCATACACTGAACGTTACCCAACATTTGAGAAAAAATGATAGACCTAAATAATCCTGAATTCAAAATCAATCATTGGGGAATTTTATATTATTATGATGATGACTTAGATAATCTGTTAATTGCAGAAAAAAAAATAATTGAAAATTCGGAAAAATACAGTAAAACTTTAATTGAGGAATTTCGAAATAAGATTAAAAATGATTCTGAATTACAAATCGAGCCAACCAATGAGCAAGAAGGTTCATTACAAGCACAATATTATGGACATTATTATGGACACACAGAAAAGTTTCTAAAGCAAATACCCCAAAATTATAGAAAAGCATCACTTCTATCAATCTTTTCAGTTTTGGAAGGACAATTAAAACTTCTTTCAAACTTAATTGAAACTAATTTTGAGTTTAGTGTAAAAATAAAACACATTACTGGAAGTGATTATATTCATAAATACTGGATTTATCTCACTAAGGTTTATGAAATAGAATCAAAAGATGTGGAGAAGGAATACAATCTAATAAGACAGCATAAATACATTCGTAATAAAATTGCTCACAATAATTCTGAAATCGATGATAATAAATTAACTTTTATAAAAAGAACTAAAGGATTGACAACGAGAAAATTTGGAACAGACAATATTGTTGAAATAGAAAGTGAAAATTATATAATAGAAATAATTGAACTAATTCAAGCCTTTTTCAATAAGCTAATAAAAGTTATAGATAAAAGGTACGGAGAATTAAAAAACGTTGGGTAACACCGTATATAATTTATTGCTAGTTCTAGTCTACTTACGAAAATCCTCGCGGATTTTCTATTCGGTTTTTATTTGCTAAATTACGTGCTTAACCACGCAACAAACCATATACAAACACGTTGCCAGTAATTTGAAAAAACCATAATGGGAATAAAAAACGACTTACAAAATCTGATTGAATTACTGACTGAAGACGAAATCAAAGTTTCTAAAGCAATTAGTAAAATAAAAAGTTTAAACAAATCAGTAAAAAGTCAAAAGTTAACAGACTTCATTGATGGAGAAGTTAACGAAAAATACAATGATGATACGCTTCCTGAATACAGACTAATTTGGGGAGAACCGACTTTTGAATTTAAAAATAAATATAACGGAACTACTGACATTAGAAACATTCCAATTCCTGAATCAAAACATTTTAATAATAAATCAACAAATTATAGACCAGTTCTTATGTCAGTCTCTGAAATAGAGCAGATAATAGAACAAAATAAAGGGAGTACTTTTAAAATTCTATTTACACCAGGACAATTTGAAGTCGTTGGTAACTACATTTCGCACATTTTAACCGAAAATGAAAATTGGCAATTAACACGAGCTTGGTGGTCTCATTCATTGACTTCTTTTCCTAGTATGTTATTTAAAATTAAACAGCAATTGATTGACATTC
The DNA here is from genome assembly GCF_002700155.1 of Maribacter sp. 6B07. NCBI lineage: Bacteria > Pseudomonadati > Bacteroidota > Flavobacteriia > Flavobacteriales > Flavobacteriaceae > Maribacter > Maribacter sp. 6B07. The sequence continues at coordinate 577,319 of NZ_PDUT01000002.1, read as the reverse complement.
TTTTGGACATTGAACACTCAATAATAGAAAAAGACTATCAAGAAAAGATTTTTAGCGAAAAAACGCAGTTTGACGCTAGTTTTGAAATATTGACATTAATTGAGAAAGCTAAAAATGAAATTATCTTAATTGACGGATACATTGACTCAACTACTCTCAAATTATTAACTTCTAAAAATGATAATGTTAAAGTGAAAATTTTAACTGACCCAAAAGCTAAATCAGAATCATTAGAAGTTTTAAAAGACAAATTCAATAAACAATACAAAGGTCTTGAAATTAGATATTCAAAATCTTTTCACGATAGATTTATAATAATTGATAATATAAATTTCTATCAAATTGGTGCATCAATGAAAGATTTAGGTAACAAGACATTTTCTTTTATTAAACTAAAAGAAGAATTTATGACAGATGCATTATTAAAGAAATTTAAACTAGAATGGAAATAAAAACTACTGGCAACACCGTGTATATAAAATTGCGTAGTTTAGTGCTTAACCAAAGGTAGTTGCAGTTTTGTTACATCTGATTTTCCTTCGGAAAATCCTCGCACACAAAACCGCAACTTTCCATACACAAACACGTTAGCAAAAATGGCTCAAAAAAATATTTTCCGAGCCAATAAAGCACAAATCGGACTTTTTTAGTGGAATATCAAAAACGGAATTCAAATCTGAATGGAGAAAAAAATATTCATCTTATTAATATCGCTAATCTTCCTTTCTTGTAAATCAACTATTACAACTAACAATAATGATAACTGTATTGAAAATATACAGTTTAAAAAAATGTTTTTTTCTAATATAAATTATATTGAAAAAAATATAACAGAAGTACAAGATGCAAAATTTAAAAACTCTTTGAATATTTTATCAAAATATGTACCTGTGTCATTTGAAAGAATGGCAAATTATGCTAACAGTTATCCTATAGGTGTTTTTGAAGATGATAAAAAAGGTTGGCTGGAATGGTATGAAAAAAATAAGTGTAACAACTTAAAATTAAAAGTCACTAATTAGACAAACTTTCAGTAAAAAAGCATCAGCTTTGCGCAAATGGACTTCACTCATAGGCGCAACTCATACGCAGATGGACTTCACTCGGACGGAAAAAAGGGAAATGAAATCATTCGTGCTTACTCCTACGTTTCGCCACATTTTGCTAACAATACCTATAAGTAATGCGGAGTTTGGTGTTTAATTCAATGGTTTGTGTATATTTATGTGTCCGCAAAATCTTTAGGATTTTGCTCTGACTAAAAAAATTTAAAAACAAAACAAAAAGCTTTTGCTACGTGCGTAGACGGAAACAAAAAGGTTTCCTTGCCTCCGCACTACTCATAGCTTGAACGTTGTGTGTCAGTTTGAATCACGTCAATCAAAATGAATTATAAAATGTTTACAGAACCATTTGGGAATTTAATTTCCTCACAAGCAAGAGAAGTAATTGCCGAAATTGATTCGCAACCAGATGAATATTTTGATAGTATTCCGACAGAAGAATTTTCAAAATATCTTGAATCTAAATATTCTCTTGATGAATTTCCAACTTTAGTATGGGAGGAAATTGAAATGGAAATTGGAGAAACGGAAATATACGGTAGAGATTTACCACGGACATTTGATATTTCTAATCCGAATGAAAAATTCAAAAGAAAACTTGTTGTATATCATATTCCTATCAATGGGAATGTTGGATTATTGAGATTCTCCCCAACCAATAGATATTCAATAAGCGGAATGAATGGAAAACTAACAATAAGAAATAATACTCTGGATGTTAGTTTTATCGATATATATAACCAACCCGAAAAAATTGATTCGGATTTTGACAGGACAAAAAATGCGATAGCGGGAAAACTAAATGTTGTTAAAGGGGAATACGATAATTTCCATAAAGAATTGCCCAAATTCATTGATGGCGAAATCAAGAAAAGAATTCAAAAGATTAACCGCACAAATGATTATAAGTCTAAATTTAAATATCCAATAAAGAAAAAAAATATACCTGCCGCATTCGAGTCACCTAGAATAGTAAAAAAGAAAAAAATTATACCAAAACCTGTTGGTGCTTCTAATACTGTTACAAATCAAAGATTTATAACAGACGAAGATTATATGCATATTCTTGGTTTATTACAGGATTGCGGGAATAATTGGGAACATTTCCCTGAACTTTACAAAGGCAAAGGAGAGGAAGCATTGAGAGACCAATTAATTTTTGTTCTAGCACCAAATATAGAAGGTGTTGTAGCTGGTGAAGCCTACAACAAAAAAGGGAAAACGGATATTTCTATAAAACACGAAAGCACAAACCTTTTTATTGGTGAGTGTAAAATTTGGAAAGGTCCAAAAGGATTTCTAGAAACAATTGACCAAATATTATGCTATCTCACTTGGAGAGATTCTAAAGCAGCGATAATGATGTTTGTTCCCAATCAGGAAATTTCTGCTGTTAGAAAAGCAACGGAAGAAAGTGCTAAAAGTCATCCTAATTTTGTAAGAATTCTAGATGTGATAAATGATGGTTGGACAAATTACAGGTTTCATATAGAAAATGACCCAGGAACATATATAACTCTAGCTGTACAATTATATCATTTACCTAAACTATAAAAAAACCGAACACACAACATTGGCTATAAATAATTGCTTGTTCTCGCCTACTTCTGAAAATCCTAGCGGATTTTCAGTTTGGTGTGTACTTGCAAAGTTAAGTATTAATCCACGCAACTACTCATAGCCGAGACCGTTAGGCATAATTTAAAAAATGAAAAAAACATTCAAATTTCTATTGTTAATTCTATTTTCAACTACACAAATGAATGCACAAAATTCTGAAGAGCAGTGGGACACATATATGGCAGCCTATGAAGACGACAAAGTAGGCTCAACTACTTTGAGAATGGACCTGTTTGATTCTACGCCAATAAAAGAATTTGAATATGTTTTGGTTACTGGATTGACTTACGAAACATCAAAAGAAAATGGATTTCCAGAAAATGAAACTTTTAGTCTGCTCCATAAAGTTGGGGACGAACTAGTCGAGATTGTCAAAAAAGAAACAGGCTTTATATTGGTCGGTTCGTTCATGTATAATAAAGAAAGACTAGAATATTTTTACATTAAAGAACCAAAAAATATAATTTCTAAAATTGAGGATTTTTATAAAAAAAACTATCCCGATTATAAATACTATCTGAATGTAAAAGAAGACAAGGAATGGACTTATTATAGAGATTTCTTATATCCAAATGAGGATACTCAAAACTATATGGCTGACCAGTCAGTATTGCGAAATTTAGCAGATGCTGGCGACAAACTTACGAAGGCACGACGAGTGGACCATTGGCTCTATTTTTCTAAAGAATCGGAAATGAACCATTGTAAAAATGAATTGATTAAATCAAACTTTACAGTACAAAATGCCGGAATTAACAAGGAGACAAATCTTCCATTCGAACTACAAATTTGGAGAATTGACCATGTGGACATCGATTCTATTTATCCTATTACCTCTAATTTGAGAATAGTAGCACAAAAGTATGGTGGAGAATATGACGGATGGGAAACGTCAGTAGAACGGGAATAAAACTATGCCTAACAAAACCTATACGTAATGCGGACTTTAGGGTTTAAACGGAATGGTTTGTCTATATTTATGAAGTCGCTAAATCTTATGGATTTTGCTTTCGAACCAAAAAAGAAAAATCAAAACCAAAAGCTTTAGCTTCGTGCGCAGACGGAAACGAAAAGTTTCCTTACTACCGCACTACGCTTAGCCGCAACGTTAGCAAACATATTGCAAGAAAAGTCCAATCGGTTCGCAATTAGCCTGAATATCTTAAAAATAATAAGAGTTCGGTTCGGGCAAATCCGCATTTTTAAAATGGTTTCTTGGGGCTTGTTTCTTTCTCAAAATTCAGATGTTTAATTAACTAATTACCTTGCCAAAGTTTACGGTCGGACAACACTCGGACGCAACTGTTGCGCGGACGGACTTGCGGCTTTCTTACCAAAGTTCGGGCAAAGACGGAAAGACCAAAAACGTATACCTTTAAAGTTCGGCGGACTAAAAAAGAAACCATTTTAAAAGAGTTTGGGAAACCTATCAATGTTCTGTGACAATACCAAGGTTTGCGCTGCAACACGCTTGCTAACAATATGTATAATCCATACTGTCCGATTTTCCATCGGAAAATCTACGTATATTTAGAATGTTATCGTACGGCGGGAAATCCTACGGATTTCAAGGCCGTACAGATCATACACAAACCGTTAGCAGCAAGTTAAACTGACATTGCGTTCATCAACACTTAATAATAGAATTCGAATGTTAACACTCGATGAGCTTATAGAATTAAGAGACAAACTCATAAATAATGAGATTGGGATAGAACTTGCAAAAGAGCAATGTTGGAAAGATTTCAAAGAAGGACAAAGGTCTTGGCATACAAAGGATTGGAAAGAAAGAAGGATAAAATTCATTAAAGAAAAATGCCAAATTTGTAGTAGTACAGAAACTTTAACGATACAGCATCTTTCTCATCCAAAGAAATACAACGAGTATTTAAGAGAGATAACAAGAACCTACACAAATCACTATATAGATAACAATTCAGAAATTGATAAATCCGTATTTAGAAATCACGTACTAAATAATTATGAATATGTAGCAATTCCATTATGTCCGAATTGTATGAATAAAAATCCTAATGAAAGGGTAAGAAAAATTCCAAAATATCGATGTGCGGATTGTAAGCACGAATTTGAAGAAGCGAATTATAGGTCAGCAATTGAACTGATTTCTATTTTTTTCGAAGATAAGGATGCTTATGAAGTGCGAGATAAATGCTTTGTGTCTAAAGATAAATGGAGAAATCAACATAATCTATCAAACATTAAGTATTGGTTTCAAAGAAATATAGCAAAAAACAATGACGCTGAATCTATAGAAAAAAAAGCGTTTATACTTTATCTAAACGACAACATCAAATACCTTTCCTTTGAGGACACTATAACAGCTTGTAGAAAATGTGCTTCTAATTATGACTTATACAGAATGGAATTATGCACAAAATGTAAGGAGTACTACAAGGGAATTCAATATCCAACTTGTATTCAATGTTTACCAGAAGAAAAACGGAAAGCAGTAGAAGAACAAATTGAATTCGGTAAGCAATGGAGAGATATGGAAAAAAAACTTGGAATTGATTGACAAATTAAAAATAATAAAACCAGCTGCTAACAACGTGTATAGTCAATTGTTCAGTCAGTGTGTACTCGGAAAATCCTACGGATTTTCCTACTGGTTAGTTTTCTATTTACTAACTTAGTGCTTGCCAACACAACTGAACCATACACGAACACGTTAGCAAACATATTGCCATAAAAATTAAATCGTTGCGCAATTAGCCTGAATATTTAAAAAATAAGAGTTTGGTTCGGGCAAATCCGCATTTTTAAAATGGTTTCTTGAGGCTTGTTACTTTCTCAAAATTCAGCTGTTTAATTAATAAATCACCTTGCCAAAGTTCTCGCTCGGACGGACTTTACTCAGACGCAACTGTTGCGCGAACGGACTTATCAATTTCTTGGATTGGTCTCTTTAACACGAAATACATAAACCCTCTATTATTAGGTTCGGCGGACTTAAAAAAGAAACCATTTTAAAAGAGTCAGGGAAACAAATCAATGGTCTGCGACCAGACAAAGGTTAGCGCTGCAACACGTTTGCTAACAATATGTATAATCTATACTGTCCGATTTTCCGTCGGAAAATCTACGTATATTTAGAATCTTATCGTACGGCGGGAAATCCTCCGGATTTCAAAACCGTACAGATCATACATTAGACGTTACCTGCCATATTGCAACAAATGAAACTCACCCTACTAATTTCAACATTTTTGTTTCTTTCTTACTTTTCCTATTCCCAAATTCGGAAGAAGGACTTAGTTGGAGAATGGCAATCGAAAAATGATAACGAATTATACTATAAAACGGACACAATACAACTTCATCAAAACATAAATCATTTGTATCAGAATGAAAAAAGCTGTCACCAAATTAAATGGACCTTGGCTAAGAGCAGTTTTAAAATAAGTGAAGTAAATAATTGTACTGAACCCGGACGAGTTAAAGACTATAATGCCAGAGAAAAACTTAAATTAAAGAATACAGATTTTGGTAAAACATTAGAAGTTTTTCGGGATAAAGAATCGATTGACAAGTTTCGAGTTATCTCTTATAACGAAAAAAGAATCGAAAAATACCCCTACTATATTAAACAGTTGGACTTAATCCGCTTCGACGAGCTTAAGGACGAAAAACTATATAAATATGTGGACTCGCTTATTTTTAAAGTTCTTAAATACAAACCAGAAATTGACCAAAATGGAAATTCTGGAGTTACCATCGCTGACTCAAATCCAAACGTAAAAATTATAGTGAGAGATTTTATCGATAAAAATCCAGAGCCACTAATTGTTGTGAATGGCTACCCGATAGAAGATAGAGATATTTTAAAAAAGCTTTTACTTGTTGAAACTTCAGCAATCAAATATTTGACAAAAGAACAGTCCTTAAGTATTTATGGCTCAAGGGCTATTAATGGTGTTATTCTTTTAATTACATCGGAAAAACGATTTAAAACAGTACGGAAAAAATACGGCAGGTAACAATAGCTAAACGTAATGCGGACTTTAGGGCAAAACCGAATGGTCTGTGTATATTTATAAAGTCGCTAAATCTTATGGATTTAGCTTTGGACAAAAAATAAAACTAAACAATAAGCTTTAGCTTCGTGCGCAAACGGAAACGAAAAGTTTCCTTGCCTCCGCACTACGCTTAGCCGCAACGTTGTACACCATTTAAAAAAAATAATACTCAGTAAAACCTATGGGGATTCAGAATTTTTTGAGAAATTTTTTAAAGCCGAAAAGTGCAACTGGATTTGTGGACAAATTCATAAAAGATAGCTCAAAAAGAAGAGTTCATCTAGAATTGATATATAAAAACGATTTAATACTTCAGGTAGACCCACTAAAATTTGTACCATCTTGGTTTGAACTTTTCAATGTAAATCAGACCGATTTAAAAAATGGTTTTGTAATATTCTTTATCCTAGATAGAAAGGGTATTGAGAAAAATGAGAATTACATAAACTATCAAGAATCTGGGATTGAAATGATAGAGTTGGACGAAATGCACGGAGAAACACCTATTAGGACGTTTGCCAAATTCGTAAAATGGACAAATGACCCTGTTTTATTGGGTAAGGAAATGAGAGTAATTATCGAGGGAGTATATAAATCTTCAATAATGGAAGAGCAAGCGATATTCAATTTGAGGTACATAAAAAAAGAATTTGAAAACCTCTGAACGGAATAAAAACGGTGTACAACAAAACCTAAACGTAATGCGGTCTATAGGGCAAAACCGAAAGGTCTGTGTATATTTATAATGCCGCTAAATCTTATGGATTTAGCTTTGGATAAAAAAATAAAACTAAACAATAAGCTTTAGCTTCGTGCGCAGACGGAAACGAAAAGTTTCCTTGCCTCCGCACTACGCTTAGCCGCAACGTTCTACGCAATTTGAAAAGACATTGTGCTTAAAAGAAAATGAAACTGACAAGCGACCAATTTGAGGCTTCTGCTTATATATTTGAAAGAGCCAACGGAAATAAAAAATCGGAATACGAAGAAAAAGTTATTGCCGAATCTGGATTGAAAAATCTCAAACCAATTGAACTACAAACTCAAATTGTTCATGGAATTGACAACGGACTTTACTCAAACTCAAAAGAAAGAGTAAGTGCTTATTGGTCGTTAAGTAAAATTCACAAAACTGAATTAATTCCGAACTTTAAAAAGTGGCTGAAAATAGAACTTAAAAACGAAAATGCAGATACTGTTTATCAATTAATGATTGCATTAGGTAATTTAGAAGAACCTATTTTTAATATTGACAGAAATGGAAGTTCTGCTTTTAACGAAACAGAATTAAATTTGAGAGATGCAAGAAAGTATTTAGAAGTAAATGAGTAATCAAGTAAAAATATTGTTCAATTTTCACAGCGACATTTTTGATGAACAAATGGTTGAAACCGTTTGGGCTGATGAAATTGACAAAGGAAAAGGATTATATAAAATTGATAATATTCCATTTTATATTCCATTGGTTGCTTCTGAAGATATTGTAATCGCTGAATTTGACGAAACCGAGCAAATGTTGACATACAGAAAAACTTATGAATATTCTGGACGAACTGTTGTCCAAGTTGTAATTATGGACAAGACAACAAGAACAAATACTATTAGAGATATATTTTTTGAATTAGGTTGCGAATCGGAAAAAGCGAACGAAGGCTATTTCTCAATGGAAATTCCTGTAGATTTAAATTATAAGCCAATCAAAAAAGAGCTTGACCGAATGGAAAACGCTGAAATTATAGGTTATGCAGAGCCGACTATTTCTGATAAACATCGAGCGGAAGGTTACAATTAAGCGAAAAAAACTGCGTAGAACAATGTATAACCGCAATTACGGCGGATTCGACTGCGTCCGAATCCACGCGTAATTGCTACCGTCTGGTGCTTATTCGAAAAAGATTAAATTTAATCCCGAAACTGCGGTTATACTAAACGTTGCCCACAATTTAAGATGAACATAATAATAGACAGTACAGAATTAAAAAAAGACAGAGGACTTAACAAGTCTGATATTTCTTTGATTAAAGATATGGGAGCCGAAAAACTTCTAGTTTTACATATCCCCTATTTTGTCTACAAAGAATGCTCTTCAAGTTCAATAGAGAATATAAAAACTGAATTGAATCAAATCAAATCCAACTTGAAATCCTTTAACAGAAAAGGAATGGGAGAATCTGATTTTGCTGAAGCTAGAAAAATTGAAAAAGATATTTCGAAATTACATGATAATGTAGAAAATTCTAATAAAGAGTTGTGGGACAATTTTGTTTTGGAATCAAACTCTATCTTATATGAATTTGACGAAAAAGACAGCATTGAAGTATTTGATGCTTACTTCACAGGAGACAAACCATTTAAGAGTTTAAAAAGTCGAGAAGATATACCAGATGCCTTCATTTATCAAACTATTAAAAAAGTATCACAAACATCTAAAGTATATTTAGTTTCAGGAGATAAGAACTTACGAGAAAAATGTGTTGATTTAAAAAATGTTGTAATATTTCCAACTTTTGACGAATTATATAAAGATTCTGACTTTATAAAACTTCAACAGAAATACGACAAGCTAAAATTCAATCAACGTGTCGCAGATGCTAAATTAATTTTATTGGATAGTCAAGATTCTTTTGAAGATGCAGTTAATGGATATTTAGCAACTAAAAATTATTGGCATTTGTATGACACAGGTTTACCATCAGATAACGGAGAAGCAACTGTATATGCAATAGACGATGTATCCACTGAAATAGACGAGTTAAATATCAAATTCATTGACGACAAATTTTTCGTACCAATAATTGTTAAGGGAGAAGCGTCTATTGATTATGCTGTTTTTAAAGCGGACTATTGGGTTGATGATGATTTACCTGCAATTTCAGAAGATTTAAACAAACATTACTATTTATTACACGATACTGTTCCAATTAAATTATTGAAAACAGTAAGTATTGACCTTGATGATTTGAAAGAAGATGATATTCTAGAATTTGAAATTGATGAGTTTGACAAAATTGAAATCGAATAAAAACTGTGGGCAACACCGTATATAATTTATTGCTAGTTTTAGCCTACTTACGAAAATCCTCGCGGATTTTCTATTTGGTTTGTATTTGCTAAATTAGGTGCTTAAAACACGCAACAAACCATATACAAACACGTTAGGCACAATTAGAAAAAAATGAGAATATATAGTGCAATTGCCCAAAGAGGAAAATTAAAATACTCTGACGAACATATAGATTTTACTCTTGACGGAACTCCTGATTTACTAGTAAATTAAACTTCCTCCAATAGCTGCTACTGCTGAAATAATTGTAGTAATCACTAACCACCAGGATGCGGATATCGCCGTTTTTCTTGCGTGTTCAGCTTTAATAATTGCTTTTTTCTCTAGTATTTGAACGCGTTGTCTTGCTTCTGCTTCTATTTTATCAACTTTTTGTTCTACACTTTTCTTAGCGTTTGATATTGTTTGAACTACATTATTCATTTGATTTTCATCGACATACTTACTATTGGAAATGTAATTTTTCACGTCGTCTATATCAACAGCAGTTAATTGATTTTTCAAATCTTTTAAACTTTTCTTTGGATCATATAGAATTGACTTTAACGACTTACTCAATTCAATGAAATCGAAAGAATCATTGTTAGAACCAACATTATTTAAGTAAGCTGTAACTTTATTCTTTAAATTTTCAAGCGTTCCTTCCCCATTGTCCAAATGAGTACCAATACTTTTCACCACGTTCATAAAATTATCGGCATAACCATTAATATCATCCTTACTAAGGTTACTATTTTTTGACAGAACATCCACAATACTATTCCTATCCAATCCTTCTACCTTATCCAATAGCAAAGATTTCACCATATTTGGATGGTTTAACGCTCCTTTTAATAAAACACCTAAACGATCAACCGATAAGTCTGATGGTGTTGCATTTGATAAATAGTCTTGAATTTTTTTGGTTTTGGAATCGATAGCTTCACGATCCAAAGTACTAAATTCTTCCACTACATTCTTAGCCCCTTCAACTTTACTATCTTCCTTGTTCATGTTATTAGATATTGAATCTATAACTTCTTCAAGCTTTTTTACTTTAGACTGCTTGCCATTATCAACACTATTACCATTTTCCGACATTAACTTATTCACCATTTGTTGTATTGCAAACCATTTAGTTGATGAATTAGTTGATTTGGATTCTTTGGCTATGTCCTCAAGATCAGCTTTTATGCTATCAAATTCAGGAATTCTTTCATCTACTTTGGTGAAAAAATTATCCATTAAGGAATTGATTTTTTCTGAACTTATTCCTGTATCAAATTCCGAACGTACTTTATCAATAGTATGGTCTAAAATATTATCTACTTTCTTATAAGGAGAAGTTTCAAACATCGATGATATCGCATTTGCACTATTTTTAAAACCTGAAGTTACTGCGGTTACCAAATTACCCAATAAAGAACCCACTATTTTAGTTTCTAAATAAAACAGAATTAAAAAGAAAAGTCCCCAAATTACTAAGGCAGTGGTAATATTTGAAAAAGTAGACTCCACAACATTGATTTTAAGTGCCAATGCCGTAGCACCGAATAATGCTATACTTGTAGTTATTAAACTCCAAATACCAAACATAGAGGTGTATTTTACACCCACATTCATGTTATGATCATTGTTATTGTCGCTTTCATCCATTTCCATCTTGGACTTCGCATAACTTTTTTTGAAATTACCTACAGAAGTGACACCTGCAGCCACTGAAATGGCGGTTAATATGATCTGAAATATTAAGGCCAAAATAACACCTGATAAAATGGTTACGAAAAAATTTGGTGTAATGGCCACATCATTGATTATTGGTCGTTGCATCAATGTATTTACAGTATTTGAAAGTGTTGTAGTATAGAACATAGTATATATTTTTATTAGAATTATTACTACAAAATGACGAATAAAACAGAATTCTGATTCGCTCTAATAATTTCAATTTTAACGTAATAGATATTTTCTACTTTACCAATACCTACTATTGAAATCAAGAGGTTACAAGAAGTATATCAATATTTTAATGGTCAAAATTCCAAGATGTATTAGTATCAAAAATGGTATATGTCTTTTGGATAACAAAAATGCCGATGGATATCCATCGGCATTTGTACCATTATTTTATTTCAGGTAAGATCAACAAAGTGACCATTTTTGATTCGTTATCATTAGTAGTCGATATTAATGTAATATATCATCAAACTACTATATTAATTAATGCTGGTGCACTATTCACATTTCTTTTTAAAGAATTAAAGGTTCTATCTAAAGATGATACTAAAGAATCAAATGAAGCGGTTTTTCTTAAATATCTATTGGCACCATACTCGAACAGTTCTTCTATACGATCAATATCGAATTCAGTGGAATATACAATGATAGGAACGTAATCAAGTAAGGGATTCTCTCGCATTTTAATAAGACAATCGCTCCCGTCCATTTTAGGCATGTAAAGGTCTAGAAATATTACTTCTGGCAGTGTATCACTATTTTCCAACCTTGTCAATAAATCGATACCGTTATTGAATACATTTAATGTTAGAGGCGTATCAATCTCTTTCAATGCATCTCTAAATATTTCTTGGTCGGTAACGTCGTCGTCTGCAAGGTATACAGACCATTTTTTTTGGGTTGTATTATTTGAAGTTATCATACTGTAAGCGTTATGTTTTAAATGCCAATTACAGGCATTTGAAATTAATTAAGGAAATATAGCTAGCGAATATAAAATCAACTTTCAATGAATAAGAATCCAATAAAAAATTTAATTGATCTATTTAGTGATACCAATGGTTTGTATTGCCTCAAATTGAAGCACCTTTATACGAAGAACTAAAGATGTGTATTTGCTAAAAATAGGAACATCAACTTTTTAATTCTAGCTAATACAACGTTTAATTCTTTTTACCAATGGTCATCAATTCACTCCATTGCGTAGTGTATCTTGGACTACGATGCTCTTTTATCAAAGCCCATTCTTTGTTTCTATTTCCTACGGTCGCAACTTTCAATTTATTCTTTCCAAATTTGCCATTCAAATTATCTATGACCGTAGTAATGGTGTCATTTTCGCTTTTATGGGCATTCTCAAAAAGATTGGTCTGCACTTCATACTGGTGCACCAACTGCGTTAGGTTAACTCCGACTTTTTTATAACGATAACCTGGCTTAAAAATTTGTTTTAAACCAATTATAGCCTCCTTGGTTAATTTTATAGTGCTATCGGTCGGTGTATCCAGATTTATAATTATTGTGTTTCTATACTGCTCATCGACTGCACTATGCTGATTGGTCTGCAATGATATTTCAATTTGAGAAGCAAGACTATTTTGTTGTCTTAGCAAATCTGCAACTTCAGCTACATAATAACTACAGGCCTCTTCAATAAGCGTATAGTCCCTTAATTTAAATCCAAAAGATTTCGCTGTTCCAATGCCCTTTTTTGCATTTGGTTCTGTCTCTAGTTTCAAGCAAGGGATATTGTTTAACTCTCGCCATAAGCGTTCACCTATTACGGTCATTTCCTTTCTCACCCAGGCAACCGGCATATCTGCAAAATCCAAGGCGGTATAAATTCCATTTTTCTGTAGGCGAATAGCATGTTTTTTACCAATTCCCCATATATCCTTTACTTCAAGATTACGTAATAAATGTTGTCTTTTATGCTCGTTGTCCACTACATAAACATTATTGTTCACGGGAATTTTCTTAGCAAATTTATTTGCTAGCTTAGCGAGTGATTTTGTCGTTGCAATTCCAATGCCCACGGGTATTCCGGTATTTTTATGAACTGTATCCTTAATCGTATGGGCCATAGAATCGTAAGCATCCATTTTTAAACATCCTAAATCCACAAAGCTTTCATCAATGCTATATTCTTCCACCCTCGGCGAAAATGTCATTAGTGTATCCATTACTCTTCTCGACATATCACTATACAAGGTATAGTTAGATGAAAAATAGGTAACATTGTTTTCGTCCAACAATTTTTTGATTTTAAAAATCGGTTGAAACATGGGTATATCTGTCAATGCCTTTGCCTCTTTATTGGCTGCGATTATACATCCATCATTATTACTGAGCACTACTACTGGTCTGTTAATCAAATCTGGTCTAAAGACTTGTTCGCAAGATGCATAGAAACTATTACAATCTACCAATGCTATCATAGTACAGATTTTATAATGAAGGTTATGGTACCCCAAATGTTCAATTCTGATGTAGTAGATCCATCAATTCTTATAATCTTAAAGCTATCGTCTACCGCTGCCAAGGTCAATTGATTAAATTTTGGGGTCAGCGATTTATCTACAATTAAAACATCATTGGCAAAAACATTGAAATCTTTAAATTCATCATTTACGACCCGAATAAAAAAAGTAGCCGATGAATTGGACACCAGTACCTCATTTAGATCTATTCTAGGTTCACTATAGTGTGTTGCGGGACTAGAAAAACCCGTTTGAGTAGGTCGCTGCACCCTATAATTATTATCCGATTTTTTAATTAAACAATTATCTATATCAATCATAAATTGAAGGTTTTACTATTATTCTTTTCTTTCTCTTACCCAGTGTTCGTGGGGTACGTTCCAAAAACCTAATACGGGCATAATTCTAAAAATTACTCGAGATGGATATTTGTAGTACAAATAAATATCATGCGTATCTGTTTCATATTCTATAAAAAAACCGCTCATTGAAATAGGCTTTTGGTTTAATAATCCTAAATCCTTTAATGCACACTCATAGCGCTCCTTCCCTACTTCCTTAAGAAGAGCCTTAATACTAGTGATATTATAATTTCTAAATACAGTTTTGGACATTTTCCAAATTTCAGGAATTATTCCAAATAATAAAATAACAACTAGAAAATATTATCAACAACATATAAAGGAGAGCATATTCTATAGAACAGGTAAATCGCTAATTCGAAATTTAATTTAAATGTAAAATACCCCTACGCTTTAGTTTAAAAGTAATTTGACACTTAAACCATCCTAAAGACATATCAACCACACAAAATTTGATGCTTATCAATAGCGTCATGGATAAAAACGATTGAGGTAATCGATAGCTATTACGTAATCTACTTTTACAAACCAATCAATTCAATTAAAAAAATGGAAAACTGGTTATACGCATCATCTGATATTATTGCTAAGGTGATTTTTACCGTATTGGTAATATTTACTTTAATAATTGTAATCACACGAGTTTCAGGTTTAAGAACCTTTGCTAAGATGTCAAGCTTCGATTTCGCTTCCACAATTGCTATAGGGTCGATACTTGCATCAATTGTTCTAAACCCTGATCAGTCTATCCTTAAGGGAGCGGTTGCCTTAGCTGTAATCATATTATTTCAAACCATATTTTCCTTTGCAAAACGAAAATCTGATTGGTTCAACAATCTATCTACCAACAAGCCCATGTTACTAATGGAAAATGGAAAGTTTTTAATGAACAATCTTAAAAAGACCAACATTAGTGCTAATGATGTGTATGCCAAACTGCGTGAAGCCAATGTCAAAGATAAATGCGAGGTACTAGCCGTTATTTTGGAAAGTACCGGTGATATTTCAGTAATTCATGAACATAAGGAAACCCCTCTTTCTGAAGAGGTGTTGACAGGGGTGCAAAAATAGTATAATGGAACCTTCTGAAATAATTGGCACCCTCGCAGGAATATTTACCACAATCGCTGTAATTCCACAAATTTTTAAAGCAATTAGAACTGACAAAGTAGATGATATCAGTCCGCTGTTCTTTTCCACTTTGGTTCTAGGTGTTGGTCTATGGACTGTTTATGGAATATTAAAATGCGATTGGCCAATAATAATTACGAACGGTATTTCTTTCATGTTGAACCTAACTATGATCGGAATCTACCTAAAAAACAAATTCTATGGAAATAAGCACATTTGATAATACAATCACTATAGAGGAAATGGTAAGAGATTTTATTCTTGATGACCATCCTTGTGTTATGGCTCAAAGTCTTGTCGCTAATGATAATCTTACAATTCATAATTACGGCAATTTTGAAACTGTAACTATACCTCATATATTAGAAGATTTAAACAACTACTTAAATGACATTGATGATGATTCAAAAAAATTTCAAACATTCATCGCAGTATTTGAAGATGATGAATTTGAAACTGAATTAGCCTTTGAAAAAGCATTGTGGAAATTACTTTACCAATTACATAAAGAAGATTACTGTAAATGGGACAAAAGCACAGATTCTGATGTGTCATCATCAAATTTTAGCATGAGCATCTTAGGAAATTCTTTTTATATCTTAGGAATGCACCCTAATGCATCAAGAAAAGCTAGGTCATCACCAGTACCGATGATTGTTTTTAATCTACACAATCAGTTCGAGATACTTCGCAAATCTAATCGCTATACTCGAGTAAGGGATTTGATCAGAAGCAGAGATAAAGAATATCAAGGTTCCATAAATCCAATGTTGGAAGATTTTGGAACCAATAGCGAAGCAAGACAATATAGTGGAAGAGCAGTAGATAACAAATGGAAATGTCCATATCAATTCGATACTAAATGATAATTATACCACCAAAATCCGGAGCATCTTTAGAGCTTAAAAAAGGTCAAATACTCAAGGTCATAGACATTGAAGGTATGCAAGTATCTGATATTTTATTTATGAATAAAGCGGATAAAGAAGAAAAAATATCTTCAGGCAAAACATTTGATTTTGAAGAGTCTATCCTGCTTACGAAAGGGAATTACCTCTGGAGTAACAGGAGTAATAAAATGGTAAAAATCATAGAAGACACTAATGGTAGAAATGATTTTTTACTTGCACCCTGCGATAGGAAAACGTTTAAACATTTTTACGGTATGGAAGAATATCACCCAAGTTGTTTTGAGAATCTTTACAAAAACTTAGAACAATACGGTATCGGTAAAGATGACATACCAACCGCATTCAACATATTTATGAATGTTGTTTTCGAAGAATCTGGAAAGATAAAAGTTGACCCACCCACATCAAAATCAGGAGATTATGTTTGTTTTGAAGCACAGATGGATCTAATAGTTGCTTTGACCGCTTGTTCTGCAAAAGACAGTAATGGTGGCAGTTTTAAACCAATTGGTTATGAAATAGTAGATAAATGAATAATTTTTTAAAATCTATAACTGTAAATAAATGTGGCGCTCTTCAAATTATTAACTCGAATCAAATAATAGCATTTTAAACAGTACTTTCTTGTATTTCGTAATGCATTGCATTTAATTAAAATGAACTATCATTAAATAGAAACATAGGGAAACACAATCTCGATTCGAATTTTTCCTGAATCGAGAATTTCAATATTAAACGTACCGCCATGTAATGAGGTTATTTTCTCACAAAAAACCGTATCCAAGTTTATACCCATACGATGCCCACCTGCATGGTGTACCATTTCCTTTGCATCTTCATTATTTATTTTGGGTTCCACCATTAGCAAAATTCTCAAATTTGTGGGGCTCTTTGTCTCTTTTGCAGAAATTCTCGAAGATAGGTTCATTGATTTCACCCCATTTGAACCTATAAGCCGACCAATCAAATGAAATAGTTCTGTAAATAATATAGTGATCTTATCCTCATCGCCATAAAGCGAATTTATTTCTAAATCATATATAAAATCATACGTTGATAAAGGGCTCTCGGTTTTTATCGATTCTATAATACCCGTCAAATTAACATGAGCCTTTCTTAAGGTATAATACTCAAGTTCACTATATTGCTGTAATCTTTTGGTCAATGAATGCCCTCGGCCTGCGACTTCAATAATTCTATTTAGGTTATGCAGTACGTCGTCCATACTATTTAAGCTATCAGCTTTTAAAATAGTTCTACTAGCAAAAAGCTGAATTTTACGCAATGGTTCTTGTAAATCGTGGGAGATCATTTTATTCAGTATACGCAATTCTTTATTGGTCGTTTTTTCTTCACGCAACTGGCTTTCAAGTTCTTTTTGAATTTTTCCGAGCTCATTATGGGCCAACATCAATTCCTTATTTTTTAACAAGGCTGTTTCCGCTGCATTTTTTGCCTCGATAAGACCACTTTCAAAATCACTTCTCTTATTTAAAATTAAACCCGAGATATGTATTTGACTAGCATCCATAGACATATTGAAAAGGAATGGATATTTAGTTCCATCTTTTCCTGTCAAACTCAACACAATTTCTTGAACCTTACCCTTACCCATTAGAGTAGGGTAAAAATGAGTTTTATAAAGAATTCTACTGCCTGTGCTTAAAATTGAATTGATACTAGTATTTTCCAACTCTGAAAAAGTATAGCCTAGTTTTTCAATAATATAAGAGTTTACTGCCAGTATCTTTTCATTGAGATTTAAGCTGATTACCCCACATGGTAACAAATCATAGTCCGGCATCTGTTTTAAGGAATTTTTCGTTGAAAAGTTCTTTCTTAAGAACCTCAATAGTCTCTTGCGGATGACTTATATGTGGGCAGTGACCAGAAGCCTCCATATAGGTAATTTTACTGTTGGCTAAGTTATCCTTTACATATTCACCAACTTTTTCATTTGCTATATCATCTTCTACGCATTGAACTATAAGGCATGGAATATTGACCTTTTTTAAGTCTTCCCTATTGTCAGAAAAGAAAGTTACCCTCGCGAAATTCTTTGTTATACTCTTGTCCATAGAGCAAAAGCTTTCCGCCAATTCATTGGTTAGGTGAGATTTTTCAGGGTTTTTCATGACCACAGGAGCAAGATAATTTGCCCATTCAATATAATTTGAATCAAGCAGTTCCAATAAATCTTCCAATTCACTCTCTTCGAAGCCTCCTTGATAATCTCCAGTATTTAAATAACAACTGGAAGGACAAATCATTACCATGGAACGAAAAATTCGTGGTTTTTCAATAGCGGCCAAAACCCCTATCATTGAGCTTACGGAATGACCAATAAAAATGCTCTGTTCAATATTAAGATCTTCACAAATTTCAATTATATCTTGGGCATAACCTGATAAACTTCCATATCTATCCTTATCATAACTAGATATATCTGATTTTCCACATCCAACATAATCAAAAACCAACACTTTGAAATGTTTTTCCAGAAACGGAATAATATAACGCCACATTGCCTGATCACACCCAAAACCATGGGCAAGAATTATGGTTTGGTCTCCATTGCCAAACACTCGTACATTATTTCTGGTGGTTACTGTAGACAATATATTTGATTTAGGTTAAGTGCAAGTTAGACAAATAAAATTGACTTGTTCATTGATCATCATCGATAAAATTAACTATATCCGTTTGATAGAATTGATGAGAAATCAATAAGAACATAAGGTTATACTAATATTTTATCTAAAGTAATGGGTAGATTGCGCACCCTTTTACCTGTAGCATCATATACAGCGTTCGCGATTGCCGAAGCAACACCCACAATACCAATTTCACCGAGTCCCTTTGCTCCTAAAGGATTTACGATATCATCATGCTCTTCAACAAATAATACATCCAATTGTTGTACATCGGCATGGACGGCCATATGGTATTCCGCAAGGTTGGCATTCATTATTCTACCATTCCGGTCATCTATCATGCCCTCTTCTTCCAAGGCCATACCAATTCCCCAAGTAATAGCTCCTAAAATTTGGCTTTCTGCCGTTTTAGGATTAATAATGCGTCCACCAGCAATTGCACTTGTTACTCTTGGTACTGTTATCATACCCAAGTCTTTGTCAACGTTCACTTCTACCATAACGCATGAGTGTGCATAGCAAGAATATTGTTCTTGCCTTTCTTCAGGTTCCAAAGTATTTTCCGCTTCTATTTTGTCCAGTGCCGCTTTTTTCAATATTTTCTTGATGTTGATAGATTTTCCATTTGGCAAAACCAATTCACCATCGGCACAAGAAACCTCATCGTAACTAACCTCATCTAAATTTTCATTAGAGCTCACCTTTGCCAAATCAACCAGTTGCTCCTTTATTTTTATGCATACCGCCTTTACTGCAGAGCCTACCGATGAAACGGTCCAAGACCCACCTTCTATAGGTGCCTTGGGCATGGAAGTATCACCCAAATCAAATTGTACATCCATCATGGAAACTCCTAAGGTTTCAGCTGCAATCTGTGACATAACGGTATAAGTACCGGTACCAATATCTGCTGTACTTGAACTGACCACTAACTTACCAGAGGAATCAAGTACCGCCTTTGCCGATGATTTCTGTTGCATGGCTTCCCAACAACCGGTTGCCATACCGTAGCCTACCAATACGGAATCATCTTTTTTCTCGATTGTCTTAGTTTGTCTCTGGAGCCAACCAAAATGTTCTGCAGCTTGTCGATAACACTCCTTAAGTTCTTTACTTGAATAAGGTTTATCTTCATTTTGGTCCTTATTCGCATAATTGATGAGTCTAAATTCCAGTGGGTCTATATTCGCCTTTACGGCAAGTTCATCCATTGCACATTCTAACGCGAACATTCCTGTTGCACCACCTGGTGCCCTCATATCCATAGGGGTATAAACATTTACGGGTATTAGCTCATATTCCAATTTTACATGGTCGCAACGATACATCATACCAGACCAGTCAACAATAGTCTCATTGTACTTTTCAAATTTTGAAGTTTCCCCGTAAGCTTTATGAATAATAGACTCCAACTTCCCTTTCTTCGAAGCACCCAGTTGTATATTTTGAATACATGCAGGCCGATGTCCAAACGAAAACATTTGCTTTCTTGTTAATGAAACCTTTACCGGTCTATGAAGTTCTCTTGCCGCCATGGCTGCCAAAAATAGCTGATATTGCGGACGCAATCCAGAGCCAAAACCTCCACCAACAAAAGGAGATAAAATTTGCACTTTTTCAGAGTTCAAATTAAAAATACCGCAAATGTATTTTTGACTGCTATTAACCCCCTGTACTTTATCATATATCTTGAACGATTTATTATGAACATCCCATTCCGCTATCGAAACATGAGGTTCCATAGGATTATGATAATGTCTGGGTTGGCTGTATTCAACATCTATTTTTACTTCGGCATTGGTAAAGGCCAATTCTGGATTGCCCCTGTTGGGTGCGGTATCTTCCACCCCTTCAGATGTAGCACTGTCCCTGTTTTTCATTATATCGGTAGAACATTCCTCTACTTGGTATTCAACTTCTACCAAACCTGCGGCATACCGTGCAAGCTCAAAACTTTCCGCAACTACTAAAGCTATTGGTTGCCCGTTGTACAATATATTATCGTTGTACAATGGTCGAAATGGGTGACCAGGTGGTGACAGGGGATCGGTATAATCTACATTATGCACTAAATCCTCAGGAAGGTTCTCATGGGTGAAAATTTCTAATACTCCTTCTATCAACTTTGCCTTATTAGTATGTATCGCCACAATTTTTCCATTGGCTATAGTACTGTTCACCACATAGCCGTGTACTAGCCCGTTAGGCTTAAATTCGCCAACGTAAGTTGCTGTTCCGGTAACTTTTTTCACACCGTCTACCCTTTTCCTCGATTTACCTATATAAGCCGTATCCATCTATTGTTACATTAAAGTTTCTTTGCTTCGTTTAAAGCCCTTACTATTGTTCTATGAGCCAATGCCATCTTAAAATCATTATCACCAAAACCCTGGGCTCCAGTCAGTAATTCTTCTGCAAGAGAATCAAAATTCTCTTTACTGGCCTCTCTACCTATTAATTTTTGCTCTACATGAGGTAAACGCCAAGGCTTGTGGGCCACACCTCCCAAGGCAACTTTAATTGAGGCAATATTATTTCCGTTCAATTGTAGTGCCGCCGCTACGGATACCAAAGCAAATGCATAAGAAGGTCTATCTCGAACTTTTAGATACGCGTAGTTTTTATTAAACAAGTTTCCTGGTAGATTTATCGAAGTAATAATTTCATTTGGCATAAGGTTGTTATCTTTTTCCGGAGTATCTCCAGGAAGCCTATGAAAATCCAAAATAGGTATTCGACGTTCACCATCTCGCCCTTGCACCACTATCTCAGCATCTAAAGCTGCCAGAGCAACACACATATCCGAAGGATGGGTCGCTATACAATCTTCACTAGTACCTAGAATGGCGTGAATTCTATTGAAGCCCCCAATTGCCGAACAACCGCTGCCAGGTTCTCTTTTGTTACATGGCGTAGCTGTATCATAGAAATAATAGCACCTTGTACGCTGCATAAGATTTCCGCCATTGGTAGCTGCATTTCTCAATTGTGCTGAAGCACCGGACAGTATTGCCTTAGACAACAAAGGATAATTTTTTTCTATAAGTGGATGATATGCCGTATCTGCATTTGTCACCATAGCACCCAAGCGTAAACCACCAGATGCATTACGAACTATCTCACGATAAGGCAAATGGTTAACATCAATTAAGTAATGTGGATTCTCTACCCTATATTTCATTAAGTCCAACAAATTGGTTCCCCCTCCAATAGCTTTGGCGTGGTTTTTAGTGGTCAATTCTTGTACTGCTTGCCCTATTTCCGTAGACTTACTATAATCAAAATCATTCATATCAATTCTTTTTTGCGACCATTGCCTCAGCCACTTTAAATATATTGGCGTAAGCACCACATCTACATAAGTTTCCGCTCATAAGATCCCTAATTTCCTCTGGAGAATTCCCCTTATCCATATTCAGCATGCTCACCATAGAACATATTTGACCTGAAGTACAATATCCGCACTGAAAGGCATCGTTATCTATAAATGCCTGTTGAACTTGGTGCAGACCATCATCATTTGCCAAACCTTCAATCGTAACAATTTCTTTGTTCTCGTTCATAATGGCCAAGGAAAGACATGAATTAATGGCTTTGCCATCTACCAAAACTGTACAAGCACCACATTGCCCGTGATCGCAACCTTTTTTAGTGCCGGTTAAATTTAGAACCTCCCTTAGGGCGTCTAAAAGTGTAGTACTTATTGGTACCGTTAATTGATGCCTTTTACCATTTATGTTCAAATAAATAGCACTTTCGTTTAAGAATCCCATATGCTTATATTTAAATAAAGTGTATCGCCATTTCTAATGAAGTATAAATTAGACGAACAGTTATTAGATATGTAATACAACCTACCTAATAATATCTGAGCAATGGTTTTACACCTGGTATAAAATTAGCTTTACCTTAACTATAAAATTGTCCTATAAAAAGTTTTATTGACCCATTAAAAAAGAAAGTGCTTTGAAATAGCTACACAGATTGCAGAACTTTGAAACTTGAATCTTATGAAATACCAAATAGAAGATTTAGTAGATCAAATCTTTTTAACTTTTTTGAAAGAACAGCTTTATCGTGTAATTAATACCGTAGGTAAATATTATAAACTAATGGTTACGAAATCTTATTTTCCTTTTCAATTTGATTTTTCGCTGTTTTAATTTCTTCTTCTGTTGGTTCAGGTAATTTCTGTTCTAATGACAATGTTGGCTCAAAACTAAAATTCGTATAAAACGGAAAGTGATCGGAACCAATATCTTCACCCACCTTAATATCGATAACTCTAAATGCTGCAGATGAAAAAACATGATCAAGAGGCCATCTCATAATATAACTATCTGCATTATAAGTATTATACAAGCCTCTACCTTTTCTAGAGTCTAGCAAACCACTTACTCTCTGAAATAATTCTGTAGTTTCCGACCATGCAACATCATTAAAATCTCCCATTACCACAACCGGATATTTTGAGCTTCTTGTAAGCATTGCGACTTTCATCATCTCCGCATCTCTATCGACGGAAGAAGGGTTATGTTGTGGTGTTGGAGGTGCAGGATGAATAGCGAAAATTTGTATGGTATCTTTTGTCGGCAATATTAATTTAGTATGGATAGAGGGTATAGTATCTTCTACCATGTATTTCACCATAGGTTCAAATAACTCATATTTTGAATACATTGTCATTCCGTAAGTGTTTTCTAACGGAACTTCTATTTGATATTCATAATGACCATGAAAACTTTCATTAAGTTTCTCTGTCCAATTTTGGTTGGTTTCGGTAAATAATAAAACATCTGCACTTTTGAGTGTTGCATCCTGAATAACTAATTTTTTATTTTCATTATTCTGAAGAACATTAGCTGCATAAATAGAAAGATTTGTTTTTGCATTTTTACTTGCCATTTTTATTTCATACTTGGCTAAAGGAGTATATATGTATATTTTTTGTAGCTGAACTGTAATACAACCTAATAAAATAATCACAAAAATTTGATCGAACCTATCTTTAATTTCAAACCTAAAAAAATAAACTAGAAAAGCTATGGTAGAAAGAACTGTAAGCTGCAAATGAGGAAAATCAAACACTCTAACTATCCAACTGTTTACTGGTATATAAGGAAATATCGTAAGAACGATAGCTAGAAATCCAAAAGCTCGAAGGGCGATTTTTAATTTTGACATCTCTATAAGTTTGGTCATATTTCGATAAGTTACACCAATTAACTACAGATTATTAATACAATAAAATAATTTTTATAATCATATAGAAGTTTGGGAAATAAAAATATCAGGAATGTAGCAAATTCATGTTATAAGTAATTATCTTCACTACAAATTATTAGTAATAATAAGTGAACACAAAACTGAACACGTTTTTGAACACGATTTTTTAGTAAAGCGTCTCTAAACAGCCTATTTATAGGCTGTTTAAAACTTATATGGGAGTTCATAACCCGGAGGTCGGGGGATCGTGCCCCCCTCTCGCTACAATAGGTAAGACCAATAAAATCAACGGTTTAGCAAATGCTAAACCGTTTTTTATTGGACAAATTCTAAGCTATATGCAAAGCATAATAAGCTATCAAACTTCTAAATTATTGCTTTCGCAAAGTTGAAGTTATTATAAAGTTGTCCTTTAAATTCAGTTATATAGCATTGAGAAACCAGCATAAAGCTATTTACTCAACAAATAAATTAAATTACCTATTGCCACCACTCCTGTTAAACACCCCAAAATAAAGTCCATCTTAGATGCTATAAAATCTAATTTATGTTCAATTCTTTTTGCTACTATTGCATACAAGGTATACAGGGTAAAAGAGCCAATGGTTGAACCAATTGAAAAATAAAGCGCGTTTGGTAAACTGTATTTAAAATATTCAAACCCTATTAATAGCGATATAAACGTAAAATAAAAAGGAATTGCCATCATGTTCAATAAGGACATGAATATTCCGTAGAAATAAGATTTTGATTTCGGTATTACTTTATCCTTTGCTTTTTCTTTTGACGTATAATAGATTCTAAAAAAATTTATGGATAAAAGAAAAAGAATTCCTGTTCCAATTTGCTGAATTAAGGTTATATATTCAGAATTTTTCATTAAAACATTAGCTAAATAAGCACCTACATTTGCCTGGAAGAACAAGACGGTTGCGTAACCTGCAATGATATAAAATGTAGCTTTTGTACCATTTCTTAAACTATATTTTACCACTGTCAAGTTTAAAAAACTAGGAGTAATACTACCCAATGAAGCAATGCAAAAACCCATTAGTACGCAAATAAGAACATTCATAATTTTATATTGTTCAGCAAATAACTGCAATAACTTATATAAACATTAATACGTTTCCGCTTATTTGTAACTCTTAATGCTGAAGACCCAACTAATTTTTAAAGTTTATGAATTACCTCGACTAATTTTTATTCAAGTCCGAACATAATTATAAATAGGTGATGAACGCCGCAACTATCCAATGAACATAAATAATACTTAAAATACAAGCTTATTTGGCTTGCACAAAGAACTACCCACAGTCATTAACTCTCCCCATTGAGTGGTATATCTAGGGCTTCGATGTTCTTTTATTAGTGCCCATTCCTTAGTTCGGTTTCCAACTGTGGCGACTTTAATTTTATTTTTCCCAAACTTACTATTAAGGTTATCTATAACCTTGGTAATACATTCACTTTCACTCTTATGAGGGTTGGCAAACAAGTTGGTCTGTACTTCATTTTGATGTACCAATTGGGTCAAATTAACACCTACTTTCTTATACCGGTAACCATTTTTATAAATTTGACGCAAACCTTTTAACGCTTCCTTTGTTAGTTTAAGCGTACTATCAGTAGGTATATCAAGATTCATATAGATTTTATTTCTATACTGTTTATCTATAGAACTATGTTGATTGGTCTGTAGGGAAACTTCAATCTGAGAAGCTAAACTTTTTTGTTGTCTGAGCAAGTCTGCCACTTCGGCTACATAATAGCTACAGGCTTCTTCTATGAGTGAATAGTCGGTCAATTTATAACCAAAGGATTTTGCTGTGCCAATGCCTTTTTTAGCAGAGGCCTCTGTTTCTAATTCCAAACAGGGTATATTGTTCAATTCTCTCCATAAACGCTCTCCTATAACCGTCATTTCCTTTCTTACCCAAGCCACGGGCATATTGGCAAAATCTAGAGCAGTATGAATACCATTGTTTTGGAGACGAATAGTATGTTTTTTACCAATTCCCCAAATGTCTTTAACTTGAAGATTGCGTAAAAGATGCTGCCTCTTTTTTTCACTATCCACTACATAAACATTATGGTTCAATGGTATTTTCTTGGCATATTTATTCGCCAATTTAGATAGTGACTTTGTCTTGGCAATACCTACCCCCACAGGTATTCCAGTATTTTTATGTACAGTATTTTTAATATTTTGTGCTATTACATTATAATCATCGATTTTTAAACAGCCCAAGTCTACAAAACTTTCATCAATGCTGTATTCTTCTACTCTTGGGGAAAATGTCATTAAGGTATCCATCACCCTTCTAGACATATCACTATACAATGTGTAATTTGATGAAAAATAAGTTACATTATTTTCATCCAATAATTTTCTGATCTTGAAAATAGGTTGAAACATTGGAATATCTGTCAATGCCTTTGCCTCTTTATTAGCTGCAATAATACATCCGTCATTGTTACTCAGTACCACTACTGGTTTATTTGTCAAATCTGGTCTAAAGACTTGTTCGCAAGATGCATAAAAGCTATTACAATCTACCAATGCGATCATAAAGTAGATTTAATTATATATGTTATTGTACCCCATATATTTAATTCAGATAATGAAGTTTCATCAATTTTTATAATTTTAAAACTATCTTCTACAGTAGCTAATACCAATTGATTTCTTTTTGGGGTAATGGATTTATCTACAATCAAAACATCATTTGTATTTATCCCTACCTCATTATGTTCATCATCCACTACCCTAATAAAAAAAGTAGCCGAAGAATTGGTTACCAAAACTTCGTTCAGGTCTATTCTAGGCTCTGCATAATGGGTTGCCGGACTAGAGAAACCTGTTTGTGTTGGTCTTTTAACACGATGGCTATTTTCAGATTTTTTGATTAAACTAATTTCCAAGTTATTCATACCCTAATTGTTATGTCATTTATTTTTTAATTCCCTAACCCAATCATCATACGGTAAGTTCCAGAAACCCAATACCGGCATGATCTTAAATGTTACTTGCGATGGATACCGGTAGTATAAATAAATATCATTGGTATCCGTTTCATATTCCACGTAGAAACCCTGCATAGAAATAGGTTTTTGCGCTATTAGCCCAGAATCCCTTAATGCACACTCATAGCGCTCTTTTCCTATTTCTTTAAGAAGAGCTTTTATACACTTAATATTATAATTTCTGAATACGGTTATGGACATTGTCCAAATTTCAGGATATATTCCAAATAATGTGTCGTAACTTTGAAAAAATTATCAACAAAAATGTTGAAACAAAAAAACCACCTCGAGGCGAGGTGGTCAATCAAATCCAAATTCTAAACTCTTTATACAAATAAAGAGCATCAAAAACTTAATATGGGTGTAAAATTAAAAATTGTAAATAATGGATATGAAGAAATTATTAACGCAATAAAACTTATATAGCTTCCAATCCCTTTTAGGTTAAACAAAATGTAGTTAGAGTTATCATACACTATAGCTATTTCCTAAATTAAATTTTGGTAAATGAAAACTACCGGACAAACACCAATTAACCCCAATTAAAAATTATGAGATCAATTTGGAACGGTTCAATAAGCTTCGGTCTAGTATCTATCCCTATAAAACTATTTTCAGGCTCTGAAGATAGAAAGTTGGATCTAGATATGTTAGATAGTCATGACGGTGCAAGAATACGCTACAAACGTGTAAATGAAGAAACTGGGAAAGAAGTGGAATGGAAAGATATTGTAAAAGGCTATAAAAAAGATGACGAGTACATTGTTCTAGAAAAGGAAGATTTTGAAAACGCGAACATTAAAAAGAGCAAGACCATTGATATAGAGCAATTTATCATGGAAGATGAAGTGTCAGATGTACTTTTTAAGAAACCCTATTTCATTAAACCCCAAAAAGGTGGTGAAAAGTCGTATTCATTATTACGAGAAGCATTAAAGAAAACCGAAAAATTAGGTGTAGCTACTTTTGTAATGCGTCAAAAAGAACATTTATCGTTAATAGGTGTTTATAAAGATGCTTTGGTATTGCATGTAATACGATTTCAAGATGAGATCCGAAGCACTGAAGAATTAGAACTTCCAAAGACTAAAATTGCAAAGAAAGAAATGGATATGGCAATGTCTTTAATTGAGCAGTATACCGAAAAGTTCGATTTTAAAAAGTTCAAGGATATTTACAACGAGCAACTTTTAAAAATTATAAACTCCAAAGCTTCCGGTAAAATTTCAAAACCCGAAAAATTCGAATCTAAACCTACTCCCGCAAAAGACCTAATGGCACAACTGAAAGCGAGTTTGGAAAAACGAGAAAAAAAAGCATCTTAAACCGTGAACTTAAAACAATATTATGATAAGCGGAATTTTGAGAAAACCCCCGAGCCTAAAGGGGAATTACAGCCTGTTTCTAACAACCAAAGATTTGTAATTCAGCGTCATGCAGCAAGTAGATTACATTATGACCTTAGGTTAGAAATCAACGGAACACTCAAAAGTTGGGCAATACCTAAAGGACCTTCAATGAATCCGACAGATAAACGCTTGGCTGTGCGTACTGAAGATCATCCACTAGAATACCTGACTTTTCACGGCACAATACCAAAGGGAAATTACGGTGCAGGCCATATGATTATTTGGGATACGGGAACTTTTGAGGTGGATACCAAGGAAACGGATAAAGAACTATCCGAACAACTGGCAATAGGCAATATCAAATTGAATTTTTACGGGAGTAAAATTAGAGGACGTTTTGCATTAGTTCGTACCACTTCAAAAAACGATACCGAACAATGGTTACTGCTTAAAAAGAAAGATGAATATGCCATTACCACTTTTTATGATGCTGAAACATTGGTTCCTATTTCTACAACACGAAAAAAGAAATTTGCCACACAACTTAAACCGGGATCCATATTACAGCCCATGCTGGCATCTTCCACTAAAGATATATTCAATGACCCAAATTATATTTTTGAACTTAAATGGGATGGCTATAGGGTTATAGCACACATTACAAATGGTAAGATACTCTTACAATCAAGGAATGGCATCAACTATAACATCAAATTTTCCAAACTTCATGATGAATTAGCCACTATTGAACACGATGTTATTTTAGATGGTGAAGTAGTTCTGGTGGATAGCAATGGCGTATCACAATTCGGTGAACTTCAAAATTACCCTGACAGTACGGGAGAATTACGGTATTATGTTTTTGACATGCTTTACCTGAACGGTCATAGCATGCTGGACCTAAAATTGATAGAGCGAAAAAGTCTTATCAATGATGTTATAGGTGATTTGACTATAACACAATACTGTGACCATATTGAAGGTATGGGTACCGCACTTTTTGAAAAGGCTATTGAAGCAGGTATGGAAGGTGTAATGGCCAAAGAGCAAAATTCCAATTACGCTGTTGGATCTAGAACAGAAAAATGGTTAAAAGTTAAGGGCGTTCAAAGTACAGATGCTATCATCTGTGGTTTTACCGAATCCGCTAATAGTCCAGAATTGATCGGCTCTTTAATTCTTGGTCAATATCAACAGGACAAATTAAAATATATTGGCAATTGTGGTACAGGCTTTACCGATAAAAGCCGTAAAGAATTACAATTACTTCTATCTAAATATGAGGTGAATGAAAATGTGTTTAAAAATAAAATACCATTAAAAGGTAGAATATCACACTGGACACAACCTATATTGGAATGTGAGGTTACCTTCTCTGAACTCACAAAGAACGGATTGTTAAGAAATCCTGTTTTAAAACGTATTAAAAGTGAAATTCTTAATATACCAATTGAACCAAAAAATACCGAGGTCAGCATTAAAAAATCAACTTCCTCAAAAGAGGTTATTACTATTGACGGATTAAAAGTGCCCATTAGTAATTTAGATAAAATATATTGGCCAGAATCAAAACTTACCAAGTTCAACCTAATCGATTATTATTTGAATATATCTGATTACCTACTACCCCATTTGATCGATCGTCCCCAAAATTTACATCGTCATCCAAATGGTATACATCAAGAAAGTTTTTATCAGAAGGATAATGATTACTTGCCCGATTGGTTTGAGACGGTATCAGTATACTCTAAATCTTCCGAACGCGAAATAAATTACCTAATGTGCCAAAATACCGCGTCATTAATTTATATGGCCAATTTAGGGTGCATTGAAATTAATCCGTGGAGTTCTAGAAAATTGAGCTTGGACAAGCCCGATTATGGCATTATTGATTTAGATCCACCAAAGAATATGGCATTTAAAAAAGTGGTTGAAGTAGCAAAAGAGTTCCATAAGATATTAAGTGATCTAAAAATTGAAAGTTTTTGCAAGCTATCTGGATCTAAAGGCATTCATATTTACCTACCCATGTCTACCAAATACAGTTATGAGGAAGTCCGAAATTTTATTAAACTTTTATGTCTATTGGTGGAAGAAAGACTACCAGAATTGACCACTTTAGAACGTAGCATAAACAAACGAAAAGGTAGGATATATTTAGACTATTTACAGAACCGTAGAGGTCACACCATTGCATCGGTCCACTCGGTAAGACCAATTGCGGAAGCACCAATTTCTGCCCCATTACATTGGCAAGAATTAAATAATAAATTAACCCCTAGACATTTTAAAATGAAAGATTATATAACAAGAATTAAAGAGCAAGGCGACTTGTTCAAAAAAATTTCAGAGGTTAATTTTGACATGAATAACGCACTTATGCAAATAGATAAATAATTTAATGTAACTTCAATAAACTTCCGTGTATATTTCAATACTTTGAAGCTTTTGTAAAACTACCAGCAACCCAATATAATGATCGAAAATTTCAATCAAACAATTAAAGATGTACAGTCTATTAAAATACTACCTACTATTCTAGATGTCATAGTACAATCTACAGGATTAGGTTTTGCAGTGGTTGCCAAGGTCACTTCAAAAAAATGGGTTACGTGTGCAGTTAAAGACAATTTAGAGTTTGGTCTAGTACCTGGTGATGAACTTGATATTAAAACCACATTTTGCCGAGATGTAAGACGTACCAATACGTTGGTGGTTATAGACCATGTTAATGAAGATGAAAAATTCTGCAATAATCCAATACCGATCCAGTATGGATTTCAAAGTTATATTTCGGTACCTATCGTTTTGCAGAATGGTACGTTTTTCGGTACGCTTTGTGCTTTAGATCCCGCACCGAACAAACTTAACAACTCTAAGGTTATTGGTATGTTCACCGCATATGCTGAACTTATATCATTTCATTTAGATGCTATTGAAAAATTACGACTAAAGGATTTAGAAATTCAAAAGAAAGATTTTTTATTGGAATCTTTTGATTTTGTATCTAGCCATGATCTTCAAGAGCCGTTGAGGAAAATACAGATGTTTACGAGTGTACAACTCGAAAAAAACTGTGAGACATTAAAGTCTGAGACTATAAGATGTTTGAACAGTATAAAGACCGAATCCCAGCGCATGCGTAATATTCTGAATGACCTATTGGTGTTTTCAGAATTCAAGAAATCTTCGCAGGAATTTGTACCTGTTGATTTAAATGTAATTGTTGAAAATGTTCAAAAAAGATTATCAAAAGATTTTTCTGAGTGTAATGGGGAAATCGTAATCGGTGATTTACCTAAAGTACCCATAATGCCCGATCAAATTGAACAGCTTTTTTACAATTTGATCATCAATGCAATCACCTTTAAATCTAACGATTGTAATTTAGAATTATCCATTACCTGTAAAATTGAACATGGCAGTGATTTAGCGTATGAAAAATTAGATATTGGCACCAAGTACTGTAAATTAGTATTTACGGATAATGGTATAGGTTTCGATCCTAGATACAATGAGAAAATATTTGGTATGTTTAATCGTCTCGATACAGAAAAGCAAAGTCATTCTACAGGAATTGGATTAACAATTGCCAGAAGAATTACTGAAAACCATAAGGGATTCATCATAGCCAATGGCGAATTAAATAAGGGAGCTACATTTACCGTTTATTTACCCATGACACAATAGATAACTTTTATAACCTAGTAAATATTGATCTATTTGTATTAATTTTGTAATATAAATCAACCTCCCTTTCATTTATTTAAAATTCCACTATCCATGGTAAAAGCCAATGGTTTAGAAGCGGAATAGAAAATGTAATAAGACTCTTTCGTCCTATTCAAAAGTTTGTAGTACACTACTAAATGCATTTAAAAGAAGAATTAAACAAACAACAATTAAAGGCCGTTGAATTTACGGGCAAACATTTGCTAGTACTTGCAGGTGCAGGTACAGGAAAAACACGAACTATTATAGCCAGGGCAGCATATTTGATCGAGAATGGAGCTAATCCATCAAAAATTCAGATATTGACTTTTACAAAAAAAGCTGCCAATGAAATTGTGGAGCGTGTTAAAGCTAGTTTACCACAATCTAACGGGCGGTCTTTGAGCGGTGCCACTTTTCACAGTTGGTGCAACCAATTGATTATAAAATACCCTAATTTATTTGGTGCCGCCAATTTTACGGTCATAGACCCAGACGACCAGTTAGGGTTAATGAAAATGGTCTCTGGCAGCCACAGTGATGTTTATAGCAAGCTGCGAATTAAACCCCAGCAATTACTGGATGTCTATTCTTATGCTAGAAACACAAAAAAGAATCTAACAGAATCTATACGAACATTAATATATAAAGGCAAAGAAGATAAGGATACAGATTACGAGATAACGGCCATGAAACCTAATGTAGAAATTTTACTCAGGGCTTATCAAAAGAAAAAAATGGATCAACGTTATTTAGATTATGATGATCTGTTGCTCGTTGTCTCCACACAGCTAAAATCCAATCCCGAAGCTAGGAAGTTTTTATCCCAAGACCTTGACTATCTACTTGTTGATGAAATGCAAGATACCAACCCATTGCAATGGGAGCTACTTTCTCCCTTTATCGATATCTGCAGTTTATTTTGTGTAGGTGATGATGCACAATCTATCTATTCATTTAGAGGTGCAGATTTCAGAAATGTGCATCAATTTAAAGAACGGGTAAAAGATTCTGAAGTATATAAGCTTGAAAAAAATTACCGCTCCACGCAAGAGATACTTGATATCTCAAATTGGCTGTTAGAAAAATCGCCCATTGACTATAAAAAAAAGTTACAATCGGTTAGAGGAAACGGCGAAATACCCATACTGCTTAATGTGAATGATGAGTGGCAAGAGGCTAATTGGGTGGCCGATGAAATATTAAAAAATTATACCGATGAAGACCGTCGTTTTTCCGATCATCTTATTTTATCACGTTCCCAGTATTATACCAAAACTTTACAAGCGGTTTTTATAAGAAGAAAAATTCCTTATGTAACGTACGGAGGGCGTAAATTTTTACAAGCTGCACACATTAAAGATCTGGTTTCACTATTAAGAATAGTCAATAACCCCTACGATGA
This sequence comes from Maribacter sp. 6B07, assembly GCF_002700155.1. Classification (NCBI taxonomy): domain Bacteria; kingdom Pseudomonadati; phylum Bacteroidota; class Flavobacteriia; order Flavobacteriales; family Flavobacteriaceae; genus Maribacter; species Maribacter sp. 6B07. The sequence goes on along the minus strand of NZ_PDUT01000002.1, from coordinate 543,562 downwards.
AATTGCATGGGTAAGGTTCCTGACTTTCTGGGAAGGAATTGGAGAAGTAAGGGCTTCAAGAATAATGGCGGTCATATTGGCTGATGAAGGTAAAACTGATATCCCTACCCTATTACAAGGTGCTATTCCCGGTAAAGACGGAATCAAAATTGCCGACCTCTATAATGCAGTACAAAAAGAGAAAGGCAAGGTTGGCAAGATGGTAGATATCGCTTATGAAGCTATGTCGTTGGGCTTGGCATTTAGATATCGTAAAGATTGGATAGAAAAGCGCAAAGGTGATTTCCCTGTGCTTAAACTTTTGGCAGATAGCTATGCCAGCTTAGGTGAATTTATCGGTGAAGGCCTGTTGGATAATGCAGAAAAAATGAACGGCTCACCGGTGCTAAGTGAATCTCAATTGGACACCGCAGAGGAAAAAGACCATGTAATCATCTCTACAATTCATTCTGCCAAAGGGTTAGAGGCAGATGTGTGTATAGTGTTGAACGTATCGCCCAAGGCATTTCCTTCCTCATGGTCGTTAGATGATGTCGATGCCATTGAAGAAGACCGTAGAGTATTGTATGTTGCTTTGACAAGAGCTAAAAACAGGTTGATTATCACCAGAAATACCGCCTCAATTTCAGCAATTCATGGTAAAGCCATTGCCGCTAACATGGGGCAACAGGCCAATGCTGCCGAAACTTATTTCTTAACGGCCGTACCAGATACCTTGGTAAAGCAAGAAACTATTGGTCATGATTTTACACCCGTTAAAGATGCCGCGGAACCTAATAATATTGACCTTTCTTCAGGAATGGATTTTAGCTAGTGATCAGAATGCAGGACAGAAAATTTGCTATTGTAACCATGACCACTTTTGGTTATAAGCCTAACCCGTTAAGAATAGTTCAACTATCTATAAGCAAACTTAAAGGTGAATTTTACCAGACAATTTTCACCACTAACATTAACCCCGAAGAGCGAATACCTAATTACATTCAAGAAAGAACTGGGTTGACCGATAGTATTCTTTTAAAGGCACCTACTTTTTCAGATGTTGCCAATACGATCTTACAAGAACTTGAAAATCACATTTTGGTTGGTCATAATGCATCATTTCTTCATTATGCGTTACAATCTGAATTCAAATATTTAGGGTACTCCTTTAAAATTCCGCAACTATGTACCATTCGGTTGGCTAAGAAATTAATGCCGAATATGACCAATTATGAATTGCCTTATTTAAGTAGTGTATTAAATATTCCATTTACACCTTCCAATGATTTGGAAGAATATAGCAATGCGGTAGATATCTTATTGCAAAGATTGATACAACTTGATGATGAAGACGTAATTTCCAAGTTTTTAGCACCTAAAGTAGAAAAAGAGCATTTTGTTCCAAAGAATATTCAATATCAAAAATTGAACACGCTGCCAAATGTACCGGGCGTTTATAGATTTCAAGATCAAAGTGGAGAAACCCTATATGTTGGTAAAGCAAAAGATATAAAGAAAAGAGTCTTGAGTCATTTCTATAATTCAAGCGAGAAAGAAATTGCATTATGCGATGCTACTTTTCATATAGATTTTGAAACAACCGGAAGTGAGCTCATTGCCTTATTACGAGAAGCAGATTTAATTGATAAAATAGACCCACCATATAATTACATACAAAAGAAAAATTATATCACTTATCACATCATACCTCAAAAAAATAGAAAAGGCATAGTACAACTTAAGATTGAACGAAGACCTTTTGCGCACTTGCCCACCGAAATATTTTTAAAAAGAGGAGATGCCATTAAACGCTTGATCGAACTGACAGAAAAATTTAAATTATGCCCACTACAAACCGGGTTAAAAACAAAATTAGGTAGATGTACACACGGTGAATATAATGAATGTGATGGTGTCTGTACCGGTGAAGAAGAAATTGGCAGCTACAATCATAAAGTGGAAAATGCCCTGGACTATCTAAATAATGAAAATGATAATTATATAATTTTTGAAAAAGGACGCACCAAAGCAGAGCGTAGTTTTATCTTAATTCTACATGGTGTTTACCAAGGTTACGGATTTATTGATAATTCACAATCATTTTCTAGCATAGAGGATTTTAAAGATATGCTTGATTCTAAAAAGCATTCTTACCATACTGCCAAAATTATCTCTAGCTATAGGCAACGTAATCCATGGAAAATTAAGCCTTTGTTCACAGTTCATGAATAAATAGTTAAACATATTAACATATAATATGTTAAAGTTGATGGTAGTACTTTTTGCATCAAAATCATAAGCGAATACAGCAAACTAAATAGTTCTAAGCCTATAATTTTAAGTATAATTAAAACTTAAAAATATGGAAACGAAAAATAGAACCTTAGTAAATAGATTAGAAGAAATTTTAGAAAAAAACCGTGATGCCCAAAAGGGATACGCTAAAGCAGCTGAGAATGCAAAAGATCATAATTTAAAGGCATACTTTCAGAACAAATCTGGAGAACGAGGCACATTTAATCAAATTTTACATAAAGAGCTAGTGGCTAGTTATGATGAAATCGACAACGATGGTAGCTTTACCGGTACCTTGCATAGAGCTTGGATGGATGTAAAAGCATTCTTTTCTGGGGATAATGACGAATCTATGCTAGAAGAGGCAATCAGAGGAGACAAAGCTGCTGTAGAGGAATATGAAGAAGTATTGAATGAAAGCCAATTGCCTTCTAACGTTGCATTGGTAATTAGAGAACAATTGGTAAAAATTAGAACCGATTTAAACAAAGTAAAATCAATGGAAGATTTAATTAGTTAGGTTTTTCTTTATGTCTAAAAGGGCAATGGTATCATCCGGTACTATTGCCCTTTTTTATTTATAGATATTTTATGAAGTCTTGTTTTCAGTGGTAATCTGACTTTTAGCTGTGTTAATTTCTTCTTCAGATGGTTCAGGAAGTTTTTGCTCAGCTGATAATTGTGGCTCAAAACTAAATTTGGTGTAAAAAGGAAAATGATCAGAGCCAATATCCGTACCTAAACTAATGTCTTTCACTCTAAAATCTGCCGATGAAAATATATGATCTAAAGGCCAGCGCATAATATAACTCTTGGCATTAAAGGTATTGAACAACCCCCTACCCTTTCTAGAATCAAGCAAACCACTTACTTTCTGGAATAATTCCGTGGTCTCGGACCATGCCACATCATTAAAATCACCCATTACAATTACAGGATACTTGGATTTTTTACTATGTAGGGCAATTTTCATCATTTCTGCATCTCGATCTACAGATGATGGGTTATGCTGTGGAGTTGGCGGTGCCGGGTGAATAGCAAAAATTTGTATGGTATCCTTTGATGGTAATACCAATTTTGTATGAATGGAAGGTATGGTATCTTCAACCATATATTTTACACTAGGTTCAAAAAGTTCATATTTAGAAAACAATACCATGCCATACGTATTGTCTAAAGGCACTTCTACCTGGTATTCATATTGGTTTTGAAAACTCTCTTGAATTTTCTTTAACCATTTATGATCTATTTCAGTGAATAATAAAATATCCGCTTTTTTACTTTTGGCATCTTCAACAAGTAAATTTTTCTTCTCGTTCTCTTGCAATACATTAGCAGCATAGATAGAGAGGAATACCTTGGCATTTTCACTTGCCTCTTCAATTTCATATTTAGCCAATGGTGTATATATGTAAATCTTTCTAAGTTGAACCCCAATACAGATCAAAAGAATTAGAACAAAAATTTGATCAACTCTACTTTTTAATTCAAACCTAAAAAAGTAAGTCAAAAAAGCTAAAACAGTAAGCACTGTTAGTTGTAGGTGTGGAAAATCGAATATTCTAATTACCCAACTGTTTAGAGGAATATAAGGAAAAATGGTTAGGACGATGGCAAGAAGTCCGAAAGCTCGAAGAAATAGTTTAAATTTTGACATCTTTAGTTGGTAATCAATATTGTTGGTTTTTGGCTATTTATGGATAAGTTACGCCAATTAACCACGTGATATTGATACAATCAGATTAATTTTTAAAACATCATAATACTTTATAAATGAAATCAACAATAGCATTAGCTAATAGATTTAGAGAAATAATCCTCCATGGAACTTGGGTAGCAAATACTAATTATAAAGACCAATTAGAAAATTTGGATTGGAAAATTGCTGTATCGAAAATTGATTCTCTCAATACTATTGCACTATTAGCTCAACACGTACATTACTTCGTTAACGGAATCAAAAATGTATTTAACGGTGGAAATCTTGAAATAAGAGACAAACATAGTTTTGATTTTCCAGAAATAAGATCAAAAAGTGAATGGAAGTACTTCTTAAGCAAATTCTGGGAAGATTCAGAACATCTAGCAAAATTAATAACGCAATTACCTGAAGAAAAATTAAATCAAGAATTTGTGGATGTCAAATACGGAACCTATAAAAGAAATATTGATGGATTAATTGAACATAGTTACTATCATCTTGGACAAATTGTATTGATAAAGAAAATAATAGTAGCAAAGCAAGGCATAAAAACCAAACTCTAAACTTAGAAAATAGAATACTTACACTACAAAGCACTACTAATTATATAGGTACCGCATAACTGTGTTTTATAACTCCAATAACAAAAGTACTATGCGCACTCCCAATATTCTTTACCGACCCTAACTCGTTAATCACAAAAGATTGATAGTGTTTCATATCCTCTACCATAATTTTTAATAAAAAATCATAATCGCCCGAGATATTGTAACACTCTACCACTTCTTTAAGGGAAACAATATCTTTCACAAACTTATTTCCTATTTCTTTAGTGTGCTCTTTTAAGGTGATGTTACAGAATACAGTTAATTGCTTACCAACTTTATCTGCATTAACAATAGCTGTATACTTTTCAATTAGACCTTCCTTTTCAAACCTTCTAATCCTTTCATAAACAGGTGTAGGAGATAAATTTACTCGTGCTGCAATTTCTTTAGTTGTCAATTTAGCATTGTTCTGAAGTATTCTGAGCAACTTCAAATCAATGATATCCAGATTTTCTAAAGAATAATTATCTGTTTTTTTCATTTTCACAATCATCAAAAGATAAAATTGCTACAATAATACAATAAAAAGATAAATCATCTAACTTTTAGCTATTACTAATTTAATTCATCTTTTAATTTCAATTTTGTAAGACATAAAAACTACAAATTATCTTTAGATGAAATCGGTCGTATTAAAAAATTCAGAGGTCAACAAAAAGAAAGCAATTGAACACTCACATAAAACCATTAATAATGATGTTGTATTCAAAATAAAGCGTACTTATTTCAACGAAAATTACATCCCGTCCAATAGCACTCGTACAACAACCAACTTTGCCAACTTGGCAAGAGGAGAAAATCGTCAAAAGAACTTACGTAGCACTATTCAAATGATCAACAATCGTTTCAATAGCTTAGCAAAATGGGATAACCCCAATTATAATAGATATTCCCTTGATTTAGAAATTATCTCGGTAGATATAGATATTGATGCCAGTGGAAAAACATTTCCATCAATAGAAGTATTGAGAACATATATCAACGACCACAAAACAGGTAAGCGCATTGAAGGTATTGTTGGGAATAATTTTTCTTCTTATGTGCGAGATTATGATTTTAGCATTTTACTCTCTGAACATAATAAGGTCAAAAACAACAATAGCATTCCAGATAATTTTGGTGAATTACACGGCAATATATTTAAGTGCTTTATAAACTCTGAAACCTATAGAGAACACTTTTCAAAACCTCCTGTAATATGCTTAAGTGTATCAAGCAACAAAACATATCATCGTACTGGAAATCACCACCCCATATTAGGTTTTGAATACGAAGGCAATAAGTCTTCATTAACAGAAGAATATTTTGACAAAATGGGATTAAAGGTTCGTTATTTTATGCCACCTAACAGCGTTGCTCCATTGGCTTTTTACTTCTTTGGTGACCTATTATCAGATTACACGAACCTTGAATTAATTAGTACTATAAGTACAATGGAAACCTTTCAAAAGATCTATAGGCCTGAAATTTATAACGCTAATGCTGTTGCAGGACTTTATTATAATCCAAGTTTACATAATCAAGACCATTCTTTAACAAATATTGCATACGACAGAGAAGAGCGAACTAGGTTAGGAATAGAGCAAGGTAAATTTGCCGAAGAGCATTTTATAAAGCCTTATAAAAACATCCTAGAACAATGGTCTGCTAATTTCACTATTTAATTATTTTATTATGAAAAATGTATTACCGACATCCACTGTTGGAAGTTTACCCAAACCTGCTTGGCTTGCGCCACCCGAAAAACTTTGGTCACCATGGAAACTAGAGGGTGATGAACTCATTGAAGGGAAACAAGATGCTTTACGCGTCTCTCTACATGAACAACAACTGGCAGGAATTGACATTATCAGTGATGGTGAGCAAACTCGTCAACATTTTGTAACTACTTTTATTGAGCATTTAAGTGGTGTAGATTTTAAAAATCGTAAAACGGTAAAAATTCGTAACCGTTATGATGCAAGTGTTCCTGTTGTTGTAGATGAAGTTACACGTCAAAAAGCAGTTTTTGTTGATGATGTCAAATTTCTGCGTAAACAGACCGATAAACGTATAAAATGGGCTTTACCAGGACCAATGACAATGGTAGACACATTGTACGACGACCATTACCAAAGTCGAGAAAAATTGGCTTGGGAATTTGCGAAAGCACTCAACCAAGAAGCAAGAGAGCTTCAAGATGCAGGGGTAGATATTATACAGTTTGATGAACCAGCATTCAATGTTTTCTTTGATGATGTAAATGATTGGGGAATGGCAACATTAGAAAGGGCTATTGAAGGTTTAAATTGCGAAACCGCAATACATATTTGCTACGGTTACGGAATAAAAGCGAACAATGATTGGAAAAAGACATTGGGTTCAGAGTGGCGACAATACGAAGAAATTTTCCCTAAAATTCAAAAGTCCAATATTGATATGGTTTCCTTGGAATGCCATAACTCACACGTACCTTTTCATCTAATGGAACTAATTCACGGTAAAAAAATAATGGTAGGTGCCATTGATGTGGCAACCAATACCATTGAAACACCAGAGGAAGTAGCTGATACACTGCGTAAAGCTCTTGAATTTGTGGCTATAGAAAACCTATATCCTAGCACAAACTGTGGTATGGCACCGCTTTCTAGAAACGTAGCACTAGGTAAGTTAAGTGCTTTAAGTGCGGGAGCTGAAATTATACGCAAAGAAGTTGGCTTTTAATTGGAAAATAGTATTCATTTATCGCTTAATTTTACCTTATGAAAGTCAAAATAGATACCTAAAACCTAATTGACTCATTACAAATTACTTATGGACATATTCATTTTTTATTATTTAGCTGCTGGTGCTTTTGCCGGTCTTTTAGCAGGCTTGTTTGGTATTGGCGGAGGTATGATAATTGTACCCGCTTTAATATACATTTTTAAAGCACAAGGCGTTCCTAGTGCTGCACTTACGCATGTGGGTATAGGTACATCTCTTGCCACTATAATTGTCACATCAATTAGTTCACTCCGCGCACACAATAGTAAAGGTGCCGTAAATTGGAACGTATGGAAACGCATGGCGCCAGGATTGGTAATTGGCTCCTTGACCGGCGCTGCAGTTGCCTCCGTTATTCATGGCGACTCCCTTCAGGTAATTATCGGTGTAGGTGCTTTTTTAGTAGGGTTAAAAATGTTGTTCATGAAAAATAAATCATTACAAGAAAATGACTTTAGCAAACTACCCTCACCTATTGGTCAAACCAGCTTAGGTGGTTTCATAGGTGCTATTTCTGCTATTTTTGGTATTGGCGGTGGATCATTGACCGTTCCCATATTAAGCTATTATGGTTTAAAAATTCAGCATGCGGTTGGTACATCTGCCGCATGTGGCTTACCTATTGCTTGTGCTGGAGCAATAGGATTTCTAGTTTTCGGTCAATTTATTGACCCCAATGTAAAACAAGATTTACCAAATGGCGTATTAGGGTTTGTACACATGTATGCGTTTATATGTGTGAGTTTTGCTAGCTTTTTCACCGCACGAATAGGCGCAAAACTTGCGCACAAATTACCTGGGGCTACGCTGAAAAAAGCATTCGCCGTTTTATTGTTAATTGTTGGGGTTAAACTAATTTTAAATTCTGATGTAATTTAATTCCCATGGTGAACCCCTTTTTCTTGGCATATTTAGCCGTAAAGGTTATCTCAAGAAAATATTTCAATATACCAATAATAAAAAATTCGATGTATTTGTAATAGAGAAATACATTATCAATGACCATACTGGACCAAACATAGTTTTAAAAACAACATTCGGAAACGATAAAATATCAACTTAAGAATTAATTGATTTTAACTGTAGCGTTCAAATTGCTTAGTACACTCACCACACTTTTAATTGCTAAAAAACTTGTTTTTGGGTTATTTGGGCTTGGTTTATTCTCTGTACGCGTATAAATTTTACCAAAACCACCTTCACAAGTAATCTCATGCATATTACTACTAGCATTGGGATCGGCAACAATCTCAATCGTTAAGTTTTCGTATTTAGATGCAAAATATAAACTAGCCGCGACATTAATATTTTTAGGAAATTCATTTACTGCCTCACTTACCTTACCCTTCCAAATAGTTTGGCTAGTTTCTATTGTAGCTAAATCAATATTTGAATGTTCAAAAAATGGAGCCCCTTCTAAACTTTTAGGATGTTTTGTTGTCTTTAAGGCTATCGAAGTAATTTCATCATTTACAGCTTTGATGGCATCAAGACCTGCTATGGCACCAACGGGTAAAATAACCTCGCATTTTTTCAATTGTGACAAAGCCATTTTATTTTCATAAAGTCCACCTGTACTAATGACAATTAGCTTCTTGCCCGACTGATCTATTTCTGGAAATTTTAATACCTGAGTAACCACATCTTTTGTAGCGCATTCAATTATAATATCAACATCGTTAATTAAATCTGCTGAAACTTCCTTTTTAAATTGAACAGGATGATCTTTAAAACCACATGTTTCTTTTGCAATCTCTTTACGTGCAACTATATATTTTAATTCGAAACTAGAATTTGCACAGATCCAATCTGCCAGATATTTACCTATGTTTCCAAAACCTATTAGGGCTATTTTCATATGCTTGATTTAATTGTAAAATGTATTTTTCTGTTTCCAAAAACCTTTTAAACGTCTTTATTTAACTACTATAGTGATAAATCCCAAACCATTGGTAAAACAATATAGACCACTACAGTTAGTATAAGTATAGATATAATATTTAACCAAAAGCCTTTTTTAACCATATCCTGCATTTCAAGATAACCAGAACCAAAAACTACAGCGTTGGGCGGTGTAGCCACAGGTAACATAAATGCACATGATGCTGCCAAGGTTGCTGCTATCATTAAGTAATAAGGATGCACCCCTAAAACCGGCGCTAAAGATACCAGAACGGGCAAAAGAATTGCGGTGGTCGCAATATTAGAAGTTATCTCTGTCATGAAGTTTACTATTGAAATCAAGATCATTAACAATAGAAAAAATGGTAAAACTTGCAAGGCAGATAACTTACTCCCAATCCAAAGTGCCAATCCGCTCGTATCAAAGCCCAAAGCCAATGTTAATCCCCCACCAAATAGTAATAATATTCCCCAAGGTAGTTTAACGGCATCTTGCCAATCCATTAGTCTACCTTTCTCACGAGTGGGTAAAAGAAATAGAATTACCACTGTCATCATTGCTATTATCGTATCATCCATCTTGGGTATAAAGCGTTGCAACAAAAATGAACGAGCAATCCACGCAAAAGCGGTCACGGCAAATACCACTAATACAGATTTCTCTTCATAACCCATTTTCCCTAAAGCTTTTAATCGCGCTGAAATTTCAGAACGCCCCCCAGGAAAATCTTTTTGTTTAAAGGTAAAAGCAAATCTGGTTAAGTAATACCAGCATAAGAAAAGTAGAATCATTGCGATAGGAAAACCTAAAACAAACCATTCTGAAAATGTAATTTCCTTACCAAAGGTAGTTTGCACAACTCCCGCTAAAACTAAATTTGTAGGTGTACCGATCAATGTAGCAATACCACCAATAGATGCACTATAGGCAATTGCTAGCATCAGTGCTTTACCAAAAATTTTATTCTCATCTTTTTCAGTATCTGGGTTATCATTTAACTGATACACAATTGCCATGGCAATTGGTAAAATGATTACCGCTGCAGCGGTGTTAGAAATCCACATGGACAGAAATGCCGTCGCGAGCATAAAACCAAGTATGATATTGATAACGTTGGTACCAATAAGGTTGATAATGGTCAGTGCAATTCTCCTATGAAGGTTCCATTTTTCAATGGCTATGGCTAAAATAAATCCGCCCATATACAAGAAGATATATTTATGACCATAAGAAGTTGCCGTCTCGGTAAGACTTAAACCTCCTGTTAACGGGAAAAGTATTAAGGGTAATAATGCAGTTACATAAATAGGAATAGCTTCGGTTACCCACCATATAGCTACCCAAGCCACAGAAGCTAAAACAGCATTTGCTTCATCAGACAAATCATCTGGATAAAAGAAAAATAAAATTAAAAAGAAAACTAATGGTCCTAAAACACGACCGATATTCTGCTTAGAAAATTGCATATTATTTTTTTAAAATATAGTTCACACCTGCATCTGAATGAATCTTTGTTGTATTAAATACAGCGATATCCACATCTTCCGGAAAAATCATTAATGGAAATTCGGTACACCCTAAAACCACTCCATCGGCACCTTGCTCTTTGGCATTTTTAATGACTTCCATAACGTAATCTTTTGAAGATGGCACAATGTTGCCATACGTAAGTTCCTCAATTATTATTCTATGTAACTCGTCTATCACCTTTTGATCTTTAGGCACCAATACTTCTATACCATTATCTTCAATTCTTTTAGTGATAAAGGTTTCTTCCATACTATATTTTGTACCTAAGAACAGTACTTTTTTCACCTTTCTTTTATGAATCTCTTTAGCGGTAGCATCTGCGATATGAATAATTGGGAAATCAAGTTCCTGCTGAACCAAATCATATACCTTATGCGGTGTATTGGCGCAAAAAAGTACCGATTTTGCTCCTCCTCTACGTAAACTATTAGCAGCATTTACGAGCATATGAGCAATGGAGTCCCATTTGTTTTCTATTTGAAAACGATGAACCTCAGCCTGATTAAGTGTGTAAACCAACAATGGTGGATTGGTATTATTGCCATAATGATCATTCACCGACTGATTGATCATGCTATAATACTCTATTGTAGAATGCCAAGAAGTACCACCAATTAATCCTAATGTATTCATCTTAGTAGCTACCTTTTCTTTCATATCCGTTTTATTTACAACTTCTTTGTTTGCCTCTTTACACGACGTAAATAGTAATAGCAGTAAGCAGCAACAGTGATATATTCTTTTATTCATGTTTTTTAATTTTATCTCCAATTGATGCTTTTATAATTAATTACCTTTTCCAAGTAATGCTATCCACTGGTCTTTATAACCCAAATTTCGTACTCCGTTAGAGTGCGCCCGCTTACCCTTAGGTACTTCCAGATCAAAACCATAAATATGATCTTCTGGTATATTCATGGCTTTATAGGTTTTTTCAATAGTCTCCGCCATAGGTTCTTTTTTATGAAACGTTCCATAATAGCGGTCTACAGGAGTAACACTGGCAGAAGAATACCAATTTGCAATTTCATTTTTAGCGGAATAATCCCACCCACCTGAAAAATCGATTACTCTAGCTACCAAATTTGTTTTTGCGATAAAGGCAGACATACCACCACCTTGAGATTGACCTGCCAAAGCTATTTCGCTCCATTTAGGCGAACCATTTTCTAAAAAACGGCTCCAATTACCTTGCTTATCATTTTCCGATAAATACATTAAAAGCTTGGTCAGCCTATTGACAATGGCATCGTAAGATGCATCTTCAATGAGGGGAAATTCCGTATTACCGTACACTCTCCAATTTCTAAAATCTGCAGCACAGTTTGCATTTGCTTCTAGATTTTCACCTTTACAAATCCTTGCAATGGCAGGGGTATTTATATATGACATATTAATTACAGCATACCCTTGTTCTATAGCTGTAGCGAATAAATTCTTAGGTCCTTTTAACGCAATACCATTGGTACCCGGAATAAATAGTAACAATTTACCCTGTTCATTAGAAGGATTATAAGCTATTAAATGAGGGGTATCGGCTTTTGTTATTCTATTGTCAGTTTCAGATGGTTCAATTTTCAAAACCACTTGCGGCTTTGGAAAAAGAATACTGTCTTGAGCCTTAGCATACACAAAACATAATAGCGTTAAAACGGGAAATAAGATTTTAATCTTTATCATAATTGTATGCTTTTATATAGTCTGTTGTGTTAACTCATTCCATTTATCAATAAAACCTGTACATGCAGCCACCATTTTCGAAACACGCTCTTCCCCTCTTTCTACTGTAGCTTGATTAGGGTTTAATTCTCCCCAAACTCCGGTTTTTGTCATTTCTATGGTAGATGTTTTTTTACCCGTTTCTTCTGCTTTCAATGCTTCGGATAGAAATAACAACTTAGCAGTAGGTTCCCCTTTAATAACTTCTGGAAGCATTTTCTCCAGGTGTTTTGGTAGTTTCATTCCTGGATCGGTAGCTCTTTCAATTTCTACCAAACTGGGCATTAAATACAAACTATCACATGTTTCACTAACACCCGCATGCCTATCTAAAGAAGTGGTATTTTTAGTATTTTCTGGTTTAAGAATAGGAGATACGGCTACACTAAAATCTACCGCAACAGCTGCCGTTTTTTGATTAATTTGATCTACGAGAAAAGTGGTGATGGCTCTATTACCACCATGTGAGTTCATAAATATAAATCTTTTAAAGCCGTTTTGCACCAAACTTTCAACCGTTTCCATATGTACTTTGACAATGGTCTCTGCACTTAAAGAAATTGTACCCGGAAAAGCCATGTGGTATGGAGACTGACCAGCCATTAATACAGGCGCAACCAATACCTCTCGCTCTTGGGCAATAAGCTTACAAAGTTCAACACCGTTTATAAAATCTGTACCAATAGGCAAATGGCTAGAATGTTGCTCTAAAGCACCAATAGGTATAATAACCATATCTGATCGCTCCAAAAAGCTTTCTACCTCTGGCACCGTCATATGTGGTAAGTAATTTTTAATCTTAGCCTCTTTCCATAACGGATTGGTTTGTGCTGCTGCCATTATATAGTTTTATTAATGCTTATCGATTATTAATTTTTAAAATATATTTCTATTGAATAGTAATGGTCTCTAAATGAACCGGCACTATAACTTTAGTTGCTGGCGAAACTGCTCTTACTTCATCAATAAATGGCATTACCTTTTTCTGAATTGGGTCTTCTTGCGAAGAACCGTATGGTACCCTAAAATTATCCCAATGTGCAGGAATTATGGTTTTTGGATATCCGGTTAGCTCTAACAGCCTTTCTGTATATTTATATATTTCCAATCGAGACAGATTAATACCAGGTATCAATACATCAGGCTTTAATCCAGCTACTTCTCTCTCTATAAAATTCATTGAACCCGAGGTAAGTATTTTGTGAGCATCTATTCGTAACAAAAACATAAGAGAACCACCTTCTATAAATTCCTCAACCGTTAAAGGTATTTTTAGTTCCTCTGGGTCCGAATATACTTTTGAATCAAAATAACGCTTATCTCCTAATGCCGAATGAATAGAAGGTATTACCCTAACTGAAAAATTATCGAATTGATAGTCTTCACCACCTTTAACCGTAATCAATTGTTTTTCTGGGATTCCATATGCTTTTAAAATAGTAGCCGTAGTTTCGGTACCAACAACCACTGCACCGGTCTTTTTAGCGATATAAGGCACATCTGCTAAGTGATCCGTATGTGAATGATGCACTAAAATATAATCTGCCTTGGTAATAATTTTATTTATGGCAACAGTATCAGATTCATAAACGTCATCACCACTATAAATTTTACGATCATCACCTTCTGCATAAAAACGAGGATTACCTTTTAGTTTAAGCCTAGATATATAAGGGTCTACTAAAATAGTGAGACTATCATTTGAAATTTCCCACCCTGCTACGCCAAGATATTTTAAATTAAGTTCTTGCCCACAAACAAAATGTACACTTGAACACAAGCAAAAAAACAATAAAACTATTACTTTTCGCGAATTAGAAGTATTCTTCATATGGTTCTATAAGTTCTTGTTATTAATCTCTGGTAGGTTTAAAATCTGCCGCAATCCATAACGGTTCACTTTCATAGTAATTACCATTGGTAAGTACAGACGAAACGGTTCTTATATTATCTATATTCTCTAAAGGATTTTCATCAAGAATAGCTATATCTGCTTGTTTACCCACTTCTATGCTTCCGGTAACATCATCATAGCCCATTGCTCTTGCTGGAATAATCGTTGCCATCTTTATTGCATCTAAAGGAGTAAGATTTCCATACTTAACATAAGATTCCATTTCAAGAAATAATCCGAATCCTGGGGCAAAATTGTCCGTTCCCGCAACCACAGGAATACCGGCTTTGTAGAATTTACCAATCACCTCTGCGGATTTAATGATATTCTGCTTTAGTTTTTTAGCACGCGCTTCACCTGTCCCAGCTCTAAATCTTTTACTTTCGAAAAGTTCGTAAGCCATTCTACCCGCATCCGGTTCTATAGTTTCCATTACCTGTCCTTTTGGTAAGGTACGTACCACACCTAGCCCAAGAGTAACATCTAGAACGGTCCCGTGCTTTAAGTAAAATGCAATAGCATCATTAACCATTTCATCTGTCACCTCATTATCCACCATAAAAAATGGACCTAAATCAGATACTTTTTTATCTGTGAATAAAGCTGCTAAAATTCTATTGTAGTGACTAAGCATATCCATACCACTTTCAACAGCTACACGAGCATCATCAACCAAGGCAGGTACATGCCCCGTTACTGTCATCCCAAATTTATGTGCCTCTTCTGCCAATACTTTTAATATTTCCGGCTCTATGGATGTGTAAATTTTAATTTGCTCATATCCATTATCATGGTATAACTTAACCACCTCTTTTGCCTCTTCAGCTGAGCGTGCCCTAATTATTCCGTTACCTTTAATACCGGGTCCATCTGTCATTCCGGC
The DNA here is from genome assembly GCF_002700155.1 of Maribacter sp. 6B07. Classification (NCBI taxonomy): domain Bacteria; kingdom Pseudomonadati; phylum Bacteroidota; class Flavobacteriia; order Flavobacteriales; family Flavobacteriaceae; genus Maribacter; species Maribacter sp. 6B07. The sequence continues at coordinate 528,301 of NZ_PDUT01000002.1, read as the reverse complement.
TAAGAGTATATCTGGACCTGTAGCCCCATCTTTTGCAATAGCATCCCTAAAAGCAGTGGCAAACTCCAACTCATTACCATTGTCGCGTATGGTAGTAACCCCACCAGCTAAATATGCCGGTGCCCATTGCACTTGATTAGAATGTGCATGCATATCCCACATACCAGGTATTAAAGTTTTACCAGATACATCTATTACTTTAGCTTTTTCAGGAATAGTAATTTCGGGGGAACTACCTATTTGCTTTATTTTTCCATTTTCAATGATTATGGTCATGTTTTTCTGTACATCATCTTGCACACCATCAACTACATTACCCCCAACTAAAGCCGTAATTTCCGAGTGCTCTCCTTTTAGTGCAGTTGTGTAATCTGTAAGTTGAGCCATTTGCTCTTCAACATTGCCTTTAATAAAAAGTGATTTGGCTTCTTCGTAGCCTTCTTTAATCAACTCTCTAATCTGGGTATTAGCCTTTACTACCGCTACCAAGTTCTTTGACTTATCTAACCAAATAGTTCTGCCGCCCCAGTTGATACCTTCCACAACGTACCGATCCAAGGCTACATCTTCACCCTTAATTTTCACGATATCCTCTCCTTTATGGGTAAGAGATACTTCTCCTCTAGGCAAGGTTGGTATAGAGGAAGCATTATGCTGTTTGAAATAATAATGATATAGCATCATTTCAATTCCTGCAGGTATGTTACTATTCACTAAAAAGAATGCATCTTTTTTATCGCTAACAACAACATCAAAATGTTTTTCCCAAACCGATACTTTGTCACCCTGTATCTCCATTTTAATAATATTGGTGGTATCATTATTAGAAATACGACGACTGAAATACGATATAGGCTCTAAATCTGTAGTCAAAAATAGTTTAGACTCTACTCCACTAATTCTCCCCCTTTCATTCTCCCCTTGTATAGAGGTAACCGTAATGGTGTCTTTAGTAGATGTTATGGAGTAAGACTCTTTCCCTATTTGTGATTGTCTTCGATATACCAAAAACACACCTTCATCATTAAAATTTTGCCATTCTGAAGTTTCTGAAGAGCATGCGGACAAGAGTACTAGAAAAGTACACTTTAAAAGATTTTTCAAATTCATATCATTATGCTGGTTACTATATTTAATGTCTGTTCAAGATTGTTATTTAAGGAAATTTTGGAGTAAACCTATTGAAGTAATATCGGTTTATTTCGTCTGAGTTACTTTCAATGATGTCCAGTTTACCATCTCCATTGAGGTCAAAAACCGTAATATCATAGGTATTAAAATTCTCTTTTGCCAATTGTACACGCTCCCAATTGTTACCGTCACCAGAGTTTATAAATACAGCATTAGGCTTTTGAACATTAGCTATGATAATATCCATATCGCCATCATTATCCAAATCACCCAAAGAAATAGCGTACGACTTATCAAGACTGGAATCAAATTCCATTTTACGCTGATAGCTTTGTTTTTTATCCCCGAAATAAATAACATTTGGCTCACCAATATTTGCCGTAACAATATCTAAAAACCCATCTTTATCAATATCTGAAATTGCTACAGAACGTGTAATATCCTTACCTGTTCCGTAGGGAATTTTCTTGGTGAACTTTAGATTACCTTCATTTAAATACACCATATTTGGTTGGTCATCTCTATTCGCCAAAATCAAATCAAGGTTACCATCACCGTTCATATCAGCAACTTCCACATCTATGGTAGAATCTTCCTTATTTCCAAAACCGATGGATTTAGAAAAAGTTCCATCACCGTTATTAAGGCAAATTTCATTTTCTTTTCCCCTATTGGTAATTAAAATGTCATTATCTCCGTCTTGATCAATATCGGCTACCACAATATTTCTAGTTGGTGCATATGCTACACCAAAACTAGATGCTCTTTCAAAGTTTCCCTTTCCATCATTAATGAAGATATAGTTAGGTGCCATATCATTACCAACGGCAATATCTAAATCACCATCGCCATCAAAATCGGCAAGTTCAGTAGAATAGGTAGTTTCACTTTCAAAGCCAAGTTCTTTTGAAACTGTAAAAACACCTCTTCCGTTATTTACAAATACCCTGTTCTGTCCTGGCCAGTGACGCCCGTTAGCCACCAAAATATCGGCATCACCATCATTATCTATATCACCGACACCTACGGAGGCCGTTCTTTCTTTATGTGTACCCAATATTAATCTACCACTGGTAAAAAACTCAATTGATTGGGCATTAACCGTGGTTATTAAAAAAGAAAAGATTATTATAAGTTTAATTTTCATTGTTATCTATTTAAAGTGTTTAATACCCATTTTGTTGTAAAGCTCATCCGCATAAAAAATAGTACCTCCTTTTATGGTCCACTCTACCCTTCTAACATCACTAATATTTTCTATTGGATTACCATCTATAAGAATTAGGTCTGCATTTTTACCAACCTCTATGGAACCCAAATAGTCTGACGTACCCGAAATTTTTGCCGAATTAATGGTCGCCATTTTTAATACTTCTGCTGCAGGTATACCCGCTGACTCATACAATTCTAATTCTCTATGATATAAGAAGCCCGGTAAACCATCCGTACCCGGTACTATTGAAATACCTTTCTGGTACATATCATTTAATGCATTTAGCATATTCATGTAACTATCCTTAAACAAAGCTGCTTTATCACCTTCTTTTGGAAGTCCGCCACTATAAAAAGCCCGTTGCTCAATCAGTGGTAATCTCTTCATGATTTTACTATACGTTGGGCTAGGCACTCCCTTTTTGGAAATAAACATATTTTCAAAAAGAGATATCGTAGGATCAATAACAATATCCTTGGATTTTAATAAGGACACAAAATCCAGATACTCCTTAGATTTTAAATCCACATCCGCCCCATGGTTAGCTACCATAGTAAACCTTAAAGGAGTACGAGTATCAATAGTATCTGACATGAAATTTAAGAACAACATATTCATATGCTGAATTTCATTATACCCTTGCTCTATTGCTTGAGTTGCCGTCATATACGCCGGTATATGTCCACTTACACGCATATTTAGTTCATGTGCTTTGGCTGCCAAAGGTTTAACCCATTCTGGTCTAATAGAACTATATAACTTAATTTGATCATAATCTAAATCTTTATACGATTGAATTTCTGCCAAACCTTCCTCCAAGTTATCAACTACGTTTCTTTGATTTGCAAAGGGTCCGGAACCGTCTATAATTCCACAAAAGATGACAATATTGGGACCTATAATTTCATTGTTATCAAACTGGGCACTTAACTGCTTTAATTGCTTATTATTAGCCATATCCCTAACAGAGGTTATACCACCTGCCAAGTGTAGCAGTCCCCTAAATTTGGTATTATGGGTATGCATATCAAACATACCAGGTAAAAGTGTTTTACCCGTACCATCTATTACCTGCGCAGTTCCATTCAAAACTTTTCCTTTGGATGGCTTTATGGATTTAATTTTTTTGCCTTCAATAAATACATCTTGATTGTTTACAATGGTACCTTCAGGTGTAAAGACATTTACATTTTTGATAATTACCTTATCTATATTATTGGAAAGCTCTTTTGCAATTTTGAAAAGATATTCATCTTCATATGTACTCTGCAAGCTTTGTAATTCTTTTCTAAACGCTTTAAAATCTTCCCTAACGATATGCAGATTACCAGAAATACTAGCGATCATTTCATTATCCTTCATCCAGAGATATCTAGGAATCATTTCTAGCCCTTTGATCATTAATAGATTTAATGAAGTACTATCTGAAAGCGTTATTGAATACTGATCTACCAACTCTACTTCCCCTTCTGGATAAAGGGCAACTTTACTATTCTCAGATGTAGTTAAAAGCTGGGCAATAATTTCATACACCGCAGGTGACCCATCATGTCTAAAGTAAAGTGCCTTACCATTAAAATCGGCTTTATCTTCACTCATAGGATTTTTCCAAGAAGCAGAACCGTCAACACCACTAAAATTTTCAGAAATGGAATCTTTTAAATAGTTAACACCGGTAATAGATTCCGAAATGATGTAGTTGTCGCTATTCAGTTTTATCTCCTCAGTAACCTCTGGTCCACGTCCTCTATCCGTATAGGTATAAAAATATTTAAAGCTATTATCTGCCGTTTCCCATTTCTTATATTTACCGGCAAGTTTTTCACGAAACACAACATCGTAATTCGTTTTTTCACCACTTTCATTTTCTAATTTTGGAGCGTCTGAACAACTCACAAAACCTAAACATAATAGCGCAAAATATAATTGGTTTTTCATACTCTTGGTTAGAATTTATTATCTCTAATTTTATGGACAATTATTGATTATGGTTTTAAGGTCTCTTTGTAGAGTCTTAACCAGTTTAGCCCTAGTATTTTTTCGATATCTCCTGTGCTATACCCTCTTTTATCTAAAACTTTGGCTACTTCCAAATACCTACTTGTTTTGTCAAGTTCAGGTATCCATGGTGGCCATTGAACTTTGTAAGATGGTTTAAAACGGGTTAATCTTGGTACATACCAATTTTCTCTTGTTGCGCCATTGGCTTCTAGACCTTCTATAGGGTAATCAATTGCCAAACCAACATGGTCAATACCACCAATTTTAACTGCGTGGTCAATATGGTCAACATATGTTTCTAAGGTAGTATCCGTACCAAGGTTTGGACCAATCATGTACCCCAAACAAATAATACCCATTACACCTCCCTTGTCTGCCATGGCCTTAATCTGTTCATCTCTCTTGGCTCTTGGATGGTTTTTGTGCAAAGCCTCGCACATGGAATGGTTTATGGATACCGGTGCTTTACTATGGGCTATACCTTCATTGGTAGTCTGTTCTCCACAATGGGATAAATCTACAATAATACCCAACTCGTTCATGCGGTCTACGACCTCTACCCCAAAATCCGATAGGCCACAATTGGTACGTTCAGTACTACCATCACCTAAATAATTTCGCTGATTATAGGTTAATTGCATCCAACGCATACCAGCATCATACAACGTATCTAAATTTTTAATGGATCTGCCAAGCATTGTTGCATTCTGAAAACCTAACATAACGGCAACCTTATCTTCCTTTTTAGCTTTATAATAATCATCTACACTGGTAGCCAAAATAAGTTTATCAGAATTATTTTTTATAATATTTTGCCATTTGGTCAGGTTTTCCATTCCCCGGTTAAAATCACCGGATACTACAGAAGCATTAAAACCCGTATAACCAGTTTTGGCAAGAGCCTTAAACGATTCTTCATTCCAATTTCTGACAATGACCAATCCGTCATTTACAATAGCCTTTTTATATAATTTTTCAACTCCCTTTTCCCCTATGTTGTATAATAACTGCTTATTAAATTCTGAATTTGGATCAGTATCTATAGATTCTAAAATAGTATTTAACGAATAAGCAGCTTGACCAGGAAATAATGCTCCTAACGAAAGTAATTTCGATAGATTTCTACGTTGTGTATTCATATGTTTTTCGAGTTTTAAAGAAAAAAAATCCTATATTTTTAAGATAATAGAGTACACATTGAGAGAACCAATGCAGCCTCTCAATGTGTTTAATAACCAATAAATCAGTCCTAAATATTAATACCCAGGATTCTGTTCTATATTTGGGTTAACATCTGTTTCATCCTGTGGTATAGGCATAATAACCGTATCAGCACCATAAGGAATAGTACAAGTCTGAGCAGTACAGTTGGTTCTAACAATATCCATTTGATTACGCATTAGATCCCACAAACGTTGTCCTTCAAAGGCTAATTCCAATCTTCTTTCTAAAAATATTGCATCCTTAAGGGCATCACCAGTATCTGCATTATCTGGCTCATCCGCTATTGCACGTTGGCGTACCATATCTAAATCATCTTGTGCTCCCGCTATATCCGCACCAATTTCAGCTCTAGCCTCGGCACGTATTAAATACATTTCAGCAAGTCTTACAACTTTCACATTGTCAAACCCATTGATATCCGCATACTTTATCATTCTATATGGGCCAAATTCCCCGGTCAATAAAGGGTCAACCTCAAATGTGCTCAAACGTGCATCATTCTCCGGATAAAGATCAACGACATCATTAGAAGGTAGATAATCTCCAAAACCCGCTTGTAGATAAAGACCTGCAATACCGTTGCCACCAACATTATCCGTTTCGGTCATTGATATTTCAAAGATTGATTCGGCACTATTATCCGTAGTCCATAAATCATAATAGTTATCGTTAGAAATTAAATTGTAATCTCCAGATTCTATAACACTACTAGCCATAGCTTCTGCATTGTTCCAATCTTCTTTAAATAGATAAACCTTTGCCAATAAAGCCCTTGTTGCATTTGGGGATAACGTATTTGAATTACCACTTCTGGAACTATCGCTCATTAAAGAGATTCCTGTGGTCATATCAGAAATAATTTGTTCGTACACTTCTGCTACGGTACTTCTAGCTGGTTCATTGTCCAAATCAAAATTTAATACGATGGGTACACCTAAATGGCTGGCATCTGCCGTATAATTGTATTGTTGGGCAAACATGCGTACCAAATCAAAATATATTAAACCTCTTAATGCATAAGCCTCACCAACAATGTGATTTTGCTCATCTAAAACGGCATCAGCTAAAATTGTTTCAGAATTTATGATGGCATTTGCTGCATTAATACCTTCATAGGCACTACCCCATAAAGCCAATGCCTGACCATCTGATACTCTTTGAATATGCTCAGCATAATCTACAATTCTATTGGCCTGACTATTTTGCTTAACGTCATCTGCCAAAACATCTGGTATCATAATCATGTAGCGCCCGTAGTATTCTGCTCCGGAAAGTTTATTATATATACCTGTAATTGACGATTCGTAACCATCAAGGTCCAAAAGAGCATCCGTATCCGAAACAGATTGTTGCGGAGTCAATTCTAAAAATGAGTCTGAACATGAGAATACTAGTCCAGTCATTATTGTTAATATGAATATTTTATATGTTTTCATGTGTGTCATCATTTAAAGTTGAATATCTAAACCAATGGAAATAGTCTTTACTGCAGGTGTTTGACCTGTGTAACTACCATCAATACCTTGTTCTGGATCAATGTATAGGATATCCTCTTTTACAAAAGTTAGGATATTTGTTCCCCTAGCATACAATCTCATTGAATTCAAGCCTAATAGCGAAGTAATATCTTTGTTAAAATTATAGGCAACCGTTAAATCCCTTAAACGAATATAACTACCGTCATACAACCATCTAGTTTGGTTAGCTTCATTACTACCGTTACGACCACCCCAAACAAACTGAGGTACTAAAGCATCTGTTGAACCAGGCTGCCATCTATTATCATAAATAAAATCTGCCGTACTTCTTGGTGTAAGCCTACCGTCACCTAATGTACCTCTTGCCCTGGAATCAAAAATATAGTTCCCATAAGAATAGATAAAGTTGGCACTAAGGCTAAAGTCTTTATAGGAAAGCATGGAATTAAATCCACCGAAAAACTCAGGTGTAGCGGATTTGTCATCCAAAAAACGCTCTGCCTCACTAATGTCATTGGTTATCGTAGTTTTTGATGCATCTGTATACCATTGTGGATCACCATTTTCTTGGTTTACACCTGCCCAACTATACAAATAGAAAGATTGAAAATCCTCACCTTCTTGTCTTCTATAAGCACCATCTGTAAAATCATCTGTTAGTTCGGTAATTTCATTCTTTAAAAAGGTGGTATTAAAACCAACATTCCAATTAAAATCATCATTACTAATGATATCTGCATTCATTGAAATTTCAAAACCTGTGTTTTTCATTTCACCAAAGTTTTGGGTCAATGAAGAAAAACCAGAGGTTAAAGTAATCGGTACATTTAGAATAAGGTCTGAAGAAGTACGCTCAAAATACTCAACCGTACCACTAATTTTAGAAAATAGCCCGAAATCTACACCAACATTAAAATTCTGTTGACTTTCCCAAGTAAGATCAGGGTTTGCAATTTGACTTGGACTACCACCAGGATTACCATCATAATCTTGGCCATAAACATAAAGACCTTGTGATGGAAAATCTCCAATAGCAGCATTACCCGTAACACCCCAAGAACTTCTTACTTTTAATAAATTAAGAAAAGAAACATCTTCTAAAAAAGCTTCGTTACTAGCAACCCAGCTACCACCAAAAGAATAAAAAGTACCCCATCTATTATCTGCACCAAATCTAGAAGAACCATCTCGTCTTAAACTCGCAGAAAGAAAATATTTACCATCGTAGTTATAGTTTGCTCTAGAAAAAGCAGAAACAAAAGTGTATTCAGATTTTGAACCACTAATAGCAAATTCTGCCGATGCACTATTTAAAGTTCTTAAACTTTGGTTAGGAAATTGAGTTCCAGATGCACTAGAAGATTCACTAACAGTTTCCTGCGCTTCAAAACCACCTAAAACATTGAAGTTATGGTTATTGCCTAAGCTAAAATTATAATCTGCAGTTTGTGTACCCACAAAGGTTCTAAGAGAAGTATTTGCTTCATAACCAATACCACCGGAGTTTCTACCGCCGCCATATCTAGGGTTTTGATATTGAGATTCCGTCAATGTCAGTAAATCGAAATTTAACTGCGAACGCAAGGTCAAATTCTTAACCGGTTTAATAGAAACCGCAAAATTATCTATCACCCTAAATTGCTTATTTTCCCATAAATCATCTCCACTTAGAGCACCAACCGGGTTGGCGCCTCCTAAAGGAAAATAATCCGCATGCTCTCCATTAAATCTACCTTCCTCATCATAGATTGGAATTAATGGTGATAACTCTAACGAGTTTTTAAAAGGGTTATTAAAAGAACCACCATCAAAAAAAGTATTCGTAGTACTGTTAGATACAGAAATATTATTTGAAACCGTTAAGTAATCGGTTGCCTTAAATTCTATATTACTACGGGCACTTAATCTATTAAAGCCAGATCCAATAATATAATTTTCTTGATCATAGTAGGCTCCAGAGAAAAAGTATTTTAAATTTTCTGTTCCCCCGCTAGCACTAAGATCATAACTTTGGGTAATTCCTGTTCTAGTTATAGCATCTAACCAATTGGTATCTGTAGGCTCACCGGTTGAAGGATCTATTAATTGTTGAAAAGTAGCATCAAATCTTGCTTGCGCTTCTTCAGGTGTGTCACCTAAATTCACATAGCCTTCAAGAAAAAGTTCCGTGTACTCTGCAGCATTCAATGGCTTTAATATATTATTATAGGCCTGTGAATTAAAACCTGTTAGTGTTTTTAAGGTGATTTTTGCTTTACCGGAACTACCGGATTTTGTGGTAATCAAAATAACACCATTGGCACCTCTAGAACCATATATTGCTGTGGAGGCAGCATCCTTTAAAACCGAAATGGATGCAATATCATTTGGATTGATCGATGCCATAACGTTGGTACTACTACCACCGTTATCAATGGTACCAATACTACCATTTTGCACTGGGATTCCGTCAATAACATATAACGGTTCACTTGATGCTGATATAGAACCTATACCTCTAATACGAACTTGGGTATTTCCTCCTGGAGCACCATCTACCGCACTAGCTTGCAAACCTGCTGTACTACCTCTTAATGTTTGCTCAAATGTTGAAACAGGTACTTGCTCTAACTCTTCGCTTCTAACAACACCTACAGAACCCGTAATAGATTCTTTAGTAGACGTACCATATGCCACAACCACTACTTCATCTAAAGAAGCCACATCTTCTTGGAGTACCACATTCACTACAGATCTGTTATCGATAGCTACTTCTTTGGTCAGCATACCTATGTAAGAGAAAACCAGTGCAGTACCGTCTGTAACATCAATGGCATAGTTACCATCAAAATCAGATTGAGTTCCAACAGTGGTACCTTTAATTAAAACATTTACACCTGGTAATGGTTGGCCAGTAGCATCCGTAACATTTCCTGTTATTGTAGTTTGAACGACAGCATCAAATTCCAAAGAAGTTTTTGGGGAGCTAGGGGGCATTTTTTTGACAATAACTTGATTGCCAATAATCTTATAAGTTAAATCGGTATTGGAAAAAGCTTTGTCCAAAACGATTTTCATGGGGGCATCTTTCAATTTTACCGATATTTTCTTATCAGTTTTGATTACATTATCCTTGTAAAAAAAGACATAATCACTAGTATTCTGTATTTTTTCGAAAAATGCTTCCACAGAGATATTGTTAACGTCTACCTGTATTTTGTTTTGTGCAAATACTGAGTTAGCGTAAACTGATGAAAGTCCTATTCCGATAAATAGTAGAAATATTCTCATAATCGTTAGAATTCCGACTGGTATGATATTTTTCATATTTTTGTGTTGGTTATTTAATGTTGCTGCAAAACAGCAATATTGAAATTAATTGCCGGAAGATGCGGGAACATCTTCTGGCTTTTTTAATAATTGCTACTTCAAAAAAATAATATGTTTTCAGTTCATTGGCGTTAGGTGTTACTTGATTAATATTTTATTTTCTGTTTTAACGTATTCCATATTGGTACTTTCCTTAATACTATGTATTACGGAATTGATGTCTTCATTTAAATCTAGGTAACCAGAAAAAGTCTCTTTGGCCAGGTTTTCGTTTTCTATGACAATATCAATGTTGTAATATCGAGAAATACGTTTCATAATATATTGAAGGTCATTATTCTTGAATATTAGTACACCTTCCTTCCAAGAAAAATAATTTTCAACATTTACCTTCTCAGAAACAATACTTTTATTCTCTTTATCAAAACTTGCCTTTGTACCAGGAGTAATCTTCATTTTATCTGAATGTGAAGAATCATTCTTAATATTCTTGAAGCTTATTTGAACACTACCGCTTTTAAGAATAGTATTGGTTTCGGTTTCATCTGGATAATTAGTGACACCAAATACAGTTCCTAAGACCTCTACTACTTGGTGGTCAGAAATTACATGAAAAGGTTTGCTTTTATTATGGGTTACCTCAAAGATTGCTTCACCCTCAATGTAAACTTCTCTTTTGTCACCATTAAAAGCTATTGGGTAGACCAATTTTGAACCTGAATTAAGCCATACTTTAGTTCCATCGGAAAGTGTTAGATTAGAACGCTTACCGTAAGGCACCCAAAGGGTATTGAATACAGATTTTTTGTTTTTGGTCGCTTTTTGATTCACTACCTCATTTGCACCAATAGTTACATTCTCTCCAGAATCAGAATAGTTGATTGATGCCACATCCTCTTTAATTTTTAAACTATTGCCTTCACCCAACGTAAGTACCACTTCACCTTCTTTATGATTTTCATTTTCAGAAGAGGTAGAGTTTACAAAATCGGTAATGGAGCTTGATGTATAAGAGGTGTTGTAAAAATAAAATGTAAGACCTATGCAACCTGCCAAACACGCAGCTGCCAAGCCAGAAAACCAAAAGTTTCTTTTTCTAGTTTTCTTTTTATGTATTGTATTGAAAATCCTATTTTTCAAAGCTGAAGTCTCTTCTTCAGTCATAGATGAAAAATTGATATTTTTAGGATTTATTTTTTCCATAGTTAGGTATTGATTTTATGATTTAGGTTTAAATAAACCTTATCAAGGTACTCGTAAACAATAAGTAAGAAATTGTAATTATATAGACAGTTTTCTAAAGAAAATTATTAGAATAATTTACCTTAAGGCTTTCAAGGCCCTATACACTATAGTTCTGGCTGTCTGTACGGAAACTTCCATAATTTCAGAAATTTCTTCGTAGCTCTTATCTTGATTGAACCTTAAGAACAAACCTTTTCGTTGTTTCTTTGTTAACGACTCTAGCGCATTTGCCAAAATCATTCGTTTTTCGGTCAACCTTTCTGTTCGTATAATATCTTCCTCACAAGAATTCGTATAGTTTCTTGTATCTTGATGTAAAGAATATTGATATTCTTCTGATATTGAAATTGTTTTAGTAGCGTATTTTCTATTTATTTTTCGCTTCAAACTTTTAAACAAATAATACTTTACATTATCTGTCATTGTTAAGTTTTCCCTGTACTTAAATAGATCTACAAATAAGTCATGAATACAATCCATAACATATGTTCTGTCTTTGGTACAATTTATACCGTAACTAAAAAGACAGTCTACATATATATTATATAAATCGCCTAGGGCAGATTCATCTCCATCAATTAATTTTTTCCAGATTACCGTTTCGGTATTCTTAACTACAAAAACTTTTTGATTGCTCATTTTCGGTATTTTTTCTGACGCTGCGTTGACCCCAAAATCTGAGTTTACAGCCATACCATGTTCATTATGTTTTTGCATCATTAAAAGAATTTAATGGAATTATCAACGATTCCTTTCTATTCTAAGCAATCAATTTAGGTTTTATAGACATTCTTGAGAAATAAATAATGATTTATGGCATTTTAGTAAAAATATGTCATTCATATTTTGGCATTCATGATCTAGATACCACCAAATTTCCATTTTGATAGATCTAATTTAACAGTTTATTTACCTACACTGAGAGAATTCTTAAGTTTTTTCGGTAATTTTAAGCATAGAGACTACCTATTTAAGACAATTTAATGAGTCAAATGTTCCGATTACAACACATCTGACTAACATATTATTTATATATAGTAGTAAACTGTAATGAATATGCTAATTATTACAGTTTAACAGGACCAACAATTATCTTACAATATCTGGTTATCTGTCAATCACTGAAAAAAACTTTACAAAAAGAATTTCAGCCCAATACTGTTACAAGTTTATTTGATATTGTTACCATAACTTGACTTGTTAGTATAACTTTAAACAAAATAGGGCTCTAAGCTTCTTAATACAATATACTATGAAAGATTACAATGTTTTTAGCCCTTTAGCCTATGCCGACGATGATGAAGATGACAGAATGTTCTTTGCTGAGGCCATGCAAGAAATTTTCCCTGAAATTAATATGAAACTTTTTCATAATGGTGAAGTTTTAATTACTTATATACTATCTACCATAACTGCTGGTATTGTTCCAAAGCTTATCTTTCTAGATTTAAACATGCCCATTATGAATGGCTTTGAGTGCCTTTCTATATTAAAAAACAACACTTTTTTAAGTAAGATTCCTGTAGTTATATACTCCACATCATCATCTGAGACAGACCGTAAAAAAATATTGGAAATGGGTGCGGTTCGTTTTATAACAAAAGAAATTTCCTTTAAAAAAATGCTTGTTCAACTTAAAACAACCATGGATGATCTTTATCACAAAGAACTAAATCCTAAGGTTATTTAGGAAGATCTCAACTACAATTTTACAGATGTAGATATTTCAGTTGTACCAAGCTGCTTATGACAATATTATAAATTCACCATTCTCAACTTCATTCTTATTTGAGCCTTTGACCCTATGTAAAGATTTAAGTAACAATTTTTTCAATTCTTTAAAAGACGAAGATTTTTTTAAAAATAAATTTGCCCCATCTTCTTTTAATTGATTTACCTCACGTTCCCTATAAATTCCTGAATAGGCAATTATATAAATATTATTGAACTTTTTAAAGTTTCTTATATCCATCAGACATTCAAATCCGTCCATAATAGGCATGTACAAATCAAGAAAAATCACGTGCGGTAAGTTGTCATCAGAGAAAAGTTTATCCATAAGGTCAACACCATTATTAAATTGAGTTACCTCTGTAGTCAATGGTAAATCATCTAATGCCTCTATGAAAAAACTTCGATCCTCTAAATCGTCATCTGCTATATAAATATTCAATGCGGTCATTTTTCAACTTAATATCAATATCTCCTCCAAAACTATAAGGAAATCCTTTAAAAAAGAATACTAATACCATAGAATAGTAACTCAAAAAAATTAAATACGTCTATCGACCCAACGGTGTTGTTCGTATAAAAAAATAAAATCTTAAAATAAATTTGTGTAGTAAAATACTTACAATTAGATTTGTTCGTTATCAATTAACTATGTTCCCATTAAGTTGATTCAATACTGATTATGATGGCTACAAACGACCGAACCGAACTCTTACTATTACTTCAACAATTTCAGACCGACTATTACACGAAAGGTAATGCGCTTAAGGTCCATATTCTTTTACAACAGTTTGTTTCAAAAATTAATTTTGATAATTACTTCCTATTCATGGAATTTGAAAAAAGGCATCAGCAATTAAAACAAATAGAGCTAATATCTGATCTTGACAACTACGCAGAACTGTTTGCGGAGAATTTATTGAAATTGATTTTATTACTTAAAAATTGTAAAACCGAAGAATTATAAGTTGAACCACAAAATGATGGAAAGACTATTTGATCATATTTTGAACCATGTTCTTAGATAATGGCTTTTCATAATACCCTTCAATAAACTGGTGTTGCTTGGCTTTCTCCCGATCCTTGGAATTCGTAAAAGCAGACATGATAAATACCTTTATCTTATTTATATTGGCATTATAATTTTGCAATTGATCAATGAATTCCCATCCGTCCATTTCAGGCATTACCAAATCCAACAGAATATAATCTGGTATAGGCTTGTCTTCATTTTTTAATTTGGTCAATAGTTCCAGGGCTTCAATAGCACTTTCACAAACATAGATTTGAGTATCTGTGCTACACTGCTCTACAGCATACCTCGCCGTAAACTGAGAAACCAAATCATCATCAATTACCAAAAACACTGAGCTCATGCTATTGTTTTATTAAATATCCTCGTTCAACTTACCTACGTAAATATACGTTGGTAAAATTAGCCTTATTTAAAATAAACGTTTAAATACGTTATTCCAAGATTAATTCATTTGTTATCGAAAAAATCTGATACCCAGAAATATATAGAAAAGGTCTCTAAATTATAGAGACCTTTTCTCAACTGTATGTCAATTACACTAACCATTAACACATAGAACATACAGTTGTTCTTTTGTACTAAACGTGACCAGCAAGTTACCTTAGAATCACATTAAAGCTTATTCCTTTTAAAGAAATGTTTAGCTATTTTACGTTTTTGAATTTAGCGAACATTATTAGAAATAACAATGGATCTATCGTATATTTAAAATAAGTAAAACCTAAATAAATATATTAATGCGTTTAAAACCTTCACATTATTTCTATATAGTATTGATAACCTTTACATTATTGTTTTCATTTACTTCTTGTAAAACTGAAACAAAAAAATCAGCAGTTGCTGAAAATGAAAAAACACTATACCCAGATGATGTGATTCCTTTTATGAAAGAATGGAAAATTCTATGTGGTGACGGCAAAAGTTTCAATAATTTAACTGATGTTGAGCACAAAGATTTTTTTTATGTAGAAAACGAAAACAATACAAATTGGGTAGTATATAAGGCACCTAATTCTGGTGTAACCTCTAGAACATCAAGCAACACTAGAACAGAACTGGGTCAAAAAGAAGAATGGAAACCAGATACCGGTGGCAAACTAACCGGTACTTTAAAAGTAAAGCATGTTTCTACTTCTGGAGATGCCCGGGTAGCTGCTTCTTATTCCGTAGTTGTTGGTCAAATTCATGGTACGGAAGGTCATGAAAACGAACCTTTAAAAATTTTCTACAAAAAATTTCCGGGTCATAAAAAAGGTTCCGTTTTTTGGAATTATGAAATAAATACCGAAGGAGATAACGGTAAACGTTGGGATTATTCTACCGCAGTTTGGGGCTATGATATGTCGGTTGTCGGAGAAACCACTACCACTTACCCCCAAGAGCCGGAAGATGGCATTGAATTAAACGAAGAATTTAGTTATGAAATCAATGTCTACAAAGGCATAATGTACCTTACGTTTAAAAGCGACGGACATGAAACCAAAACGTTTACCAAAAGCCTAATACAGACAGACTTTGCAGAATCAACTGATATACCAGTACAAATATTGACTTTATATGCGGCAATAGGGCGTGATGGTGTAGAAAAAGAAAATGCCTATGCTGGCGAATTGCAAAATTTTAAGCAAGGAGCTTATAACCAGACCAACGGTAAAGATCCTGAAGAAAATATTGTTTGGCATACCGGATCAGAGACCTATAACGGAGACATTAAAAAACAATACGAAAACGGCTGTTATACAGAGGTTTGGTTTAAAGACGCTACGGTTGGTGCCGGCACTCCACCGCAACATTAAAAATTTCTCATTGTAGGTTACACAAGGTTAATGGCAGACAAACAATTCTATAAAAATCTACGCCCCTTTAAAGGTACACTTATTGAACTTTTGGGAGATGACACCTATTTTGTAGATGTACCAAAATCTTGGCACGTTGTTGTTGTAGATATTTTAAACTCTACCAGTGCAGTGAACGCGGGCAATCACCATCAGGTAAATTTAACCGCTACCGGAGCTATTATTTCTGTACTCAATGCCATAAGAAAGGTAAAACGAAGCAATGAAATCCCCTATTTTTTTGGTGGCGATGGCGCTACATTCATAGTACCTTCATCATTGCTTAACAAAATAATTCATGTTCTTGAAAATTACCGCATACATATTAAAAGAAAAATTGATCTAGTTCTACGGGTTGGTGAAATTCCTGTTAGTAAATTAATAGAATCAGAGGTTCAATTAAAAATTGCCAAACATCGGTTAACTGATAAGCTATCTATTCCTATCGTTTTAGGGGACGGATTAAAAGTAGCGGAAAGCATGATAAAATCTTCTTTTAAGGAAGAAGAAACCACAGCATTTGATGAAACACTCTTAAATTTAGAAGGAATGGAATGTCGTTGGGACCAGATACTACCGGACCAACAACAAACTAAAGTAGTATGCTTACTATTAGATGCCTCCTTAGAAAAAGATCAACGAAATGTGTATAAAAAAGTACTTGCCCAAATGGATGAAGAATTTGGGAAATTTGAAAATAGGCAGCCTATAAAAAGTAACAATCTCAAATTAGACCCAAACCCTACCAAAGTCTGGGAAGAAATGAAAATTAGATTGACTTCCACCAGCTGGATGTATTTTTTTAAAAGTTGGTTAAAATCAAATTTTGGCAGAATTTACTTAAATCTTACAAGTAGTGGAAAACAATATTTAAGTCAAATAGAACAATTGTCTCACACCTTTATGCTAGATGGCATGATCAATACTGTTTTTACTGCAGAACAGAAAAGTATAGATTGTTTCATTGCCTATTTAGATGAAATGGAAAGGGATAAAAAATTGATTTACGGTATTCACGTTACCCATGCATCGATTATGTCTTGTTATGTACTTGATCGTAGAACCACACACTCTCACTTTGTAGATGGCACAGAAGGCGGTTATACATCTGCGGCCAAAATGTTCAAAATAAAAAAGAAGGGCCTATCTAATTAGATGTCATGTGAGCATCACCCTTAATTTTCATCTTCAAATTTTATCCCGTCAATTAAAGTAATATTAGAGCAACACATAAATGATAGGTGTCATTACCTTGTTCTTACTTTAATGAATACATAAAATTATAGCGATGATAACAGAAGATAAGAGTAAAGATAAATCACGTTCTACAGGCGGATTACAGAATGACGTTCCACAACATCAAAATATTGCTGACCATAATAATGAAAATAAAAAGGTTGGCAAACCTGTGAATAATGGCGGTGTAGCTACTGCAAAGTATGATTTACATATAGAAAAGCAATGGTTGGCGGTAAAAGATGAATATTTGGCAAATTTCCCTGAAACAGAAGATTTAGATGCTAATGGCGAGCAAGATAGTTTTGAAGCCCTAATAGCTAAAATTGCCAAACGGAGACAAAAATCCACAGAAGATATCCACGCTGAAATAATGAACTGGCCAACAAAAAAATAAAGATGAAGAATATCATATACTTTATAATTGCAGCCTTGATCATAGGTTGGGTTTTAGGCTTTGTAGTATTTAAAATTCTAGGAGCACTTATACACTTACTACTTGTTCTTGCCATTGTACTTTTAATTTATAATTGGCTAAGCAATAAAAAAAGCACTTAGAAAATCTCCCTGTGTTTAAAATGATCGGCACAGATTATCTATAAGTTTTTAAAGCGGTTAGTAAATGCACCACTTCTTATTATTAGTTTTGCATTTTAAAATTGCAGCATGATTTCAGTAGATAATTTAGCCGTAGAATTCAGTGGCACTACCCTATTTAGCGATGTATCATTCGTTATTAACCCAACCGATAAAATTGCCCTTATGGGTAAAAACGGAGCCGGAAAATCAACAATGATGAAAATAGTTGCCGGTGAACAAAAGAGCACAAGAGGCAATGTACGCGTACCTAAAGATACCGTTATTGCTTATTTACCGCAACATCTGCTTACCGAGGACAACTGCACGGTATTTGAAGAAGCTGCCAAGGCGTTTAAGCATGTTTTTGATATGCGGGATGAGATGGAGAGGCTTAATAAAGAATTGGAGACAAGAACAGATTATGAAAGTGATGCCTATATGGGTATCATTGAAAAAGTCTCTGATATTGGTGAAAAATATTATGCTCTTGAAGATGTAAATTATGATGCCGAAGTAGAAAAAGCACTCAAAGGATTAGGTTTTAGACAAGAAGATTTCACAAGACAAACCAATGAGTTCAGTGGCGGATGGCGCATGCGTATAGAACTGGCAAAAATACTATTGCAAAAACCAGATTTAATTTTGCTTGATGAGCCTACGAACCACATAGATATTGAATCTGTGATTTGGTTAGAAGATTTCTTATTGAACAAGGCCAATGCCGTAATGGTCATTTCACATGACCGGGCATTTATAGATAATATTACCAATCGTACCATTGAGGTTACCATGGGGCGTATTTATGATTATAAGGCAAACTACTCCCATTACCTACAATTACGTGAAGTTCGTAGGGCGCACCAGATCAAGGCATACCAAGAACAACAAAAATTCATTGCGGACAATATGGCATTCATAGAACGCTTTAAAGGAACTTACTCCAAAACCAATCAAGTAAGTTCAAGAGAGCGCATGCTAGAAAAACTGGAGATCATTGAAATAGATGAAATAGATACATCTTCATTAAAGCTTCGTTTCCCTCCTGCCCCACGTTCGGGAGATTATCCTGTTACGGTTACAGATGTTTCAAAAGCATATGATGATCATGTCGTATTTAAAAATGCAAACATGTCTATCTCCAGAGGAGAAAAAGTTTCATTTGTAGGTAGAAACGGTGAAGGTAAATCTACCATGATCAAAGCTATTCTTAATGAAATACCTGTAGAAGGTACTTGCCAACTTGGGCATAATGTTAAGGTAGGTTATTTTGCCCAGAACCAAGCATCATTATTAGATCCAAACCTTACTATTTTTCAAACGGTAGATGAAGTCGCTTTTGGTGATATTCGTAACCAGATCAAGAATATTTTAGGAAGATTTATGTTCAGTGGCGATGATATCGACAAAAAAGTAAGCATGCTTTCCGGTGGGGAAAAAACAAGGTTGGCAATGGTGAAGTTATTGTTAGAGCCTGTAAATCTTTTAATATTAGATGAGCCAACCAATCATTTAGATCTAAAATCAAAAGATGTTTTAAAAGAAGCTCTTTCTACTTATGATGGTACACTTATTCTGGTTTCTCATGATAGGGATTTTTTACAAGGATTATCTCAAAAAGTATTTGAATTTAAAGAACAACGCGTAATTGAACATTTTGAGACCATTGATGCTTTTTTGGAGAGAAATAGAATAAAAAGTATTGCAGAAATTAACTTGATGAAGTAATCATCTTTTTCTCTTTTTTATTTTTTTTAAATTACCGATAATAGAAATATGTGCAATTGTATACATATACAATTGTTGTACCTAATTTAAGAAATCCTGAGAAAAATATTATTAATACTGATTTTAACTGCATTATTTAGTTGTTCCAAAAAACCAACAAAACTGAGGATAGACCGAATGAAAATGCAAATAGAAATAATACCCGAATTTGCAAATGGTGGATATTCATTATCATGGAATGATACTCTTTATCAAACACAATTCCGAAATGATGTTTTTTTACTTGAAAACAGACCTCAAGAATTATATTGTTACGTTTTTAATAATAAAAAGGATACGCTTGGATTTTATAGAGGTTTAAGTAGTCCAAGGCAATGGACCTATTTTCAAACTAGAGAGAATACTGACTCAATAATTAATTTAAAATTTTTAGTTGGAACAAATCATTTCTCAGAGTTTTTATTTGAACAGTCGCAAGAATATATTGAGAAGTTTAATGAGAATAATAGAGAAAGAATTGAATTCAAACCTATAAAAGTTGACTTAAAAACAGATTTAAGAAAAAAATTAGATATTGAATTAATAAACATAAAAAACTAGGTACAACACGGTGTATAAAACATAGCTAATAAGTGCTGAAACGAAAGGTTTGTGTATATTTAGAAAGTCCGCCAAATTTTTAATTTGGCTTTTAAAAAATGATAAATTAAAAACAAAATATAAAAATTCGGCTCTGTGTTAATCCGAAAAGTTAGTGTCTTTTTGCACGCTACGTTTCATACACAAGTCCGTTGTAGATAAAACGAAAAAAATGTAGTGAATGAATTAAAAACCATACGAGAATATTACAAACCGATTCAGCCAACAGTTTCGGTTAACGATAACGGAATAAGTTATCGAGAAAGCAAACCAAATAAAGAAATTGAGGATTTCATATACTGTTTTTGGCAACTGAAAACACAGAAACCTCTAAAAAGTGATTATAATTACCGAGTTGTTTCTGACGGCTGTATTGACATATTTTTTAACCACAAAAACCCAGCTGATAACTTCGTGATGGGATTTTGCAGAAAGTTCGTACAGTTCCCAATCGGCAAAGAATTTGATTATATCGGCATTCGATTTTTACCTTCTGCATTTACTCATTTGTTCAAAGTAAATGCCAAAATTTTAAGTAATCAATCTCAAGAACTGAAAAAAATTTTGCCCAACTTTTCAGAGTGGATTAATTCAAAAATCAAACCTGCGGAATCATTTGAGAAGATAATAGAAATCCTAAATGAAAAAATTATCGGATTTTCAAAAACCCAAGATATTGTTTATGACCACCGTTTTTTAGATTCATTGGACCTGATTTTCAAAAGGAATGGATTTTTGGACACTGAAAAAGACCTAAACACAGGTTTAAGTCCAAGACAACTTCGAAGAATATTTAACTTTTACATTGGCACAACTGCAAAGTCGTTTAGTGATGTTGTACGTTTTCAACACATTTTAAATGCAAAACCTTCAAAACAAAGACTAAAAGAAAATAAACTGTACTTCGACGTTGGTTTTTATGACCAAGCACATTTTATTAAAAACTTCAAGAAATTTTACGGCGTAACACCTTCTGAAGCCTTCCGTTAAGTTTGACCGATTTTTACAATTTTTCGGGTTATTGCAAGCCTAAATTTGTAGCAACAAAATAATCGATAATCAGAATATTATTATTAACCGTGTTTGCTCTAACAGTAGGTTTGACAAATGCACAATCAACGGAAAAGATGAAACTTAACGCAGGAATTATTACTGAAAAATTGCAAGAAACAAAGAAATTCTACACAGAGTTTTTGGACTTTGGAGTGAGTTTTGAAAACGAATTTTATCTATTGCTTCACACACCCAACCAATCAGCAGAATTAAGCTTTTTGTTACCGCACCAACCAAGCCAAAAACCAATTTTCCAATCGGCATTTAATGGAAAAGGAATGTATTTGACCATCGAAGTTGAAAATGTGGATGAAGTGTACAAGCAACTAAAAGAAATGGGTATCCGGATAGAAATTGAAATCCGAGATGAACCTTGGGGCGACAGACATTTTGCAATCAAAGACCCAAACGGAATTGGAATTGACATTGTAACTTATACAAAACCAGAAGAATAAAGCACTATGTACAACAGTGTATAAAAAACATAGAGCTAGGTAAGTGTTGGTTCAAAAGTTTGGGTCTTATTTTACATGGCGCCAAATATAAAATTTGATGTTTCAAAATTGAAGGTGAACACAAAACATTATATTTGGCTTAGTTATAAACCTAGAGTTAGTGATAACCCTCTGCTCTACATTTCTTATACTCCCCGTTGTAGCATATTTAAGAAAAACCTTGGAACTAACAGAAAAAGATATAGAAGATTGGATTAAACCTTACGCAACTATTGTCGGAGAACAAAAAGAATATGATTTAAAATTACGTGAAAAAAAATCCATTTGAATTTTTCCTTCAATTAACGTTACCAAATAATTTTCAGGAATATGCAATTGCCTTACATTCATTTTGGATAAATAATAAAATCCCAAAAGATAAAATCGTAGTTCGAGAATTGTCGGATGAAGAATTTCCTGAAGATGATTTTTCTCGTGTGACTTGGAAAGATTTTCATAAACTAAAAAATAGAGAGTTTGACTTGAACAAGGCAATAATGTAGAGTGTCAAACATACCCACACTTACGACAAGCAAATGAACAATGAACTTTATCCTGGAGAAGGGTTAATGGATAAGGAGCATTTAATAAGCTTAGTTGAAGTAGTAAATGAAATATATGGAAACCAAGATATTGAATTGTTCTACACTTTGCTTGCCACAAAAAACTGGGAAAAAGATTTAATTTATAGCGGTAGAATAAATGGACTTCCAAAATTGCTTGAATTAGAAAATTTGCGACTAACACCTAGTTTGATTTATCCAAAAGAAAAGAATTGGGTTGTAAATACCGATTACGATTTAGCATTTACCACAATCGGAGGAGAAACCAAATTTATAGAAGAACTTGCCAAAAGAAATCGTGATGGAATAGTGAAAATTGCGCGATAAAAACGTGCCAAAACAAAACCTCCTGTGAAAAGCCTTAGTCCAGTTTCTTAAAGTTAATTAATATTTTCTTTTTTGCTTTAAACTACCTTTTTTTCTTTAAATATAACTTGCTCACACTCCTAAATGTGATAGACCTTATTGGTCTTCATTAGTATCTGTAAATTTATAAGTTCTAATAAACAAGGAAATGAGAATACTTAAATTGAAACTTGTATTATTCCTAATAATTTTCCAAAGTTGTAATGACGACAATTGTGGGGAATGTTTTACTCCACCCCAAAGTTTCAGTTTTGAAATTGTTGACAAAACAAGCGGAGAAAATTTATTCACCAATGGGACGTTTAACTCCAATGAAATTACAATAACCGACAACTTGAATAATGATGAACCTATAGATTTTTCCTTTATTTCGGAAAATGACATCAACATAATTCATATAAATTCAATTGGCTGGGAAACAGAAACGGTAAATTTAAAGATTCGTATAGCCGATAATCACATTTTTGACTTTTATGTAGATGCCGAAAGAAAAATAGAAGACTGTTGTTCTTATACGGATTATAATGAAATCATAATCCTCAATTCCGAATTTGAATTGAATACTGAATCAGGAACTTATGTTATTTTCACGGAATAAACACTTTTAATCAACTAAGCATTTACAATGCCCTCTTATTTTAACTCATTAAATACAAAACATTATATTTAAAGAACTAAAGCTACCTCTAAATTCTTATTTAGCATCAAATTCAAAATAGTATGGCATTACATTAAGTGCCACCCGTTACCTGAAAAAAGATAATCTCATACAATAAAAGACAATTAAACCTTCTTTGTATTTTAGTACTCTTAGTAAGGTCAAATTCCACAAATACGTTTATGAATATATTTACTTATCACCTGGTTGAAATATCATTTTCATATGCAGTGAAAAGTTTGTGTGTAAACCCTCTAGACAAAGAAACACCCGGTCTTGTACATGCTGAGTATATGACAGCAATGAAATTAGGTGCCCCTATCTTTTCCCAATCAAGATTTTTAACAAGACAGATGGCAGTATTTGCACAATGGGAAAATGAAAAAGCACTTGATGACTATTTACAAAAAGAGAAATTTGGTGCCCAACTAAACAATGGTTGGCATGTACGACTGGCATTTATGCGACAATGGGGAAAAACCAGTAAATTCAAAATACCGGAACATAAGGCAACATTGGAATTAGCTTCCTCACCAGTAGTTGCCGTGACCATTGCACGAATGAAACCATGGGCAATTCCCAGGTTCTTACGTTGGGGCAGACCAGTTGAAAAATTGGTCCGTGATCACAACGGCACCCTATTATCAATGGCATCATTTAAATTTCCCAATACCATTTCAACTTTCTCTATCTGGAAAACAGAAAAAGAAATGACCAATATGGTCCACGGTCATAGTAAAATGGCTCAACCCAAAAGACATGCAAATGCCATGAAAGAAAGAGAGAGAAAAAGTTTTCATTTTGAGTTTGTAACTTTAAGGTTTAAGCCCATTTCAGAATTTGGTTCATGGCAGGAAAAAGACACCTATATTCCATACTTTGAAATGCATACAACTTGATGGAAATAGCATCATTAAAACAAAATTTTCAAGATTGGATAACGCAGCAATGGGTTATACTTTTTGGTAAAAAAATAATTCGCAAAGACTATGAATGGTTAGTTGGTCCGTTTGGAAACACAAAAGGTATTGGTCAAAAATTCATTCAGCAATTAGCTGTTAGGGAGCAATTGGAAATAGAATCAAACCAAATTAACAAGGGACTTATACAATCTATTAACCAACTAGGGCTTACATCACAAGAACAGGAGCGTTTATCTAAAAAAGTAATAGATTTTTATGAAAATACGAGTAACTACGATTTTGACCTTACCGTAAAATGGAATCCTTTTTTCAAAGCTTTTGGTTTCTTGCTAAAAATATTGTTCAGCAATAGAATTGAACAATTAAATCTTCCCATGAAAAACAATACAGATGCCAAAAATTTAAAAAGTGACATTATCCACTTAGTAGACAAAAAAAGCAGAGAATTAAAAAGAACAGTTTGGCTAAGAACATTTGCAAAAAGCAATCAAGTAGTGTATTCCGGGGTATACGAAACTTGTATAATACCAAATGGAAAAAACTGTATTAAGGCGATGTTTCCATTGCCAAACGGAAATGCAACCGTTATTCTAGAGCCCAGTGTAGGCAGTAACGGTGAATTAATTTTACAATCGCTGGGAAAAAGAATTGGAGAAAGTGGATTTTATTTTTTACTGGAAGATACCACTGGTAATTTATGGACCAAGCATATAAAATCATTTAAAGATAAACTTGTTGTGCATGATGAAAATGATAAAATAAAAGCGATACAAACTATGACTTTATGGGGCTTTAGAGTATTGACTTTTATCTATCACATTGAACTCAAAGGTTGTTGATCTTTTCTTATAAATTAGGTTTTTGATATTTGTAAAATAATCTTTGAGTGTATCTATTTTTTTTTAGTGCCTACAATTAGTCTTGATAGCATTTACACAGGCTAAATTGTCAGCTTACATACAAAAATGCATTGAGTATGAACATAGAACTTTTAAACACTACTATTCAATTAGAAAATGACAGAGTGCTTTTACTTCCTTTTAAAAACAAGAGGAACAAAGAACTAAAGAACATAATTTTTGATACAGGTATTTGGACTTATATGGGTATGACCATGAATAACGAGCTCGAATTTGAAAATTATATAAAAAATACTCTGAACGACCAAGATATGGGTCTATGCTACCCGTTTCTTATTATAGACAAACGAACAGATCAAGTAGCCGGAAGTACCAGATATGGCTATCTTAATACAACAAGTCAAAAATGTGAAATTGGATGGACTTGGTATGGTACTCAATTTCAAGGCACAGGACTTAACCATGCTTGCAAGTATGAATTACTAAAATTCGGATTTGAAAGTATTGGTTTTAGAAGAATACAATTCAGTGCTGATGAAGACAACCTAAGATCACAAAGAGCCATTGAAAAGTTAGGAGCAAAAAAAGAAGGTCTATTTAGAAATAATTACATAGCGCCCAATGGCGACAGTAGAAATGATGTGTATTACAGCATTATAAAAGAGGACTGGAATATAACAAAAGCCGAAAAATTTCCTGATTTTTAGAGACCCAACAAACCTTTGATCAATATTTAAAATATAACATATGGGATTATTCAATTTATTTAATAAGAATAATAGTAAACAACAGTTTAATCAACTTGCAATGAATAAAAAGGTAGATGTACAAAAAATCAAGAAATACATAAACGTACCTAAATCTATTGAAGCTCTTATGTTAGAAATAGATTCAATTGTGCTTGACAATGAAAAAGATTCTGAAACTAAGACCAATGAGCTTTTAAAAATATATGAGTCTCTTACCGATGATCAAAAAAGAACCAGGGCGGGTAGATATATTATTGTACATATAGCAGAAGTATATTTTGCGGCAAGAATGATAGACGAGGCTTTCAAAAATTTCAATTTTGTAATGCAATTTAAGGATACTATTGGCAACCCGTTTTTACATCTTAGGTTAGGTCAATTAAACTACCTGACCAAGAATACCGACAAAATGAACGACGAACTAAGTAGGGCTTTAATAATGGGCGGAGAATCTATTTTTAAAGATGAAGACCCCAAACTTATTGAAATGGTAAAAAGTGCATTAGAAGAACCTGCAGACTGTTCTTGGGCCGAATATGAAGGGCAAGATTGGGCGGTAACAAAATAATAAAGGAGCACTGCCCTATTAATTAAAGACTACTTTTAAAATAATGAGTTCACAAGATGATTTTTGATGTTATTGTTAGTTTTTTCGTTGACGTACTTTTTGAAGGAATTCTACATAGATTCTGGAATTTTCTGGGTAGCATATTAAACCGTATTAATAAATTTTTATTTAAGAAAAAGAAGTAGTCTATTTTAAGAGTAAATAGTCGTATTAAAAATCAGTCATTTGAATAAATTAATCTGCACTAATCAGAATGAAAACAATAAATGAATTAATAAATATTGATGAATCTGGCTGGGCATTAGTTACTGAATGGATAAATGATGCAACCAACAAAATTGAAGTTCTACCCAAAAACAAGAAAGAAGCTGATAATGCACTGTATCAAACTCAAGTATCTACTCGCTCTCCCATGGGAGCTATCATTTACGAAACTGGCGGACTTTTAATCGACCATGGATGGATTAGAATTTTGGGTTCTGGCAACCAAAAGCTGAATAGAACTTTACCTGAGTGGAACAAAGGAAAAACATTTAAGGAATATGGAGATAAACCAGCTATATTCTTAGTTGCCGATGATGTAGTCGGCGGATTTTTCGCAATAAATGGTGGTGCATTAGGCGATGATTTAGGCAATGTATATTATTTTGCGCCAGATGCCTTGGAATGGGAACCTATGGAGGTAGGTTATTCTGATTTTTTATGTTGGACATTTACCAGTGATCTATCTCTGTTCTATTCCAATACTCGATGGACCGGTTGGAAAAAGCAAATAGCCGAAATAAATGGAAATCAGTGTATCTCATATTATCCTTTTTTATGGACAAAACATAAGAACATAAATGATTTGACAAGAAAAATTGTACCAATTTCTGAGATATGGACATTTCAACAAGATGCGCTACAGCAATTTAATAATGGTGACTAAATCAAATTAAATATTAGAACAAAAGCTTTCATTTCATAGGGAAACAAAAAACCAACAGCCAATATTAGTTCATGTTATACGTTATTTAAGCTCAAAACAAAATTATCATGCTTAAAAAAATAATTATTACACTCCTCCTAATCATTGTATTTGTTAAAAACGGTAACGCCCAAGAATTACAAACACAAGTAGAAACTATAAATGCCTTTATAGAAGAACATAGTGAGGATAATAGAAATTACTATGCAAAAATAAATGCCACACAAGGCAACGTTTACTTCTACAATGAAATTCAGCATGCAATGCAGCTGACATTTCCTGTTCAAAAAATAGATGCCGATAATATAAAAATTACTAAAAAAGGACTCACATTCTATCCTAAAGAAAAAGGCTTGGTAGTAAAAAAGCAGTTTTCATCTTTTGCACCTAAAGACATTGGAACTGCTTGGCTCAATATTATTAAAATGAGCAAAAAAGACAAAACAGCACTACAAAGTATGATGAAAAAGTTTATCATAGATTACCAAACTGCTATGAAATAATACAAGGGATTTAAAAGACCCCTATAAATCAAAAAGCCCTAAGAATATATCTTAGGGCTTTTGCTATATATAATGTTGGCGATTATTTACCACCATCTAATTTATCTTGTAGAGTTTTTAATTTATCCCAGTCACCAGAAGCTGCCAATTTAGCTTGCTTTGGCCATGTACCGGGTTTGTGCATAGTGTAACGAGGTCCAGCAGCTTTTAAAATTTCCTCTAAAGATTTTACTGATGCCTTACTAAGTGCACTGAAAGTACCATAACCATTCTCGGTCAAAATTGATGCAATTTTAGGGCCAATACCTTCAATTTTCTTAAGATCATCTTTTTTGGCCTTGGTCGTTGTTTTCTTTGCTACAGGCTTTTTGGCAACCGTCTTTTTAGCTACTGGCTTTTTAGCAGCAACTTTCTTTACAGTTTTCTTTTTTTCCGGTAAAGCACTTAAATCAACCACACTATTATCTATTCCAAAATATGGAGAAGGTACATATGCATCTGCAGCATGGTCATTAAACCATCCCTTATCATCACTCAAATACCTAAATTCGTATTTTTTACCATTTTCCAGTTTTACACTCTTCTCATAGCTACCACCTTTCTTCTCCATTTGAAAAGAACTATCGTTTGTCTGCCAATTATTAAAATCGCCCAAAAGTATTACGTTAGACGTACTAGGTGCTTCATTCTCCGCTATGGTAAAGGTGACTAATGTATATTTTCCTTTTACTTGTTTTTTCAGTGCCATTTTTATAGTATTTTATTCTATTATAAAAGTAACATAGAAAATACTCATTTTCAAAAGTTTAGGTTAAGAAATTGTTGATTTAATGTATTCGGTTAAAAAGACACCTTAAAATTGTCAAACTAATAAAATCTCTTACTCCAGATTTTTCTTCTGTAATTTAACATCACTTCATGTCAACAAATTTTTTATATAAAAAGTATGTCATAATACTAGCTTAATAAGCGATACACTTTTTCATTAGACGTTCTTCCTGTAAGCATATAGTCCCCTATATAATCCAACCGGTCTACACCATGGGTCAAAAGAGAAAAGAACGAATTAGAGAAAAGAATATCTTCATTGATTTCTTTGCATAATTGACACAATCTGGCTCCCGTATTTAAAACAGTGCCATGAAAAGCAATATCCCTTTTATAGTCCCCTACTTCAGCAATGGCTACCGTACCATAACACACACCAGATTTAAACTTAGGTACCCAACCAAACTCAGTTTTAAATTCATGTGCCGCTGCATCTAAATTATCTTGAAAATCTTTAAATAGGTCCAAGCATTGTTGTGCAGCAATATTGTTAGATTTTTGCCACGTAAGCACCGCCTCATCCCCCACATATTGGTACACCTCAGCATCATAATTTTCAATGTGATGGGTTAACTTGCTAAAGCATTCTTGTATGAGTCTGCTATATTTAAGGTGCCCAATTTCTTCGGCTATTGTCGTAGACTGATTAAGGTCTAAAAACATAAAAATACGCTGAGCTTCTTTCGGTTTAAAATATGTACCCATGATGATATCATAAAGATTTGTAGAACCAAATTTTCTAGAAACCTGTGCATATAAACTGAAATGAAAACTAACTACAAAAAAATATATGATATAGAATATATTTAGTGAAGACCCTAAATAGGCATAATGTGCATTGACCGCTTCATTAGAACTTGGTGGCATTAATTCAAAAATTATATATGTACCTACAAAATGAATAAAATACATCACCGCAAATTGTAAAATGGCTTTTATGAATACCACTTTAGCAAACGGATAATCCCTAAGCATTTTACGTAACAAAAAAACATCGCTTGCGCTAATTACCAAACAGTAAACCAGCACAAAAGGTAAAATTGAGGTAAACGTATATTCTAAATAAGCAAGCCAATCTTCACTTTGAAAATTTTTTATATTCAACACTATGTCAAACACCATTATAGCAATTAGCCACATTACCGCCAGGGTCAACATTCTAAATATCTGTTTCATTTTCATACGGACCTGATATTCCTTATTGATGCTGGCAATCTAGAAATTACTGAAATATAAAGTTTAGGTTATAGCTTTGGTTATTGTTTTAAACTCTCTAAAGTTGGAACTACCAATTGATCCGTTCTGTACAGATAAGTGATTTCTTTATTTTCATAATTTGTATAGGCATCTATCAATGTAGATTGGGCATTCTGCGCCATGGCTTGTGCATCTAATAAATCGGTTAAATTACTTAAGCCGTTATCATAATTGTCCCTGTTCACTTTTAAGTTTTCTTCTGCCAATTGCTTGTTTTCCAATGCATATTGAATTTGCTCATGTGCATTCAATAAATCATACCAGCTTTGGGTAATAGCCACTTTTAATTGATCTATACCATCCATTCGGTTGTTCTGGGCTATTTCTTCTTGTATTCTTTCTTGCTTAAGTCTTTGCTTACCGCCGCCCCACCAATCTGAAATGGGGATACTTAAAGAGCCAAAGGCAAAGCCGGTAAACTGGCTATCCAAATCATCATCAAAAGCCCCAAATTCAACGGCACTCACTCCTACCGCCAAAGAAGGTAACATATCTGCTTTTGCCATTTTTGTCTGCAGGCTACTTGCCGTTATAGACTTTTCAAGAAGCTCATAATTACTGTTACCAGTAAGATCCATATCTGGCTCGTTATACATAAAATCAGGAACCATCGTTTGATCAAAATCTGCAGCGGCTTTCATGTTTGGAGAATAAGCCACGCCTACATAAAGAGAAAAATCCAGCAATGCCAGTTTGCGCATATTCTCCAATCTACTTTTATTTAAAAGCAATTCGCTACGGTTGACCTTTACCTGTAACAATTGGTTTTTTGCAATAAGACCCGCTTCCAATAGATCCTGCTGTTGCTTTAAAAGTTCATCTAGATAAATCTCATTGGTCTCTACCACTTTTTGTTGCTCTTGTATTTGTACCAATTGCCAAAACTTATTTTCGGTTACCAACAAAACGCTATCTACCGCTTGTTCCGCCCTGATTTGTGAAGTCTCCAGTTGTATATCTGCCAATGCATTGGAATTTCTGATTTTTCCGCCGGCATAAATTACTTCGGTTGCCGTTGCACTGGCATTATATAAGTTATCTATACCATTGGGAAGAAAACCGTCTATAGGACCAATGAGGTCATTAGGCGCATATAGCCCAAGTGCACTAGCCTCTACATTAGGAAAATAGTTTGCTACCATTTCACGTTTAAAGGCTTCTGACTTCTCTATGGTCAGCAAACCGTTCTTAATGGCATTACTATGCTTTAAAGCAGCTTCTTTACTTTCTTCCAATGAAATTTGTTGGGCAAAAACATTCCCTAATATAGCTACGGAACAAAATATCGTTAAAAAGCTACGTGATTTACCAACCTTGGATAAATAAGTATTTATGTGTTTCATTACTTAAATTCTACTATTAAACATTAGTGTTGACCACTTCTTCCGTGGTAGTCTCATTATCCTCTTTTCTAAAGAACAACCAGTACAGCACAGGAAGAACAAATAAAGTAAGCACCATGGAGAACATGAGTCCGAATGCAATTACGGTACCCAGCGGTCCCCATAAACTAGAGCGACTAACGATCATAGGTATTACTCCAACAGCTGCTGCGGAAGATGTCAAGAAAATGGGGCGCATACGTCTTTCCGCTGCTAGAATAGCCGCTTTTTTAACACTATAGCCATGTTCATGCCTTAACTCATCAGCATAATCAATTAATATAATTCCGTTTCTTACTACAATACCACATAGCGCCAAAAGACCAAGGAATGAGGTAAATCCAAAAGGATACTGCATCAATATCAACCCTAAAGCCGCACCAAAAATGCTCAACGGCATGGTGATAAAACTTAATAACGCGTGCATAAAGTTTTTAAAGTGCCATAGCAGTATCAAGAAAATCAATACCACACTAAGCATAAGGGAAAGTCCCATTGGTTTATTATTCTCTATTTGCAGCTCATACTCACCACCATACTCTATTCTGATATCCTTCGGAAAGGTGATCTCATCAATATGAGGTATCATTTCTGCGAGTACCTCATTGGCAACCGCATCTTTGGTAATATCTACACGAACGGTAAGGCAACGGTTTCCATTTCTATTGGTAATTTGTTCTTGAGACCATTGCGGAGTAATCTCAGCTACTTGTCGTAAAGGAACTTTTGCTTGTTTTTGCGCAGAAATTATGGATAGCTGACGCAGATCCGATACATTTTGGCGATGCTGATTCTCACTTTTAATCTTCACATCAATAGTATACTCCTCATCCCAAACCTCGGTAGCTTTTAAGCCCGTAGTGTTCACTGCAACGGCATTGGCAATATCTCTGTTGTTTAAACCTAACCTTGCAGCTTCATTTTGCTTAACATCCATTTTAACAGCTTCTTTCATACTGCCAAAGTCAGTTCTGCTCCAAAGTGTTTTTGGGGTATTACGTGCAATATTGATTATCGTATCGCCATACTTTTTAAGCTGATCAACATCAGTACCATACAACCTTACCTCTATAGGCGCGTTGGTACCTGCCATATCCAATTGCTTCATCCTTAAATATGCATTTGGATACATATCCGCATATTTTTCATCATACTCGTTCAAAACCTCAACCGTAGCATCGTCAGATATGGTGGTTACCAAAATTTGCGCATAGTTTTTTGCTGGCAGGTTTGGTGCATACAGCGTATGGAAACGAGGAGAACTTTGACCAATAAAACTGGTGTAAAATGCTACACGTTCATCGGCTTTTAATACTTTCTCCAATCCGTTTACCACCTTGGTAGTTTCATCTAGACTACTCCCTGGGTTTAAATTGATCTCTATTGAGAATTGATTACGTTCCACTTTTGGAAATAACTGCTGGCTAATGCCTCCAAAAAGCAATACACCTACCACTACTGCCGCAATACCTAAACCAATGGTCAATTTATAACGCTCCATGGCTTTGTTGACCGCATTATCAAAAAAGGACTGCAGCCTGTCCAACATAGATTTTTTATCATCTTGTCCTTTTTCTTGAGGGTTATCATGTAATCCCTTTTTTATGAAAAGTGAATTAATGAAAGGCACCAATAAAATAGATATAATCAAGGATAATGTAAGCGCAATAATTATAACGTACGGAAATGCACTAATAAAATCTGACGCCACACCTTCCATGAAGAACAACAACGGATAAAATGTTGCCGAGATAGCCAATGTTGCGGTAAATACAGATGGGAAAAGCTCTTTGGCGCTACTCACGGCAGCTTCAGGTATTGACATACCCTCATCAAGTTTTTCTACATAGTTATCTATAATTACAATAGGATCATCTACCACAATACCAAGCACCACAATAAGCGCCGCTAACGTTACCGTATTCAGTTCTATTCCCATAAAATACATTATGGCAAGTGTTGCAGAAATGGTAATAGGTATGGTTGCTGCCGCCACCGATGCCACCCTGAACGGAAGCAATATTAGGGTAACGATGATTACACCGATCAAGGCATAACCAAACTCTTTCATAAAGTGGCTTATAGAATGATCGACCACTTCTGGCTGATTCGCAATTTTTGTAATGGTAATATCACTTGGCAATTCACTGATCACCTTTTCTAATCGCTCATCTATTTCTTCACCGAATTGAACAATGTTGCCTTTCTTAGCCATTTCTAAAGTAATGATCATACCCTTAGAGCCGCTAATGGTCAAATAAGAATCTGGGTCATCATATTCACGAACAACACGGGCAACATCTCGTACTCGTATGATATTTCCGTTTTCTTCCGTTTTTATGGATTGATTAGCAATATCAGCTTCGGTCTTCAAAGAAGTTTCAAGATAGATAGGTCTTTCCCTTTCTGAATTTTCCAAGGAACCCGCGCTAACCACGGCACCTTGATTTTGTAAACTATTAGAAATACTGCTAGGCGTTATGCCATAACTAGCCAATTTATCTTGATCCACATACACGGCAATTTGCTCTGTAAGTCCGCCCGAATGCGAAATTTTTGCCATGTTATCAATCTGTCGTAATTCATCTTCGATATCCTCTACATGGCGTTGCAGATCTTTGTACGGTCTAGAATCTGACTGTACACCAAGAATTAAGGCAGCCGTACTACCAAAATCACTGTTTACCATAACACCCTGAACTTCTCTAGGAAGCTCAAGCTGTTGAAAGATCAACACCTCTGACTTTAGCTTATTCCAAAACTGTTCAGTAGCATTATGGTCTATTTTGTCCGATATCTCTACATAGATGTACATTAGACCATCCTTGGAATACGAATAGGTCTTGGTCTTGTCAACCTCATTGTACCCAAATAAAAACTCTTCTACTTTTGATGTCAATTCTTGCTCTACCTTTTCAGAAGAGGCACCCGGATACGACCCAATAATAAGACCTTGTCTTATGGTAAAGTCGGGGAATTCGTTTCTAGGCATGTTAAATAGCCCATAAGCACCCATGAGCACCAAGCATAACGCAAGTACTATAGGAAATGTAGAATGTTTAAAGGCCCAATCTATGGCTCCGCTTTTTTTCTTCATCTTAAAAACTACTTAGCGTCATTAACAATTTCTACCGATGTACTCTGTGTTAGTTTGTGATAACCAGATATAATAAGATGATCTCCTTTGGCTAGTCCCTTTTTAACCACTATACCACTATCATACAATTCGCCAGTTTCTATATATTTTCTTTCTGCAATACCATTATCAACTATATATACATACTGTTTACCATCTTCTGTAACCGCAATACTTTCTGAAGGAATCACGATAACCTCTTTTAAATTTTTATCCTGGTCTACCTTATCCTGTAAACGCACATTACAGGTCATACCAGGTTTTATCTGTTTATCAGGATTGTTCAATTTTACGTATGCCGTATACACTGGTGAACCTTGATTGGATCGTATGGAAACTTCATCAACAATTCCTATAACTGATTTGTCCAATGTTGGGAGATTTACATTTGCAGAATCACCTTTTGTTATGGAATTGATTTCTCCATCAGGTATTGGAAATACAGCTTTTACAGCGTTAATATTCACGATCTCCACTATCGGTTGACCAGGTTGTGCCAAATCTCCAACATCCATCATTTTGTCACTTACATACCCGTCCATTGGGGCATATAGTTTTGCATGGCGCACATTTTCATAGGTCATTTTTGCAGCTGCCTGTGCCTGCTCATATTGTGATCTAGCTTCTAACATTCTTATCTCTGCAATACTTCCTTTTTGGAAGACATTATTGATACGCTCGTAATTTTCTTTTGCCAAACGCACCTGGGCAAGTTGTTGTTCATATTGACTAGAGTAAATAGTAGCATCAATTTGCGCGATCAATTGGTTCTTCTTTACAAAGTCGCCAATAGATACAGGAACATGCAATACATTACCAGATACTTGAAAGCTAGACTTTATAGCTACATCTGCTTCTATTGTACCATTATAAGCTACTTTAGTTTGAGAATTATTGGTATTGAGACCAACGTTCATAACCTCTACCTTAATGGTTTTATTTACCTTGGGTTTTTCTTCGTTACCACAGCTTATAGTTAATAGCACCAAAAAAACAATTGAAAGACTTTTTGGTAGATACCACAGGTATTTATTCTTCATACCAAATTCAGATTTACGCATCATATTAGAATTATCTATTTTGAGGCGCAAAGTTAACGTAGCATTTAATCGTAAAAATGGTAATTAAATGTCCTATTATGGTATTATTAGAACATTACACCATAAAAAAGCATTATTTAGCTCATAAAATGGTACTTTTAAATAAATAAATACCATTTTTTATGGAAGACATACCACAAATTGGAATACCGGAACTGTACGCTGATTACGCAAATCAAAAGAGTAGCACGCAGCCGAAATTTATTTTACTGAAGCCTGAAAATATGCCCGAATACATAAAAAGTGGCAATCCGTTTAGAAACGTTAACTACGGTATCTCATTTTTTGTGGAAAGCAATAGTGAACTAAATATTGATTTCAATAGTTACAAACCCAAAAAAAACACGGTTTATTTTGGAAGCCCCGGGCAAGTATTCGCCATTAACGGTGAGTTTACAGAAGGTATTGGCGTACTCTTTCAAGCAGACTTTATATTAAGACATGGAGCACAACAATGGTTACAATCCTTACCCATTTTCAATAGATTTTTAAGTGAGCCTTTTATTGAATTATCAGAAGAAGATTTACTGATGTTTCAACGACTTATAAATGAAATGGACACCGAATATGTAAATGATGATTTTTTAAAGTATGAAATGCTTGAAGCTCAACTCACCCAAGTTCTCGTAAAACTATCAAGACTTTACCGAGCTTCAAAAGAAAATAAAGTAACTGTTGACACCCAGCATATGATGGCTTTAGAGTCTTTAATAAACAAACAGTTTAAAAACAATAGAAGTGTGGTAGATTATGCCGCTCAATTATATATGACACCGCAAAACCTTAACCGCATTACCAAAAAGGCTATGGGCAAGAGCGTAAGTGAACTCATCAATGAAAAGTTGATTATAGAAATAAAAAGGTACCTAGTATATACGGATATGAGTAGCGAAGAAATTGCCCATTTCTTTAATTTTTATGACAATTCATATTTTACAAAAACATTTAAAAAAGCTGTAGGCGAAACTCCTAAAGCCTTTAGAAAGAAGCAAAAAGAATTATTTTTCCCTACGAAATAGGCTCTAATTTATATTTATAGCCTTCACATAACACAAATTTAACGATCAATTATCTTTGTTGCTCTACATTATATCGTAATATTGCAATGAAACAATTATTTAAAGAATGGGTTTAGCAAAAACTGAAATGTTTACTGATGAGCAGAACAAGATATCCTTGTTCGCTAAAGCATTTGGTCACCCTGCCCGTGTAGCCATTTTACAACATCTATTTAAAATTGATACTTGTATCTGTGGAGATTTGGTCAATGAAATAGGTTTAGCACAACCCACTATTTCACAGCATTTAAAAGAACTTAAAAATTTAGGTTTAATTAAAGGCAATGTAGAAGGCACCAGTGTTTGCTATTGTATTAACAAAGAAAATTGGGCGAGCATGAAAGATATTATGACACACTTTCTAGATCAAGATATTTCTAACAATAATTGTTGTTAAAAAAATTTGATTCCTTTTATCGCATTATTGCGATATACTAATATAAATACGAAAATTTAAAACATAGCATTATGAAACTATCAGAAGTTAAAAAGCACTTAGCAGCACTTGAAACTATCGCCTTTCAATTACCGAATGGCGAATTGGTACCAAATCACTTTCACGTTACCGAGGTAGGTAAAATAACCAAAAACTTTATTGATTGTGGCGGCACGGTACGTAATGAAGAAGTGGTCAACTTTCAACTATGGAATGCAGATGATTATGACCACAGATTACACCCAGAGAAATTAATACATATTATTGAACTATCTGAAAAGGTACTGGGAATAGAAGATTTGGAAATAGAAGTTGAGTACCAAGGCAATACCATTGAGAAATTCGGATTAGATTTTGACGGTACCAATTTTAGACTAACATCTAAGCAAACGGACTGTTTGGCAAAAGACAACTGTGGCATACCGGCAGAAAAACCAAAATTAAATCTTTCAGAAATCAATAATGAACCTTGTTGTTCACCAGACGGAAACTGCTGTTAACCATTAATAATACACCATAACATGATCACTAAAGAAACAACTATGTTACCAGAAATAGCGCAATTCATCAGCTCTTTACGTACTGATTCAATTACAGAAGAACGCAAAGAAGTTTTACAACCGCTAATAGATTTTATTCAACAGAAAACAACAGCTAATTCAGCTATTAGAATAAATTTTATTTGCACCCACAATTCAAGAAGAAGTCATCTATCTCAAGTATGGGCACAGACGATGGCAACATATTTCAAAATTAAAAATGTGAATTGCTATTCTGGTGGAACGGAGGCTACCGCCTTATTTCCAATGGTTGCAGAAACTTTAAAGAATCAAGGATTTCAGATTCAAAAACTTTCAGAAACCAGCAATCCGGTTTATGCCATTAAATTTTCTGAGAACGAACATCCGGTTATAGGTTTTTCAAAATCATATGAAGATCCGTTTAATCCTGCGTCAGAATTTGCAGCGGTGATGACATGCTCCCAAGCAGATGGCGGTTGCCCATTTATTGCTGGTGCAGAAAAAAGGGTTCCTATTACTTTTGAAGACCCAAAGGCTTTTGACAACACACCGCAACAAGCTGAAAAATACGCTGAAAGAAGTATTCAAATTGCAACAGAATTGTTTTACATATTCTCACAAATCAACAAATAGAAATGGCATCTAAAAAATTAAGTTTTCTAGATAAAAATTTAACTTGGTGGATATTTGCCGCAATGGCTTTAGGCGTTGGAATCGGTTATTTTTTTCCAAGCTTTCCAGATATCATAAACACCTTCAACAGTGGTACAACCAATATTCCTATTGCCATAGGTCTCATACTAATGATGTATCCGCCATTGGCTAAAGTGAACTATGCGTTGCTACCTAAGGTATTTAGAAACACTAAAATTCTGTCTATCTCCTTAATCCTAAATTGGATAATTGGTCCGGTGTTAATGTTCATCTTGGCAATTACCTTTTTATCAGATTATCCAGAATATATGGTAGGTCTTATACTCATTGGTTTGGCTCGTTGTATTGCCATGGTATTGGTTTGGAACGATCTTGCCGATGGTAGCAGTGAATATGGAGCAGGTTTAGTAGCATTGAACAGTATATTTCAAGTATTTGCATACAGTTTTTACGCTTGGATATTTATCACCGTGCTTCCTCCCTACTTCGGTTTTGAGGGTGCCATAGTAGATATATCAATTGGTACCATTGCAGAAAGTGTAGCCATTTATTTAGGGTTACCATTTTTAATGGGGATATTAAGTAGATTGATTTTGGTGAAATTAAAAGGCGAAGAATGGTACACCACCAAATTTATTCCCGCCATATCACCTATGACTTTGATAGCGCTATTATTTACCATTGTTATCATGTTCTCTTTAAAAGGGGAACTGATTGTAGAAATACCAATGGATGTGCTGATTATTGCAGTACCGTTACTGATCTATTTTACATTAATGTTTATCATAGGTTTCTTTTTTACCAAGGCAACCGGAGCGGAATATGATAAAACAGCCTCTGTGGCCTTCACGGCAGCCGGAAACAATTTTGAATTGGCCATTGCTGTTGCAATTGCCGTATTCGGTCTAAATTCCGGTCAAGCATTTACTGGAGTTATTGGTCCTTTGGTTGAGGTACCTGCATTGATTTTTTTAGTAAAGGTTTCCTTTTGGTTGAAGAAAAAATACTTTTCAAAAACTACATCTCAAACGGTATAGAGTTATGGGTTAATATGCTATTCTGTGGCATAAATAAATAGAATACATAATCCGTTAATTAGGGTCTAAGCATTAAGCTTAGACCCTAATTTTTTATAATCAATGCTCGTTTTTGGACTAATTGGGAAAATGTGTTCAATAATTGGTAAATAGTGTACGGATATGGTATTGTATCTGCTTAATTTTGAACCCAAAATTAAGCGAAGGTCATATTTAAAATAATAAGCATCCCTAAATCACAAAGTGCGAATACGTATATTCACTTTTTAAACGCTTTACTTGACCGAAGCGGTACACAAACCAAGTGCATCAAATAATAGTAAATGTTCAAGAAAATTTTAAAAAAAATAATGATAGCAATAGTATCTATTATAGGAGTTTTAGTGGTGATCTATTTATTATTCACCAATTATTACCCAAGCTTTGGCGGAGATGTTTCAAAAGAGCAACAAAAAACCTATCAACTATCCAGTAACTATAAAGATGGTAAATTCAGAAATAGTAATGATGTACCAAAAGAAATGAGTTTAAGTGAAACCTTAAGCCTGGTATACACGTTCTTTACCACAAAAGTACCTAATGGAAGACCTACAAAAGATATTATTCCACAACATCTAAAAAAGGTAAATGTTTCAAATTACAAAGGTGATACCAGGCTGATCTGGTTTGGTCATTCTTCCTTTTTATTACAGATAAATGGAAAAAATATCCTCATAGATCCAATGTTCGGCAAAGTACCTGCACCTCACCCGCTATTGGGCAGCAGCCGTTTCAATAAAGAATTCCCCATAGAAATTGATCAGCTGCCTGTCATAGATGCCGTAATATATTCGCATGATCATTATGATCATTTAGATTATGAATCGGTTTTAAAGATCAAGGATAAAACCAAACACTTCTATACACCACTTGGGGTTGGTGTTCATTTGAGTGCTTGGAACATACCAAAAGAGAAAATTACAGAAATGGACTGGTGGCAAGAAACGGCACTGGACGATATAAGATTAGTATGTACTCCGGCACAGCATTTTTCTGGCAGAAAAATGAATAACGGTCAAAGTACATTATGGAGCTCTTGGGTGATTACCACAACAACAGATAATATATTTTTTAGTGGTGACAGTGGGTATGCAAGCCATTTTAAAGAAATTGGAGATACATATGGTCCGTTTGATCTGGCTTTAATGGAGTGCGGCCAGTACAATGAAAAATGGTCAGATATACATATGATGCCTGAAGAAACAGCTATGGCAGGCGTAGATATTAAAGCTAAAAATGTAATGCCAATACACTGGGCCGGTTTTAAATTGGCCTTACATGAATGGACAGATCCCATTGTACGAGTGAAGGCTAAGGCAAAAGAATTGAACCTAAATATAATTTCACCGGAAATTGGACAAGAAATTATAGTAAAAGATACCGTAAACAATTATACAGATTGGTGGAAAAACTATGAATAGCCAACCTCCCATTTTATATTATTAACAGCATTTACAGTTAACAATTAGTTAAATCAGCTCAAAAAACATTCTATACCGTATTTTTTATTCGAACTTTACGATATGAAACAGGCATTAAAATCTGAACTTTCCAAACAACTAATTCTTAACGAAGCCTTTAAGTTGTTTTACGAAGAAGGTTTTAAAACAACAAGCATTGATAAAATAATGAAGGCAACTACGATGACCAAAGGAGCCTTCTATCACCATTATGCAAATAAAAAAGAATTAGGCATTGAAGTAATTACCCAAAAATTACAGCGTAGAGTTCAAAAAAGAATGGTATATCCTCTATACCAAAACGGTAATGCATATGCTATTTTAGAAGATACTTTTTTAAACAGCCTTAAGTCTTTCTCCATGTATGAGAAGAAACACGGTTGCCCCACAAATAATCTCATCAATGAAATTGGGGATTATGAAAATGTATATCAAAAAGCACTAAAAAATATTATAGAGGAATGGAAAAGGGCACTCGTAGAATTAATTGATAGAGGAAAGTCTGAAAATACCTTCAAAAAGAATATTTCAAGTGCTGCGGCCGCTATTTATTTAATCAGCGCCTTTGAAGGTATACGTGGAATTCGAAAACTTTATGATGATGATGAAGTAATCAACGAATATATAAATGGGCTATCTATGTACCTAAATCAAATAAAGCAATAATTTTTTTTACCCAAAAACATACCACATAGAATGTTTTTATAATTACATATATCATGAAAAACAACAGAAGAGACTTTATTAAGAAATCAACCATTTTAGGAGTAGCAGGTGCAACAATACCTGCCATAAACTTTGCTAATAAAAAAGAACCAAAGACCGATAGACCCAAAGTTCTTTTTTTTGATGTCAATGAAACCTTGTTGG
This sequence comes from Maribacter sp. 6B07, assembly GCF_002700155.1. Lineage (NCBI taxonomy): Bacteria > Pseudomonadati > Bacteroidota > Flavobacteriia > Flavobacteriales > Flavobacteriaceae > Maribacter > Maribacter sp. 6B07. The sequence continues at coordinate 486,437 of NZ_PDUT01000002.1, read as the reverse complement.
ATTTAACCGCAATGAAAGATAGCGTAGCCAAAGCCCTTAACGGCAGAAACGACCTGCTACCGCTATGGTTTACAAGCATGTTGCAGTACTCTTTGGTTTCCACGGTTGCCAATCAATACAGTGATTTTGCCATTATTGGCGCCGCTGCTTTACAAATGGTTGCTGCCAACAATGGTATTAAACTTAGTCATGAAGAAGCAAAAAAATCAATTGTTGATCCTATCCGTTCGCTACCTGCACACCCTGAAGTTGCTTCCTCATTGCAGCGCTTAAAAGATGCCGGCTATACTTTAGTTTCATTCACAAACTCATCCAATAAAGGAGTTGAAACACAATTTAAAAATGCAGGACTCACCAAGTATTTTGATCTACGTTTAAGCATTGAGGATATGGGCAAGTTTAAACCACATGTTGATGCGTATAATTGGGCGGCCAGAAAAATGAACATCAAACCAGAAGAGTGTTTATTGGTAGCTGCCCATGGCTGGGATATTTCTGGAGCATTATGGGCTGGCTGGAGAGGAGCATTTATTAGTAGACCAGGTGCGCAATTGTATCCACTTTCCCCTACCCCAGAAATAAATGAACAAAACTTGAAACTGGTTGCCGATAGACTTATTAGCCTACCATAAGCTTAAAACATTTATCTAGTTACATTTAAATAATCATAAACAAATTACAAGAAACTATACCTATCATCATGAATTATAAAATTTCAAGCCTAATTTTTCTTAGCATACTTACTTTCTCTTGTAAAAACGATAAAAAAGTACAGCATGAGGAAACTGTTACGTCTACCTATAAAAACAAAGGACATGAACTTGTCTCTAAAATGATTGAAAAAGTAGGTGATTACAAAACTTTAAGAAATAAGAAGGATGTAGTTTACACCTATACCTACCAAACGCCCGATGGCAAAACCGATATAACAACCGAAAAATACATTTTTGACGGTGAATTATCTTATGGAAAATACGAAAAACACCAGAGAACCTTAAGTAATTTTGATGGTCCCATTGAACAAGGCTATAACGGACAGGAATATTGGCTAAAGCATAATGGAAATATCATTGAAGATTCTGTAGCCTTAAAAAAAGTCGCTTTCAATAGACCTACTAATTTCTATTGGTTTACCATGTTTCAAAAATTATTAGATCCTGGGGTAACTTATGAATATTTAGGGGAGAAAACTGCAGATGATAAGAACTATGACATTGTTAAGGTATCGTTCGACTTTGGTAACTCCAAACTGACCGACATCTATCAATTGTATATCAACAAGAATACAATGCTAGTAGACCAATTCTTATTTACCGTTGCTGATTTTGGAGCTATGGAAACTCCTAACTTAATGGTATTGGAATATGAAAAAGTGGAGGACATACTTATTCCTACCAAACGTCAATATAAAAAATCTACATGGAATGCAGATGTTACGGATGCTCCTTGGATCAAGGTAAATTGGAGTAATATTAAGTTTGACAATGGTTTAAAACCTATTGATTTTCAGAAATAGCACTGTGTTTTTGGCATTTTATTAAATATTTGCACCTATTTGTCACAAAACTGTATTACAAAACTGTTAAAAAATATGGGGGTTTGTATATAATTTAAATACATTGCACCCCCTGTTCAAACAGATGTAAGCATACGAACTCTTGGAACAGTATGCCACATAAATTGTATTACAAACTTAACTACCAAATCAGCTAATGCCAACTACTCAAGATTATTCCGCATTAAAAAAATTAAACGAAGAGCAATTACCCGTTGCAAAACATAAATTACACGATTGGACTCATTTTGCCGGTCTATATGCCGCCGAGCACGTAGCAGCAACTGAATTTGTTATTGGAGCTACTTTCGTAGCCCTTGGAGCAAAAACAATGGATATTATTTTAGGGCTTCTGATCGGTAATATATTAGCGGTCTTAAGCTGGACGTTCATTACCTCTCCTATCGCCGTAGACACAAGATTAAGCTTGTATACCTACCTGAATAAGATTGCGGGGGATTCTATGACCATACTTTACAATTGGGCCAATGTCATTATTTTCTCCGTTATATCCGCAGCAATGATTACCGTATCTGCCACTGCGGTACGTTTTGCTTTTGACATTCCGGCACAACTTAATTGGTACCCCACCAATATGTGGTTTGTGGTCATTGTTTTTTGTGTTGGTCTGGTGGTTGTATCCATTGCTTTATATGGTTTTAACGCAGTATCCGAATTTTCTGGAATATGTGCGCCATGGTTATTTGTAATGTTTACCAGCGGTGCTATGGTTTTATTACCTGTATTGTCCCTTGATGTTTTAGGAACTACGTTACCCAGCGGATGGAACGAATTGATATCACTGGGGGATAAATCCATATGGACCGGAATCAACAGTGCTGGGGAACCTGGCATAGGATTATTAGAAGTTATTGGCTTTGCATGGGCCGCCAATACCATTACCCACTTTGGTTTAATTGATATGGCTTTGTTACGATTTGCTAAAAAGAAATCATACGGGCTAGCAACCAGTACGGGTATGATGTTCGGTCATTTCGTTGCATGGATCGCTGCTGGTATTATGGGTGCCGGTGCAGCTGTGATCATAGGTAAAACTATCGTTGAATTAGATCCAGGAGATGTAGCCTTCTATGCTTTAGGATGGTCTGGATTTGTCATTGTTATCGTTGCCGGGTGGACCACTGCAATAACTAACTTATATAGGGCAGGGTTGGCTGCACAAGCCATATTCCACAGACACTCTCGTAAAAAAACAACCATTATCGTTGGACTTATTACCATTGCCATTGCTTGTTTTCCTTTTGTGTTTTCTCAAATTCTGCCCTTACTTACATATGCTGGTCTATTGGTTGTACCTGTAGGAGCAATAGTATTTGCCGAACACCAAATTTTCCCAAAAATAGGTTACACCCGTTATTGGTCGGCCTACCGTAATTTAACCTTTAGCACACCCGCCATTGTTTCTTGGGGGTTAGGTTTGGTCTTTGGTTTTGGACTAAATGCGTTTAACGTAATGTCTTTCTTCTATTTATTTATACCTACATGGATTTTCACCATAATCATATACACCGTTCTTGCCGGTAAATTTGGTGCTAAAAATAAATATCCGGAAGAAAAAGAAAAAGAGAGGTTAAGAAATGAAAAAATCATTTCCTACCAAGAAGAAAAAAGTTTAACCGAAACTAAACCAGTGAAGGACACCACGCTACTCACAAAAATTTTAAAGGTGGTATCGCTCATTGCTTTGATCATAACCTTAATTTTGGCGGGCATAGTATTGTTTAGCAGTGCAAACGAAAATATTTACATTGAAAATAGAGAAACCTTTTACTATTATGCGTTTATATGCACGGTAGTTTACTTTGTTACTGCCTATGCGGCATTATTACGCGGAAAATCTAAAAATATTAGCTAAAAAATGACAAAAGAAACGATGTTGAACTCGAAGAATTTAGCAGAAATAAGCAGACAATTGCCTACACCATCTTATCAAAGAGATACCCTTAAAGCAGGAATTGTACATGTTGGCGTAGGTGGGTTCCACAGAGCACACCAAGCATATTACAACCATCTACTACAAGAAAAAGAAAATGCTTCTGAATGGGGGATTTGTGGTATAGGCTTACGAAAAGGTGATCAAAAAATACATGATGTATTGCAACAGCAAGACGGTATGTACACCTTAATAATCAAACATCCGGATGGAAAAATTGATTCTGAAGTTATTGGTGCTATCATAGATTTTAAATTGGGATTTGATACTCCCAATGTCGTGATTGACCAAATGGCGCATCCTGACACAAAAATAGTATCATTGACCATCACGGAAGGTGGGTATAATTTTAATCCAGCTACAGGTGAATTCAATTTTGAGAATAAAGATGTGCAACATGAATTAGCGAACCCAGAAGAGCCAAAAACCATTTATGGTTTTTTGACCGCTGCTATTAGAAAAAGAAAGGAGAACGGTTTACCGGCCTTTACCGTAATGTCATGTGACAATATTCAACACAACGGAGATGTTGCCAAAGAAATGTTGCTAACTTTTGCCAACAAACAAGATGAGGATTTAGCTTCATATATTGAAAAAGAGGTGAGCTTTCCTAACAGCATGGTTGATCGCATTACCCCTGTAACCACACAGGCCGACATTGACTATTTAGAACAAACTTACAACCTAAAAGATGAGTGGCCCGTAACTTGTGAGCCTTTTATACAATGGGTCATTGAAGATAACTTTTCTAACGGACGGCCTGCGTTTGAAAAAGTAGGTGTACAATTTGTACCAGATGTAAAACCGTACGAAAAAATGAAACTGCGCCTTTTAAACGCTGGGCATTCCGTGCTAGGCATTTTAGGCGCATTGCATGGGCACCCAACCATTAATACCTGTATGGAAGATGATCTTTTTGTCACCTATTTAAGAGCTTTTATGGATAAGGAAGCAACACCCGTATTAGATAAGCTAGAAGGTATTGATCTTACAAAATATAAAGACAGTCTACAAGAACGTTTTGCCAACCCTAACATAAAGGATAGTGTTAGTAGAATTTGCTCAGAGAGTTCGGCAAAACTTCCAAAATTTTTAATCGCCACCATTCAAGATAATCTGGCTAAGGGTGGCAGTATTAAATATGCAACTTTAGTAATAGCTGCATGGTGTTATTATAGTGATAAGGGCGTAAATAAAAATGGTGAATCCATAGAAATTATAGATGCCATGCAAGACCAACTGCACCAAGCCGCCAGTAAAACCAATGAAGACCCACTTGCCTTTATAAAACAAGAGTCGTTATTTGGCAATTTGGCAGAGAATACGACATTCTCCAGTTTGTACAGTGAAATGGTGCAGAAAATATACGCAGACCCAGATATAAAAAAGTTAATGAAATAGCATTAGTTGAGTAACAATTTGATCTTGGCCAAAAGTATAAGCTCAGATTTATTGTTACCTGAAAATGAATTTGCAATAGCCTTGGCCGTTTTTTGGGTCAAGGCTTTTATCTCATCTGAAAAAGCATGTGGATGCTCCTTGTAAAATTCCACAAATTCTCCAAAACACTCCTTACTCCCTTTTGAAGTTTCCATAAGAACATCAAATACAATTTCAATTTGGTTAGCGGCGTCCGTACCATACCGATCCGTAAAATCATCTACGTACAACCAATCTTCTTTCACCAACTCCTTAACTTTATCCCATTCATTACTATGTACGCTACCATCGCACATAGCCACGGCATAAAAAAGCTTTCCTAAGCTCTCATAAAGACCGTTCATTGTTTTCGCAGTATTTTCCATTTTATAATTTTTCTATGAATTTACCATGAAAATACAGCTCAGAACCCACTTTATATATGATAAAAATCAGTCGTAATCTATATATTTGATACTATGCAAGATTTTCAAAAGAACAGTGATATCTTCAATTTGCTTTCAGAAGGAGTTTCAGAAGGTATTATTGTTGTTGATGCCCAACAAAATGTAGTGGCCACCAATACGTCTACAGAACAAATGTTTGGGTATCTAAAGGGGGAATTATTAGGAAAACCGTTGGATATCTTAATACCCAAAAGATATCTTGCCAACCATAGTAAACATGTAAACAAGTTTATTGCCAATAGTGATAAACGACAAATGGGACACGGTAGAAATCTCTACGGCATTACTAAAAGTGGCAAAGAATTTCCGGTAGAGGCCGGCTTAAATCCGTTTGAATTTTATGGATCTACTTATGTTATGGCCTTGGTGATCGATATTACCGAAAGAAAGAACAAAGAAGAAGAACTAAGCCATTGGGCACGAATTTTTGACGAATCTCTTAACGAAATTTTTGTGTTTGATGCAGAAACCTTCAAGTTTTTGAATGTCAACAAAGAAGCACAAAGAAACATTGGTTATACCATAACGGAAATGTATGAAATGACCCCGGTAGACATTAAACCGGAGTTCAATGAAGAAAACTTTAAAAAATTGATTTCCCCATTACTTAATAATGAAATTCCCAAAGTAAAATTTGAAACGGTACACGGTAGAAAAGATGGCTCTACCTACCCCGTAGAAGTTCATTTGCAGTTGTCCGAATTAGGAAAAAAGAAGGTTTTCGTAGCATTTATACTAGATATAACCGAAAGAAAAAATTACACCGAAAATCTAGAGAAAAAAGTTGAGGAACGCACACAGCAATTAACGGAAGCTCTAGCCGTAGAAAAAGAACTCAACGAATTAAAGACCAGATTTTTATCATTGGTGTCACACGAATTCAAAACGCCTTTAAGTAGCATACTCACCTCTATCACCTTGCTAGGAAAATATACTCAGACCGATCAGCAACCAAAGAGAGACAAACATGTGGCGACAATTAAAAGTAAAGTAAAATATTTAGACACCATACTAACCGATTTTTTATCCGTAGAGCGTTTAGAGTCCGGCAAAGTGAATTACAAAGTAGAAGAATTTCCGCTAAGCAAAATTGTTAACGAAGTAGTATACAATAGTAATATGTTATTAAAATCTGGTCAACAAATTCATTACCCAGAAAATATTGACGAGCTAAACATCAATTTTGATGAAAAAACACTAGAGTTGGCCTTATCTAATTTAATACATAACGCCATAAAGTACTCTCCTGAAGATACTACTATTACCATTAAAGTAGCATTGAACGATACCAACATAATCATTAGTGTAATTGACCAAGGCATTGGAATTCCCCAAGAAGAACAGAAGCATATTTTTAATCGCTATTTTAGAGCAGAAAACGCATTACTAACCCAAGGTACCGGTATTGGTCTTAATATCGCAAAACAACATATGGAAAACTTAGGAGGAAGTCTAGAATTCACCAGTAAAATAGGTGTTGGATCTACGTTTACACTACGTATACCTAATTTAAAAACCAGCTAACATTATGAAACAAATTCTATTGATCGAAGATGACAAGGCCTTACGTGAAAACACGGAAGAACTTTTAGAATTAGCTGGTTATAGCGTAAATACCGCACCCAACGGAAAAATAGGTGTTAATGCAGCCATTGAAGATGTGCCGGACATTATTATTTGCGACATTATGATGCCAGAATTGGATGGCTATGGAGTTCTTCAACAATTATCAAATAACAAAAAAACAAAACAAATTCCGTTTATCTTTTTATCGGCAAAAACTGAGCATAAAGAAATACGGAAAGGAATGGATCTAGGTGCAGATGATTACCTTACCAAGCCTTTTGATGAAGAGGATCTTATCAGCGCTATTGAAAGTAGACTTGCAAAAGCAGAATTGATTAAACGTATGCAAGATGAGAGCACCAAAGAACATGGTGTCACAGATAATGAAATACGTACGGTTCATGAACTCAAAAACTTCTTTGACGACAATGGTGAGGTTTCCAGTTTTAAAGCAGGGGAATCAATTTATGATGAGGGTGCCAGATCAAACAAGATTTATCTCATCTTAAAAGGTCTTGTAAAGTGCCATAGTATGGATACTGACGGTAAAGAGTTGATTACCTCATTGTCTAAAGCAGATGACTTCTTAGGTTTCACCTCTTTTTTAAACAACGTGCCCTACCAAGAGACTGCCACGGCTTTAGAAACGGTAGAACTTGCAGGGATTTCTAAAGATAACCTCAAAACAATTTTGAATGAGAACAAGAACATCTCTATGGAATTAATGGAGTTGTTGTCAGAAAACATTTCGATGATCAAAGCCCAATTATTACAAATGGCCTATAGCTCCGTTCGAAGAAAAACGGCGCAGACCTTACTCCAATTTGCCGAGTTAATGAATACCAAGCCCAATGAACCCATACGAATTTCCAGGAATGATTTGGCAAGTGTTGCCGGCATAGCAACAGAGAGTTTAATACGAACACTATCTGGTTTTAAGAAAGAAGGACTCATTATCATTGAAGGCAGAAATATTCAAATTATAGAGTTAAAGGCCTTACAATATGTAAATTAATTCAAATCTGATAAATATCATTTACCAGCATTTAATATGGGATTACTTTTGACTAGTAAGCCTTATGAATGAAACACATATTAATTCCTACTGATTTCTCGGCAAATTCTTGGAATGCGCTAAAATATGCCGCATGCCTGTATGGCTATGACCAATGCACCTTTTATGTACTATATGTTGAAGAATTAAGTGACAAATCTGTCAATAAAGATAGTATAGGTGCACCATTACCCATACATAAAAAACTGAATCTCTTTTTTGAGCAATTAGCACAATTAAAGTCTAACTTTTTACATCAGTTTATCACTTTAAGAGATTATGGCAACTTTACCGACATCATTAAAAAAACCGTAGACGAAAAAAAAATAGACCTTATTATTATGGGTGCAAAAGGCACTTCAAACTATGAACACACTATTTTTGGCCGCAATACAGTAAATGTAATTACAAAAGTACCATGCAATGTATTAGTGGTATCAGACAAAGTTTCTATCAAAAAACCAAGCAAAATTGGGTTTCCAACGGATTATAACATTTTCTACACCTACCCCATTCTTAAATCTTTGACCGAAGTTTTACAAATATCAAATGCGACCTTAGACGTGGTTCATATTACCCAAACAAAAACAAACTTCTCAAACACCCAAATCGCCAACAAAGCTTACTTGCATGATTATTTAAAGGAAATGTTTACAGGTTTTCATTGCTTCAAAGAAATTCAAGGATTGAACATTAAAGAAACCATTACCACCTATCTGACTGACAATAGTATTGAAATGCTTACCATGGCAGCAAAAAATATAAATCTGTTCCAACAATTATTTTTCAATCCTTCCAAATCACAATTAAACCATCAATCATCTGTACCCTTGCTCGTTCTTCATGAATAAATAACATCATATACGTATTGCATTAAAAATTAAAGAGATTATAGCATTTCAAACTAAAAGGTAACGTATGTAATTCGCACTCAAAATCGTACTTTTGCCACTTTGCTGTGAATACATGATTAATTTTGAAGAAAACATAGAGGTCAAGGGCGCACGCGTTCATAACCTTAAAAATATAGATGTTACCATACCTAGAGATAAATTGGTCGTTATTACCGGTTTATCTGGTAGTGGCAAATCATCATTGGCATTCGACACCATTTATGCAGAAGGACAAAGACGATATATTGAAACGTTTTCTGCCTATGCAAGACAATTTTTGGGAGGTTTAGAACGCCCAGATGTTGATAAGATAGATGGCTTGTCTCCCGTAATTGCCATAGAACAAAAAACCACTTCAAAATCTCCAAGATCTACCGTTGGTACCATTACCGAAATTTATGATTTCTTAAGGCTACTTTACGCCCGTGCTGCAGATGCACATAGTTACAATACTGGTGAAAAGATGGTAAGCTATAGCGATGAGCAAATTAAAAACTTGATCATTGAATCTTATCTAGACAAGAAAATCAACATTCTTGCACCTGTAATTAAGTCAAGAAAAGGACATTACCGTGAACTTTTTGAGCAGATAGCCAAACAAGGTTTTTTAAAGGTAAGAGTTGACGGTGAAATAAAGGATATTGTAAAGGGCATGAAAGTGGACCGTTACAAAACCCATGATATAGAGATCGTTATAGACAGGCTAAAGGTTGTAGAAAGTGAAGACTTTCATAAACGATTATCAGAAAGTATCAATACGGCCATGTATAGTGGTGAGAACGTCTTAATGGTGCTTGAAGAAGGCACCGATATACCTAGGTATTTCAGTAGGGATTTAATGTGCCCCACCACAGGTATCTCCTATCCTACTCCTGAGCCCAATACATTTTCTTTTAACTCCCCTAAAGGTATGTGTCCCAATTGTAAAGGATTAGGCCATGTGTATGAGGTGAATGAAAAGAAAATATTCCCTAACAAAAAATTATCCATTAAAGGTGGTGGTATTGCCCCTTTGGGAGATTACAAAAAGTCATGGGCCTTTAAACAAATTGAAACTATTGCCGAACGTTATAGTTTTAAAATCACGGACCCAATAGACACTATCCCTGCTGAAGCTATTGAAATTCTATTGAACGGAGGCAAAGAAAGTTTTGATGTAGATTCAAAAACCTTAGGTGTTAAACGCACCTTTAAGATAGATTATGAAGGTATATCAAACTTTATAAAAAACCAGTTTGAGGAGGCTGCTTCTACTTCAATCAAAAGATGGGCAAAAGAATATATGGACAAAGTTACATGTCCTACATGTACAGGTTTTCGCCTAAAAAAGGAATCACTTTATTTCAAAATTGAAGAGAAGAATATTGCCGAATTGGCAAATTTTGACATTGTTGAACTTGCATCGTTTTTTAAAGGGTTAGACAAAAAACTTAGTGGTAACCAGCTAAAAATAGCGGAGGAAATCATTAAGGAAATTACCACGAGAATACAGTTTTTATTAGATGTAGGTTTGGATTACCTTTCATTGAACAGAAGTTCTAAATCGCTCTCAGGTGGTGAAGCACAACGTATTAGATTGGCCACACAGATAGGTTCACAATTGGTAGGCGTACTCTATATTCTTGATGAGCCTAGTATTGGGCTACACCAACGAGATAACGAAAGATTGATAAAATCGTTAGAATCTTTAAGGGATATAGGAAATTCTGTCATAGTAGTGGAACATGACCGTGATATGATCGAGCGTGCAGACCATGTCATTGATATAGGTCCAAAAGCGGGTAAGAACGGTGGTGAAATTATTTCTCAAGGAACACCGGAAGAGTTAAAACATGTACATACCTTGACCGCGGATTACATGACAGGAGTTAAGGAGATTGAAGTTCCTAAAAAGAGAAGAGAAGGCAACGGTAATGAGGTTGTGTTATCTGGCTGCACAGGTAACAACTTAAAGAACATTACGGTAAAATTTCCACTGGGAAAAATGATTGGGGTAACCGGTGTTTCAGGTAGTGGAAAATCTACCTTGATCAATGAGACGCTTTATCCGATCATGAACGCACATTACTTTAATGGCGTTAAAAAACCAATGCCTTATAAAAAGATAACCGGTCTAGAGCATATAGATAAAGTAATTGACATTAACCAGTCTCCCATTGGTAGAACACCAAGATCAAACCCTGCCACATACACCGGTGTGTTCAGCGAAATAAGATCTTTGTTCGCAAAAACCACCGAAGCATCTATAAGGGGTTATAAACCAGGTAGATTCAGTTTCAATGTAAAAGGCGGTAGATGTGAAACCTGTCAAGGTGGAGGTCTAAGGGTCATAGAAATGAATTTCTTACCCGATGTTTATGTGGAATGCGAAACCTGCAACGGCAAAAGGTTCAATAGAGAAACCTTGGAAATACGATATAAAGGCAAATCTATATCAGACGTTCTGGAAATGACTATTAACGAAGCCGTATCATTTTTTGAACTTATTCCAAAAATACATCGTAAGTTAAAGACCATCCAAGATGTAGGATTGGGGTATATATCGTTAGGGCAACAATCCACCACCCTATCCGGTGGAGAAGCACAACGTATAAAATTGGCTACCGAACTTTCTAAAAGAGATACCGGTAATACCTTCTATATTTTAGATGAACCAACAACCGGACTTCATTTTGAAGATATAAGGGTTTTGATGGAAGTTTTGAATAAATTAGCCAATAAAGGAAATACTGTGTTAGTTATTGAACATAATATGGACGTAATTAAAATGGTAGACCACATTATTGATATTGGTTACGAAGGTGGTCGCTCAGGAGGGCAATTGGTTGCCAAAGGTACTCCAGAGCAAGTAGCCAAAAACAAGAAAAGCTACACGGCTAAATTTTTAAAGAGAGAATTAAAATAATAAATAGATAAAAATTTATCTAAAAGAATATATAAACGAATGAGATCAGAAAAACATCACAAAGGCTGGAATGAAATAAAAACCAATGACTCTTGGGCCATTTTTAAGATAATGGGAGAGTTTGTAAATGGTTTTGAGCGTATGAGCAAGATTGGCCCATGTGTATCTATTTTTGGTTCTGCCAGAACCAAAGAAGAAGACCCTTATTACAAATTGGCGGTTTCTATTGCAAAAAGTATAGCAGAAGCTGGCTATGGTGTAATTACTGGTGGTGGCCCTGGAATTATGGAAGCGGGTAACAGAGGCGCAAATCTTGCCGGTGGAACTTCTGTGGGTCTGAACATAGACCTTCCTTTTGAACAGCATGACAATCCGTATATTGACAATGATAAAAGCTTGGATTTTGATTATTTCTTCGTAAGGAAAGTAATGTTCGTAAAATATTCTCAAGGTTTTGTGGTAATGCCAGGTGGCTTTGGAACTCTAGATGAGCTTTTTGAAGCTATAACGTTAATTCAAACGCATAAAATTGGTAAGTTCCCAATCATATTGGTTGGCAGTGAATTCTGGACAGGTCTTATGGACTGGGTAAAAGGCACCATGTTGAAGATGGGCAATATAAGTCCGGAAGATTTAAACCTTATCAAAATAGTAGATACAGAAGAAGAAGTAGTTGAAATAATCGATTCCTTTTACAAAGGGCACAGCATGAGTCCTAATTTTTAATCTAAGCCTTGGTACGTAACTTTCAATCCTTTTTCCTTTACTGTATTATTCTCTTAGTAACCAACATTACTATTGGTTATGCTCAGTATAACACTAACCTTACAGTTAGTTTAAACGAGTATACCAAAGAGTTGGATATTAAGCAAGAATTCACCTATTTCAATAAATCCAACTATAATTTAGGTGTTATATATTTCAACGATTGGGCAAATGCCTATTCAGATAAAAATACAGCATTAGCAAAGAGGTTTGCTCAAGAATTCAAAAAATCGCTTCATTTGGCAAAAGCAGATGAACGCGGTAAAACTACAATTACAAGTGTAGTCGACGAAACCTATAATGGACTTGAATGGAGCCGTACGGAAGGTAAAGATATAGTAAAGGTCACTTTAAAAGATATTCTACCACCGGGCGAGTCTACCAAAATCCATATCACTTATAAAGTGAAGTTACCGCCAAATAAATACACTCCGTATGGCTATGATAATAAGGGAGATTACTATCTAAAAGATTGGTACCTAACACCTGCAGTTTATGATGGCAAATGGCACCTTTACTCAAATAAGAACATTGAGGATTTATATATGGACGTGACCAATACGGTCATAAATTTTAAATATCCAGACAGTCTTTTTTTAGCTTCAAACTTTGATATAACATCAGAATCCTCTTTTCCAAATGGTCAATTTGCCCAATTAAAAGGTAATTTGCAACGTGGTGGTGAAATCATTCTAAACCCACAAAAAAACTTTATAACACACAGAACGCCATACATGACGTTCCTAACAGATTTTAGAGCGCCAAGATACAGTCCAATAGGTCAAGGGCTATCCATTAACAAGGTTGCCAATTTTATACATAACAATCTTGGTGACTACCCTCATGAAAAGATATTGGTTAGCGAGCTGGATTATAACAAAAATCCGCTTTACGGTATTAACCAACTCCCCTCTTTCATTAGACCGTATGAAGAACAATTTCAATTTGAAATGAAATTCTTGAAAACGGCCATCAATAGTATTTTAAAAGAGACTATGTTCTTAAACCCACGTAAAGAACAGTGGTTGAACAGCGCCATAGCCAACTATTTAATGATTGCCTTTGTAGAGCAATATTACCCAGACCAAAAGCTCATGGGCAAACTTTCTAAAATATGGGGCTTTAGAAGTTTTGAACTGGCCAAAATGGATTTTAACGACCAATATTCTTTTCTTTATAATTTAACTGCTCGTAAAAATTTAGATCAGGCATTAGAAACCTCTAATGATTCTTTAATAAAATTCAATCAAAAAATTGCCAATAAATACAAGGCAGGTCTAGGATTAGCATATTTAGCGGATTATATAGGCAAAGAACATGTTGATGAAAGTATAAAAACCTTCTTCAAGTATTTTAAGTTAAATAACGTAAAAGTTCATGATTTTGAATCTATTTTAAAACGATCAACCGACGTTGATATCAATTGGTTTTTTAATGACTATGTTTCTACAGATCGTAAGATAGATTTCAAGATCAAGAAAGTAAAAAAGGAAGCAGACTCTCTACATATTACCCTTAAGAACAAGGAAGGAACCAACGTGCCTATTTCTGTTTTTGGTTTAAAGAAAGATTCCGTAGTATCAGAATATTGGTTTAAAGATATAGAATTAGAAGAAACCTTTAGCATACCCAATAATCAAGAAGATAGACTTGTTCTTAATTATGACCAAAAGATTCCTGAGTTTAACCAGCGAGATAATTGGAAATCACTTAAAGGCTTTTTATCAAGCAACAAAAAGCTAAAGTTTACCTTTTTTAAAGATGCCGAGAATCCATATTATAACCAAGTATTCTATGTTCCCATTTTAAATTTTAACGTGTATGATGGCTGGGTACCGGGTATGCGACTTTATAACAAAACCTTGCTTGAGAGACCCTTTGTCTATGACTTTGCCCCGTCTTATTCGTTTAGAGAAAAAGCTTTTGTAGGCTATGGAAAATTCAACTACAGAAAGTACTTAAGTAAAAGTGGATTATATGTAGCAAACTACGGTATTGGTGCATCTACCTCCCATTTCAATGAAAATTCCAGATACACATCTATAACTCCGTCTTTAAGTTTTGGATTTAGACCAGCTGATCTCTTATCGAACAAAAGAGAGTTTCTTTCATTTAGGTATGTAAATATTTTAAGGGACTTTGACCCTTCTTTACAGAATTTGGCCAACGATCCAGAAAACCCAGATTATAGTGTATTTAATGCTAGATACATCAATAGGGACAATGGAATACTGGATTACAAATCATGGTTTTTAGATTTTCAGCTAGCAGGAAATTTCAGTAAACTTTCATTTGAATATGAATACCGAAAATTATTTGAGAATAACAGACAGTTAAATCTTAGATTTTTTGCCGGTAAATTTTTAAGTAATAAAACCCAAACGGACTTTTTCAGTTTTGCCTTAGATCGCCCAACAGATTACTTGTTTGATTACGGATATTTAGGAAGATCGGAAGACTCAGGTATTTATAGTCAGCAAATTATTATCGCAGAAGGCGGGTTTAAATCTTTCTTAGATCAACGATACCGTTTTTCAAATGATTGGATAGCAACCATGAACGGAAGCTTTAATCTTTGGAAATGGATTGAGCTTTATGGTGATGCCGGTTTAGTAAAAAACAGGGATTTTGACGGTAAATTCGTTTATGATTCTGGTGTCAGATTAAATTTGGTTACCGACTACTTTGAACTTTACCTGCCAGTATACTCCAACAACGGATGGGAAGTGTCTCAACCAAATTATGGTGAAAAAATAAGATTCATCATTACCGTAAGTCCAAAAACCTTAACAGGGCTTTTCACAAGAAAATGGTTTTAAACTAAGAATTTCTAATACGGTCCGTAGAATTATTACAATAAATTAAGATATTTTTAAAAAAATATCAAATTTGTTGAAAAATATGGAATAAATTAACTGGTAAGAGCGTTGCTAGAAAGTACTTGATTCGGTAATTTTGTATAAACACGTTTAATACATGGATGTTTCTTCTAAAACCAGTAATGATATTTCTTTCGAAGATTTCAAAGAACAAATTATCAATGACTATGAAATTGCTTTTTTAAGCAGAACCTGTAGTTTATTGGGAAGAAAGGAAGTGCTTACCGGTAAAGCTAAATTCGGGATTTTTGGTGACGGTAAAGAACTTCCACAACTTGCCATGGCCAGATCTTTTAAAAACGGAGATTTTAGAAGTGGTTATTATAGAGATCAAACGTTTATGATGGCGTTGGGTCTTTTACATCCCAAAGAGTTTTTTCACGCCCTTTATGCCACTACCGATATAGAAAAAGAACCTATGAGCGCGGGAAGGCAGATGGGCGGACACTTTCTTACCCACAGCTTAAATGCTGATGGTAGTTGGAAAGATTTGACCAAACAAAAAAACAGTAGTGCAGATATCTCTTGTACCGCTGGACAAATGCCACGTCTATTAGGTTTGGCACAAGCATCAAAAGTTTATAGAAATCAAAAGGGACTAGACAGTGCAAAATTCTCCGTTAATGGAAATGAGATAGCTTGGGGTACCATAGGCAATGCAAGTACCAGCGAAGGCATGTTCTTTGAAACTATAAATGCTGCAGGTGTATTACAAGTACCCATGGTCATAAGTATATGGGATGATGAATACGGTATATCCGTACCTGCAAAGTTTCATACTACTAAAGAAGATATATCTGAAATACTCTCAGGATTTCAAAGAACAGAGGACAATAGCGGTTATGAAATTTTAAAAGTTAATGGGTGGGATTATACCGCCCTTATGCATGCTTATGAAAATGCAGCCGATATTGCCAGACAAGAGCACGTACCTGTTTTAATTCACGTAAAAGAATTAACACAACCTCAGGGACACTCTACCTCTGGATCCCATGAACGCTACAAAGACAATGAGCGATTAGAATGGGAACGTGACCATGATTGCAACAAACGCTTTAAAGAATGGATTTTAGAGTCTGGCATTGCCACAACAGAAGAACTGGCAACTATTGAAAAAAGAATTAAGCGTACTGTTCGTGAAGCAAAAAAAGAAGCTTGGGACGAGTATTTAAAAACCCTGCTTTCCAATAAAACAATATTGGTCAATTTAATTGATAAAGTTGCTGCAACAAGTCCGAACAAAAACTTCTTGAATAAATTAAAGAACGATTTAATTGCCACTGAAGAACCTGTTCGTAAAGACTTAGCCATTACCGCAAGAAAATCCCTGCGTTATTTAATTGGTGAGAATACACCCGAAAAGCAGGATTTAATTAATTGGACTACCAATTTCTTGGCAGAAGCACAAGAAAAGTATAGTTCTCACCTTTACAGCGAAAATGATAGTAAAGCAAGCAACATTACCGCAATAAACCCAAGTTACAATGATGATTCAGAGCTAGTTGACGGCAGGGTAATTTTACGTGACAATTTTGACAAATTATTTGAAAAATACCCAAATACACTAATCTTTGGTGAAGATACTGGAGCAATTGGAGATGTAAACCAGGGGCTAGAAGGAATGCAGCAAAAGTATGGCAAAATACGTGTTGCAGATACCGGTATACGTGAAACCACCATTATTGGGCAAGGAATAGGAATGGCCCTTAGAGGACTAAGACCCATTGCAGAAATACAGTATTTAGATTATATATTTTATGCACTGGCAACACTTACAGATGATTTGGCTTCATTACTTT
Source organism: Maribacter sp. 6B07 (assembly GCF_002700155.1). Classification (NCBI taxonomy): domain Bacteria; kingdom Pseudomonadati; phylum Bacteroidota; class Flavobacteriia; order Flavobacteriales; family Flavobacteriaceae; genus Maribacter; species Maribacter sp. 6B07. Next base: position 469,181 of record NZ_PDUT01000002.1, on the reverse strand, counting down.
ACAGAACTGCCGGAAAACAAAAAGCACCGCTAATTATAAGGACAAGAGGTCACCGATTAGAGGGGATATGGCATTCTGGATCAGAAATGGGCGGATTGATTCATTTGTTACGAGGCATGTATATTCTAGCGCCTAGAAACATGACACAAGCTGCCGGTTTTTACAATACCCTTTTAAAAAGTGATGAGCCTGCCTTAGTCATTGAAAGTCTTAACGGCTATAGGCTAAAAGAAAAGAAACCAAAGAACTTAGGGGAATTCTGTACCCCGATCGGTAAGGTTGAAACCTTAAAGGAAGGAAAAGACATTACACTGGTATCGTACGGCTCCACATTACGAATTGTTGAAAAAGCAGCAAAAGAATTAATAGAGGTTGGTATTGATGCAGAAGTTATAGATGCACAGACCTTATTACCTTTTGATATTGAAATGGAGGTTTTAGAAAGTGTTAAAAAGACGAATAGACTTTTGGTCATAGATGAAGATGTTCCTGGAGGATGCTCCGCTTACTTGCTAAATGAAATTATAGAAAGACAAGGGGCATTTAAATACTTGGACAGTGCACCACAAACTTTAAGCGCAAAAGCTCATAGACCTGCATATGGTTCAGATGGGGATTATTTCTCCAAACCCAATAGAGAAGATATTTTCGAAAAGGTGTATAGCATTATGCATGAAGTCCACCCAGACGACTATCCTAAATTGAGATAAAATTGATACGATCATAAAATAAAATAGTCCCATTTAAAATGGGACTATTTATATTTTATGTGTTCAACTTTAATTTTTAATCTCCGGCTTCACCTCCTTTATAGCTGGTTTTTTAGGATTACCATCGGCATCTATTTCAATAATGGCATCAAAACCCAATTCATCTAATTTGTCCGCAATTTTTGCCCTATCGCCTACCATAAACCAATTTACAGCTTCTGGTTTAACCACTTTTTTACTCACATCTCTCACTTCTTGCAATGAAAGATTACGTACATTGGCATCATATTTTTGATAATAATCATCTGGCAAACCATAATTGACCAAATTTGTTATAGACTGGTTTACAGAGCTATTAGTCTCCCATTGACCGGGCAGGCTTAAAATTTGATTGGTCTTCACTTTTTCCAATTCTTCCTTTGTTACCGGTCGTGTAGAAATAAACTCAGATATCTCTTTTCGCAATTCTGTCACGGATTCAGCAGATTTATCCGTTTGCACAGGTGCGTACATTATAAACGGTCTTTCAGCTTTAGCGCCCATAACAAAACCACTAGCTCCATAAGCCCAATGTTTATCTTCCCTTAAATTCATATTAATTCTAGATGTGAAATCACCACCCAGAATACTGACCATCTGCTCTAAAGCAATTTGAGAGACATCTCCGTATTTTTCAGTTAAATGTCCTGCCAAAATCACTGATTGCTCAGACTCTGGCCTATCCATTAAATAAAGTGTATTTTTCGAATTCACTTTTGGTGTGGTAAACGTAATATTAGGTACATCTGCCTTTTTCCATTTTCCTAAAGCCTTTTCTAACTTCGACTTTAAATCTTTCATTTCTATATCACCGGTAACTACCAGAGTTGCATTGTTAGGTCTTATCCAAGTAGCATAAAACTTTTGCACATCATCTTTTGATAGCTTCGAAACCGTCTCCGTATATCCTGTTCCTGTGTATGGATTACTATAAGGATGACCTTCACCATATAAATACTTGTTCATCACCCTCAGTGCCATGGAAATGGGTTGAGATTTCTCTTGCTGTATTCTGTTTAATTGTTCATCCTTTAAACGATCAAATTCCTTTTCTGGGAACGCAGGATTCAAAACAACATCGGCAAATAAATCAATACTAGCATCTAAACTTGGTTTCAGAGTATTGAGATAAATATTAGAATTATCTTGACTGGAGTACGTGTAAAGACTTGCCCCTAATAATTGAAGTTTCTCGTTTATTTCTAAAGAATTTAAATCTTTAGTTCCTTCATCCAATAAATCCATAGCCAAAGCAGCAGTACCCGGACTTGAAAGATAATCGGTTTTATATCCTGCATTAAACATTAAATTCATGACAACGGTAGGTACACCGGTTCTTTTTGCAAGTACTATATTAAGACCGTTAGATAATTTATCTCTTTGTAAGGCTGGAAATTGAGAACTTTTAGCTTCTCCTACTTCTGGCAATTTGCTGCGATCTACAGTACTTTTAGTAATGGTATATTCCGGAAATGGTTTACAAAGTAGAATATGTTTACCTCTAGTAAGCCACTTTTTAGCTGTATTCTGAATATCCAGTACAGTAGCATTTTCAACATATTGCAACACGGTTTTATAATAAGCTGCATCATCAAAATAAGTTTGGTTAGATGCTAGAATATCTGATACTCCACCAAAGCCACCAATACGCTCCAAACCTTTTATAAAACTTGAAAAATAAGCCGCTTTTACCCTTTTAAGTTCACTTTCGGTAGGTCCTTCTTTAATTAGTTTAGCCAACTCTTCTTCCATAATCTGTTGAACCCTATCAATATCTCCCTCTGGTTTTACATTTGCCCAAGTGATAAATTCACTTGCAATTTCATTTGAAGCTTGAAAAGAAACCACAGAACTAGCAACTTGCTCATCATATACCAATCTTTTGTACAATCTAGAGTTTTTACCACTTGTTAATATAGAAGAGATTAGATCAAAATGAATGTCTTCTTTATTGCCAAATTCAGGCGTATTCCAACTAAATAAAATTCTGGCTTCTGGCACTCTGTCTTCATAAACTTGATAGGTGTCTGAATTTTTTAAAGGAATATTCACTTCTTGTCTAGCTATTGTTGGTCCAGAAGGTATATCGCCAAAATAATTCAACACTTTATTATACACCTCTTGAGGATTAATATCTCCTGCAACAGCTACTACGGCATTAGCCGCACCGTAATAAGACTTGAACCACTCTTGTACATCTTCAAGCGAAGCTGCGTTTAGATCTTCCATTTCACCAATAACGGTCCATGAATACGGATGCCCTTTAGGGTACATCGCCTTGGTTAAAAGATCCCATTGCTTACCATAGGGTTGATTTTCTCCTTGTCTTTTTTCATTTTGAACAACACCACGTTGTTCATCTAACCTTTCTTGGTCAATTGCCCCTAAAAGGTGACCCATTCTATCAGACTCTAAAAACAGTACTTGATCTAAGGCCGCAACCGGTACATTTTGAAAGTAGTTGGTACGGTCAGTATTTGTTGTTCCATTTAGATCGGTACCTCCTATTCTCTCCAAAGCTTGGAAATAATCATCGTTATAATTCTCACTACCGTTAAACATTAAATGCTCAAATAAATGTGCAAATCCACTTTTACCTGGTTTCTCGTTCTTAGAACCTACATGATACCATACGTTCACTGCAGCAATTGGTGCCTTATGGTCTTCATGCACCAACAAGGTTAAACCATTAGGTAATATGAACCTTTCGTATTTTAGATCAATTTGATCAGATTTAAATTCAAAATCTTGTGCGTGCTGTTTTGTTAAACAAAACAAACACAGCATAATAAATAAGATTGTTTTTTTCATGATGAATACTTTTTTAATGATTTAAGTAAATATAATCTTTAAAAAAGTATGGAACAATTGTATTATTAGGTACGAAAAAACTTATAAAAAAATTGAATTATTCTTAGACGTAAACTTCCTAGGGATTAAGCCCAACTATTTTAACAAAAATTTATAACTATCTAATCTATTGATAATAAAGGTCAGCCTGCCTATTACTGGGCAAAACACATTCTGTAAATACATACTTACACCATGCCTATAAACAAAAAACAAAAAAAAATGATACTTTTAAAGGAAATAATTCCAACTAATGAAAAACACCTTATTAAAAGATATTGGTTTAGCTTTTTTTAGAATTGCTGTTTCTGCAATGATGCTAACTCATGGACTTCCTAAATTCCAAAAATTAATTTCAGGAGATTTTCAATTTGCAGACCCATTTGGTATAGGAGCTACCCCTTCATTATTTTTAGCCGTTATTGGTGAATTTGTTTGTCCTATTTTGATCATTATCGGTTTTAAAACACGATTAGCGGCAATTCCACCAGCCATTACTATGGCGGTAGCAGCTTTTGTTGCTCACGGTGCAGATGATTTCAGTACAAAAGAAAAGGCTGTTTTCTATTTGGTTGCATTTATTACCATTTCTTTATTGGGACCAGGAAAATTTGGTATCGATAAAAGATAGATGCTAAACTATTTTATAAAGAAGTTCTTTTAGCAGATCAGCCTCTTTCATTGGGCTTGCCCCTACACCTTTACCCTTAAGATCCATTTCCCGTAGACTGGAAATAATAGCACTTACTTTTTTCATAGGGTAATTTCTAGCTGCTGTCTGTATTTCCTTCACAAAATATGGATTAATACGCAATGTACTGGCTACATTCTTAGGAGAATGATCACTTAGCCCATGATATTGTAATAGTTGGGTAAAAAATGAATGCAATAAGGTTATTGTCAATATAAACGGGTTATCCTTAGGATTTTGAGCAAAGTAATTAATGATTTTAGTAGCTTTTACTATATCCCTATCACCAATAGCCCGTTTTAATTCAAAATTATTATAATCCTTACTTATGCCTATATGTTCTTCAATATGCTGAGGATTAATTTCTGTCTCCTTAGGAAGAACCAGTTTTAGTTTTTCTAATTCTTTACTGATCTTCCCTAAATCCGTACCCAGATATTCTATCAATAATAATGAAGCTTTATGGGAAATGGTATAGCCATGCCCTAAAAGATGCTTTCTAAGCCAGTCACTCACTTGATTTTCGTATAACTTTTTACTCTCAAAGATTACACCGTTCTTTTTAATGATCTTGTGTAACTTTTTACGCTTATCAAGCTTTTTATATTTATAGCAAATAACAAGGACAGTTGTTTGCTGCGGATTTTCTGCATAGGCACATAGATCCTCTATAGTTCTAGAAAGGTGTTGGGCTTCTTTTACTATTACCACTTGTCTTTCTGCCATCATTGGATAGCGCTTAGCGTTACCAACAATATCGTCTATAGAAACATCTTTTCCATAAAGTACCATTTGGTTAAAGCCTTTCTCTTCTTCCGTCAACACTTTGGCGCCAATAAAATCTGATATTTTATCAATAAAATACGCCTCTTCGCCATATAAGAAGTAAATAGGACTTATTTGTCCTTTCTTGATCGCATTGACTATTTGTACAGCTTCATCCATTCAGAAAAATTCATCAACTTTGTATAATGCAGCCACTAAATTTTCCCAGCTACACTTTCAGGGTCAAAAATAGCGAAAATAGACCCTTAATATTTGACGAAATACGTAAAAAATTTATAGTACTTACTCCAGAAGAATGGGTAAGGCAGCATGTGGTAAAATTCTTGATACAAGAAAAAAATTATCCGATCAGTCATATCAACGTTGAAAAGCAGATTACCTTGAACGGGTTAAAAAAAAGATATGATATAGTAGTATTTAAGCCAGATGGAAAATTAGATATACTAGTAGAGTGCAAAGCACCGGAAATTACCATTTCCCAAAATACATTTGATCAGATTGCACAATACAATTTTAAACTCAACGCCAACTACCTAATGGTCACTAACGGACTCGCTCATTATTACTGTCAAATGGACTTTGTTGCGGAAAAATATCAATTCATGCAGGAAATTCCTGATTTTAGCCGTTAATTTGCGATCGTTTTGAAGATAGCCGTAGTCATATTAAACTGGAATGGTGAAGTGCTTTTAGAGAGGTACCTACCTTCTGTTATCTCATATTCCCAAGGAGCGGATATATATGTTGCCGATAATGCTTCTACAGATGGTTCGGTAGCATTTATCACTGAAAATTACCCTACGGTAAAAATCATTCAAAATGCTGTTAACGGAGGGTTTACAAAAGGGTATAATGATGCACTTGTTCATGTAGATGCTGATATTTTCTGCTTGTTAAACTCAGATGTAGAAGTATCGCCCAACTGGTTAATACCTATTAAGGAAACTTTCAATAATGTGCCAGACGCTGCCATTATACAACCAAAAATACTGGACCTTCTTAAAAAAGACCACTTTGAATATGCAGGTGCAGCCGGTGGTTTTATAGACCAATTAGGATATCCTTTTTGTAGGGGTAGGCTTTTTCAAACTTTAGAAAAAGACAACGGGCAGTATAATGATGTTAGAGAAATTTTTTGGGCAACCGGAGCCTGCATGTTCATTAAGAAATCTGTTTTTCATGAACTCAATGGTTTTGATGAAGATTACTTTGCCCACCAGGAAGAAGTAGATCTCTGTTGGAGAGCAAAAAACCATGGGTATAAAATATTATATGTGGGTACATCGCATATATTTCATTTAGGAGGTTCTACCTTAAGTAACATGAATCCTAAAAAGACGTATTTAAATTTCAGAAATACACTATTCTCCATTACAAAGAACCTGCCCAGACGAAAAGCCTTTATAATTATCTTCTTAAGATTACTGTTAGATGGTATTGCAGCAATACGATTTCTTTTTCAGTTAAGATTCAAACACTTTTTCGCTATTTTTAGGGCACATTTAAGCTTTTACAGACAATTTAGAAAAATGTATAAAAAACGGGAAAAAACTCAATTCCTGAGAAAATACTATGTTACGAAGTCCATTGTATGGTCTTACTTCGTACATAGAATAAGTAATTTTAACATTTTAGTAAAAGATTAACTAACAACACATATAAGTGACTTTGTAATTATATAATTTTGGAGTCGCTTAGATGCGAAATTGAGTAAATAACTAAATTATTATAATAGAATCAAATTATGAAAAAAGTATTATTAGGATGTCTTGGAGTAACGCTTTTACTTTCTTCTTGTGTATCATCAAAGAAGTATGCCGATCTTGAAGCAAAACACAAAAATGCCCAAGATTTATTAAACTCTGCAACTGTAAAGTTAAATGACTGTTTAGAAGAGAAAGCAACAGCTTCATCTAGACTTCAAACTTTAGAAGATCAAAATGCGTTTTTAAAGGCAAACAACCAAGAGTTGATCAACAATATGGGCAACCTAACAACTTTGACTACCAAAGGTGCTGAGAACTTAGAGAAGTCTTTAGAAAGCTTACAAGAAAAAGATTTAACTATTCGTAAGTTAAATGACGCTATTACCCGTAGAGATTCTGTAAACCTTTCATTGGTACAGAGCTTAAAAGGTGTGTTAGGAAACATGGATGACGAGGATATTGAAATCAGCGTAGAAAAAGGTGTTGTTTTCGTATCTATATCAGACAAGCTTTTATTTAGCAGCGGTAGCTATAATGTTACAAGTAGAGCTAAAGAAGTTTTAGGTAAAGTAGCTAAAGTTGTAAACAACAAGCCTGATTTTGAATTTATGGTAGAAGGTCATACAGACAACGTTCCTTACAGAGGTAACGGTTCTCTATTGGATAACTGGGATTTAAGTGTTAAACGTGCTACAGCTGTTGTTCGTATTTTACAGAACGATTTCAATGTAGACCCTAAGCGTATGACTGCCGCTGGTAGATCAGAATATGTACCGGTATCTACAACTGAAAAATCTAAAAACAGAAGAACCCGTATCGTAGTTCTTCCAAAAATTGATCAGTTCTACAGCATGATCGAAGAAGGAATGAAAGATCCTGCAATCAACAAATAATAATTGATTGTAACATATAAAATTAAAGCGGCTCAATTGAGCCGCTTTTTTTATTTTTGAAATATTGGAATAAGAATCAACTTAAATAATATCTAAACTCCCCTTACCTTCTCTTATCACTTCTGGATAACCGGTAGACACATCTATTATAGTAGAACCTACATTACCCCCATAACCACCATCAATTACGACATCAACAAGATTATCCCATTTTTCATAGATCAATTCAGGATCGGTCGTATACTCCAATACATCATCATCATCTCTTATAGATGTAGAGACAATAGGATTGCCGAGTTCTTCTACCAAAGCTTTGACAATACTATTATCAGGAACACGAATACCAACGGTTTTCTTTTTTTTAAATTCTTTAGGTAGATTGTTATTACCAGGAAGAATAAAGGTATAAGGACCTGGCAATGCTCTTTTCAAAATTTTAAATGTTGCGGTATCTATTTGTCTAACGTAATCTGACAGATTACTCAGATCTGTACAAATAAATGACCAATTTGCTTTTGCCAGTTTAATACCCTTTATACGTGCTATCTTCTCCAAAGCTTTGGTATTGGTAATATCACAACCTAAACCGTATACGGTATCTGTGGGGTAAATGACCAAACCACCTTTACGTAATACATCCACCACCTTTTTTATTTCCTTGGGGTTAGGATTCTCTTCGTATATTCTGATGAACTCTGCCATAGCTTTAGGTTTTAAACCATATTGATATTAAATATACCAAAACTATCCGATCACTTCTAACTTTGCGAAACGAAGCAGTAGTTTCTTAATATCACCTTTATCGAACATTATCTCTGCCTTTCTATCATTCCCTGCCCCTTCTATCTTCACCACTTTACCTCGCCCGAAACGAGTATGATTGATTAGAGAACCTTCTTGTAAATTAGGGTCTATCTTATTGGTATTACCTACTGGTTCTGATAATTGCGGTTTAATTTTACGCAGCTTTTTAAGTTGACCAGAATTTGGTTGACTTATAGATGGCGGAGTTCCCCTAACCGGTTTTTGTTGTCGTAATTTACTTTTATCTACCTCCCCGAAAATATCTGCATTAATCAATGATTTATAACGATAGCCACCATCTACAGGAGTAAGGTTCTCAACATATTTTTCATCTATTTCTTCCAAAAACCTACTAGGTTCGGCATCGATCAACTTACCCCAACGATATCTATTTTGCGTATATGTTAGGTACGCCTGTTTCTCTGCCCTGGTCAAAGCAACATAGAACAATCTTCTTTCTTCTTCTAATTCGCTTCTGGTATTCATACTCATTCCTGAAGGAAAAAGATCTTCTTCCATACCAACAATGTATACGTAAGGGAATTCCAATCCTTTTGCCAAGTGAATGGTCATTAAGGCAACCCTATCGTCATCACCAGTATCATTGTCCAAATCAGTAGCCAAAGCTACATCCTCTAAAAACTCACTAATACTACCGGTAGCTTCATCAATTTCCTGTTGCCCTTCAACAAAATCCTTAATACCGTTTAAAAGTTCTTCAATGTTCTCCATTTTACCAATACCCTCTGGAGTTCCATCCTTTTTAAACTCCAAAAGAATACCTGTTTTCTTGGCAACATGTTCAGACAATGCAAAAGCATCGGTAGTTTCGTTCATTACCTGAAAACTTTTGATCATGGTTACAAAGTCCTGTAGCTTTCGTTTGGTACCAGAATTAATTTTTAAATCAATTCTATCAATATTCTCCATGACCTCAAAAATGGAACGATTGTAATGATTGGCGGCTACCACCAATTTATCCAATGTTGTACCACCAATACCCCTTGCCGGAAAATTGATTACCCTTTTTAAAGCTTCTTCATCTTTTGGGTTGATGACCAAACGTAAATATGACAAAACATCCTTGATCTCTTTCCGTTGGTAGAATGACAGTCCGCCATAAATACGATATGGAATATCTCTTTTACGCAAGGCATCTTCAATTGCCCTAGATTGGGAGTTTGTTCTATATAATACACAAAATTGACCATTTGTCATTTGTTGCTGCATTCTATGTTCCCAAATAGAATTTGCTACAAATCTACCTTCTTCAGCATCGGTGGTACTTCTATGAATTTTAATTGAAGGCCCATCATCATTATCTGTCCAAACCACTTTCTCAATTTGATTTTGGTTTTTCCCGATGATGGAATTGGCCGCATTTACGATATTTCTGGTAGAACGGTAATTCTGCTCTAGGCGATACATACCTACATTATCATAATCTTTTTGAAAGTTCAGAATATTGCTGATGTTCGCACCTCTAAAAGAATATATACTTTGAGCATCATCTCCTACCACACATATATTCTGAAAACGATCTGCCAATGCTTTTACGATCAAGTACTGTGAATGGTTGGTATCCTGATACTCATCTACCAAAATATATCTAAATCTATTCTGATATTTCATCAACACATCTGGGTAACGTGTCAAGAGTTCATTGGTTCGTAATAAGAGATCATCAAAATCCATTGCCCCGGCCTTAAAGCAACGGTCAACATAATTCTCATAAATATCTCCGGTTCTTGGCTTTTTGGCCATAGCATCTTGTTCAACAAGATCAGGGTCATTTCGGTAGGCCTTAACCGTGATCAAACTATTTTTAAATGATGAAATTCTATTTTGAATCTGCTTATACTTGTAGATATCCTTATCAAGTCCCATTTCCTTGATGATAGAGGCAATTAGCCTTTGGGAATCTTGTGTGTCATAAATTGTAAAGTTGGCTGGGTAACCCAACTTGTCTCCATCTATACGCAATAACTTTGCAAAAACCGAGTGAAAGGTACCCATCCATAAGTTTTTAGCTTCACTGGCACCAACAATATGCGCAATACGTTCTTTCATTTCACGTGCCGCTTTATTGGTAAAGGTCAACGCCAAAATATTAAAGGAATCTACACCTTGCGCCATTAAATACGCAATTCTATACGTTAATACACGTGTTTTTCCAGACCCTGCCCCGGCAATTACCATTAAAGGTCCGTCTTTGTGCAAAACAGGAGCTTTTTGGGCATCGTTCAATTCATCTATAAATGAGCTCAAATTTTCTTTTTTTTAGAGCCGTGAATTTAGCTATTATTGAGGGATAGTAAAAGTGAAGTCCGCTAGTTTTATAAACAAATACGGGTATTTTTTTGAAATTGATAATAAATACAAAATCACTATCATAATCTTAGTATTATGTATGTTTGATCAATATATTTGTTGAACGACTACTTTAACTAACTTTAAATATACATTATGAGAAAATTATGGTTAATGGCCATTGTACTTTTCGGGGTTTCCGTACAAGCACAAGGTCCCAATCTTGAAAAGGATTACCAAGCTATTGAAAGCAAAGTAATTGATTGGAGAAGAGAAATTCACCAAAATCCTGAATTGGGAAACCGTGAGTTTAAGACTGCCGAAAAAATAGCCAAACATTTAAAATCACTTGGCATAGAAGTACAAACAGGAGTAGCACATACCGGTGTTGTAGGTCTACTGAAAGGAGATTTACCAGGGAAAGTAGTGGCACTAAGAGCAGACATTGATGCCTTACCTGTTACAGAAAGAAATGATTTGCCATACAAATCGAACGTTACTACAGAATTTATGGGTGAAAAAGTAGGCGTAATGCATGCTTGTGGTCATGATACACATACGGCGATTCTAATGGGTGTTGCCGAAGTTATGTCCAAAAACAAAGATAAGATCAAAGGAACCGTAAAGTTCATTTTTCAACCTGCAGAAGAAGGTCCGCCACAGGGTGAAGAAGGTGGTGCACTTTTAATGGTTAAAGAAGGCGTAATGGACAGTCCTAAAGTTGATGCCATTTTTGGACTTCACATCAATTCTCAAACACCTGTGGGTACCATACGCTACAAATCTGGTGGTACTATGGCCGCGGCACAGCAATTTGTGATCAATGTAAAAGGTAAACAATCCCACGGATCGCAGCCATGGTCAGGAATAGACCCTATTTTAATTAGTGCAAAAATTATTGATGGTCTACAGACAATAATCAGTAGAGAGACAGAACTAACCAATGAAGCCGCGGTTATTACCGTAGGAAAAATAAAGAGTGGCGTACGTTTTAATATTATACCAGAATCTGCAGAAATGATTGGTACTATTAGAACATTGGACTATGACATGAAAGACAAGCTTAACAAGCGTATGGTAGAAATGGTGAGCGATATTGCCAAAGCCTATGGTGGTGAAGCTACTTGTGTAATTACAGATGCTACCGATATTACGTATAACAACCCAGAATTAGTAGAACAAATGCTACCGACCATGAAAAGGGTTGCAGGTGAAAACAATGTACTTTTTCAAAAAGCGGTAACCGGTGCAGAAGATTTTTCTTATTTTCAACGTGAGGCTCCAGGCTTTTTCTTTTTCTTAGGAGGAATGACACCGGGTACGACAGAATCTTACCCACATCATACGCCAGACTTTCTAATTGATGATAGCGGCTTACTTTTAGGGGTTAGAACACTAACCGAAATGAGTTTGGATTACCTAAATAGTGATCAAACGCCTCGTTTAGATATTAAACCAAAAGGATAATTTTGATGAACGATTTTTTTAACTCAATTCCAAGTCCACCATGGTGGACTTGGATTTTTTTGTTTCTTCTAATAGTTGCTATCTATGATATTTTTATTCAAAAAAAGCACACTATTAAACATAACTTTCCTATAGTAGGGCATTTACGCTATTGGTTAGAAAGTATAGGTCCTGAAATGAGGCAATATTTTGTGGCCAACAATAGAGAGGAACTTCCTTTTAATAGAATTGAAAGAGGATGGATCTATGCATCGGCAAAAAAAGAGAATAATTATGAGGGCTTTGGTTCTGACCGTGACCTTTACGCTCATCAGCACATTTTCGTGAAAAATAGAATGATGGGCTTTGTGGTTCCTGAAGGACATCCAAATGCTATTGACCCTTACTTTTTACCATGTGCAAAAGTTATGGGACAACATAATAATCGTAGAAAACCCTTTAGGCCCAGTAGTATTGTAAACGTATCGGCTATGAGTTTTGGCTCTTTATCTGCCGCAGCGGTCGAAGCCATGAATAAAGGCGTAAAAAAGGCGGGAGCATATCATAACACAGGTGAAGGTGGTTTGTCACCATACCACAAACATGGCGGGGACATTGTATTCCATTTTGGTACCGGATATTTTGGCGTAAGAACTCCAGATGGTAATTTCTCTATGGAGAAAATGAAAAAACTGGTTGAAGACAATCCGTGTATTAAAGCCATAGAGATAAAACTGTCACAAGGCGCAAAACCAGGAAAAGGTGGAGTATTACCTGGTGCAAAAATTACTCCTGAACTCGCAGAGATTAGAGGTGTTGAAGTAGGCAAAGATGTCTTGTCACCCGCAACACATAAGGCATTTTCCAATGTAACAGAGCTTATGGCCCTAATTGAAGATATTGCAAATGAAACTGGTTTACCTGTAGGTATCAAAGGAGCAATAGGAAAATTGGATCAATGGGAAGAGTTGGCAGATTTAATGCTGGAGACGGGAAAAGGTCCTGACTTTATTACCGTAGATGGTGGTGAAGGTGGTACAGGTGCCGCTCCCCCATCATTTGCAGACCATGTTTCATTACCATGGGTGTACGGCTTTTCTAGTTTATACCGTGTTTTCTTGAACAGAAACCTAACCGATAGAATCGTATTTATAGGTTCAGGAAAATTAGGATTTCCGGCAAAAGCGGCAATGGCATTTGCAATGGGTGTAGACTGTATTAATGTAGCAAGAGAGGCTATGATGAGTATTGGCTGCATACAAGCGCAAGCTTGCCATAACAATACTTGCCCAACCGGTATTGCAACACAAAGTAAATGGTTACAGAAGGGAATAAACATTCCTTTAAAATCTGATCGTTTGGCACAATATTTTAGCACGTTCAGAAAAGAATTTTTAGAAATTACCCATGCTGCCGGCTATGAACACCCAAGTCAGTTTACTATGGATGATGTACAGGTAAATGTAGACGATAACGACCTTAATAGAAGCTTGGCTTCTACATATGGCTACAATAAAGCCAAAGTACCTTTTACCCGTGTGCAAGATTTAAAAGACTGTTCGTATCTTGGCGGCAAAAATTAGATTAACCTATTCAATGCATATTACTATGAAACGATTTTTTATATGTTCAGCTATATTCTTATTGGGATTAAGTACAATTCAAGCTCAGAAAAAAAGTGAATTGATAGAACAAAATCAAGATTTAAAATTTAAGTTGGATTCCATTTCAAAAATGGTAAGCACCTCTCAACGCAATGAGAAATTGGCAAATCAACGCTCAGACGAATACCAGTCTCAAGTTACAGAACTGCAAGATGCCAATGCCACCTTAATGAAGAACCTCAATAGTTTTGCTGCATTATCTAGCCAAAATTCAGAGAATATCAACAAAACCTTAGCAACATTAGAACGTAAGGAAAAACAATTAAAAGGAATAACCGATGCTGTGGCAAGTAATGACTCTACTGCTGTTGTTATATTGACGAATGCAAAGCAAGTCTTAGGAGAAAACGCTAAAGTTGGTGTTACAGATGGTTCTGTGATCATTTCAGAGAAATTAGATTTTTTCTTTACCGATGGTGTAGGCTTAAATCCATCTAGCGAATCTAAAGGCTGGCTTGAGAATGTAGCCAAGGTTGCCAATGCAAACCCGAAAAGCACCATAATGGTAGCAAGCTTAAATATTACCGGTGAAATGAACATAGCGCTGCAACAAGCCGCAGCTATCGCTAGTATATTGATCAAAGATTTTGGTGTCAATGGAGAGCGAGTTATTGCCGTTGGCCAAGATGGAGGGCTAAGAGAATCTTTACAAATTAAGTTTCAACCAGATTATAAAGCTTTTTATGATATGGCCAAGGGAGACGTTAAAAATTAAAATACTTGTATTTCATCGATGAAGTACTATACTAATTGAAAAATTTGGACGTTCTTGTTTCATAAATAATAACTGATTAAAAAATGAACTCCGACCAAATTTTTCAACTTTTCGCTTATTTAATACCATCAGTAGTAACTGGTGCAATTGCTTTCTATTTCTTTAGAATGCACACCAATAATGAAGAAGGAAGACGACGTTTTCTATTGCACAAAGACTCTCAAAAAGATACATTACCCGTACGTTTACAGGCTTATGAAAGAATGGCCTTATTTTTAGAACGTATTGCCATACCAAGTTTGGTTGTTCGTGTTTCTCCACAATCCGATGATAAAAATGCTTATGAAAACTTATTGATCAAAAGCATAGAAACCGAATTTGACCACAACCTTTCCCAACAAATATATATGACAGATGAATGTTGGAATGTCATCAAAGCGGCTAAGAGCGCAACAATTCAAATGATCAGAAAAGCTGCGATGAGCAATACTGAGACTGCAGATAAATTACGAGAAGACATCTTAAACGAAACCATGGATAAAACTTCACCATCTGCCACTGCCCTATCCTTTGTTAAAAAGGAGATTGGTGACTTATGGTAATCTTTTGAAAATGAGGAATGTTTTAAAATATTGTTTGATAACAACATTTCTCGCCTTATCCATAATTCACTTTTATTGGAGTGCAGGTGGGTCAATTGGCTATAGCAACTCATTACCAGCCGATGAAAACGGAAATATTTTACTTGCCCCAACTACAGTAGATTGTATACTTGTGTGAGTTATTTTGCTCTTGTTCGCAATTGTTTATACGCAAAACCCAAGCAATTTAAACTTTAAAGTTTTCAAATACTTCTTCAAATTTGGGCAATGGATAATTCCTATCATTTTTTTAATAAGAGCGATAGGAGAATTTAAATATGTTGGTTTTTTCAAAGAAGTAACCACAACTGAATTTGCTCAAATGGACACTTTGCTTTTTTCTCCTTTATGCTTGGGTATTGGCTGTGTTGGAATATTTCTTGCATTAAAAAACCCAAAAACTATAGATAAATAACCAATCTTTATTCGTGTTCGTTTGGCTCTATTGGGTTTGTCTCTTCATTTTTATTTTTGGCATACAAGTATCCTCTTTTCCACCAAAGTGTCATTTTTGCCTTATCAAAAATTAAAGAATTAGTCGTTAATATCGTGGGTGTATAAAACAGGTTTATAATGGCATTCTTTTGATTAGCGACCAATTTTCCAATTCTTATATTCTGATTTTCAATACGGTCAAGAATAAAACTCATCATCGTAGTAATCAACTCAAACGGATTTCGAGAAGCTACCCTGTTCATATAATTTACTTCGGTATGTAAAACAACAACATCTACTTCAGTAGCACCTCTTTTTATTGCTTCCTCAATAGGCACAATACTACCTAGGCCACCATCTGCATATTCACAATAATTTTTGCGCACCAAACTCATAAATGGCGTGTAGTTTGCAGAAATCCATACCCAGTCACAATAATCTTCATAAGTGCAATCTTTAATTGACTTATACTCCACTTGATTTAATGAGAGGTTAGAAACTGTTATAACTACATCAGAATCTCCATTTTTTAAAGTTTCAAATTCTTCAATGGTTAAACTATTTTCAATGAGCTTTCTAAGGTTTTCACTCTCACCAAAGGTCTTTTTACCGGTTAGAAAATTTCGTAAAACATTCCAATGGTTAATTGAAATTTCTTCATTACCACGAATGTTCTTCACTAGAAAAGGGCAGTTGTTAAAAATACTTTTTTGATTCACATTAGAATAGATTTCCTTAATCTTATCTAGTTTACCTAATGCCAAATGAGAGATTAGAAGACTACCAGTAGAAGTACCTACGAAAATATCATATTTTCTACCCTCTTCTTGAATAAGGTATTGGGCAACACCACCTGCAAAGGCACCTTTACTACCACCACCAGAAATAACCAATGCTTTCATTATTATTTTAATTTCGTTTTAAGATAACGCAAATCTGCTGAATTTAGTTGATTTACAACCTTTTCAATTTCCTTTTTCTGTTCGTCGTTTTCCCATAACCTATCTAACAATAGCCTGGCATAATTTCTAAATTGCCAAGAATGATGGTTGGTAGCTTTAATTAAATTGACCAAGGCTTCATCATTTAGAGCATTAATTTCGGACAGATATTGAAAGGCCGTTTGTCTTACTTCCGGATTGTATACAGCGCTTGTATATCCCACAAGTTCTCGGTGAAAGTATACCTTCTCCGTAGGTTTATATTCGGGCGTAAACAATGCCAATGTCAACCAAAGTTGCCGAAAGCTTTTATTAGGCAAACCAACAACATCCTTTGTTTCTTCTAAATACATAACCCTATCCTGCTCAAAACTAGACCACAAATTATATAACATTATTTCGTTGGTTACGTAACTATCATCTAATATTAGCGCTTCTGCATCCTCTTTAAGAGACTCATGTATTTTACCCATTTTCTCAGCGGCAAATTGCCTAACTTTTACATTGTCACTCGTAATCAAAACAGGTAATTCCAATGCAGAAAAGTCATTTCTTAGGCTCAGTAAGGCCAGCTTTAATTGTAATGAAAATTTCGGATTATCTAAAATTTCAGAAGGCGTAAACTCTTTTGAATTACCTAAAATTAAATCATAATATATTTTATGGGTAACACTATTTCTTTTTAGGTACTCTTTTACATCTTCCAGCAGAAATAAATCAGCTTCTAACCAATTTCTTCTAAAACTGTCTAAATCTTGATTACTCACCTCTTCCATCTCATTAATAAAATCAGTAACAGTCACATTTTTGTACTGATATCTATCTAAGTAAGCTTTAATTCCTGTTTTAAATGCGGAATCCCCAATTTCTTCTCTCAAAATAGCTAAAGCCCATGCCCCTTTTTCATAAAAAGTAAGACTACCAGCCTTAGGGTTCAATAAACTCTGCCCCTCTCCTTTTTCGGAAATATCACTTAGCGTTTTAGCTGTATCAAATAGCTTCCAATAGAAATAATCGTCACCAAAAATTTCCTTTTCAGCCAAATAGGCATAATAGGTAGCAAAACCTTCATGTAACCAATGGTGTTCACTATTCTTTTCCGTCACCAAATTACCAAACCATTGGTGCGCTAATTCATGCGCATTGATGTTTATATAATTTCTATCTATAAACGAAGTGGAATCAATAACATATGCATCAGAGAAAAAAGTAGCACTCGTATTTTCCATGCCTGCATATAAAAAATCATGAACAGGAACCTGTTTATAATCTTGCCATGGATACGGCACACCTATTTCATTTTCTAAAAAATTAAATATCTCTTTAGTGTTCCTATAAGTAGATTCCACTTTTAGACTATCATTTGGGTAGTAATAGTTTTCTATAGTTATTCCACTTTTAGATGTTAATATTTGCTTTTGATATATACCTATAGCGAATGCCAACAAATAACTGCTCATAGGTTTTTTCATATCAAATAACCAAATAGCATCTTCCTTATCATTATCAGTTTTTAGAAGTAGTTTACCATTTGCAATTACTTGATATTTTTTATCGGCTTCAATGGTAAGATCAAATTCTACCTTTTCTTCCATGTCATCAAAACTAGGAAGCCAATGACTGGTATACTTTCCTTGGCCTTGCGTCCATATTTGTTCATTACCTTCTAATTCATCTTCCCAACCAATAAAATAAACCGTTTGTTTAGGCTTGGCTATATACTGGATCATCAGTTTATGTGATTCACCCGCTTTGAATTTTTGTGTAATGGAAATTGTCTTTTCTGTGGCAGTGAAGTCTATCTTTTCCCCATCAAGTTCTACTTTTGAAAAATCCATATTCTTTGCGTCAAAAAATACCGAATCAACATTTTGTAACACATGAAAACGATAGATCACTCCGCCTTTAATCTTTTTCTCTTTAGGTAAAAAACCTAAGTAAACCTTGGCTTTAATAAAATCTACTTTATCTTGATGTTGCCCAAAAGCATAGAGGGATAAGAATAAAAAAAGGGTGAAAATTAATTTCTTCATACAGCATAACAAACAAATAACATTTCAAATTTAATGTTTTGAGGAGCACTTCCCTAACCTTTACCTGAATTGAATGTGATGCTAAACAACACTTATTTCGCCAGTTACCATTAGAACCATATTTACAAGAGCAGTAATGACATTTTCACCTTTGGGGATTAAGGGGCTTATCCCTATTTTAGTACCATGAACGCAAACTTCTTGCAAACTCCTGTAGTATACTTAAAAGGTGTTGGTCCCAATAGGGCCGAAACCTTAAAGTCAGAATTAGGAGTAAGCACTTACCAAGATTTGCTGAACCTTTTTCCTAACCGCTACATTGATAAAACCCAATATTATAAAATTGGTCAATTGCAACGTAGCAATGCCGATGTGCAGATTATTGGAAAAATCATCAATATTAAAACCGTTGAACAAAAAAGAGGTACACGGTTGGTAGCTCGTTTTAAAGATGACACAGGAGAAATAGAATTAGTCTGGTTTAGAGGTCAAAAATGGATTCGTGAAAATCTAAAATTAAACGTACCGTACGTGATATTCGGTAAATGCAATTGGTTTAATGGTACTTTCTCAATGCCCCACCCAGAGATGGAGCCATTAAAAGAGCACGAGCAAGGCACAAAAGTGTACATGCAACCCGTGTACCCATCTACGGAGAAATTAGGTAATAAAGGCATAACCAACAAGGTCATAAGCAAATTGATTCAGCAACTTTTCATGGAAATCAACGGGAAGTTCACCGAAAGCCTTTCAGACAAATTACTGTATGAGTTAAAGCTATTGGACAAAAGTGAGGCAATGTTCAATATACATTTTCCAAAAAACCAAGAATTGCTTGCAAAAGCCCAGTGGCGATTAAAATTTGAAGAGCTCTTTTATATACAATTGCAACTGATAGGAAAAAATGTATCTCGGAAGAAAAAGATAAAAGGATTTCCATTTCTTGAAGTCGGTGAATATTTTAAAGACTTCTACAACAACAAACTACCCTTTGAATTAACGGGAGCACAAAAAAGGGTTATAAAGGAAATTCGGGCAGACCTTGGCAGTAATGCACAAATGAATAGATTGCTGCAGGGTGATGTAGGATCGGGAAAAACCATAGTTGCGGTAATGACCATGTTGTTGGCTATTGACAACGGATTTCAAGCCTGTTTAATGGCACCTACGGAAATTCTGGCCAACCAACATTTTCAAGGCATATCAGAGTTACTGGAAGGTACTGAAATTACCTGCGCGTTACTTACGGGCTCAGTAAAAAAATCAGCTAGAAAGCCTATACATGAGCAATTGGAAAATGGGGAATTGAATATACTTATAGGTACCCATGCCCTTTTAGAGGACAAGGTTAAATACAAGAATTTAGGAATGGCCATTATCGATGAGCAGCATCGGTTTGGCGTAGCGCAACGTTCTAAATTATGGCATAAAAATGAATTTCCGCCCCATATATTGGTCATGACGGCAACACCCATACCAAGAACATTGGCCATGAGCCTGTATGGTGATCTGGATATCTCTGTAATAGATGAATTACCACCTGGTAGAAAACCCATTAAAACAGTGCATCGCTATGACGGTAACAGATTAAAGGTATTTCGTTTTATACGAGATGAAATTGAAAAAGGACGCCAGGTTTATGTGGTATACCCATTAATACAGGAATCTGAAGCCATGGATTACAAAGATCTTATGGATGGCTATGAAAGTATTGTGCGCGATTTTCCACAACCAAAATATCAGATTTCCATAGTTCATGGACAAATGAAACCGGCGGACAAAGATTTTGAAATGGAGCGCTTTGTAAAGGGAGAAACACAAATAATGGTAGCCACTACAGTTATTGAAGTTGGGGTCAACGTGCCTAATGCATCGGTTATGATCATTGAAAGCGCAGAACGGTTTGGATTATCGCAACTACACCAATTACGTGGTCGTGTTGGCCGTGGCGCCGATCAAAGTTTTTGTATTTTAATGACCGGCCATAAGCTATCTAACGACTCCAAAACCAGACTAGAAACTATGGTGGCCACAAATGACGGCTTTGAAATTGCAGAAGTAGATCTAAAACTCCGAGGACCGGGTGACATTATGGGTACCCAGCAAAGTGGTCTGTTAAATCTCAAAATTGCGGATATAGTTAAAGATAACGACATCTTAAAATCGGCTCGCTACTATGCCCTACAATTACTAAAAGAAGACCCATCTTTAAGCAAGCCAGAAAATCTAATTATTAGACATATGTATGCACAGCTGGTAAAACACAAGAATATCTGGACTTATATTAGTTAGTTTTATTTTAAATCCAAAGCCAATATATAACTATCTGCAGTTAAAAATAATCGCTTTTCATTAGTTGTTAAGACACAGTTAGAAGTCAATAAACCCGTGTATACTCTAGCTATAGGTTTAGCTTCTTTATTAAAAATCCACAACCCACCTGGACCCGTGGCAAAAATATAGCCTTTACTATTTGCTTTCAAACCATCTGGAAGTCCTTGTTGATCAGGTTTGCCCAACAAGTGCTTAACATCATAAAATAACTTCTTGTCAACAGCTTTACCTGGTGCTTCTAGATTATATTGAAACCAAGCACCACCAACCTTATCATCTGACACTGCTACATAAAGTAATTTGTTATCACTAGAAAGTGTAATTCCGTTCGGAAAACTCAATTCTTTATCTATTAGAATTAGTTCACCAGATCTTAAAAGACAATAAACTCCCTGAAAATCCAATTCCTTATCCTCATCTTCCATTAAGTTTCGAAGTCCGTATGGTGGATCGGTGAAATACAAATTTCCATTTTTGTCAAAAACACCGTCGTTGGGACTATTCAGCCTTTTACCTTCAAAGCTGTTTATTAAAGAAGCATACGTAGGACTTGGATTATCCAAATCTGATTTCATCACCCCAACACGCCGCTCTCCATGCTGCATAAGTACCAGCTGCCCCTGTGGACTTAACAGCAAACCGTTTGAACCCGGTCCAAAACCTGTATAATTTTCAACATCAAAACCAGAAGGGTTTAAATAAGTTACCGTATCATTCTGGGCATTCAGTTTATAGACTTTATTTTTAGGAATATCAGAAAACAAAAGGTATTGACCATCTTCTATCCACAATGGTCCCTCTACCCAATCAAAACCACTAGCTATTATTTTCAATGTACTTTTTGAGTCTAAAACCTATAAAGCTTCATCAGCTAGTATCTCAATTGAAAAGTTTGATGTTATGGATCCATCCCCTAATATTTCTTTAGTCCCAGACATTTTACAGGAAGCTGTAACAATGAATACTAGTAGGAATAGAACTTTTTTAATCATGTTAATTGGATTTTGCCTGATTTACAAAATCTTCAGATAATTTTTTACTGGCCTCAAAATCGATTTTACCGGTCTTGGCATCATTGACCACACAACCGTAACCTATACCCGATGCACCAGCTTTAAACCAATCGCCAACGTTATTCGGATTAATTCCACCCACTGCAAAATATTCAATATGATCCAAAGGTGCTTTTAACGCTTTAAAATATTGAAGACCCATTGCACCGGCAGGAAAAAGTTTTACAACATCTGCTCCATTTTCGCTAGCCACACAAACCTCTGAAGGCGTCATAGCGCCCATTAAAATGGGCACATCATATTTATGGCTCAGTGCAACGACATCCACATTAGTATTTGGAGTAACCAAAAACTGTGCTCCAGCTGCTATGGCTTGCTCCGCAATTTTGACATTAATAGCTGTGCCAACTCCAATAATTTTATTTGGATACAAGGCACGAGCATTCGTAATTTCTTCTAAATAACCAGGCGTATTAGATGTAATCTCAAGTACATCTACCCCGGTTTCCAAAACAATTTTTACTAACTGGGGCACATCATTTTGACTCTTTGTACGAAGAATGGCCACAATTTTTTCATTTTTGATTCTAGCAACTATTTCTTTTCTATTCATCTTAAAACATGTCCGGAGATATTACCTTCCATTATTGATTTAATATCATTTTCTGAACTGGTATGCTGATCTCCCTTTATAGTGTGCTTTAATGCAAAAGCCGCCGTAGAAAAATCTATAATTTCTTGATCCGCATCACCTTTATTAATACTATGTAAACAAGCAGCGGCGAAGGCATCTCCTGTGCCAAAACGATCCGTTATGCTCACCTTTATAACTTTTGCTACCGATAAATTATTATTGGACAACAACACACCAGATAGCTCATTCTCACTGGCAGAGCTATGCTTTCTAATTGTAAATGCCAATTGCTCAATACCAAACTTTTTCTTTGCCTTTAAAATAGCGTTTATAGTCTTTTCTTCAGGACAATCACCTTCAAAATCCATCTCATAAACATCTTTTAATACACCTGCATTACCAAAAAGCAAATCAGTATGACCAAGTATCTTGTTAAAAATAAGCTGTGCATCTTTATTGGATTTCCATAAGGTCCTTCTATAATTCATATCAAAAGCAACCTTAACCCCTAATTCCTTGGCTATTTTTGCAACATTTATAGTCTCTTTTGCACATTGTTCACTAAGTACAGGTGTAATACCAGAAAGAAAGAGCCATTTTTTATTTCTAAGGATTTCTTCCCACGGAAACTCACCTTCTTTTATTGTACTAATTGCAGAATTTGTCCTATCATAAATAACACTTGATGGCCTAATGGAGTCACCTATCTCTATAAAGTATGTGCCAATTCTGCTGCCACCACGGACCACAAAATTAGTTTGAACACCAAACCCCTGTAGGTTTCTAACAGCTGCATCACCCAACTGATTGGACGGTAATTTGGAAACAAAAGAAATATCATTGTTCAAAACGCCCAATGCACTTGCCACATTAGATTCTGAACCAGCATAATTAACATTAAAGGTATTGCTAGAATTTATTTTCTGTCCGTGATCGTTCGGCGTTAACCGCAACATTATTTCTCCAAAAGTTACAAAGCTCATTTGATTACCAATTTGTTAATGATCCATCATTTTTTCTTAATCTAGGAATTTCAATAGGCTTGAAATCTTTAGAAAGCGCCAATTGCTCGTTAAACGTTACACCCAGACCAGGCAAATCCGATACTTTATACCGGGGACCTTCAAGAATGGGTTGCTCTGGGTAAAACTCTGGTGCATTTGTACCCATATATTGGGCAGGTGTATTTATTTCTTCTAACCAACTAAAATTTGGGCAAGAAGCCGCCAATTGTATAGTTGCTGCTGTACATATAGGTCCTAATGGATTGTGCGGCATTAAATCTATGTAATGTGTTTCTGCCATTGCCGCTACTTTTTTAGCCTCGGTCAAACCGCCCACATTACATACGTCTATGCGTGCAAATTGAGTTATATTCTGTTCAATAAAGGGCATAAACTGCCATTTACTTGAAAATTCCTCACCAATAGCAAAAGGCACATCTACCATTTGACGCAAACTTTTATAAGCTTCAGGGTTTTCATCTCTAATAGGTTCCTCAATAAAATCTAAAGTTCCTTTAGGCATTCTTTGTATGAACGAATAAGTTTCTGGTATAGACAGCCTAGTATGATAATCTATGCCCATTGTAATTTTAGAACCAATTTCTTTGCGCAGTTCCGTAACCCAATCTGCCAAAAGTGCAATAGAAGTTCTTGGCTCAAAAACACCCGGGTCTTTCTGAGATTCAAACTCTGCGGGAGCCAATCGTAGCATATTCCATCCATCTTTTACCAAAATTCTTGAATAATGCAACAACTCTTCTTTTGTCGTGAAACGCACGGAAGCAAAACACTCTACATAATCTCGTTGCTTACCCCCTAAAAGATCATATATGGGAATTTCTAGAACTTTACTTTTAACATCATGCAAGGCAATATCAATTGCAGAGATAGCGGCTGTTAATACACGACCTCCTTCAAAATATTGACCACGATACATTTCTTGCCAAAGTGCACCAATTTGCCTTGGGTCCCTACCTATTAAAAAAAATTTAAAATGTTGAATAGCACCTACTACGGCTAGCTCTCTACCTGAAAGACCAGATGCTCCCCATCCATGAATATTCTCATCGGTCTCTATTTTTACTACCAACTGAATACCTGTGCCTATGTTAATAGGAAATGTTTTAATATCCGTAATTCTCATTTCATAAGTTTATTTAAGATTTTGACACTATTCTTTCAACCTTACCAATAACAAAGGTGTAGCAGAAGAACCCTAGAAAGGCAACTCCCCCAATAAAGAACAAGGCCGGTTTAAAATCTCCATCCTCTACTAAATACCCTATAACAACTGGTACGACCACAGCAGACAAGCCTCCAATAAAATTAAAGGCCCCTCCGGTTAAGCCAATTAAGTTCTTAGGTGCCATAAGCGAAACAAAAACCCATGCTATACTTGCCAGCCCATTACCAAAGAAAGCAATTGCCAAAAACAGAATAACCAAAGTATTATCATCTGTATAATTGGCACCAATGATTGCCGTAGATAGTAACATACCTATAACAATAGGTCCTTTTCTAGCAATTTCATTACTGTATCCTTTTTTTACTAAATAATCTGAACTAAACCCAGACAATAAAATACCTGCGAATGCCGCCAAAAATGGTATAGACGCCAAAAAACCAGATTGCAAAAAGTCTAACCCCCTATATTTCACTAAATATGTTGGAAACCATGTTAGAAAGAATATTGCTGTAGCACCTAAACAGAACTGACCTATGTAAATACCCCAAAGCTTCCTATACTTAAAAACCTGAATTAAATCTGACATCTCAAATTTCTGTTTCGGTTTCCCTTTTACATTCGATTTCAAGTCAATAAGTCCGCCACCATCGGCAATATGTTTCAATTCATTTTGGCTTATGCTTTTGTGTTCTTTTGGATCTCGATAAAAAATATACCACACCAATGCCCAAACCAAACCAATAATACCACTTACAATGAACAAGCCCCTCCACCCCATTTGAGATTGTATCCAAGTTAAGACTGGAGTTAAAAATGCCAAACCCAAGTATTGTCCAGAGGTATAAACAGCAATTGCGGAAGCCCTTTCATTATCAGGAAACCAACGAGTAACTATTAAGTTATTAATGGGATAAGATGGTGCTTCAAAAATTCCAATGCTAGCCCTTAACCCTATTAATAATAAAAAAGAATTGGCGACACCTTGTATTAATGTAGCAATTGACCAAAAAGCCATAAGAATAGGGTATAAGAATCTTGTTTTTATTTTATCGGCCATAATACCCCCTGGTATTTGCAAAATAGCATAGGTCCACGCAAAGGCCGAAAAAATATATCCCATTTGTACGGTACTTAATTCTAATTCATCACTTAAAGCAAACGCAGCAACCGAAATATTACTACGATCTAAGTAATTGATCACAACAGTAAAAAATACCATTGCCAATATGTTGTAACGCTTTTTAGTAGATTTTTCTAACATGTATCCTAAAGTTATTATCGTAATTTTTATCCCTGAATTTAACGACATTACACCTTTGACAATATTTCATTATCAATTTTAAACTACATGCCGATAATTAAACAATAAGTCAATCAAAAACAGACCTTAAAAGAACATCCAAAAATTACCACATATAAAATTGACCTGCTATTTATACTTATAGAAAACAATAGAACAATTGAATTAACTACTATACATAAACTAGACAATGTTCAAAAAAATTAAGAATGTGTTCAAGGGAAGGAAAAAATTGAATTTTTCTAAAGAATATATGTGTTTTCCTAAATTTTTAAACAATAAACCAAGTGACTCCTATAGTTTTATATTGTACTTAGGAATTCATTAAAATATAACAACTTTATCGTTGAACATCGTAATTTAGAAGGGTGTTAATTTCGAAAAAACCCTTGGTTTTAATAGATTTGTGAACTTAGATTATATAGAATATGAGCGCAACAAAAACATTATTTGACAAAGTGTGGGATTCCCACGTAGTACATAAAATACAAGATGGTCCAGATGTACTGTTCATTGACAGACACATGGTACATGAGGTAACCAGTCCTGTTGCTTTCCTTGGCATTAAGAATAGAAATATTCCTGTAATGCATCCGGAGAAAACTTTTGCAACGGCTGACCATAATACGCCTACAATAAACCAACATTTGCCGGTTGCCGATCCACTTTCTGCCAACCAATTAAAAATGTTAGAGGAAAATGCTAATGAATATGGTATTTCTTATTGGGGATTAGGTCACGCAAAAAATGGTATTGTACACGTTGTTGGTCCTGAATACGGTATTACACAACCTGGTGCTACTATAGTATGTGGAGATTCACACACCTCTACACATGGTGCATTTGGTGCTATTGCCTTTGGTATTGGAACATCTGAAGTTGAAATGGTATTGGCTACGCAATGTATTATGCAGCCTAAACCAAAGAGAATGCGTATCAATATCAACGGGAAAATGAGTAAAGGTGTTACTCCTAAAGATGTTGCCTTATTCATTATCTCTCAATTAACTACTTCTGGTGCTACTGGATACTTTGTAGAATATGCAGGTGAAATTTTCAGGGACATGAGTATGGAAGGTCGTATGACCGTGTGTAACCTGAGTATTGAAATGGGTGCCCGTGGTGGTATGATCGCGCCAGATGAAAAAACGTTTGAATATATAAAAGGTCGTGAGTTTACACCAAAAGGTGCCGACTGGGATAAGGCAATGGCTTATTGGGAAACATTGTATACCGATGAAGATGCCATTTTCGATAAAGAATTGACTTTTGACGGTTCGTTAATAGAACCAATGATTACCTACGGTACCAACCCGGGTATGGGAATGGGAATATCAAATGATATACCTATGGCAAATGCCGTTCAAGGTGGTGCATCTACATATCAGAAATCATTGAAATATATGGATTTCAATGAAGGTGAAAGTATGATGGGCAAGCCTATTGACTTTGTTTTCCTTGGAAGTTGTACCAATGGTCGTATAGAAGATTTCCGTGCTTTTGCATCAATAGTAAAAGGAAAGAAAAAAGCCGATAATGTAACCGCATGGTTGGTTCCTGGATCTCACAAAGTAGAAACTGCCATTAAAGAAGAAGGCATATTGGATATTTTAACCGAAGCCGGTTTTGAACTTCGTGAGCCTGGTTGTTCTGCTTGTTTGGCAATGAACGATGATAAGATACCTGCTGGTAAACTGGCCGTAAGTACATCAAACAGAAACTTTGAAGGAAGACAAGGTCCTGGATCAAGAACTTTGTTGGCTAGTCCTTTAGTTGCCGCCGCGGCTGCCGTAACCGGTAAAGTAACAGACCCAAGGGAATTAATGGCAGAATTAGTATAACAATTTCGCCCTTAACTATTAGCCTAAGGCTTATAGTGAAAAAACAATGATAATAATACAGACCAATGGTCAATAACCAGAGGCAAAAAGCTATAAAAAATGGCATACGATAAATTCAATATATTGACATCAACGGCAGTACCGTTGCCAATTGAAAATGTAGATACCGATCAAATAATACCGGCTAGATTCTTAAAAGCAACAGAGCGTGTAGGTTTCGGTGATAATCTTTTTAGAGACTGGAGATACAATCAGGACAACACCCTGAAAGAAGATTTTGTTTTAAACCAAGATAAATTCAGTGGAAAAATTTTAGTAGGTGGAAAAAACTTTGGTTCTGGTTCATCCCGGGAGCACGCTGCATGGGCAGTTTATGATTACGGATTTAGATGTGTAGTTTCTAGTTTCTTTGCAGATATTTTCAGAAACAACTGTTTAAACATCGGTGTTTTACCCGTACAGGTAAGTGCAGAGTTTTTACAGAAAATTTTTGATGCCGTGGAGGCAGACCCTTCTGCAGAATTGGAAATTAATCTTCCTGAACAAAAAATAACATTGTTGGCTACGGGTGAAAGTGAATCTTTTGACATCAATGATTACAAGAAAAACAATATGTTGAACGGTTTTGATGATATTGATTACTTATTGAACATCAAAAAGGATATTGAGACATTTGCGGAAAACACTCCGTTATAAACTCAATTTTCAAAGTACCAACATCATTTACGTTAACTAACCATTTGCCGTTTCCTAATATAAGATGAAACGGCAATTAGATCACATGAAAAAAAGAAAGTTAGAAATAATGGATACCACCCTTAGGGATGGTGAACAGACCTCAGGCGTATCCTTTTCTGCATCGGAAAAATTGACCTTGGCGAAACTACTTTTAGAAGAGCTAAAAGTAGACCGTATTGAAGTAGCTTCGGCACGAGTTTCCGATGGTGAGCTTGAAGCTGTTCAAAAAATTACCGAATGGGCTGCTGAAAATGGTTATTTAGAACGTGTAGAGGTTCTAACTTTTGTGGACGGTGGAGTTTCTTTGGATTGGATGAAAATTTCTGGTGCCGTTTCACAAAATTTGTTGACCAAGGGCTCTCTTAACCATTTAAAATATCAGTTAAAGAAAACCCCTAAGCAACACTTCAATGAAATAGCAGCTATTTTTGAACAAGCCACAGAAAGAGGCATTATCAATAATATTTATTTAGAGGATTGGAGTAAT
The DNA here is from genome assembly GCF_002700155.1 of Maribacter sp. 6B07. NCBI lineage: Bacteria > Pseudomonadati > Bacteroidota > Flavobacteriia > Flavobacteriales > Flavobacteriaceae > Maribacter > Maribacter sp. 6B07. The sequence continues at coordinate 439,980 of NZ_PDUT01000002.1, read as the reverse complement.
GGAATGCGAAATTCAAAAGAGTATGTTTTTGAATTTTTAGAATTCCTTTCAACACAAAATGTAAAAAGGATTTTATTACCAGATACATTAGGTATTCTTACGCACACAGAAACCTATGCTTATTTAACTGAAATCATTCAAAAATTTCCGAATTTACATTTTGATTTTCATGGGCATAACGATTACGATTTAGGTGTTGCCAATATTATGGAAGCAGTAAAAGCCGGTTGTCATGGTCTTCACCTAACCGTAAATGGTATGGGAGAACGCGCTGGTAATGCTCCAATGGCAAGTGCCATTGCGGTAATCAATGACTTTTTACCAGAAGTGGAAATTAATGTAAATGAAACCTCTTTATATAAAGTAAGTAAACTGGTATCTGCTTTTACAGGTTTTACCATACCAGCGAATAAACCTATAGTAGGCGATAATGTATTTACCCAAACCGCTGGTATTCATGCAGATGGAGACAGTAAAAACAATCTCTACTTCAGTGACTTAATGCCAGAACGTTTTGGTAGAAAGCGCAAATATGCATTAGGAAAAATGTCTGGCAAAGCCAACATACAGAAAAACCTGCAGGAGCTTGGATTAACCCTAAATAATGAAGAATTAAAAAAGGTTACTGCCAGAATTATAGAATTAGGAGACAAGAAAGAACGTGTAACCAAAGATGATCTCCCTTTTATAATATCCGATGTTTTAGATACTGCAGATTATAAGCAAAAGGTTTTTATAAAATCTTACGTACTTACACACGCCAAGGGATTAATGCCTTCTACTACCCTATCTGTTGAAATCGATGGAAAAGTAATTGAAGCGCATGCTCAAGGAGACGGACAATATGATGCTTTTATGAATGCCCTTAAAAAGGTGTACATTGCTAAAAAAATTGCCTTACCTAAACTAACGGATTATGCGGTAAGAATTCCTCCTGGTAGTACTTCTGATGCATTATGCGAAACAGTAATTACTTGGGAATTGAACGGAAAAGAATTCACATCAAGAGGATTGGATTCAGACCAAACGGTTAGTGCCATTAAAGCTACCGAGAAAATGTTGAATATAATATAGCGCAAAGCGCTTGACGCTGTTCGTTAAGCGCTAAATGCCAAAAATGAGAGATTATAAAAAATATACAGTTTGGGAATTAGGTCACGAAATTACTTTAGAAACGTATAAATTGACAAAGAACTTCCCAAACGATGAAAATTTTGGATTAACAAGTCAAATGAGAAGAGCTTCTTCATCCATACCAGCAAATATAGCTGAAGGGTGCGGAAGGGAATCTGATGCTGAATTCAAAAGATTTTTAATTATGGCTCAAGGCTCTGCAAGTGAATTAGAGTATTTTACAATATTAGCAAAAGACCTTGACTATATTATGGATAAAGAGTTTTTAAGCATTCATGATAAAGTAAACAAAGTAAGAAGAAGTTTAAATAGTTTAATTAATAAGATATAATTATAAATAGCCTAAACTATATACGATTAAAGTATAACGTTTAGCGTACAGCGAAAAGCGAAAAAGCGATTAACCATGAAATTAAATATTGCCTTATTGGCCGGTGATGGTATCGGTCCTGAAGTTATTGATCAAGCAGTAAAGGTATGTGATGCCATTGCTAAAAAATATGAGCACCATATCACTTGGCAGCCAGCGCTTACCGGTGCGGCAGCAATTGATGCCGTTGGGGAACCTTACCCAGACGAAACACATGAAATTTGTGCAAATGCAGATGCTGTTTTATTCGGTGCTATAGGTCACCCCCGTTTTGACAATGACCCGTCAGCAAAAGTTCGTCCAGAACAGGGATTGTTGAAAATGAGACAAAAATTAGGCTTATTTGCTAACGTTAGACCAACATTTACATTTCCTTCATTGATAGACAAATCTCCTTTAAAAAGAGATCGTATAGAAGGAACGGATTTAATTATTTTAAGAGAATTAACAGGAGGAGTTTATTTTGGGGAACGTGGTAGAAAAGATGATGGAAATACCGCATTTGACACCATGACCTACCAACGTTTTGAAATAGAAAGATTAGCTAAAAAAGGCTTTGAATTTGCTATGAAACGTTCTAAAAAACTATGTTGTGTAGATAAGGCCAACGTATTGGAATCATCTAGACTTTGGAGAGAGACCGTACAGGCCATGGAAAAAGATTATCCGGAAGTAGAGGTTACATATGAGTTTATAGATGCCGTAGCAATGCGTTTAATTCAGTGGCCAAAAGGATATGATGTAATCATTACAGCAAACCTATTTGGTGATATTCTAACAGACGAAGCATCTGTAATTGCAGGATCTATGGGACTAATGCCTTCTTCATCTGTTGGTAGTGATGTTTCTTTATACGAGCCTATACATGGTTCTTATCCGCAAGCGGCAGGTAAGGACATTGCAAACCCTTTAGCAACTGTACTTTCTGCAGCCATGCTTTTTGAAGATTTAGATTTAATTGAAGAAGCTGAAGAAATTAGACGAGTAGTTAATAAATCTTTGGCCGAAGGTTATGTTACAGAGGATTTAGCCGAAGGTGGTAAAAGCTATAAAACCAGTGAAGTTGGAGATTGGTTGGCTAACAATATCTAGAACCATTTTTTAAATAAAAAAGTCCCTTTAATCACTGATTAAAGGGACTTTTTTGTTAAATTCCTATTTCAATTTTAAATACTAGTTGCAACAGCAATATCCTTATCATAAATACTTTTAACTATTGTTCGTAAATCCGGGATTACGGTTTTTACCAATTTTGATGGTCCGTTGATCAATACACAGATTCCTAAATCAGATTCAGGAAAAAGTGCTATTTCATTTCTATAGTTGTTCACACTCCCGCCATGATGCCAAATGATTTCTTCTGCCCCACTTTCATTCTCTTTTAAAGTATGAATTCTCCAACCAAAACCGTACGATGATTTTACATGACCAGGCCACTTTTGATAATATTTACGATGACCTTTTAATTCTATATATGGTTTAAAAGCCGGTGCCATTTCATCTTTTGACATCACTTCTGGATTATGTCCCAATAAAAATCGCATCCACTTGGCCATATCCAATGAATTCGCGTTTATACCACCTGCAGCAATTGCGTTGTAATAATTGTCCCTAGGCAATACCTGTTTCCACCCATTACGCCTCTTAATATGAGGCAATGCAATGTTATCTGTATTCATTAAAGACTCATGATCCATAGAAACCGAACTCATACCAAGAGGTTCAAAAAATCTATCGGTCAATAAGGCCTTTATATCTTTTCCTGTGGCTTTCAACATTACTTCCTGTGAAACAGAAAACATGGCATTCTGATAACTGTATTGTATACCAGGTTCACTGATAGGATCCACATTATTGAATTTTTCACTTATAGAGGACATAGATAACCCAGCCTCAACCAAATCTGTATAACTATGATATGGCGTACCAGAGGTATGCGAAAGAAGATGTGAAAGTTTTATACGCTCTGTATTCTGTTGACTACCAAAATGAAAATTGGGCAAATAACTTGAAACCTTATCTTCTAAACGAAGCTTACCATCACTCTCCAAACGTGCAGCCAATATACCGGTAAACCCCTTAGATATAGATCCTAGTCTAAACAATGTTTCTGCATCTACCGACTCTTTACCATTATAACTTCTTTTTCCGTATCCATTAGAAAGAATTACAGAATCGCCATTTACAATACTTACACCTGCTCCTACAATATCGCCAGATTTTATAGCCTTATCAAAATATTCCGATAATGCTTTGTTCAAAGCTTTCTGCCGTATATTATACAATTTGATTTCCCTTTTCTCCGCAAGCGTTTTAACAGGGTTAGGATTTGCAATAATTGCCTCTGAATGTTCAGGCTTAAAAGATGAAGCCGTTAGAACAAAAAGTAAGAGAACCATAATTATGGTTCCAAAGAATAGTTTGGTACGTGACACAGCATTGTAGGTTTAGACCCTTATAACGCGTTAAAATGTATAAAATTACCGATGAACTGCACAAAATGAAAAATTTAACAATAAAAGGTATTGATTACAAGCATTTTGATATAACCATAAACCAAACAGAATAACAAAAAAAAAGCAACCTTGAACAAGGTTGCTTTTTACTATTTTATTACAATTATTAATTAACAGCCCATAGCCATTTTTCTATATTTACTTTCCTTTCTTTTTCTTACGATTAAAATACCTACAGCTATTGCAACACCAGAAAAAGCAAGTATAGCACCCACTAAACTAGAATACACAATACCGTACCCAAAGGCAATTGGTAAGCCAGCCAAATACGCTCCAGATGCATTACCCATATTAAAAGCACTTTGGTTCATAGAAGAACCTAGCATTTCTGAACCCTTAGAGGTATTTATAATAGCCATTTGAATAGGCGTTGCCACAGTAAATGATATTGCTCCAATAACAAAAGTAAGTACCATTAATAGATAAGGATTGGTCGCTACCATCATATTCAATAACAAAATACCACACATTACGGATAGACTAATTATAACCGCTTTTAGAGGAGAAAACCACTCTGCCATTTTAGCCCCTAAAAAATTTCCTGCAACCATACCCAAACCGGCCAACATCATAGCGTAACCAACAAAATGATTTGGCAGACCTGCTACATCCGTAATTAAAGGAGCAACATAACTGTACCATGCAAAAAATCCGCCCGTACCTATCGTGGTCAGCGCAATCAATGCCCATAGTTCGCTATTTTTTAAACCTTGGGACACCGTAACCTTTTCTTCCCGCTCATCAACCTTAATTTGTGGCATCCATAAATAAATACTGCCAAGTGCCAATAAACCAACAAGACCCACTAAGTAAAAAGAAACACTCCAACTAAATTGCTGACCTAAATACGTACCAATTGGCACTCCTATTACATTAGCTACGGTTAAGCCAGAGAACATAATGGAAATAGCCTGAGCACCCTTTCCTTTTTTAGCAAGCTTAGTGGCCACTACCGCACCAATACCAAAAAAGGCACCATGTGGTATTCCTGATAAAAATCTTAAAAATAACAAACTGGTATACCCAGTTGCCAAACCAGACAGGGTGTTAAAAACCGTAAACCAAATCATTAACAAGAACAACATTTTTTTAGGACTAAGCTTAGACCCAAAACCTGTCAACAACGGCGCGCCCACAACTACCCCTAAAGCATAAGCAGCAATAAAATGCCCTGCCTGTGGAATTGTTATTCCTAAAGAACCAGATACTTCCGTTAAAATTCCCATGATAACGAACTCGGTAAGCCCTATTCCAAAACCTCCTATAGCTAAAGCAAATAATGCTTTTTTATTTGTTTTTAATTTTTCCATAATTCAAACTTTAAATCTTTCTGCATCAATCTATATAACACAAGCAATTAAAAAGGCAAAGTTAGAACGCATATGTCGGTTTCAACTCAAATTAATTACCATATTTCTGTGAAAAATTAACCCCACATAATTCCTCACAATTATAAATTCACCCAATTCGGTACAGAAAATCTACAATTGAGAAAACCATTTTGTTCAAACCATTACGAACAATTCATATTTGTGGCATCAATCAAAAAATACAATCAATAATGAAGACGCTACTAATTGCTTTACTTACACTACTCTACGTGACTACATACGCGCAATCAACCATTTCCGGTAAGATAACTGACCAACAAGGCTTACCAATTATTAGGGCAAATGTATATTTAAAAGGAACGTATGATGGTACTGCAACCAATGATCAAGGGGTATTTTCCTTTGAAACCGATGCTACCGGAATACATACTTTAATTGCTTCATCCATTTCATATGAAACCTATTCAAAATCAGACGAAATCACTCATTTTCAAAATATCACCATCAAATTAAGAGACGATGTAAACACATTGGATGCCGTTACCGTTAACGCAGGTACATTTAATACAGGCGACAATGCAAAGGTTACCGCTTTAAAACCACTTGATATTGTAACCACAGCAGGAGCCTTAGGAGACTTTGTAGGCGCATTACAGACATTACCCGGTACTTCTAATGTTGCCGAGGATGGCAGATTATTCGTTAGAGGTGGCGATGCAGAAGAAACTCAAATATTCGTTGATGGTATGCGTGTGTTTACTCCGTATTCCCCTTCGGCAAACAACATACCGTCAAGGGGCCGGTTATCTCCTTTCTTATTTAAAGGAATTACCTTTTCAACGGGAGGTTATTCCGCAGAATACGGTCAAGCACTATCAAGTGTTTTATTATTGAACAGTGTAAACGAACCACAAGAAGAAAAAACGGATATTTCCATAATGACGGTTGGCCTAGGACTTGGAAATACCCAAATATGGGATAAAAGTTCGCTAAGCGTCAATGCCAATTATATAAATCTTGCACCGTATCAGGAATTATATCCGGATAACAATGAATGGCATAAACCTGTAGCATCTTTTGGAGGCGAAGCAGTATACAGATATAAATTCAATAATGACGGACTTCTAAAAGTATATGGTGCCTACAGCGCTGTTGACTTTGACTTAACACAAGAAGACATCAATGAAGTTAATGGTGTTAGATTTGGGTTGAACAATAACAACCTTTATCTAAATACTTCTTATCAAGATTTTATGGAAAAGGATTGGAGTATTTCAACAGGAATAAGCTTTGCTAGCGATCAAACGAAATTAAAGTTAGACACAGCAGATATTACGGACACCGAAAATTCTGCCCATTTTAAATTAGCACTGAAGAAATACTTTTCCAGTAGATACAAATTAAACTTTGGTGCTGAATATTTTATAACCGACTTCAAAGAAGATTACAGTGCGAATACTATTGAAAATGAATACAAATTTAACAACAACCTTTTAGGCGGCTTTGCCGAGGCAGATATTTTCTTCTCAAAAAATCTAGCGACAAAAGTGGGTCTTAGAGGTGAATATTCACAATTATTACAAGAATTTAATCTATCTCCAAGACTCTCTCTAGCCTATAAAGCTGGTCAAAATGCACAATTTTCTCTGGCATACGGAGAGTTCTTTCAAAACCCTAGAAATGAGTACCTAAAGTTTAATACCGATTTTACGGCTGAAAAAACCACACATTATATTGCCAACTATCAATTTGTAAAAAACAAACAGATTTTTAGAGCCGAAGCATATTACAAAGACTATAATAATTTAGTCAAATACAATACAGCTTTTACACTGCCCACTTCTACCTTCAATAATACTGGCGATGGTTTTGCAAAAGGATTGGACATTTTCTGGAGAGACAACAAAACATTAAAAAATACAGAATATTGGATGTCTTATTCTTATTTAGATACAAAAAGAAATTATCAAAATTACCCAACCAAAGCTACACCAGATTTTGCTAGCAAGCATAATGCATCATTAGTGGTAAAACGATGGGTAGAAGATTGGAAAAGTCAGATCGGATTCAGCTACAACTATGCATCCGGTCGTAGTTATACAGACCCAAACACAGGCCGTTTTTTAACGGAACAAGCCAAAAGTTTCAACTCACTAAACTTCAATTACGCCTATTTGATAAGTCCGCAGAAAATAGTGTACTTATCCGTTAGTAATGTACTGGGCACAAAAAACATAAATGGCTACCAATATGCGGATCAGCCAAATACTGATGGTATATTCGACCGAAGAACAATTACACCCGCCGCAGACCGCTTCTTTTTCATTGGTTTCTTCTGGACAATCAGTAAAAACAAAAATGACAACCAGCTAGACAACCTTTAATTCTTACAACTCAATACCCATAACCTACAACTGGGTCATCTATTTTATTAATAACATTTAAATAGAAAGATATTTGAAAACAATAAATAACATATAAAAATTATACCATGAGAACCTTACTATTAGTCATCACCTTTATTTTCACAATGAACATTACCGCACAAACATCGTACGAAAAAGGTATGAACAAAGCTTTTGCTTTATGGGACCAACAAAAGAATACCGAAGCATCTCAACTTTTTGAAAGAATTTCAGCTGCAGAAACCGATAATTGGTTGCCACCATATTATGCAGGTTTAATTGAAATTGTAAGTAGCTTTGGGCTAAAGGATGAAACGGTATTGACCACAAAACTCACAAGGGCTAAAGAATTTTTAGATACAGCATCGGCAATTTCAGAAAACAATCCGGAAATCATGATATCCTATGCGCTCTTAAATACAGCATATATAGCTTTTGATGGTGCGAAGTATGGTATGACCTTGTCTGGAGAGAATGCAGCAATTTATCAAAAAGCTTTAAGTATTGCACCAAACAATCCAAGAGTGGTCTTAAGCAAAACCGAATGGGACATGGGCGCAGCTAAGTTCTTTGGCAAATCAACAGTTCCATTTTGTAAAGATATTGAACGTGCCATCACATTATTTGAAGCAGAAGAACAAACCATACCTTACTACCCATATTCTGGTTTAGAAAGAGCAAAAGCCATTTCCACAGAATGCAAAAAAGAAACCTCTCCTAAAAATTAGGAGAGGTTTTCCTTAAAATAAATCAATTAAGGTAACTTATAAGATATAGTCTGTACTTACAAAATTGGACAGTTTAGCCTCTAATAAATTTTCAATAATATCGGTATTTAATTCGTTATCCTTAAATGCAACGAATGTTCTTATTGAAAATGAGCGTAAGGCATCATGCACACTTAAAGTTGCCTGGGCCGAGTCTTTTCTTCCGGTAAACGGATAAACATCTGGTCCCCTTTGGCAAGAGCTGTTCAAGTTGACACGACATACCAAGTTCACCAAGGTATCTATCAGCGGTGAAAGTGCATACACATCTTTACCGAACAAGCTTACTTGTTGACCGTAATTACTTTCTGCCATGTCATCTAAAGGTTCTTCAATATCCGAAAAAGGTACGATAGGAATAATAGGGCCAAATTGCTCTTCTTGATATACACGCATTTCTTTGGTCACAGGATATAGCACCGCTGGCCAAATGTAATTATCAAAATGTTGACCGCCTTTTTTATTAATGATCTTAGCACCTTTAGAAAGCGCATCATCAATAAGTCCTTGTATGTAAGCTGCTTTATCAGGTTCAGGTAAGGGAGTAAGTTTGACACCATCTTCCCAAGGATTTCCGAACTTTAGCTCGTCTACTTTCTTTGCAAAGTTTTTATTGAAATCTGCCCTGATATCTTCATGAACATAAACCACTTTTAAAGCGGTACAACGCTGCCCATTAAAAGACAATGTACCGGCCAAGCATTCATTAATGGTTAGGTCCAAATCAGCGTCAGGTAATATAATAGCAGGATTTTTTGCTTCTAACCCAAGAACTAATCGTAATCTATTACTTTTTGGATGCTGATCTTGTAAAGCATTGGCAGATTTACTATTACCAATTAATGCTAACACATCTACCTTACCGGTTTGCATAATGGGCGCGGCAACCGTTCTACCACGACCGAACAATACATTTACTACCCCTTTAGGAAAGCTTGTTTGAAAAGCCTCTAAAAGTGGTGTAATCAACAGAACACCGTGTTTAGCAGGTTTGAAAATGGTGGTATTGCCCATTATAATTGCAGGAATAAGTAATGCAAATGTTTCGTTCAATGGATAGTTATAAGGTCCCAAACATAAAACAACCCCTAAAGGCCCTCTCTTAATATGGGCATATACGCCATCATGCTTTGTAAACTTTGCTGCGTCTCTATCTAACTGCTTATAATCTTCAATGGTATCTTCAATATATTCTACGGTTCTATCAAACTCTTTTTGAGAATCTGGCAATGACTTTCCAATTTCCCACATTAAAAGTTTTACTACCTCTTCTCTTTTCGTTTTCATCTTTGAAACGAAAACCTCCATACATTCAATACGATCTTTTACATGCATGGTAGGCCAAACCCCTTGACCTTTGTCATACGCCTTTAAAGCTCCGTCTAAAGCTTCGAGCGCTTCCGCTTCTTGCAGGTCTGGAATACTGCCCAATAATGTTGGCTTATATTCTTTAGTTGAAGAGATTGTAGAGTATACATTTGTGGTATCTCCTTTCCATTCTTTTAGTTCTCCGTTGACCAAATATTGTTTTTGATCTATAGTTGATGTAATTTGAAATTCTTCTGGAATTTTAATATCGCTCATTTCTTTTTAAATTTTGCACTATGATTGATAAATGTATTATAAAACGGCACTCCAAAATTACAGAAAACCGAATCTAACATATTAAAAGTAGTTTAAACCAAATACTCAAACAAATCCGGTTTATCATTTATATAATCGCCATAGAAATTGTTATTTTTCATACGCTCGATCAATGGTTGTAAATCATCTAGGTGCTTTAATTCTATACCTACGACTGCCGGTGCATTTTCCCTGCTGGATTTTTTAGAGTATTCAAAATGAGTGATATCATCAGTTTCCCCTAAAATATCTACCACAAATTCTTTTAAAGCTCCCGGTCTTTGAGGAAATCTAATAATGAAATAATGTTTCAATTTGGCATATAATAAGGCTCTCTCCTTAATCTCCGCTGTTCTTGTAATATCATTATTACTGCCCCCAATAATGCAAACCACATTCTTGCCTACTATTTCTTCTTTGTATTTTTCCAATGCGGCAATAGATAATGCCCCCGCAGGCTCTACTACAATAGCGTCTCTATTATACAGATCTAAAATAGTCTGACAAACTTTACCTTCATCAACCGTAATCATATCATCCAAATAATAATTACAGATAGGAAATGTGAGGTCACCAACCCTTTTAACAGCAGCCCCATCAATAAATTTATCAATATTATCTACGGTAATCACTGCACCAGAATCGATTGCCGATTTCATAGAAGGAGCCCCTTTGGGTTCTACCCCTATAATTTTGGTATTAGGAGATAGTTGACTAAATACACTGATCAGACCAGATGCCAATCCACCACCACCTATACATACGAACAGGTAATCAATTGGCTTTTTTGCCTGCTCTATAAGTTCTAAACCAACAGTAGCCTGACCTTCAATAATCTTAGGGTCATCAAAAGGATGGACAAATATTTTACCGGTTTGATCACCATGTATTTTAGCTGCCAATGATGAATCGTCAAACGTATCACCTTGCAACACTACTTCTACCCAATCACCACCAAAAAGCTTGGTTTGTTCCACTTTTTGTTTGGGTGTAACCGATGGCATGTAAATGGTACCCTTGATTTTTAAATGACAACAAGCAAAAGCTACACCTTGGGCATGATTTCCAGCACTGGCACATATAACCCCTTTACCCCTTTCTTCCTCTGTTAAAGAACTAATTTTATTAAAAGCTCCTCTAATTTTATACGACCTTACCCTTTGTAGATCTTCTCTTTTTAAACGAATTTGACAATTAAACTCTTTAGACAATCTAATACTGTCTGTTAACGGCGTAATTTCTGAAATTTCTGAAATAATCTGTGCCGCTTGCAAAACATCTTCTAAAACTGGAAAATACTCCGGTTTGTTCCCTTTCATATCTTTTTCTTCGCTATTAATAATTTATCATTAATGCATAAAACCGAAATTGTCCGCTTAAGTAATGCCCATTAATTCTGCAAGAGCAAAAGTGCTTGCAGATTTGAACATACCCAACCGGACAATCAGTAAGATTACCTTAAGTTATTGATACCTAAACTATAGGCTTCATTGCTGTCATAGACTCACGCAAACGTGCTCCTACTATTTCTACCGGATGCTCACGCAATGCTTTGTTCACTGCAATCAATTGGGCGTTATCTACATCATTATCTATATCCGCAGAGAAATTTTTACCGATAACATCAGTATCAATATTCTTCATAAAGTCAGTCAACAATGGCTTACAAGCATGATCGAACAAGTAACAACCATATTCCGCAGTATCTGAAATTACACGGTTCATCTCGAACAATTTCTTACGTGCAATAGTATTTGCAATTAATGGCGTTTCATGTAAAGACTCATAATAAGCAGACTCAGCAATAATACCAGACTCTGTCATTGCCTCAAAAGCCAGCTCTACACCTGCTCTTACCATGGCAATCATTAATACACCGTTATCATAAAATTCTTGTTCCGTAATCTCTTGACTACCTGCAGGAGTTTTTTCAAAAGCAGTTTCACCAGTTGCAGCTCTCCAAGTCAATAAATTCTTATCATCATTTGCCCAGTCTTCCATCATAGTTTTAGAGAAATGACCGGTCATAATATCATCCATATGTTTTTGGAACAATGGACGCATAATATCCTTCAATTCTTCTGAAAGTTCAAAAGCCTTAATCTTAGCAGGATTTGAAAGACGGTCCATCATATGGGTAATACCGCCGTACTTCATACCTTCGGTAATAGTTTCCCAACCGTATTGTATCAATTTAGATGCATAACCGGCATCAATACCTTTCTCAACCATTTTATCAAAACAAAGTATAGAACCAGTTTGTAGCAGACCACAAAGAATAGTTTGCTCACCCATTAAATCTGATTTTACCTCAGCAACAAAAGAAGACTCCAGAACACCGGCTCTATGTCCACCAGTACCCGCAGCATATGCTTTTGCCTGTGCCAAACCTTTACCTTCCGGATCATTTTCCGGGTGAACCGCAATTAATGTTGGTACACCGAATCCTCTTTTATACTCCTCTCTAACTTCAGAACCAGGACTTTTTGGCGCTACCATGATTACGGTTAGGTCTTTACGAACTTGAGTACCTTCTTCCACGATATTGAAACCATGAGAATAAGAAAGGGTAGCTCCTTTTTTCATTAATGGCATAACCGCACCTACTACAGCTGTATGCTGCTTATCTGGCGTAAGGTTTATAACGACGTCAGCAGTAGGAATCAATTCTTCATATGTACCTACCGTAAAACCGTTCTCAGTTGCATTGATAAAAGATTGTCTTTTCTCTTTTATTGCAGCATCACGTAGTGTATAAGCAATATCCAAACCAGAATCTCTCATGTTCAACCCTTGGTTAAGCCCCTGAGCACCACAACCTACGATAACAATTTTTTTGCCTTTTAAAGCATTTACACCATCAGCGAACTCAGACGAATCCATGAAGCGACATTTTCCAAGTTGCGTTAACTGATCTCTTAATGATAGCGTATTAAAATAATTGGCCATTTTATATTTACTTTATTTGATTTATGTTATAATTCTTTTATTTAAACTCTTTTAGCAAAGCGGAAATCTTCATTTCATCTTTTGTCACTGAAATACGCCCAGAGCGTACAAATTGCATAATGCCATATGGTTTTAGTTGGTCATGCATTTGATCAATTTCATTTCTTCTCCCGCTTTTTGCAATGACAAAGAAATCTCTTGAAACCGTGACAATCTGTGCATTATTATCCTTTATAATATTTTGAATTTGACGCTCGTCAAACAACAGTCCCGATGCTATTTTGAACAATGCAGACTCCTGATAAATAGTCTCATCATCCGTATGATAATACGCCTTAATAACTTCGATTTGTTTTTCGATCTGTCCAACAATATTGTGAACCCATTTTTCTGTTGTATGTGCTACAATAGTAAATTTAGAAACATCGTCAATTTCCGATTTAGATACATTTAAGCTCTCAATATTAATATGTCTCTTTAAGAATATACCCGATATTCTATTTAACAACCCAACGTTATTCTCTGAGTATACTGAGATTGTAAACCATTTATTTTCCATAAGCTTTCATTACCTACTCCTTAAAAAAGGATTTTATGGTATTGTTATTATTAATCTTTACTAATTTTTTACAGCCATTATTACACCTGTTGACCAATTTAATTTGGTCAATGTCAAGTCTTCGCGTTTCTCCAAATACGCAACCAATGACTTTACATTCTCCTCATGCCCTTCTGGCCAGTTAGGTTGTTTGGTCATATCATCCACGATATAAAACCCGCCAACCTTGATTAAATCCAGAACCTCATCAATCTCACTATACTTTCCTGGCCAGGCATCGGCAAAAATTAAATCGAATTTTTCACCGGTGTAACCTTTTATCCACTCTGTCCCATTTTCACAAATAAGTTCAACTCTCTGGTCATCACCAAAGTAATTTTCGGCAATGGCTGTCAACTGTTGATCATTATCTATAGAAATCAAGAAAGAATCAGTATCCATACCGTCAATCATCCAAGAAAGGCTTAACCCAATACCAGTTCCTATTTCTAAAAATCTACCATTAGGTTTTGAAGCCATCAAAGTCTTAAGAAAACTTCCTATATATAGATCAGAAGGCATTGTAAATCCAATTTCTTCAGATTTACGCACAATAGAACTATGTACTTTTGGAATATCAAGTATGATGCTATCGTTCATGAGGTTATTGATTGTTCTAATTTACTTCAAACGCACTTCAGACACAGAAGCTCCAGAAGGAATCATTGGAAAAACATTATCTTCTTGTTCTACCTTTACCTCTAAAAAGTATGGTTTATCCGAAGCCATCATTTCCTGTATCGTAGATTTTAAATCTTTACGTTCAGATATGCGCTTTGCCTCAATACTATATCCTTCGGCTATTTTAACAAAATCTGGATTTACCATTACGGTAGATGCATATCTCTTGTCAAAAAATAACTCTTGCCATTGACGTACCATACCTAAATGCTCATTATTAAGCACTACAATCTTAACTGGAAGGTTATGCTGAAATATAACACCTAATTCTTGAATGGTCATTTGATAACCACCATCACCAATAATAGCTACTACTTCCCTATCCATAGCACCCATTTTAGCTCCAATTGCAGCCGGTAAAGCAAAGCCCATGGTACCTAATCCGCCAGAAGTAATATTACTTTTAGACTGTGAAAACTTAGCATATCTACATGCAATCATTTGATGCTGACCTACGTCTGATACTATCACCGCCTTATTATTTGAAGCTAAATTAATTTCCTCTATAACTTCACCCATAGTCAACCCTTCTTTGGTAGGATGAATGTCATTTTTTATAATGGTATCGAACTCAATTTTGTATTTCTCTTTAAACATATTATGCCAAGCCTCATGCTTATTTTCATTAAGCAATGGCAAAATCAAGCCTAAAGTCTCTTTTGAGTTACCCAACACTGCAACATCTGCATGTACATTTTTGTTTACCTCTGCAGGATCAATTTCAAAGTGAATAACTTTTGCTTGTTTGGCGTAATCTTCTAATCTACCCGTTACACGATCGTCAAAACGCATACCAATGGCAATTAACAAATCGCACTCATTGGTCAGTAAATTAGGTCCATAATTACCATGCATACCAACCATACCCACATTTAATGGATGTGCAGTATCTAATGCAGAGGCCCCCATAATGGTCCAAGCGGCAGGAATTCCTGTTTTCTCAACCAAGGTTTTCAACTCGTTTTCCGCTTTACCAAGAATAACACCTTGCCCCCATACTATAAATGGTTTTTTAGCATTGTTTATTAATTCTGCCGCTGCCTCAATTGCACTCATTTTTGGCTTAGGCACTGGCTTATAACTTCTTACCCCAACACATTTCTTATAGGAGAAGTCCAGCTCATCTATTTGAGCATTTTTTGTAATATCTACTAAAACCGGACCGGGCCTGCCAGATTTGGCTATATAAAAAGCTTTAGCCATAACTTCTGGAATTTCAGAAGCTTCGGTCACTTGATAGTTCCATTTAGTTACAGGGGTAGAAATACCTATAATATCAGTTTCTTGAAAAGCATCGGTACCCAATAAATGTCTTGTTACCTGACCAGTGATACATACCATTGGTGTAGAATCTATTTGCGCATCTGCAAGACCGGTAACCAAATTGGTTGCTCCAGGACCAGAGGTGGCAATAGCAACACCTACTTTACCGGAAACACGAGCATAACCTTGAGCGGCGTGTGTAGCACCTTGCTCATGTCTTGTTAAAATATGATCGAGCTTATCTTGAAATTTATATAACTCATCATAGACGGGCATAATAGCCCCACCAGGGTAACCATACATTGTTTCAACACCTTCTGCTAATAAACAATGGATTATTGCCTCTGCCCCAGAAACTCTAATGGTATTCTTGGAACCTGTACCTTTTTTCTTCTCTTTTACTGTTTCCATAATTAATAATCAAATTCAAGTATGCGCATTACAGCCACAATTACCCGATATTACGTACTTACTAGAACTCATTAAATTCTAGCCAATATTTTTTTTTTAAAACTCATCGGTCACACAACCTTGTGCAGCAGAGGATACGGAACGAGCATATTTGTACAATACTCCTTTTTTAAACTTTAAAGCTGGCTCTACCCATGCTTCTTTACGCTTTGCCAATTCCTCAGCTGACACTTCTACATTAATAGAATTTGTTTCTGCGTCTATCGTAATTGTATCCCCATCCTTAACTAAGGCAATAGTACCACCTTCTTGTGCTTCTGGCGAAATATGCCCTACTACAAAACCGTGTGTACCTCCTGAGAAACGACCGTCTGTAATTAAGGCCACATCTTTACCTAAGCCTGCACCCATAATAGCTGCTGTAGGTTTTAGCATTTCAGGCATTCCTGGACCTCCTTTAGGACCTTCATATCTAATGACGACAACATTCCCTTTTTCCACTTTACCTCCGCGTATAGCATCATTGGCATCATACTCACTATTAAATACTTTTGCAGTTCCTTTAAATAACAAACCTTCTTTTCCTGTAATTTTTGCTACAGAACCATTCTCTGCCAAGTTACCATATAACATTCTTAAATGCCCTGTTGCCTTAATTGGTTTATCTAAAGGCATAATAACATCCTGACCTTCTTCCAAATCTGGAACACTTTCTAAATTTTCTGCTAAAGTCTTTCCTGTTACCGTTAAACAATCTCCATGTAAAAGACCATTTTTCAATAAGTACTTTAATACAGCTGGTATACCACCTATTCTATGAACATCTTCCATTAAATACTTACCACTAGGTTTTAAATCTGCAATAAATGGTGTAGTATCACTAATATGCTGAAAATCTTTTAGCGTAAAATCTATGTCTGCAGCTCTTGCAATGGCCAAGAAATGTAATACGGCATTGGTAGAACCTCCCATAATGGTCACTAGACGTATAGCATTCTCCAAAGACTTACGGGTAACAATATCCAGAGGTTTAATATCTTTTTCAATAAGAATTCGCATTTGTTTTCCTGCCGCAATACACTCTTCTTCTTTATTGTTGCTGATTGCAGGGTTAGAAGAATTATATGGCATAGACATTCCTAGCGCTTCTATAGCGGAAGCCATTGTATTTGCCGTATACATACCACCACAAGCACCAGCTCCCGGTATGGATTTTTTAATGATGGATTTATAATTTTTCTCGTCCATGGTACCAGCTACTTTCTCTCCCCATGCCTCGAACGCAGAAACGATATCCAACTTTCTATCCTCATGACATCCAGATGCTATTGTACCCCCATACACTAAAATTGCAGGACGGTTTAAACGTAACATTGCCATTAATGCACCTGGCATGTTCTTATCACAACCTACAACTGTTACCAATGCATCATAGGACATGCCTTGCACAACGGTTTCCATAGAATCTGCAATAATATCCCTTGACGGTAATGAAAAACGCATTCCTGGTGTACCCATAGAAATACCATCACTAACACCAATAGTATTAAAAATTAAACCTACAGTTTCTTTAGAGTTAACTCCCTCTTTAACCAACTTTGCCAAATCATTTAAGTGCATATTACAAGGGTTACCTTCATAACCTGTACTTGCAATACCAACTAATGGCTTATTAAAATCCTCATCTTTAAAACCTATTGCATATAGCATTGCTTGTGCTGCTGGTTGTGTTGGATCTTGAGTAACGTTTTTACTGTATTTATTTAATTCCATAATATAAATCTCGTATGCTTATCTTGATTTTCTAATACCGTTAAACCAAAGATAAAAGTTTATAAAAATTTCAGTTTTTAACAATAATGGTCAATACAAATTCATTTTAACAAAAAACCACTTAAACAATTTATAATCAAGTATTTAAACAATGATTATATATCATATTCAATACTTTAAAACTGTTCCATATTCATAATAAACCACAAAAAAAACCTGCATCAAATAAATCTGATACAGGTTTTCTAAAATTATGAAAAGCTATATCATCCCTGTTTAGGAATGACAATGACTACTTCAAAAATTGATTTCAATAAATTCATATTACAATAGTAATAAAAAATACTTCAATAAATACCCGCTTAACAAAAAAGGAATGAAAAGTATTAAATTAAACTAATTTAATACTAATACGATCTCCACCTTTCTTTTGTGCCAATATACAAATAGACCTATCTGTTAACTGAATAACTCTAGGATAACCACCCGTTGTTTGACCATCTTTCATTAACACGATCAATTTACCCGCAGGAGTTAACTGAACCGTACCAGGTAATGTAGCAGAAGTTAACATGGATATAGCATGTGGAGTAATTGTTTCTGTTAACTGATAAGCCATTCTATTGTTCTCATGGGCCACTGTAAAGGTTTTAGAAAAAATTTCTTCCAATTGTCTATCGTTTAAAATATCAAACTCGGGTCCTTTAGTGACTTCTAAAACATCAACATCCAAAAAGCAATCAACTTTTATCTCTGATATTTTTGGCTCAAACAGCTGTTGGGTATTAAAAGGAACAATGTCATTATCTATTAATCTAGCGAACTTTGTAAGGGGCTTATAAAACGATCTACTACCTAAAACTTCTTTAACGGAAAAACCTTCCTTTACTCCCAAATAAGACCTAAAGCCTTTTTCCAGTTTTCCAAAGGATAGAATATCCCCTATAGATATCTGGTAAACTTTATAATTTTTTATGGGTAAATTATTAAGAGTGGCGGACATTTCTGCACCACCGATAGCCATATAGGTATCTTCTTCAAATATAAGGGTTGGTCCTGTCATCGTAATTTCCAACACTGCTGCAGATGCTTTATTCTCCAATAAAGAATTTATCTTAAATACAGACATATCATCCATTACACCAGACACTGGCACACCCTTGTCCCTTAAGCCAAATCTACCTGAGTCTTGTATGGTTGTATAAAAACCCG
This sequence comes from Maribacter sp. 6B07, assembly GCF_002700155.1. Classification (NCBI taxonomy): domain Bacteria; kingdom Pseudomonadati; phylum Bacteroidota; class Flavobacteriia; order Flavobacteriales; family Flavobacteriaceae; genus Maribacter; species Maribacter sp. 6B07. Next base: position 420,947 of record NZ_PDUT01000002.1, on the reverse strand, counting down.
CTTTTAAAACTTTAAGCATCCAATTTAATTTTTTCAGGTTTATAAATACCCACCTCTACTTCTATTTTATGAAGCTCATGTTCTGCCTTGGATATCTCAAAAAACTCAACTTTATCCCCAACGCTCACAAAACATGGGTTATCTTTTGATGCATCAAAAATTGGCACTGGACAATTACCAATAATATTCCACCCACCTGGTGATTCTTGCGGATAAATGCCAGCTTGTTTACCTGCAACTCCAACTGCTCCTTTAATAACTTTTGGTCTTGGTATAGCCTTTCGGGGTAGCTCAAGCTCACTATTTATTCCTCCCAAATACATGAAGCCAGGCAAAAACCCAATACCGTATACCGTATAAGTACTACCAGTATGCAAGTCTATTATTTCACGTTTGGTTTTATTTAATTGCCCAGCAACGTCTTCCAAGTCTAAACCAAACTCAAGATCGTAGGTTACAGGCAGTCTCCATAAAAATCTATCCGGTTTAACAGATTCCTTCAAATTGACGTACCAATTTTGTATATCTACAGACATTTTTTCAAAGTCTATTTCCTTCTTTCTATTCAATATCAAAAGTGAATTGTAAGCCGGCACCAATTCCCAATCCCTCTCCTTTAAAGCCTCACTATTAAGAAATGTTTGAAATTGTAGTATTTTTTCAAGTATGAGCTCACTAACTTCATTTGGCCATTCAATTAATAAAGAATGTGTACCAAAAGGTTTTATATCGATTTTAGGGGAATTCACGGCTTTACTTATAGATTATGTTCTGATAAATACTCTGTAATATACGTTAAAATTTGTAATGCAGAAGGTGTGTCACCATGAATACAAAAGGTATCTGCATACATAGGTAAACTTTTACCTGAAACAGTTTTCACCTTCTTATTTTTGTGCATATATAGAATATGAGCCAGTACTTCTTCCCCATTATTCAACAGGGCGTTTTTTTCTTTCCTCGCTACTAGGCTCAAATCATCATTATAATTTCTATCAGCAAAGGCTTCTATTAACACCCTAAACCCATTTTTTTCAGCCAACTTTTGAATGACACTATTATAAGGAACATACAAAAATGTTGCGCTCCTAAAACCGGCAATAGCCTCTAAAAAAATTTCAGCCAAGGTTTCATTTTTAGCTATATCATTATATAAAGCTCCGTGTGGTTTTACGTGATGTAAATCAACACCAACCTGTTCCCGGGCGTTATTGAATTCCTCCATTTGAGATCTGATACTTGCAATTAAATCTTCCTTTGAAATTTGCAATGAAACACGACCAAAATTCTTTCTATCCGGATATGAAGGATGCGCACCTACCTTAACGTTATATGATTTAGATAAATCTAGACACTTTTTAATGGTATCTATAGAACCCGCATGAGCTCCACAAGAAATATTACAAGAACTAATAAGGGGAAACAATTCACTTTCATTACCTACACCCTCACCAACATCACAATTAATATCTATGGTATTGTTCATATTACATTATACCTATTACCGTTAAAATACTTTTTGCACCCAATACAACAGAAAGAAGAATAATAAGTAAGCCAAACACATTTTGCGACCAGGTGTTTTTATATTTCCCCATTACACCAACTCTGTTCACAACCCACAGCAAAAACACTGCAATGATGGGTAATAAAAGTCCGTTCGTAATTTGTGCAAATTTGATAATCTCAATGGGCTTAATTCCAAAAGATAGAAAGAAAACTCCAAGGAATAAAATCACCATCCAAATCATTCTAAATTTAAAATCCTTAAGACCAGCGTTCCATCCAAAGCAGCTATTGGCAACATATGCGGCAGCCAAAGGTGCGGTTATTGATGAAGTAATACCTGCAGCAAACATACCTATACCTAAAAAATACAAAGCAGCAGAACCGTATAAAGGCTCAAGTGCTTTAGCCATACCCATAACGTTATTAACCTCTAAAGAATTAATGGCCGCGGCAGATATTATAATACTAATTGAAACAAGACCGCCCAATATAATAGAGACCATAGTATCTCTTTTAGCTAAATTGAGATCATCTTTTGATTTCCATTTTTCACTGACCAGAGCTGCATGTAAAAAAAGATTATAAGGTACAACAGTAGTACCGACCAATGCAATGATGGTAAGAATACCGTTTTTAGGAACCGAAGGCACTAATAGGCCTTTTAACAGCTCCCACATATTGGGCTTAGTCAAAATTGCGGTCATTACAAATGATAAACTCATGATCAATACCAGCACTATAAATACTTTTTCCAGGGCTTTATAACTACCTAAATACAATAGCACAAAAGCCAATCCACCAAGAACAAAAGGGTATAAACTACTATAGTTTGTACCAAACAAGGCTTCCATTCCTAAAGTTGCACCACCAATATTACCCGCTTCATATGATGCATTACCTATAATAATTGCCGAAAATATTAAGGCAATGACACTATTTCTAATAATTGGATTATGGAGTTCTTGCTTAATGACATCTGCCAAACCTTTTTGAGTTACAATACCTAAGCGGGCAGACATTTCTTGCAAAATAAAGGTTGCTATTATAGATAACAGCATAGCCCACAGCAAATTAAAACCAAAATCTACCCCTGCCAAGGTACAAGCCGTAACTGTACCAGGTCCAATAAAAGCAGCCGCTACCAGAACCCCTGGACCTAATTTTTTAAACATATGTCAATTTTTCATTCCTGTAAATATAATTGGTAAAATTGACTTTGCTCACCATACTTAAAATCATTTTCACCACAATTTTAACATTTTAAAATACCGTTAATCTAAAAAATTGCAGTTCGTCTAAAACTTGGGCGCCTTTCATCGAGTTTACATAATAATCCTAAAATAACAGGGTTATAGCTATCCCCAAACCTTAAACTTAACCTATTAATGATTTGCTTAGAATGTAAAAAAGAACTTGGTTACTTAGATCATAAAAATGCCATGGAGAGCGCAGGTGTAGAGCTTTGCTCTAAGCACCATGAACGTATTAAATTACTAATCAACAAACACAATACACCTTTAGAGGCCATACAACTATATTATGCTTTAAAAGAAGCTGGTGTAAACTCTATGTTAGAATGGTGGGACGGTAAAAAATCTATAGATATAGCCATCTCACGTGTAAAACTAAATATTGAAATTGATTCTGAATATGATAAGCTGACCGAGCATGAAGCTATCAACAATTTAGAAGAAGCAATGCACTCCTTTAAAAATGGATTTACAACCATTAGAATTCCCCATATTGTTGTAAGGTATTATCTAAGTGAGACCGTAAACAATATCATTGGAATAATGGAAGGTCTAAAAGCCAACATCAAAGTGATCAATTAAAAAAACGGAATATGGAAAATTCTAAAAAAGCATATAAAAATCCGATCAGGGCGGCAATAGCCTCCCTATTGATCGGTATGGTAATGCGCATACTTCACTGGCCCTTTTCAAAAGGAATTATATTTATTTCCTTTGCTGCCATTCTGATACTTTACGCCCTTCGCTTTTTTAAAAAGGAAGAAAAAAAGTCAGTGGATCTAATTAAAATGGCCTTAGTTCTTTTTTGGACAACAAACGGCCTTTTAACTATTTTAGATTTTACCCATACCCTATTTTTTCAAATTGGCACAGCTTTTACATTTATTGCTTGGTTCGCCATGGAGGGCACGTCGTATTTTATGTCAAAAGAAGGTGATGCAAAAAATAGCATAACAGAAATCATTTGGAATTTTGTAATGGTTATTGGTGTATTAACCCTTATATGCGGTGGTCTTATGCACTTACTAAGTTGGGACTACTCGATACCAACGCTGACCTTAGGTCTTACCATTGTAACCAGTTATATCCTTAGGGATATTTTTACTGCACCAAAAAAGAACAAGGACGATATAAATAATGAAGAGCTATACTCTTAGCTAAACATTTTTATCATTTACAATTTTACCCCAACCAACCCTCTCTGTCGAGTGAACGGTATTGAATGGCCTCTGAAATATGATTTCCGTTCAATGCCTGCTCACCGGCTAAGTCGGCTATAGTTCTTGCCACCTTTAAAATCCTATCATACGCTCTTGCCGATAAGTTTAACCTTTCCATGGCATTTTTCAATAATGCCTTAGATTTATCATCAAGTTTACAATATTCACGAATTTGTTTGGTATTCATTTGAGCATTGTAATGTACATTCTCCAGCTCATTAAAACGCTTTGTTTGAATTTCACGCGCCACCGTAACTCGTTTTCTGATATCTACACTACTTTCCCCTTTTCGTTCTTCGGACAGTTTTTCGAACGGTACCGGAGTTACCTCAATATGAATATCTATACGATCTAATAGTGGTCCCGATATTTTACTTAAATACCGCTGCATTTCTGCAGGTGAAGAAGTTACCGGAGCATCTGGATCATTAAAATACCCACCCGGGCTTGGGTTCATACTTGCCACCAACATAAAACTACTTGGGTAGGTAACCGTAAATCGAGCACGTGAAATAGTTACTTCCCTATCTTCTAAAGGTTGGCGCATTACCTCTAGCACACCTCTCTTAAATTCTGGTAATTCATCCAAGAATAAAACCCCGTTATGGGATAGTGAAATTTCTCCCGGTTGCGGGTAAGCTCCGCCTCCTACCAGTGCTACGTCAGATATAGTATGATGTGGGCTCCTGAACGGTCTTTGGCTCATAAGCCCCATATTCTTGATCTTACCTACCACGCTATGAATTTTGGTAGTTTCCAATGCTTCGTGTAAGGTCATTGGTGGCAGAATTGAAGGTAAGCGTTTTGCCAACATAGTTTTACCTGCACCAGGTGGTCCTATCAATATAATGTTGTGCCCACCAGCAGCTGCAATTTCCATACACCTTTTAATACTTTCTTGCCCCTTAACATCAGAAAAGTCGAACTCAGGAAAATCTAAGCTTTTATAAAACTCTTCTCTAGTATCTATTATAGTCTGCTCAAGTGGAATGCCTTGATCAAAAAATTCCAAAACTTGTTTAATATTATCTACCCCATAGACTTTTAAATCTCCAACTATAGCAGCCTCTTTTGCATTTTCCGTTGGCAGAATAAAACCAGCAAATCCTTCTTCCTGTGCTTTTATTGCAATTGGCAATGCTCCTTTAATAGGCTGAAGGCTACCATCTAAGGACAGTTCCCCCATGATGATGTACTTTTCTATATCCTCAGATTTTATTTGACTAGAGGCTGCCAAAATTCCTATGGCCAAGGTAAGATCATATGCCGAACCTTCTTTTCTAAGATCGGCCGGAGCCATATTTATTGTGATTTTTTTACCTGGTATTTTATAACCATTATTTTGTAGTGCCGCTGCAATTCTATAGTTACTTTCTTTGATGGCATTATCTGGAAGCCCTACTAAATGATACCCTATTCCCTTGTCAATATTTACTTCTACGGTAATCGTTGTGGCCTCAACACCAAATACGGCACTCCCATAAACTTTTGTAAGCATTTTTAATCCTTTGGCTTAAATGTAAGGATTTCTTTGCTTTTTTTAATTTCCTCTTCATTCATCATCATTTTACGAAACTCACCATTAACATACATTTCTGCCTGATCCCTATAATGTTTGCTTAATGGGTTACCAGATTGCCCTGTTGGTAAAATGCTTATACTATTCTCCACATCTGAAAAATCTATTACCCTTCTTGTTGAGGGTCCTGATGTCGTCTTATAAAAACCAGTATCATCATAAGCAAAGGCCAAGTTATTTATTACCTCCCTAGAACCATGTATTGGAAAAGGTCCCACATTGAAAAAAGATCGTAAAGCCGCTATTTGACCAATTGGATGCCCGTGTTCAATGGAATGTACACGTTCCCAGCGCCATTGATTTACGTTATTACCAAAATCCTTTTCTAAAGAAGCAATTGCCTCCATAAAAGATAGATTCACAATATCTTTCATATTCTCAGATACGTTGGTAGTGTTTACATTATCCCACCACACAGAATTTTCATCTTTGGATAAAGGAGCAATCAGCCTTTTCATAAAATGAGTGCTTAAAAATTGATTGAACAACTCCTCATCCAATTCATCTTCAAAAGTATTCTCCAATAAGTAGTAGATCCATCTATTATAAACAGTAGCCTCTATGGAAGATAAATTATAATCTCCGGACCACATCTTTAAACTATCAATAGCCTTTAATCCGTTTTCGCTTAGCAATGATACATCTAAATATTTAGCCAAATTAGAAACTATATCTGGTTCTACAGATGATATCACATCAGTTATCATCTCACTAGCTGCAGATATATCCCAATCGTCTTTAGGCTCCAATAAACTTACAATTCTCTTACCTCTATTCTCTGGCAAATAATACCCAGGATACAACATACCAGCGATAGAATCTGGTTGGTTATTGGCGGAATACACAAAATTACTTGGCGGATTTATAGCCTGCGGATTCTCATTAAAGTCTAACAATTCTCTTTCTAATGATAGCCCTTTATTCACTTCATAAATAAGTTTGGTGTTTACAGAGTCGGGTATCTTATAAAGTTGGGCCGTGGCAAACCATGCTACATTTCCCTCATTATCTCCGTACATAATATTTAAACCAGGCGCATGTATTTTTGGAAGCGATTTTTTAAATTCCGTTAAGTTATTTGAATGACTTAAACCATATAAGGCATCTATAACCTTATTCTCCATTTCTGTGTAGACCCATGACATTGCAATAGGTCTATCTCCTTGAACTTGATCGGCAATTCCGTTTAAGATCGAACCATGATCTGATCTTTTATAAGAAAACTGAACATCATCAGCGTCTTTAACATGAATTGTTTTGTGTACAATTTCATAATCTACATAGCCATTCTTAGAGAGATACTGATTCTCATTCGCTGGATTATTCTGCTCATAATAAAAATCAACGTCATCATTTTCAAACATGGTGAGTCCGTAAGCTAATTTTCTATTATGTCCCAATAAAGGAAATGGTATACCTGCAATATGATATCCATATTTGGAATAAGTAGGTGTTTCCACATGAGCTTCGAACCAAACGGATGGTTGAGAAAAACCAATGTGCGGATCATTGGCAAAAATTACCTTTCCGTTCTTTGTTTTTTCAGGCGCTATTACCCAACTATTACTTCCTTCGAACAAAGGAATATCCAATACACTTAGGGCTTTATTAACAGCGGCAGTAAGATTATTTTGGATAGTATCTTTGGGTGCAGGGTTATAGTTCTTTATCCATTCGGTATCTACGGTTGAACCTACATGCAGATCTTTTAAGTATTGAGGACCCAAATTGGCACTTATAGAAGTTAATAATGGATCTGTTTTGTGCGCCATTGCAAAACTAAAGGCCATGTAACCAATAGTATTATAGATATCCTCTAAAACAAATTCTCTCTTATCTATACCTGTTAAATAAAACTCTACCGGTGTTGGACCTTCATTTATAAATTGATTGATACCGTCCAAATAGGCTTTAGCTAAAATAACACCTTCGTCATTTACATCTACCTTGGATGCCGTTATCTTAGAAGCATCGGCAATTCCTAATGATAAAAAAAACTTATCTGTACCAATAAGGTCTTTACCAAATACCTCAGAGAGTCCGCCACTAGCAATTCTTCTTAACAGTTCCATTTGCCAAAGACGATCTTGGGCATGAACATAACCTAAAGTTCTAAATGCGTCTTTTTCGTTTTCACCGTAAATATGAGGAATTCCATAATCATCATAATAAACATTTACAACTTCTTGAAGACCAACTAATTTCTTTTCACCAGAGTAGTCTGGTTTTAGAGTGTATGCAAATATTCCGATAATAATTATCAGAAGGGTAACAAGTACCAACAGGAGTGCTCCTATTTTTTTTAATGTTCTCATAGTTTCTTTGGGGGATTATCTCTCCCAATTTAAAACTATTTTTTACATAAAACGTCTCAGAGCTCTGCTTTTTATTGACAAGTAGTCAACATCTTACAAAAACGATACCCTATTTATTATTCCTTAATCCTTCTAACAACCAATTTTTATAGGTTGGAATATCAGAATTTTGAATAGAAGTGTTGAGCACTTCTAAATCAGGAGAAAGCAGCACATAAAATGGTTGGGAAATTGAACCAAAATTCACATCTTGAAAGGTACCCCATTTCTGGGCAATGTTGTTAATTTCCTTTACTCTACCACTCTCAAATTGAAAATTGAACTGTTCATTTTCAGGTAGCTCTTCCCTATCATCCGTATATAAAGAAATTAAAATATAATTATCTTTTATGATCGGAAAAACTTCGGAATCGCTCCAAACATTCTCCTCCATTTTTCGGCAATTTACACATGCCCATCCCGTAAAATCCAAAAGAATTGGTTTATCAACTTTTTTAGCATATGCCAAACCTGCATCAAAATCCTTAAAACAATCTATACCTAAAGGGCAATCACTTTCTTGCTTAAAAATGCTATAAAATTCAGGAGGAGGAAAACCGCTCAACAACTTAAGGTTAGTAACTTTAGTTACGCCTAGTATCATATAAAGCGTAAATGCAGCACTTACAAAGGCAGTTACTTTTCTTCCTAGTGACAACTTTTTAACCGGGCTATCGTGCGGAAATTTATACATACCAAATAAGTAGAGTGTCATCGCGATACCTAATATGATCCAAATGCCCAAAAATATCTCACGCTTTAGAATACCCCAATGCCCCACTAAATCTGCATTAGATAAGAATTTAAGGGCAAGTCCTATTTCTAGAAACCCCAATACTACTTTTACGGTGGTCATCCATCCACCAGATTTAGGTAATGAATTTAACCATGCAGGAAACAAAGCAAAAAGAGCAAAAGGTAATGCCAGTGCCGCACCAAAACCTGTCATACCCGCGGTAAGGTTAGAAGCTACTTCACCTTCCGCTAAAGTAGTACCGCCCAGTAAGCCACCCAAAATAGGACCTGTACAGGAGAACGAAACAATAGCCAAGGTCACTGCCATGAAAAAGATACCTAAAACACCACCTACCTTAGAAGATGCAGCGTCCATTTTATTGGCCCAAGAACTAGGTAATGTCAATTCATAATACCCAAAAAATGAAAAGGCAAAAAATATAAAAATCAAAAAGAACAGCAAGTTCAACCAGACATTGGTGGCTATGGAATTTAAAATTTGAGAATCTACAGAATCAAACAAGTGAAAAGGTAGACTCAATAGAAAATAAATAAGCACTATGAAGAATCCATAGAGCAAAGCATTAATTATCCCTTTCGATTTTTTTTGAGAGTGTTTGGTGAAAAAAGATACGGTCAACGGAATCATTGGAAATACACACGGGGTCAATAAGGCTATTAATCCCCCAAGAAAACCAAGTCCGAATATGACCCAGATATTTGTACCTGTAGCAATGGTGTCTTGACCCTGCGTTAACAGTTCTCTATTTTTAAGGTCTAACCGCAGCTTTTGACCTAAAGCTAAACTTCTATCATCAACAGTGTTTATAATTTCAGCTGCAGAACCATCTAAAGTAAACATGAACTTTTTGTCCATAGGAATGCAAACTTCTTTACAAACCTGAAAAAAGAGATCTACATCTATCTGGTTGATTTCAGGGTCCAATATTTTAATTCTTTGTGTAAAGGTGGCCTCATCTTTAAAATAGGTTTCTTCTACTTCAAAAATTTCACTGTATTCCTTTATTGTTTCGCTTTCTATGGTACCATCTATCAATTCATAAATTGTACCGTTGCCATTATAGGTGAATTCACTTGGCAAAGAACCAAATTCTGACGTAAACTGAGAGTACATGTGCCATCCGTCAAGAATTTTAGCCTGCATTACCAATTCATATTCCGTATCCGAAATCTTATTGATTTGCTGTTCCCAAACTACGGGTTCATCTTCGGTTTGCGCAATAACCTGTAATGGCATTACAGCTATAAAAAATAGGAATGCAAAAAATCTAATCATTTAATATCTATTTTTAAAATCTCTTGGGTGGTATCTACAACCCTAAAACGGTGGTCTGCACGCATGCCTACAACCCAAACAATTTGCTCACCTGAACATAACAGCCAAGTTTCTTCTTTAGACAAAACATCAACTTTCTCGTCTTTAAAGTACTTGGACAACTTCTTTTTTCGATTTAAACCTATCGGATAAAAATAGTCGCCACTTTTCCATTTTCTTACGGTCAGCGGATACTTTAAAGCACTTTTTTGAACGTATATTTCATTCTTTGTATTATCATAACGTTCAGAAACCTTTGTAAATTTCAAGTTGACCGGAAGATTCAAAGGTACTTTATCCTCAGGAATTAAGAACTCATCAACTACGTATTTAGCATCGCTTTTTGAGGTCAATAATAATACATTGCGATTCTTAACTAGGATATGGGTGTTAGATTGGAGTTGTTTACCGGATAAACCCTTTAACAAACCTTCTAGATTGTCCATTTCTTTAAATCCATATGAACTGAACAATGCATACAAATAAGTAGGCAATGGCTGTAAGTTCCTAAGCTTATCAATTTCTATTTCTACCTTACCATCTTTACTTACAAATAAATCTTTCTTTAACTTTAGCAGATAAGTAGAGGCTATTGTTTCCGTTTGGTGTAAATATTGAAGGGTATTTTTAAAATTTTCGGTAAAAGTAGGATGAAGTTCATTCAACTTAGGAATAACCTCTAATCTTATTTTATTACGTAAATACTTAGTGTCCGCATTACTGGCATCTTCACGCCAATTTAAATTTTCGGATTTCGCAAAGTTTTCCAACTCTTCTCGAGTATAAGGCAACAATGGTCTTCTTAAGTAATTAATTTTCGCCGGTATACCCGTTAAACCATCAATACCCGTGCCTCTAGATAAATTGATCAAAAAAGTCTCAATATTATCATTTGCATGATGTGCCGTTAAAACATACTTGCCTGCATCTTGTTCCAGCAATTGATTAAACCATGCATATCGCAATTCACGCGCCGCCATTTGAACCGAAACCTTGTATTGGTTCACATAGCCCAAAGTATCAAAATGGGTGACATGCACCGGTTTATTTAAGTTATTTGCTAAACTTTTAACAAAGGTTTCATCTTCATCACTGGCATTTCCGCGTAATTGAAAATTACAGTGTGCAATTGAAAATTGTAATTGTGCCCTATTACATAATTCTACCAATACGGTACTGTCAAGACCTCCACTACATGCAATTATGAAGTGATTTTCCAACAATTCCGGAAAAGAAATTTCTATATGTTCCCTGAACGTTTTTAGCACGCCATAAAGGTAAAGAAGTCCCGCAATTTAACAGGACAGACTAAGAATAATTTAACTTGAACAAGCAATTCTTTAATTAGGAAATAGCCTTTACAAAAGTGCTTACTTTTTCAGCGTGTACTTTTGCCAATTCATCATCTGTAATTCCTTTTTGCTCATCAAAATTCTCGTTAAATCTTGGCAATGAAAAAGATGTAACCACAGTACCTTGAAATCTAGTTATCATTTTTTCCGCAACCTCTAAGGCTCCAATAGCACCACGACCACCATTTGAAGTGGCCATTAACAATATCTTCTTATCCGCTAAGAACTTTACATCTAACCTAGATAACCAATCCATAACATTTTTAAAATAAGCAGAAGGGTAACTATTGTGCTCACTTACAGCAATGATCAAGCCTTTGGCATTACTTATTTCATTCTTGAACTCCACCAAAGAGTTAGAGTAACCATCTTCTTTTTCCGCATCTTGACTATACATAGGAAAAGGGTATTTAGACATGTCTCTTAACCTAACCTCTGTATCACCAATTAACGTGGAAGTATATTTTGCCAATTTATAATTAATGGAAACTGAAGAATTGCTTCCTGCAAATGTTAAAACGTAACTCATAATGCTATTTTATTGTGTATTTGCGAATTTAATTTAATAAAGCCTAACCTTAAATTATTTTATCTAATTTTACCGCTTTAAACATCCAAACTTACTGTTTTATAAGTATATAGGATATAATTGTTATAATGAGCAACTCTAAGTCAAGATTGTTTTTTTTAGACGCTATAAGAGCGTGGGCCATCTTAATGATGTTACAAGGTCATTTTATTGATGGTTTGCTTGATAATGCATTCAGAGACAACTCAAATATGCTCTTTGCCACTTGGAAATACTTTAGAGGAATTACCGCTCCGGTTTTCTTTACCGTTTCTGGTTTTATTTTTACTTTTTTACTGATAAGATCACCACAGACGGGTTGGAGTAACCCTCGTGTAAAAAAAGGAATTAAACGTGGTCTTGAACTTTTGGTCATCGCCTATCTTTTAAGAATGAATATTTTTGGTCTCTTTAAAGGCGAAATCTATGATTCTTTTTATTTAGTTGATGTACTGCACTGTATTGGGCTTTCTTTATTATTCATCATAGGTTTTTACATCTTGACATTTGCTAGGCAGAAATGGATTTTCCCAACAATATTGGCAACCACTACCCTATTATTATTTGCCTTTGAGCCTTATTACAAAACCCTAAGTTTTAATTTTTTACCGCAAGCCATGGCAAATTATTTCACAAAGACCAACGGCTCTGTGTTCACTATTATACCCTGGTTGGGCTATGCAACCATAGGTAGTTTTCTGTCAGTGCTATTTTCTAGATTTCAAAACAATAAAAATGTTTATAATTTCATAGTACCAACATATGTAGCCATTGGGTTAATCTTAATATTTTTTTCTTCCGATTTCTTTCTCTATTTGCATGAAGTTACCGGAATACAGCTATTTCAATCCATTTTCAATAACAATTACCTATTTATTCGCTTAGGTGATGTATTATTAGTCTTTTCCATATTTATATTACTAAGAAAGTTTTTGATGAACTCAACTTGGCTAAGAATCGGTCAAAGCACGCTATCAATATATATCATACATTTCATTATTCTATACGGTAGTTTTACTGGCGTTGGCTTATATAGGTTTTTTCACCACTCACTGAATCCATACTTTGTTGTACCGGGAGCCATATTGTTTATGATTGCAAGTACATTTTTCGCACTACAGTATGAAAATCATAAAGTAGAAATTAAATCTAGCATATCTAGCTTTTTGTCAACTACTAGAATTTACTTGGAACAAATAGCAATTTTACTGTTTGAAGCATTGAGAACCATAACGGAAAAAGTACTACGATTACTGGGATTGATAAAAAATTAAAACTATCCTAACAAATGGTTTAGAAGTTATAGTATTGAAAAAGGCAGCCCTTAGGGCTGCCTTTTTTATTTAAAATAGAATCTATTAGTTATACATGAAGCGCACGATCATCGGTTGCGGCCAATGCTGCTTCTTTCACTGCTTCAGCATATGTTGGGTGAGCATGGCTCATTCTAGAAATATCTTCTGCGGAAGCTCTAAATTCCATTGCAGTTACCGCTTCGGCAATTAAATCTGCAACACGAGCACCCACCATATGAACTCCTAAGACTTCATCGGTCTTTTTATCGGCAAGGATCTTTACAAATCCGTCAGTATCCATACTTGCCCTAGCACGGCCCAAAGCGCGCATTGGAAATTGACCAACTTTATAGTCAACACCAGCTTCCTTTAGCTCTTCCTCAGTTTTACCTACTGCAGCTACCTCTGGCCAAGTATACACAACCCCAGGTATTAAGTTATAATCAATATGAGGTTTTTGACCTGCCAATTGCTCAGCAACCAAAGTACCTTCTTCTTCCGCTTTATGAGCTAACATAGCTCCTTTGATGACATCACCAATAGCGTAGATATTATCTACGTTAGTTTTCAAGTGCTCATCAACAATGACTTTACCTCTTTCATCAAGTTGAACACCTGCAGCATCAACATTTAATCCGTCAGTATAAGGCTTTCTACCTACAGCAACCAAACAGTAGTCACCTTCAAAAACAACCTCTTGACCTTTTTTATCATCGGCCTTTACAATAACCTGATCTCCTTTTCTTTCAACCGATTTTACTTTGTGAGATAAGGCAAACTTCACTTTTTGCTTTTTAAGCACCTTGGTCAGTTCTTTTGAAAGTGCACCATCCATACCAGGAATAATACGATCCATAAACTCGACCACAGTAACATCTGCCCCTAGTCTTTTATACACCTGACCTAATTCCAAGCCTATAACACCACCACCAATAACAATCATATGTTTTGGTACTTCCTTTAGTTCCAGAGCTTCTGTAGATGTGATGATACGTTCTTTATCCAATGTAATGAACGGTAAGGTAGATGGTTTGGAACCTGTGGCTATAATAATATTCTTAGCTTCGATCTCTTCGGTTTTCCCATCGTTCTTTTTGATGTTAATATGAGTAGCATCTTTAAAACTACCTACACCTTCATAAACGGTAATTTTATTTTTGTCCATCAAAAACTCTATTCCCTTTGTAGTTTGATCAACCACACCTTGCTTACGAGCGATCATTTTTTCCAAGTTCACTTTAACTTCACCAGGAATCTCAATACCATGCTCATCAAAATGCTTAATGGCATCTTCATAATGATGCGAAGAATCTAACATCGCCTTAGAAGGAATACAGCCAACATTTAAACATGTTCCGCCCAAGGTGGAATATTTTTCAATTATTGCAGTTTTCATTCCTAGTTGCGCACAACGTATTGCTGCGACATATCCTCCAGGTCCTGAGCCTATAATGGCTACATCATATTGATCCATAAAATTTTAATTTTCTAATGTCTTACAAAATTAATACTATTTTTAGTTTTAAAGAGGTATAGCGGTAGAATGCTTTACCTCTTTTATAGTAAATGAGCTTTGAGTACTTCCAATATGATTCATAGTCGTTAATTTATTGACCATAAAATGTCTGTAAGCCTCCATATCTTTAACATGAATTTTCAATAGATAATCATAATCACCACTTAAATGGTGACATTCTACCACCTCTTGCAAACGCATGACCTGTGCTTCAAATTGCGCAATATTATCCTTAACATGCTGCACTAACTTCACGTGACAAAATACCGTAAAGTTCCTATTTACAATAGCTTTGTCAACTAACGCCACGTAACTTCTTATTGCCCCTTCCCGTTCCAATCTTTTTATACGTTCATAAATGGCAGTGGTGGAAAGCCCTAATTTTAAGGCATACTCTTTAGTTGTCTTCTTACTATCTTCCTGTAGTAATTCCAATAGCTTGTTATCAATTTGGTCAAGTTTCATAATGAATATAATTCTGTCTGGTTGTTACAAATTAAACAATAATAGAATAAAAATCTAATTTCACATAAATAATAGTATCATATTCTAAAAATTTACGTCACTGTTGACAAATTTACACTTAAAGGGTAGTTTTACAGAAAACAACAACCCATGAGTCACAAAAGCAGCAATGATTTACAAGATTTACAATACTTTGGAGAATACGGTGGCGTAAATCCGTCCATATCAGATTCATCTACATATACTTTCATATCGGCAAAGACGATGTTCGATACTTTTGAAGGAAACACAGAAGGCTGCTATCTATATAGTAGGCATTCCTCCCCTTCAAACTTATATTTAGGTGAAGCCCTTGCAGCTTTAGAAGGTACAGAAAGCGCCAATGTAACCGCCAGTGGCATGGGGGCTATTACAGCTGTAATTCTACAAATATGTAGTGCGGGCGACCACGTAATAAGTAGTAGAACAATTTACGGTGGCACATATGCTTTCATGAAAAACTTTCTGGTAAAGTTTGGGATAGAAACTAGCTTTTTAGACATTACGGATTTAGATGCCGTGGAAAACGCTATTAGACCAAATACTAAATTGGTATACTGTGAGAGCGTAAGCAACCCGCTTTTAGAAGTAGCGGACATTTCGGCATTGTCACGAATAGCAAAGAAGAACAAACTACAATTAGCTGTTGACAATACCTTCTCGCCTTTAACCATTACCCCGGCAAAATTGGGTGCAGATATCGTCATACACAGTTTAACCAAATTTATAAATGGTACTAGCGATTGTGTTGCAGGGGTCGTTTGCGGCACCACCGAATTTTGTTTAGGACTTAAAGATGTAAATAATGGTGCGGGTATGTTATTAGGTAGTACATTAGATAGTTTAAGAGCTTCTTCAATTCTAAAAAACATGCGCACACTGCATATACGCATGAAAAAACACAGTGAAAATGCCCAGTTCTTGGCTGAAAATTTTGAAAGGGACGGACTTAGAATAGTTTATCCAGGACTCTCATCTCACCCAGGTCATTTGATTATGGAAGATCAAATGAATCCGGAATATGGTTACGGCGGCTTAATTACAATGGACGTTGGCAGTTTAGAAAATGCCAATGCATTGATGGAATTAATGCAAGAAAGAAAATTGGGTTACTTAGCCGTAAGTTTAGGTTTCTACAAAACCTTGTTCAGTGCCCCAGGTAGCTCAACGTCTTCTGAAATTCCTATGGAAGAACAACAAGAAATGGGATTGGGCAATGGCCTAATTAGATTTTCCATTGGACTTGACGATGACATAGAACGAACCTATGAATTAATGAAAAAGTGCCTCTTTGATCTTAATATTCTGGATATCAAAAGCATAAAAGTCTAAACTCTATTTTGCATGTTGGGTTTGCACATCCGTAACAGAAATCGTAATATTACGAAATAACCAAACTTCATTTTAATGATTGACCAAAACACTAATGAACATAGGGAAAATGAGCATATTGTTGACAATAAAGAATTAAGCATTTTTGCAGCTTTAGTTCCTGTAATTGCCCTAGTTGCCATGTTGGCTTACAATGTTTATGTGTTTGGTGATGATGCGCTCAGCGGATCAAATCAGTTTATTTTATTGCTAGGTGGCGCAGTGGCCGCAATAGTTGGTTTTTTGAACAAGGTATCTTACAAGCAAATGATTGCCGAGGTTGAAGAGAACATAAAATCTACCACGGGAGCGTTACTAATACTTTTAATGGTAGGTGCTCTAGCAGGTACTTGGCTAGTTAGTGGCATAATTCCGGCCATGATCTACTACGGACTTCAAATACTTAATCCTACCATATTTTTAGCGGCTTGTGTGATTATTTGTGCCATTATATCCGTAGCAACAGGTAGTAGCTGGACCACTTCTGCAACCGTAGGTATTGCCTTAATAGGTATTGGTGAAGCACTGGGTATTTCTTTGGGAATGACCGCAGGAGCAGTTTTATCCGGAGCATATTTTGGTGATAAATTATCTCCCCTGAGCGACACCACAAATTTAGCACCTGCAATGGCCGGTGGAGAATTGTTCTCGCATATAAAGTATATGCTATGGACTACGGTACCAACTATTTCCGTTACGCTAATTGTATTTTTAATTATTGGGTTTAGCCTTAATACAAGTGGAGAAGCTGATGTAGACGCCATTTTAGCATCTATAGATTCCTCCTTTAATATCAACGGATGGTTATTTTTAGTACCCATTGCCGTTATTGCGCTAATAGTAAAAAAAACACCTCCATTGGCGGCATTACTTATAGGTACTTTATTAGCGGCTATTTTTGCATTGATCTTTCAACCGAATATTGTTGCCGGCATCACAGGAGCATCAGAACTAAATTTTGAATCAGGTTATCAGGGAATCTTAAAAGCCATTACGGTAAGTACCGATATACCCACCGATAATAAAGCCTTAAGCGATTTATTTTCCTCTAAAGGTATGACCGGTATGCTAGGCACCATTTGGCTTATCATCTGTGCTATGTTTTTTGGTGGCATTATGGATGGTATTGGAGCTTTGGCAAGAATTACAAAATCATTGTTGAGCATGGCTAAATCTACTTTTGGACTATTCTTTAGCACTGGAATTAGCTGTATTGTTTTAAACGGTACCGCATCTGACCAATACTTGGCAATTGTAGTACCGGGCAAGATGTTCTCAAAAGCATTTAAGGACAAAGGCTTGGCTCCTGAAAATTTGAGTAGAACTCTTGAGGATACTGGTACGGTAACATCTGTTTTAATTCCGTATAACACCTGTGGCGCTTACCATAGTGGTGTTTTGGGTGTTGGCGTGGCAGAGTACTTTGTTTATGCCATTTTTAACTGGTTAAGTCCTATAATGACCTTCATCTTTGCAGGCTTTAACATTAAAATAAAAAAGTTGGCCACGGGCAAAGCCTAAAATTAAAATTCATCACTTTTTAGCATAATAAGCCAACAATTGTCAATGTGATAAATTAAGGGCCTTAATTTTACGTCTTCGACACTAAAAACACCTGTATTGCTTCGCTATTCAAAATAGTTATTCTACTATTGAAAAATCTAATTTAGAAAGACACTTTACCCTCTTACAAGTCTTAATTTTGCTTTATAATTAATTATAAAACGAAAACATATTATGGCATTTGTAGGAAAGAAATTCCCAAATATTAGTGTTAACGCAATGAACGACATGGGCGATACTTTTAAACTTAATGTTTTAGAAGAAGCTCAAAAAAATAATAAAAAAGTAGTTCTATTCTGGTATCCAAAAGATTTCACTTTTGTTTGCCCAACGGAATTACACGCATTCCAAGCTGCCATTGGTGAGTTCGAAAAAAGAAACACACTTGTAATAGGTGCATCTTGTGATACTCCAGAAGTACACTTTGCTTGGTTGAGCACAGACAAGGATAACGGTGGTATTGAAGGTGTAACATATCCAATTTTAGCGGATAGTAACCGTAACCTATCTAGCGTTTTAGGAATATTGGATATCCAAAACGAAGTTTACGACGAAGAAACTGAAACCGTTCAGGTTGAAGGTGACAATGTTACTTACAGAGCAACATATATCATTGATGAAGAAGGTGTTGTACAACACGAAAGTATCAACAATATGCCTTTAGGTAGAAATGTTGGTGAGTATTTACGTTTGGTAGATGCTTTAACCCATGTACAGGAAAAAGGTGAAGTTTGCCCTGCAAACTGGGAAGAAGGTAAAGAGGCAATGTCTGCAAATAGAGACGGAGTTGCTAGCTACCTTTCTGCTCATGCAAACTAAATAGAATGTTTAATGTACATGAAGTGAAATACTTCATGTACATTTTATTAACCATTAAAAAGCTTTAGTTATGTTATTAGAATTAGAACAAGATAATTTACAGGAAATCATTGAAAACAACCCTAACGTTGTTGTTCAATACTCTGCCACGTGGTGCGGTAACTGTAGAATTATGAAGCCTAAATTTAAAAAAGAAGCTTCGCAGAACGAAAATATCACTTTTGTATTGGCAGATGCCGAAAAGTTTCCAGAATCAAGAAAATTAGCTGACGTAAGCAACTTACCAACTTTTGCTTCATTTGAGTCAGGTAAATTAAAAAACCAGGTTCAGACCAATAAGTATGACCTATTAAAAGAACTGATCGGTGAGATTACCCATAATTAAATTATTGACGGAGTTCATTGAAGAGAAGGATAGTGACTATGTTCTAGAGACCATTGAAACTCTAGAAGCACTTACAGAGTTGCCTTCGCTAAAAGATGAAGAACTTGATGTCATTGGAGAACTTATTTCAAATATGTACGGTGCCATTGAAGTTTCCAATAGTATAGAAGCTGGCACTCCAAAAAAAGATGCTATGAATCAGTTTATGAAACGGGTCTTAGGCTCCATAGACCAATAATAGCTTTTAAATTTATAAAGTCCCTTCAAAATTGAAGGGACTTTTTTTTGTCCTATTCCCGCTCGTTTCATCTTTATATTTTATAATTTCACATTCTCAATCATAAAAAGATAAAAGTTATGGCTTCGGTTACATTAAAAGGAAATGAAATACACACTATAGGAACTTTACCAAATAATGGCAGCAAAGCTCCGGAATTTGAATTAACTAAAAACGACTTATCTAGCGTAAAACTTTCTGACTATGAAGGTTCAAGGGTAGTTCTAAATATTTTTCCGAGTGTTGACACAGGTACTTGTGCACAATCCGTTCGCCAGTTCAACCAAGAAGCTGCAGAGTTGGATAACACCATAGTACTATGTATTTCTAAGGACTTACCATTTGCTCAGGCAAGATTTTGCGGTGCAGAAGGTATTGAAAATGTTGAAATGCTTTCAGATTTTAAAGATGGTAATTTTGGAAAAGGTTACAACGTAGCATTTTCAGACGGGCCTTTAGCTCCTTTATTATCAAGAGCCGTAGTGGTTGTTGACGAAAAAGGTAATGTTATTTATACTGAGCAGGTAGCTGAAACTACTGAAGAGCCAAATTACAAAGCGGCATTAGAGGCGTTGATGAACTAATAACAAAAATCTCATGCCAAAAGAATCCTTTTTGGTCAATCGTATTAAAAGTGTTGGTTTCGCCTTTAAAGGTGCCATACTTTTAATACGAACCGAAGCAAGTATTAAAATTCAGGTATTCATTGCTATAGTTATGACAGCCGCTGGTTTTTATTTCGACATTTCAAGTACGGAATGGATACTTCAAATATTTGCAATAGCCATTGTTTTAGGTATTGAAGGCATGAATACGGCCGTAGAAAAAATTGCTGACTACATTCAACCAGAATTTGATGTAAAAATCGGATTCATAAAAGATATATCTGCGGGTGCCGTAATGTTAGTTTCTATAGCATCAGCCATTATTGGTCTTATTATATACGTACCAAAGATTCTTTAGGCAAGTCTATAGTTCACCATAGCTCAACGTAAATTTGTAATTTAGCACCAGAATTAAGTTTTAATGGCAAAAAAGGCATCTAAATCAAAGCCAAAACCTACTAAAAAACGATCACCGTTTAAGTTATCCAAACAGAATAAAATCATTTTGGGTAGTTTGCTCATGCTATTTAGCATTGCGCTGTTTTTCTCTTTTATATCGTTTTACTTTAACTGGCAAGATGACCAAAGCCTATTGTCCGAGTTTAAGGACAGGAATGAACTTGCAAAAAATTTACTGAATAAATTTGGCGCTAGTATCAGTCATTTTTTCATGTATAAAGGATTTGGAGTTGCTTCACTTATATTCCCTTTTTTAATATGTATTAGTGGAATCTACCTATTCTTAGGTCTACCATCTAAGGCGCTCATTAAGAAATGGATTTGGGGTTTACTTTTTGTCATCTGGATTTCAATTGCCCTTGGGTTCTTTGCAACTACAAGTCCATTATTAGGCGGCTTAGTCGGTTTTGAAATGAACGATTTCCTTCAAGATTACGCAGGTAAAATTGGTGTTTTATTATTATTGGTCTTTGGTCTTATTTTTATTCTCGTTCGTTTGTTTGAAGTTACTCCCGAAGGAATTTCAGCTTTCTTTAAATCAAGAAAAGAAGCCATAACTACAGAGTTTAAAGCAAACCAAGAACGTAAGGCAAACAAAAAGAAATCTTTAGAAGAGGAAGAAGAATTGCTAACTACCTCTCTTGAAGAAGAAGCTCCAGTGGTTGTTGACACCTATACTCATAAAACAGAAATTCCCCATTTAGAAAAAGAGGAAGATAATTTAAGTGATTTTGAAATAACCGCACCAGAACCTGAGGAAACTTTGGCTATGGAAGTTGAGCAAGTTATTGAAGAGCCAGAAGAAATAGATGTACTGGCCAATAAGTTAGTTGACGATTTTGGTGAGTTTGATCCTACTCTTGAATTAGGAAATTATAAATTTCCACACATTGACCTTTTAGACCAACATGGTACAACTGGGGGTATTACCATAAATCAGGAAGAATTAGAGGAGAACAAGAATAGAATTGTTGAAACTCTCAAAAATTATAAAATTGGTATTGCCCAAATTAAGGCAACCATTGGCCCTACGGTAACCTTATATGAAATTGTACCGGAAGCTGGTGTAAGAATCAGTAAGATCAAGAATCTAGAAGATGATATTGCATTATCATTGGCTGCACTCGGTATACGTATAATTGCCCCTATTCCGGGTAAAGGCACCATTGGTATTGAGGTTCCTAATAAAAATTCTACCATAGTCTCCATGCGATCGGTAATTGCATCAAGCAAATTTCAAAAAGCCGAAATGGAACTGCCTATTGCTTTTGGTAAAACCATTAGTAATGAAACCTTTGTAGTAGATTTAGCAAAAATGCCACACTTACTAATGGCAGGTGCTACAGGTCAAGGTAAATCTGTTGGATTAAATGCGGTTTTAACCTCGTTATTGTATAAAAGGCATCCTGCAGAGGTTAAATTTATTTTAGTAGACCCTAAAAAAGTAGAGCTTACCCTTTACAACAAAATTGAACGTCATTTCTTGGCCAAACTTCCAGATTCGGAAGAAGCTATTATTACTGACAACACCAAAGTAATTCATACCCTGAACTCGCTTTGTATTGAAATGGATAATAGGTATGAGTTACTGAAATTGGCCATGGTTCGTAACTTAAAAGAGTACAACACCAAGTTTAAGGCCAGAAAACTTAACCCGAATGATGGACATAAGTTCTTGCCTTATATCGTATTGGTTATTGATGAGTTCGCAGATTTAATTATGACCGCAGGTAAAGAGGTTGAAACACCGGTAGCCAGATTAGCTCAATTGGCAAGGGCTATTGGTATACATTTGATCATTGCAACACAAAGACCATCGGTTAACGTTATTACTGGTATTATCAAAGCCAATTTCCCGGCTAGGTTAGCCTTTAGGGTAACTTCAAAAATAGATTCAAGAACCATTTTAGATACAGCAGGTGCCGATCAATTAATTGGTAGAGGTGACATGTTGTTTACGCAAGGTAATGATGTCACACGTATTCAATGTGCTTTTGTAGACACGCCGGAAGTTGCTAAAATAGTAGAGTTTATTGGTAGTCAACGCGCCTACCCCGATGCGCATGAGCTTCCCGAATATGTGGGTGAAGATTCTGGCACGAGTCTTGATAATAACGTGTCGGAAAGGGATTCTAAGTTCCGTGAAGCTGCTGAAGTCATTGTAATTGCCCAGCAGGGATCTGCGTCTTTAATTCAAAGAAAGTTAAAACTTGGCTATAATAGAGCCGGTAGAATCATTGATCAATTGGAGGCAGCAGGAATTGTAGGTCCGTTTGAAGGCAGCAAAGCAAGACAAGTTTATGTGTCTGATATGGTGGCCCTTCAACAAATATTGGATAACGAATAATATTAAAGAAAGAGATGAAAAAAATTATTATTGTATTAACGGTTATATTATCTACGGCATTTGCAAATGCGCAAAATTCTGATAAGGCAAAAGCTTTACTAGATGAAGTGTATAACAAAGTACAAGGTTACGACAACATTTTTGTTGACTTTAAATTCGATTTAAAGAATGCAGAAGCAGGCATTAATCAAGAAACAAGAGGCGACGTTACACTTGCCGGCAATAAATACATGTTCAATTACCTTGGATCACAACAGATTTTTGATGGTAATAAAGTGTATACTATTGTTCCTGAAAACGAAGAAGTAACCATAGAAGATAAATCTGACGATGAAAATGCCATGACACCTTCTAAAATGTTGACATTCTACAAGGAAGGACATAACTATGCATGGGACATTTTACAGAATATACAAGGTAGAAAAATTCAATATGTTAAGTTAACACCTATTGACTCTGACACCGAGATCAAATCTAGATTATTGGGTATTGATATGGGCACTAAGCATATCTACAAATTAATTGAGACAGGTAAAAACGGTACCAAGACTACGATCACTGTTAATTCTTTTAAAACAGATCAAGATTTGTCCAAAACCTTATTTACTTTTGACGAAGCCAAGTATAAAGATGAAGGCTATTTCATTATAAGAAATTAGAACTATTGAGAATACTAGACCGATATATCCTATCAAGGTTCGTCTTTAATTTTGTCAGTTCGTTTGTAATATTGATGTTCATCTTCATATTTCAAACGATTTGGCTTTTTATTGATGATTTAGCCGGTAAAGGTCTAGACATTGTTATTATAGGTAAGTTTCTATTTTACCTAATGCCTGATCTTACAGAAAAGGTTCTACCATTAACAGTACTGTTATCATCTATTTTAACATTTGGTTCAATTGCCGAAAATTATGAGTTCGCTGCCATGAAAGCCTCAGGTATTTCACTGCAACGATCCATGTTAAGCTTAATCATTTTTGTCACAGTTTTAGGGGGAGTAACCTTTTTCTTTGCCAATAATGTGATTCCTCTTTCGCAACGAAAAATATACAATCTACGTAGAAATATTGCTAAGGTAAAACCAGCCGCAGTTGTAGCAGAAGGTGTTTTTAGTGATTTTGAAGGTATGAATATTAAGGTTGATGAAAAATACGGTGAAAATGACCGGTTTTTAAAGAACGTCATTATTCATACAAAATCTGCAAATAACGTCAACACCAGAGTTATTAAGTCTAAAACCGGCGAATTGATCAGTAGCGAAGACTCTGATATTATTCAGCTAGTATTAAAAGACGGGCATCTATATGAAGACGTACAGACCAAGAGCAGTGAAAATAAAATGAAATTCCCTTTTGCTCAAGCAGATTTTGATACGTACACTATGAATATTGAAATTCCTGAGATCAATAACGATGACCTTGAGGAAGAAAGAGATATCAGTACCGATAAAATGAAGAATATATCCCGACTAAAAAAGGATATCGATTCTTTACGAGGAGATAATTTTAGAATTGTACGCGCGTTTTCTAAAAATATTGAAGGAAGAACAGGAATGTTTACACCTTTAATGCCCAAAAACAAAGATTCTACCAAATCTGACATGGTTAGAAAAAAAGACTCCATTATAGAAAACAAAGCATTACAGGCAAAACAAAATACAGCCTTTCAAGATTCTATAACGGATAACTTTTTAGTCCTATTTCCAGATTGGCAACAAATACAGATTTTAAGCAGCGCTAAAAACGCTACTAGCAGTATTTTAGGTACCGTAAGTGGAAAGAAAGAAGAATTACAGAAGCGGTATAAAATTTACAACATGCATATACTTTCCTTACATAATAAATATGCATTGGCTTTTTCATGTATCATATTGTTCTTTGTAGGTGCCCCATTAGGCGCTATTATAAGAAAGGGTGGCTTAGGGTTACCAATGGTCATCGCCATTGTACTTTTCCTTATATATTATTTCATTGGTGTATTCGCCGGAAATTACGCAAAAGAAGGAAACATTCATCCAATGTTGGGGGCGTGGTTATCAACACTTATAATGCTTCCGTTGGGAGTGTATTTAACCAAAAGAGCTACCGAAGATAAGGGAATGATGGATTTTGGTTTCATAGCCGATTTCTTCAAAAAATTATTTAAGAAAAAAGATAAAGCTGAAGCTTAAAAATGAAAGATTTGAGTGATATTAAATTGAATAGTATTGAAGAAGCGATTGCAGACATTCGCGCCGGTAAAGTAATTATCGTTGTAGATGATGAAAATCGTGAAAATGAAGGAGATTTTTTAGCTGCAGCCGAATTAGCCACACCAGAAACGGTTAATTTTATGGCTACACATGGTAGAGGTCTAATCTGTGCACCACTTACCGAAGGTCGCTGCAAAGACTTAGGTCTACACATGATGGTAAGTACCAATACCGACCCTTTAGAAACGGCGTTTACCGTCTCCGTAGATTTAAGAGGTAAAGGAGTTACTACGGGCATATCTGCCGGTGACCGTTCAAAAACGGTTATAGCTTTGACTGAGAGCGATACCAAACCGCATGATTTAGCAAGACCAGGGCATATATTTCCATTGGTTGCCAAAGAAGGTGGTGTATTAAGAAGAACAGGACATACAGAAGCCGCTATAGACTTTGCAAGATTGGCCGGATTAAAACCTGCCGGAATTATCGTTGAGATAATGAATGAAGATGGTACTATGGCACGATTGCCAGAACTGGTAAATGTTGCCAAAAAATTCGACTTAAAAATAGTTTCCATAGAAGACCTTGTTGCTTACCGAATGGAACATGACAGTCTGATCAATAAAGAAACCGATTTCAATATTACAACCCGTTTTGGTGAGTTTAGATTAAGGGCATATAAACAAACCACCAACAATCATGTTCATATTGCACTAACAAAGGGTACATGGTCATCCGATGATAAGATTTTGACGAGAATAAACTCTACGTTGATCAATAATGATATTCTGGGAACCTTAACCCATAATCCAGATGAGCAGCTAGAACAGATGTTTCAAAAAATTAATGATGAAGGCAAAGGCGCCATAGTATTCATTAATCAAGATTCAGAATCAATGAACCTACTTTCAAGGTTAAAAGAGCTAAAAGAATTACAAAAACAAGGTGTTCAAAAAGCTCCAAAAATTGAAATGGACAATAGAGACTTTGGTATTGGAGCCCAAATACTTCATGATTTAGGTATTCATAAAATGAGATTAATGACCAATAGCACCCAAGCTAAACGTGTAGGCATTGTAGGTTACGGATTGGAAATTGTAGAGTATGTATCTTATTAAGATATAATTAGGTTAATCAAACTTTGCCAATACTTGTTTCATTGTTGCCGCACGTTCAGCCACCTGTTCGCCGGTCCAGCTTAGTTTAATGAGACATGATATCGTTCTACCTACCCAAGCATCCGATATTGAAAAATCAGAATTTGAGTAGTCAGGCAACTGATTAACAACCTCTTGAGGTAATTTACCTAAAGATCGTTTATAAGTTAAATGCTCCCATTTTTTATAGTAATGCCAATTATTATCAAACCAATAAAAACAGGCATCTACACCAGCTTCACCTAATGCCGTGTGTGCTTTTTTTGCTAATTCCGCAGTTGGTAGAAAGAACGATATAAACGAATAATTTTCTACGCCCCCAACCGGTACTCTTCTAAACTCAATATTTGGCAGAACACTAAGTTCTTCCCTTATTACTGCATAATGTTTTTCCTGTATGGCCAAGAAATCATCTAAGCGTTCTATTTGAGCACACCCTACGGCCGCATTCAATTCAGAAATTCTATAATTATAACCTAAAAAAGGATGTTCTTCAGCACCTCTATTATTTCCTACATGATCGTGACCATGATCTGAGTAATGATCCGCATTGGTTTTATATGTTACATTATTGGTGATAACGGCCCCTCCTTCACCACAGGTAATCGTTTTTACATAGTCAAAAGAAAAACAACCCAAATCACCATAACTACCCAATGGTTTTCCGTCAAAACTTCCTCCTATTGCCTGGCAAGCATCTTCTAACAACAGTAAATCATGTTTATCACAAATAGCTTTTAATGCCTTTAGATCTGCCATAGAACCACACATATGTACCGGCATCACCACCTTTGTTTTCTCGGTTATTGCATTCTCAACGGCAACCGGATCTAAGGTCAAGGTATCATCCACATCAACTAAAATAGGTACGGCCCCTATAGCCAAAATAGACTCAAAACTAGCCACAAATGTAAAAGTTGGCATAATTACCTCATCTCCCGCTCCAACACCTGCACTAGCCAAGGCAACCGTTAATGCGGCGGTACCACTACTTACCAACTGTGCATAACTTGCATTCATTCGCTTTGTCAGTGCAGCTTCCAGTTCCAAAGCCTTCCAGTGGTTGTTACGCATACCGTCAAAACCATAACGCATTAATACCCCTGAATCCAAAACATCTTGAACTTGACTTTTTTCCTTTTCCCCAAACAACTCAAAACCTGGCATGCTATCTATTTTTTATTGTACTACAAATCTTATTTAAATTATCATCAAAAGCAAAGTTTAGCTTACATCATCTTTAAAAAAATGACCATTGAAAACTATAAAAAGGAAATACTATTTAATTGCTCCCCTTAAATCCCTTATATCCAAAGGAAACCATTTGCTGAAACCCTTCATCGATTGTCTTTACCGGTAATTTACAGGTGTTATTTTGACATACATATATAAACGTATCCTCATCAATATAGCGATCCTTAAACAAAGAAATTTCACTTTCTACCTTACTGCCCACCAATATAGTATTGGCAATATAGGTCTTGCTCATTTGCGATAACAATTGTTCAGCATTCTCACCAACTATTACAATTTCATAAAAAGGATATGCTTGCTGCAAAAGCAAAGAGCCCCAGGCACCATAACTAATGGCATGGTTCTCAAAATCTGAAGTTACCAATGCACCCATGGTTTCTGCTTTTTGCAAATAGTCGGTGTTATACTCCAAATGACCAATTTTTAGAAAGTTCTGAGCCATTATGGCATTGGCAGAAGGCACAACACCATCTGAAGTATTAATGATACTAGGAACCAAGTCATTAGCTATATTATAGTAATATAATACCGAATTGCTTTTGTATTTCTGTTCCGCATTTTGCATCAGCTCCTTTGAAAAATCCAAATACTTGGTTTCCATTGTCACTTCAAATAAAGAAAATGCACTCTTTGCTAGAAACGCGAAATCCTCTAAAAACACTTCTCGCTGCTTACTATCTTTCGTATAAGAATGTACCAATTGCCCATTGGTATAATTATTAGCTGTGAGATAATTAAAAACGGAAATAGCCTCGTTTAAATAATTATCATCGCCAAATGCCTTATAAGCTTCTAAATAACCATCAATTAAAAGAGCATTCCATGAGGTCAATATTTTATAATCCTTTTTTGGCTTTGTTCTTTTCTGTCTTGCTTGATTTAGAAGTTTCTTCCATTTTCCAAGTTTTTCATTCAGCTGTTCTTCATTTAATGTATTAGTCTGTAAAAATTCACTTTTTGAAATTTTATTGTTCAATACAAAATTCCCATCTTCCCAAACTTCACCATCTACAATTCCATAGTATTGGGCAAAGAGCTCAAAATCATTTTGAAGCAAATCTTGCAATTCATCTTTCTTCCAGATATAATACAAGCCCTCTTCCCCATCGGTATCTGCATCCATAGCGCTAAAGTAGCCCCCTTGCTCGTTTCTCATTTCGGTATGTAAAAATTTAAAGGTCTCCTCTACTGCCACTTTAAATTCTTCATTACCTGTAAGTTTATACGCCTTAGATAACAGGTTGATCAATTGTGCATTATCATATAACATTTTCTCAAAATGAGGAACTTTCCACATATGATCGGTACTGTACCTAAAAAATCCACCGTCCACATGGTCATAAATTCCACCATGCACTACACTGTTCAATGTCTTAAGCACATGATTTTTAGCATTTTCATCTTGTTCTAGCACGGCATAATCTAACAACATTATCAAGTTAGTAGGCAATATAAATTTTTGCTCCCCTTGGTTTCCTCCCCACTCATTATCCCATAAACTAGACCAGCTAGATATACCGTTTTCAATTATGTTTGGTGATATAGCATTTGCTATTTGATTTGCAGGTTGATCATACACCTCCTGAACACCTTCTGAAAGCATAGTGGCATATTCTTGCATTTTCCCCGGGTTCTTTTCATATTCGGTACTGAATTTTAGAAGAATATTTTTCCAATTCTCTTTTTCATGATAAGTACCCAAAAAAACAGGGCTCCCATTGGGCATAATAATGGCATTCATTGGCCACCCACCAGTACCATTGACCAATTGAAGGGCCGTTTGGTACACCATGTCTAAATCTGGCCGTTCTTCACGATCCACCTTAATACTCACAAACTTCTCATTCATTAATTTGGCGACCTCCAAGTCTTCAAAAGACTCCTCCTCCATAACATGACACCAATGACAAGTAGAGTACCCCACGCTTAAGACTACGAGTTTATTTTCATCTGCCGCTTTTTTAAAAGCTTCAGATGACCATGGTTTCCAATTTACAGGATTATGAGCATGTTGTAATAAATAAGGACTGGTCTCCTTTATTAGTTCATTGGTGAATTGGTGATTTTCACTCTCCGTAGTTAAATCCGTGTTTTTATTTTGATTTTTACATGCTAATAAAGCACCTGTAAAAACGAACACTAAAATCCAATTTTTAAACATCATAGATAATCAATAAGGTTCCCAAAGATATATTTAATTTATATACCACTTTACACCTGCATATTTTGAAGAATCTACCAAACCCTCATTATCAAATAAACAATAATAAATACTTTAAATAAGAATTATACAAACCACTTAATTATAAAATAACATTATCGTAAAAAATACTGCACAATATTACCGTATCCCTATTGACCACTTGCCGTTTGCTTCATAATTACTAGAGTTCGCTTCATTTGTTTTACTGCCCGTAACAGCCTCAATTTATATTTGTTGAGTGGTGTATTCCTAGAATTGAATACGCCTAAATAACAACTTAAAACTTAATTAATTATGACTAAACTCAAAATGACATTCATTGCATTTATTGCAATGTTGGGGCAATTGGCCCACTCACAAACTTCTACCGTATCTGGTTTAGTTTCTGATGAAACAGGGACTCCGCTCCCTGGAGCATCGGTTGTGGTGACGGGTACAACAAATGGCACACAAACTGATTTTGATGGTAATTTCACATTATCCAACGTACCATCTAACGGTACATTATCAATTAGTTACATTGGCTACGTTTCTCAACAAATTTCTATCAACGGGCAATCTTCCATTACTGTATCAATGGAAATAGATGCTCAAGCTTTAGATGAAGTTGTAGTCGTTGGTTATGGCGCACAAAGTAGGGCTGCAGTAACAGGAGCCATATCTAGCGTAAAATCCGAAGATTTAAATGCAGTTCCCGTTGCTAATGCCACGGAAGCCTTACAAGGTCGTGCTGCAGGTATTTCTGTTGTAAATACAGGTGCACCAGGTTCAGAGCCATCAATCACTATTAGAGGTCTGGGAACCTTTGGCAATAACTCTCCATTATTTGTTGTTGATGGTGTAATTGTAGGAAACCTATCAGGCATAAACCAAAACGACATTGAAACCATTAACGTATTAAAAGATGCGTCAACCACTGCTGTATACGGTGCACAAGGTTCTAACGGTGTTATTATCGTAACTACTAAAAAAGGAAAAAGTGGTAAAACACAATTATCTTTTAATGCACATACCGGTTTTCAGCAGAACAACCAACGTTATAATGTTCTGAATACAGAACAATATTTACAATATGCAAGTGACGCTTGGGGCATAGTACCTAATACACCTTCTTCTACATCAGGCTTAAACACCAATTGGCAAGATGAGATTTACACCACAGGTCTAATTAGAAGCTATGATATGGCTGCCTCTGGCGGTAGTGAAACAAGTAATTTTAGAATTTCAGGTGGTTATTTTGAAAGAGAAGGTATCATTATCGAAACCGGTTTTCAGAGATATTCTTTTAGAGCAAATAGCGACTTCACCTTTGGCAAACTAAAATTAGGTCAAAACATGTCGATCAATTTCAATAAGCAAAATCCTGATCCAACCGGTATTGGTGATCGTTCACTTTTAGAGCATGCAATTAAAGCTGCCCCCTATTTATCTGTTTACAACTCTAACAACTTAGGAGGTTTCCAAGGACCAAATAGTGCTGGTGACGGACAAGATGCAGAAAACCCAGTGAGAATATTAAAGCATGGTAATGCCGTTAATAACACTTTTGCATTGGTAGGCAACATTTTTGCAGCGTATGATATTATAGAAGGATTAAAGTTTAAATCGCAGGTTGGTTTAGATTATTACAAAGGAACAAGTGATAGATTTATACCTTCTTACAATGATGACAGTTTAGGTGGTACCCATCAGCAAGCTTTCGCATCTATTACCAAAAACAACTCGGCAGGACAAACTATAATTTTCACCAATAGCTTAACATACAACACTACATTTGGCGATGCCCACAATTTTGAGGCATTATTACTTTCAGAAAAATTTGAAAGTCAAGGCACCAGTTTAAATGCCAATAGTAGAAATTCTGTTTCAGATGAAATAGATGAACTTTCTAATGAAGATTCTAGTTTACAGAGTACTTCATTTGAGTATAACAGATTGGGTTTTCTAGGGAGATTAAACTACAACTACGATGACAAATACATTGCCGCAGTTTCTTTAAGACGTGATGCATCAGCCAAATTTGGGGCGAATAATCGTTGGGGATGGTTTTCCTCATATGCCTTAGGATGGAACATTGCAAAAGAGAATTTCATGGAAAACACCAATGTTAGCACCTTAAAATTAAGAGGTAGTTTAGGATACTCTGGTAATGACCGTATTGATAACTACCTATACAGTGCCACGTTGGTCAACAACTTCCTATATCCTATTGCTGGTTCCAATGCTGTTGGTACTACAGCCTTCGGACTTGAAAATCCTGATTTAAAGTGGGAAGAAACAAGACAACTTAACGTTGGTGTAGATTTAGGTTTTGCAAACGACAAGTTTACTGCAGCTCTTGAATATTATGAAAATAGAAGTGACGATCTTCTAATTAGAGTGCCTACCTCTACATCTTTGGGTATTAATGAAGGTAGTCAAGTAAGAAATGTTGGATCTGTTGAAACTACAGGTTTTGAACTGAGCTTAGGGTTCAATGACTTTGAAGGCGACTTTAAATGGTCTGCAAACTTAAACCTTTCTACAAGCTCAAACGAAGCATTATCGTTAGGTGGTGTAGATGAACTAGTTGGCGGTAATTTTGAAAACCAGAATATTACAAGAGTTGTAAAGGGCGAATCTTTATTTCACTTCTATGGTCTAGTTACAGATGGTATTTATCAAAACCAAGCTGAAGTGGACGCTGTATTTACTGCAAACCCAGATCAAACTACGGTACAGCCGGGCGATATTAGGTTTAAAGATTTAAATAACGATGGCGACATTACATCAGAAGACAGGGCAATTATTGGTGATCCATTACCAGATCTTACTTATGGTCTAAACTTAAGTGCTGATTATAAAAACTGGGATTTCAATATGTTCTGGACAGGAATTTATGGAAGAGATCTTTACAACACCAACATCTATGACCTAGAGGGTATGCCAAGGTTATTTAACTCAGGCGTAGGTGTATTGGATAGGTGGACACCGACTAACCCGTCAACAACTATTCCTAGAGCAGGCGGAGCTCCACAAAACCTACAATTATCCGATCGTTTTGTAGAAGATGGTTCTTTTTCCAGATTAAAGAACTTGACCATTGGTTATACCATACCTAGCAATGCATTTGGTAGTGAACTATTCTCAAAGTTTAGAATCTATGTAAGTGGTCAAAACTTAATAACTATAACAGACTACTCGGGCTTAGATCCAGAAGTTGGTAATGGTGATTTATTCGAGTATGGTATTGATAGAGGTGCCTATCCACAGCCTAAGACTTACTTAATAGGTTTACAAGTATCATTTTAATTGTTAAAGAAAAGAAATATGAAATCGACAAAAATAATTTTTTCAACATTCGCGCTATTCACCGCTTTGGTGATCATAAATGCGTGTAGCGAAAATGATCTGGAACTGGTAAACCCTAACGGTCTATCCCCAGATACATTTTTTAAGACAGAAGCCCAAGTTCAATCTGCCGTCAATGCGGCATATGCAAATTTGCAAACACGAGGACTGTACAGCAGACATATGTTTTTCTCACAAGACAACATGTCTCATGAAAATGATGGTAATCCGCAATTAGAATCGGACAAAAGGCAATATTTAGATTTCTCCTTTGATTCTAGCCACGGTCCTATTGCAGACTACTGGGAAAGTTGCTATAGAGGCATCAACAAAGCAAATTTTGTAATTGGTAATGAAGAAGCTATCAACGCCATAGATGAAGGTTTGGTTAGTACCGCTACCAAGCAAAAGTTTATTGGCGAAGCTAAATTTTTACGTGCGCTATATAACTTTCTTTTAGTAACCAGATTTGGAGACATGCCTTTAATTACTGAAATACCTACAACTACGGTTGGGGTTGCCAAGTCAACTGCCGATGAAGTTTATGCGTTGATCATATCAGATTTACAAGCAGCCTCCTCTAGTTTACTGGACAAAAGTGAAGAGGATAATGGTAGAGCCACCAAAGGTGCGGCCATCGCACTATTAGGCAAAGTATACCTATACAGAGGAGAACATGCTTTGGCATTAGCAGAATTCAATAAAATTTCGGGCTACTCACTAGAACCAAATTATTTTGACAATTTCACGGAGGAAACTGAACATGGTGTAGAATCTATCTTTGAAATTGAATATGATGATGCTTTGGGGGCAAGTGCAAAATGGGATTCATCGGTTACGGGTGCAGGTCCAAACGAAGCTACTTTTAGAGGTCAAGAATATGGTTTTAATGATTGGTTCAATGTTTTTCCATCAAATGATTTGTTAGATGAGTTTGAAGATGGCGATGCAAGATATGCCGGTAGTTTTTATTCTGTAGGCGATACGTTTGCTGGCGGAGTGGTTACAGCCGAAATGTTGACTGCTGGTGAACAAAGAAGAGCTGGTTGGAAAAAATACCAGAACTATTACAAAGATGCCAACGAAGATCAAGAGTCTGGCATAAACTTTAAATATTTACGCTATGCAGATGTGTTATTGATGAAAGCTGAATGTGAAAACGAAGTAGGTTCTCAAGATAATGCTATTGACTTGATCAATGAAGTTCGTGAAAGAGCAACATTGGATGATTTGCCATACGGACTTTCTAAAGCTGAAGTGTTTGAGGCTATTGTTCATGAAAGAAAAGTTGAATTGGCAGGGGAGCAAGTACGTTTTAATGACATTTTAAGATGGAATTTGACCGACACAGAATTGGCAGGGACTAATTTTCAAACCGGAAAAAATGAGCTTTGGCCCATACCGGATAGAGAAATATCCTCAAATGAAAACATAACGGCGGCAGACCAGAACCCTGGTTATTAAGAGAGTTATGTTGAGTTAGTTTAGTTTGATTGGAGCAGCATGTTAAAACATGCTGCTTTTTCTATATACTTGCTAAGAATACCTTATTTTGAAAATTAAATTTGATACTATGAAATCATCAATTGCTCTAAGGCTATTTATTTGCTCATTGGGCTTATTTGTATGTATAAGCTGTAGTGAAAAAACCAAGGCTGTTAATGGCAAAATTTTCTCAAGCTTAGATGCTAGCCAAAGCGGAATTGATTTCAGTAATGTACTTACCGAAAACGATTCCCTAAACTATTTCACTTATGCTTATCTATATATGGGTGGTGGCGTTGCTACAGGTGACATCAATAATGACGGGCTGCCAGACCTTTTTTTTACCGGAAATCAAGTTTCCAATAAATTATACCTCAATAAAGGTAATTTGCAATTTGAAGATATAACCGCCACTGCAGGTGTTGCTGGTGATGACCGCTGGTACACTGGGGTTACCATGGCAGATATAAATGGAGATGGATTTCTGGACATTTACTGCTCCGTAAGTGGAAAATTCTCTCCAAAAGAAAACCAATTGTTCATTAATAATACCGATGGCACTTTTACCGAGCAAGCTGCCGAATATGGGCTTGCCGATAATGGCAACAGTGTGCAAGCGTCTTTTTTTGACTATGACA
Source organism: Maribacter sp. 6B07 (assembly GCF_002700155.1). Classification (NCBI taxonomy): domain Bacteria; kingdom Pseudomonadati; phylum Bacteroidota; class Flavobacteriia; order Flavobacteriales; family Flavobacteriaceae; genus Maribacter; species Maribacter sp. 6B07. Next base: position 385,642 of record NZ_PDUT01000002.1, on the reverse strand, counting down.
AGGACGGCGATTTAGATGTCTATGTTGCCAACTACCCTCCTACCAACTTTACGTCTCCTACTTTCTATTATTCCTTTAAAATGAAGAACCCAAAGTCTTCAGAGTCCGATCACTTATACAGAAATGACGGCAATAAATTCATTGATGTAACTGAAGAAGCCGGTCTCAAAAATTTTGGTTTAACATTAAGTGCTACCGTAGGTGATATAAATAACGACACCTGGCCGGACCTTTATGTTTCCAATGATTTCAACTCACCAGATTTTATGTATATCAACAACCAAGATGGTACATTCAAAGAAGTGGTTAAAGAAGCTACAGCGCATACTGCTTTCTATGGTATGGGAACAGATATAGCAGATATTAACAATGACGGCAATCTAGATATTTTTCAGGTAGATATGGATGCCAGAAGCAACCGAAGAAAAAAAGCAAATATGGCCAGCATGAATCCAAGTTTATTTTGGGCAGTTGTCAATGCTGGTTTTCATTACCAATACATGCATAATTGTATGCAACTTAATTCAGGTATTTACACAGATGGCATCCCACATTTTTCAAACGTATCTAGAATTACCGGCACCTCATCTACTGACTGGAGTTGGGGACCATTGTTCGCTGATTTTGACAATGATGGCAATAAAGACTTATTCGTATCAAACGGAACAAGAAAAGAAATCAATAACAACGACTACTTTAATAAATTAGATAAAATAAAAATCAAAGAAGATACCCTACTCCAACTGAGCAACAGTATACCTTCAGAAAAAATAGAGAATTTTATTTTTAGAAATAATGGCAATCTAGATTTTGAAATGGCAAATGACATTTGGGGAATAGATTACAAAGGTTTTTCTAATGGGGTTGTTTACGCAGATTTAGACAATGATGGAGATCTTGAAATCATTACCAACAACATAGATGATAAAGCTTCGGTATTTAAAAACAATAGTTCTGAAACCAACAACTTCGTTACTGTAAATTTTAAAAGTGATGACGAGAACACTATGGGTCTGGGCAACAGGGTCTATGTTAGTACAGATGGTGTAACCCAAGTACAAGAACTCACCTTATCTAGAGGATTTCAGTCATCTGTAGCTCCAGAATTACATTTTGGTGTTGGTAAACATACCACAATAGACGAAATCAAAGTAGTTTGGAACAATGGTAAGGAAGAAATCAAAAAAAATATAAATAGCAACCAAAAACTAACTTTCGCAAATAAAGAAGCGACTAAAATAGCTACCACTACTACAGAATCCCCAAGAATATTTACTACGGATACCACCCAATTTTTTCCGGAATACAAGCATGTTGAAAATTACCATGATGATTTTGCTACGCAAGTTCTTTTACCTCACCAAATGTCAGCTTTTGGTCCTGCTTTAGCCATTGCCGATGTTAACGGAGATGGATTGGACGATTACTATATCGGCGGATCTGCAGAACAAAAAGGTGCATTATTTATACAAAATGATTCCGGTTTTGTACAACAGAGCAGTTCTTTTCTTGACGAAGATATTTTAAGTGAAGACACTGGAGCTCTATTTTTCGATGCCGATGACGATGGTGATAAAGATCTTTATGTGGTAAGTGGTGGATATGAGTTTACAAAAACCGACAATTTACTTAGAGACAGATTGTACCTCAATGATGGAAACGGTGAATTTACCAAGGTACCAGAAACCCTTATGCCAAATGTCATTTCCAGTGGTTCTAAGGCATACAATGCCGATTTTGATAATGATGGTGATGAAGACCTTTTAGTTTTGGGCAGACAAGTACCAGGTAATTATCCTAGCCCTGCAAGTAGTTATATTTTGGAAAATATAAGTAATGACAATGGCGTAAAATTTCAAGTGCACAAAAAATTGCAGCCAAATGCATTTAAGAACTTAGGAATGGCAACTAATGCCGTAATTACTGATTTTGATCAAGACGGCCGAAAAGACATTATTGTTGTTGGGGAATGGATGCCAATTAAAGCATTTAAAAACACTCCTGACGGATTTATAGAAGTTTCTGAAGATATGGGGCTAAGCTCTGACACTACCGGTTGGTGGTGGAGTATTGAACAAGGTGATTTTGACCAAGACGGTGATATGGATTATGTAGTTGGCAATAATGGCCTAAACTATAAATACAAAGCAACTGAAAACGAAACCTTTGACATCTTTGTTAACGATTTTGACAAGGATAATAAAGACGATATAGTATTGAGCTACTATAATGACGGAAAGCAATATCCTTTAAGAGGGCGTGAATGTTCATCTCAACAGATCCCGGCGATAAAACAGAAATTCCAAAACTATGAGAGCTTTGCAGAAGCTACGTTAGAAGATGTTTATACTGAACGTTCATTGCAATCATCACTTCACTACCAAGTAAAGTCATTTGCAAGCGTGTACTTAGAAAATAAGGATGGTAAGTTTATAGTACATCAATTGCCCGTAGAAGCCCAAATATCAAGTGTAAACGAAATTTTGGTCAACGATTATGACAAAGATGGGTATCTGGATATTCTATTGGCCGGAAACCTTTTGGTATCTGAAGTAGAAACCCCGCGTAATGATGCTGGCTACGGCTTGTTCCTTAAAGGCAATGGCAAAGGTGATTTTTCTCCCGTTTCAGCTAATGATAGTGGTTTGTTTATACCTGGTGACGTAAAGGCTATGGGTATCATACAAAAAGGAAGTCAAGACAAATACATTCTTGCAGCCAAAAACAATGATTATTTACAATTTGTAAGATGGAAATAACGAAAAGGTTATCGTTATTTAAAACATAGTAGAGACTTAAAAAAACTATGGCATTCACACCTTGTACTACATAGGGGGAAGATAAAACGAACCTATAATTATGAAGGTTACCTAAGGTTTTCTTATTTCTATAATTGAATGCCCAATCATGTTTAAACCTTTAAATAATTATATTTTTAAAAGCACCTCTTTTAATTAAAGTTATAGTTTATGAGACTTAATATCGCAATTATAGTATGCTTAATAAGCTTAGCCACCTTTGGGCAGCCGCAAACTATTGCCGATAGATATAATTTTGTAACTATAGATGAAGGCATACCAAAAAGTGCCATTACGGGAATTTTACAAGATAACGACGGACTTATTTGGATTGCAACATATGGTGAAGGGCTTTATAACTATAATGGCACCGATTTAAAGGCATTTAAACAAAATTCTACTGATAGTACTTCAATTAACAGTTCTATTGTGCACACTATTTACTTAGACTCAAAAGATCAACTTTGGGTGGGCACTAGTAAAGGTCTTAATCTTTACAATAGAACTTTGAACAATTTCACAAGTTATAATTCAAAAGGCATAAAAGATGTACCTGTTTTCTCTATAAAAGAGAGCTCAAAAGGGGTATTGTTTATAGGCACCCAAGCACATGGCCTTTACACTTTAGACCCTAACACAAACAAAATTTCAGAAATTAGAGATGCTTTAGCTTCAAACGGCAGCAAGTCTGTCATTAATGCTATTGTTTCTCTACCCCACGGCAATATGATGATCGGTTCTAATTTAGGTCTATATCACTACAATGCAGAAAAAGATATTCTAAACGAACAAAAAATAGGCAACGATAAAAATAGCTACGCCATACAGTCGTTATCGGTTGATGAAAACCATAATATTTGGGTAGGTACTTTTTCTAAAGGGCTTTTAAAACTAACTAGAAATGATCAAGGCGTTTTTAGTTCCCAACAATTTTCATTTACTGATAAAAGAATATTCGGTATTAAAAAGCTTGATAACCAAACCATAATTTGCGCTACTGAAAATGATGGCGTCTTTGTATTGGATACATTTGGAAATCCTATTTACAATTATACTTATGATAAGTTTGACCCAAACAGTATTCGATCAAATTCAATTTGGTCGGTTTTCGTAGACAACCAAGATCGAATTTGGTTGGGATATTATAATAAAGGCATTGGGGTATATGACAAATTCTACGATAAGTTTCAAGACATACAAAGTTTGCCCTATAGTACAAACTCATTACAATCTCCTTCTGTTACAGGTATACTTCAAGATACCGATAACAATTTGTGGATCGGTATGGATGGCGGCGGTATTGATAAATACAATTTAAAAACACAAGAATTTCATCACCTAAGCGATGACCAAAATTACAAGTCCTTAGAAAAATTAGATATTCAAACCTTGTTCTTAGATAACGATGAAAACTTATGGGCAGGTACATGGAGCTCTGGTATCTACTTCCTACCTAAAAATGGTAACAAGGTCATCAATTATACTATCAATAATACAAATGGCGGTTTAACATCCAATAGTATTACAAACTTTGCTCAAGATACCAATGGCAAAATATGGATCGCTACGTTTTTTGGAGGCTTACACTCCTTTGACCCAGGAACCAGACTTTTTAATAATCATGCTGACGCCTCATTTAACACGTCACTTGGCAAAGAAGGACATATACGATCAATTCTTATAGACGATAATGATCATATTTGGATCGGTGGTCCTTATGGCCTTCTAAAAGCCTATAAAAACAATGAAGAAAAATTTGTAACTCAGGTTTTTAATGAAATTATTACGGGTGACAGCTCGGTAGAAAACAATATTAATTCAAGAGCACTCTTTCAGGATAGCCAAAAGAATATCTGGTTAGGCACCTATGAAAAAGGTGTTTGCAAAATCAATAGCAAACAGAATACCATTGAATGGTTCAATACTAAAAACGGTCTTGAACTTGAAAATGTTTCATCGATCATAGAAGATAATAATGGAAATATTTGGATTGGTGGAGATAGTGGCCTATCCATGATAGATACCAATACGAATGAAATCTTCAACTACAACAAAGAAGATGGTTTACTCGCCAATAACTTTAATTATAACGCCGTAACCAAAGACAATGACGGACTCCTATATTTTGGCAATTACGAAGGCATAGACTATTTCAACCCTACGAACATTTTAAAAAACGGTCATGAACCTAGAGTCTACTTTACAGACTTAAAATTATTCAACACATCTGTAAAACCAAATGATACAGATTCACCGATACAAAAAAACATAGACCAAGTAGAACATTTAACCTTAAATGCCAAACAGTATGTCTTTACCCTAGAATTTGCAGCTATTAATTTTACCAGGGCCAACAACAATAATTACGCGTACTATCTAGAAGGTTTAGAGGATAATTGGAACTATGTAGGTAACAATAGAACCGCCACCTACACCAACCTCTATCCCGGTGATTATGTTTTTCATGTAAAAGCCTCCAACAATGATGGGGTTTGGACAGAAAGCCCCTTGCAATTACCAATTACCATACTCGCTCCGTGGTGGGCTACCAAATGGGCCGTTGGTGCCTACGTACTTTTCATTATAGGTTTGGTATATATTATTAATTGGTATTTGAACAAACGAAGGGAAGAACGCAGAATTATTCAATTAGAAAGATCGCAACGTCAACAAGAAGAACTTCTAAATGAAAAGAAAATTCAATTTTTCACCAACATTTCGCACGAGTTTAGAACTCCCCTTACCTTGATTATGAATCCTATCATGGATATCATGGAAACCAATAATTACAAGCTCAACAAAGGGTTGAAAGAAAAACATAGAATAATATACCGGAATGCACAACGTCTAAAAAATTTAATTGACGAGCTGATGGATTTTAGAAAACTGCATTTACATAAAATGACATTGAATTCTTCTAAGATAAATGCCTATAAGTTTGTAAAGGAAATCACAAAGCACTTTGAAGAAGAGGCCTTTGAAAAAAATATATTGCTCAGTACAGAAACGGATGACAATATTGAAATGGATTTTTGGGGAGACCCCGGTTTACTTGAAAAGGTCATTTTCAATTTGTTATCAAATTCATTTAAGGCTACACCGGAAAACGGCGTTATAACTTTAGGTATTTATGCCCACATGCATAAGGTAGTTTTCCCGCTTTTAAATGATTCTACTCCCCGAAATGCATTGGAAATCAGTATTGAAGATACCGGATCGGGAATTAACAAAGAGGATATAGAACATATATTCAAACGGTTCTATCAAGCATCTGATAAAACGCAACAGTATTTTGGCAGCTCAGGTACAGGAATTGGTCTAGAGCTTGTGCAAAGCTTTGTACAACTCCATAAAGGGATGGTTGAAGTAGAAAGTGAAGTCGGTCAAGGCACCAAATTCACCTTATTGTTTCCTCTAGGCAAGGACCACTTAGACTCATCAGAACTAAGTATCCCTACCGGTAAAGCAAATAAGGATATTGAGGAAGAATATGCTATGGAAGATGTTTCATCTAATGCGCTATTTGATCTTGAAACTGAGAACAAAAAGACAATTTTAATAGTAGAAGACAACACCGAGTTAAGAATCTATTTAAAGAACAAACTAAGAGCTGATTATACCGTTGTAGAGGCAGAAAATGGTAAAATAGGATTACAAATTGCACTAAAAGGAATTCCCGATATTATCATTACAGATGTAATTATGCCAGAAATGGATGGTTTTGAGTTCTGTAAACAAATAAAGGAAGATTTAAAGACCAGTCACATACCTGTAATTATGCTTACAGCTAAAGCAATGAGCAGTGACAAAATTAAGGGTATAGATTCTGGTGCAGATGCCTACCTCAACAAACCGTTTGAAATGAAACTGTTGAAGTCTTACATTAACAGGCTTATAGAAAGCAGACAGCAATTCTTAGAGAACAATATTAACGACAAGAATAAAATCACCCTTTTAGATAACACCTCTAATTTAGATAAAACCTTTATGCAAAAGGTGTTAGACTACGTAAATGAAAACTTGGGAGAGCCCGATCTTAATGTAGAACATTTGGCAGATGACATGTCATTGAGCAGAAGTCAACTTTATAGAAAAATAAAGGCCATAACCGGTATGACGGCTAATGAACTAATTAGAAAAATTCGTTTAAAGAAAGCAAAACAGATGATTGAAAGCGGTAGCGACTCCATTAGCGAAGTTGGTTTTAAAGTTGGTTTTTCATCTGCATCCTACTTTAGCAAGTGTTTTAAAAATGAATTTGGAATTCTACCTACAGAATTAAAAAGTACTACTTAACTTTTATCCTTCTAGTTGTGTTTTAAGCAAATTATCATTTCTGCAATTTAAAGGTCTACAATCATCGAAATACCCACAATTACTAGTGTCAACTGATAATAATGCAACAATTTTAGCATCTAATGCGCCATAAATTCTAATGGAACTTAATTGCCAATTGTATTTTTAGAGTCTGTTCAAAAACTAAAAATCAATTATGTTCCATATGAAAAACAACCCATCAGCTCTATTTAAAAAAATCAAAAATCTGTCTTTTATTGCCCTTCTTTTTCTAATGGTAAATTGTGCAGATCAAAAACCTCCTTTACCAGAAACAAAAGAAGTATCCTTAAAAGAATCCTTTACAGATAACTTTCTAATTGGTGCAGCTGTAAATGATGCACTAATTTCATTAAAAGATAGTCTTGGCGCCAACTTAATAAAAAAGGAATACAATACCATTACGCCAGAAAATTCAATGAAATGGATGTATATGGAACCCCAACAAGGCGTATTTGAATTTGAAACTGCTGACCGTTATATAGATTTCAGTACTAAAAACAATATAGCCTTCATTGGCCATAATTTGGTTTGGCATAGTCAATTGGCAGAATGGGTTGAGAAGATAACATCTGCAGAAGAATTAAATGCCAGTTTAAAAAATCACGTGCAGACCATAGCTGCTAGGTATACAGGTAAAATTCACGGTTGGGATGTAGTCAACGAAGCTCTAAACGAAGACGGCACATTGCGTAATTCATTATTTCTAGAAAAGCTAGGTCCAGATTATTTAGTGAACTCTTTTAAATGGGCAGAAGAAGCCGACCCAAAAGCGGAGCTATATTACAATGACTACAACATGACCCATGTAGAAAAAAGAAAAGGAGCTATTGAATTGGTAAAAATGCTGCAAAAGGAAGGTGTTAAAATTGATGGTATTGGCATGCAAGCGCATTGGGGCTTAGAAGACCCAACACTAGAACAAATAGAAACGAGCATTTTAGCTTATGCAGATTTAGGGATTAAAGTGATGATGACCGAGTTGGACATCACCGTATTACCCAACCCTTGGGATCTGGAAGGCGCAGAGGTAAGTCAAAATTTTGAAGGCAGTGAACAAATGAATCCGTATAGCGATCAATTACCCGATAGTGTAGCCACTCAATTGGCAAAACGCTACAAAGATATTTTTGAGCTTTTTGTGAAACATAGCGATAAGATCAGCAGGGTTACCTTTTGGGGTATTAATGACGGTCACTCTTGGCTAAATAACTGGCCCATTGAAAAAAGAACCAATTACCCATTGTTATTTGACCGTTCATACCAACCAAAAGCGGCATACCATAGCGTTTTGGAAATTAAGCAAGACAGCACTCATTAAACATTATAACCAAACAACTTTAAATGAACAACGAACACAAAGTATCTTTAAAAGAGAAAATAGGTTACTCTTTGGGGGATCTATCGGCAAACTTGGTTTTTCAAACCTTGGTAACCTATTTGGCATATTTTTACACGGATATCTACGGTCTAGAAACCAATGATGCATCATTGATTATATTCATCGTAGGTATGCTTGCGGCATTTGCGTTTAATCCGATTGTAGGAGCCTTAGCAGATAGAACCAGAAGCAAATGGGGCAAATTTAGACCATGGATCTTATTTACCTCGGTTCCGTTGGGTGTAGTAGCACTATTAGCTTTTAGCACACCAGATTTTAGTTATACGGGTAAAGTGGTCTATGCAGCGGTAACCTACACCCTACTCCTGTTACTTTATGCAGCCAATAATTTGCCCTATGCCGCTTTGAGCGGTGTTATTACGGGCAGTATGAAAGAGCGTAACAGCATTTCTTCTTTTCGATTTGTTGCTGTAATGTTCGCCCAGTTCTTTGTTCAGGTATTTATGCTGCCTATTATTCAATATGCAGGTAATGGCAATAAGGCCGTAGGTATAGAAATTGTCATGACCTATTTGGCGATCATTGGCACGGTAATGTTACTAATTACTTTTTTTACCACTAAAGAGAGGGTCATACCAACAGTGGAACAAAAATCCAGCTTTAAAGAGGATTTAGGTGACTTATTGAAGAACAGACCTTGGATCATCATGTTAGTATTGACCACACTTGTATTTATCACATTGGCCATGAAGGGCGGATCCTATGTATATTATTTCGAGAATTATGTAGATGCCAATAGTTTGGCAACTTTCATAGGTCCATTACTGAATAGTTTAAAATCCGTTGGGATTAATTTCTTTGGAGATGATCCAATATCCGCTGGTTTTGGACTGTTCAATGCCGGAGGAATTATTTTCATGATCGTTGGCATTTCACTTTCTAAAGCTTTAGCGGATAAATATGGTAAACGCGATGTTTTTGGTTCTGCCTTATTCGTGTCAACCTTATTCATAGCGGTATTCTATTTTTTCCCCGCTACTTCTGTAGAACTTATGTTTCTATCCCAAATACTTCATGGTTTCTTTTATGGAATAACCATACCGCTTTTATGGGCAATGATAGCAGATGTAGCCGACTATTCCGAATGGAAAAATAACAGACGTGCAACAGCCATCATTTTCTCTGCCATGATGATCGGGCTTAAACTGGGATTAACCATAGGTAGCTCTCTGGTAACTTGGATATTGGGACTCTACAATTACATCCCAAAGAAATTTGCCGCTACAGAAATAGTTGTACAGCCAGACAGCGCTATTGAGGGAACAAAAATGCTGGTAAGTATTTATCCTGCCATATCATTTTTTATCGCCATTGCCCTATTATTTCTGTATGAAATCAACAAGAAAATGGAAAACCAAATAGAACAAGATTTAATAACAAGAAGAAAAGCTTAATTATGCCAGAAGAAAGTATAGATCATATTGACTTTGACGAATTGAACAAAAATGCGGTTTCTCAACCTTTGGTGAAACACATTTACACTGCAGATCCATCTGCCCATTATTTTAATGGTAAAATATATATTTATCCATCGCATGATATAGAATCAGATATTCCATTTGATGATTTAGGCAGCCATTTTGCCATGGAAGATTACCATGTGCTTTCTATGGATAGCATTGACAGTGAAGCTACGGATCACGGAATTGCGTTGCATGTTGATGATGTAGCCTGGGCAGAAAAGCAAATGTGGGCTCCAGATGCCGCACATAAAGATGGTAAATATTACTTGTACTTTCCTGCAAAAAAGGCTGATGGAATATTTCAAATAGGTGTTGCGGTTTCTGATAGTCCTACTGGTCCGTTTAAGGCGCAACCCGAAGCAATTAAAGGAAGTTATTCTATAGACCCAGCCGTTTTTGAAGATGAAGACGGCTCTTATTACCTATATTTTGGAGGTATTTGGGGCGGACAGTTACAGAAATACAGAAACAATACCTACAATAAGGACAATGAATTGCCTACACCAAACGAACCGGCTTTATTGCCCATAGTGGCAAAACTTACAGATGACCTCTTGGAGTTTGCCGAAGAGCCTAAGGAAATTCAAATATTGGATGCCGAAGGAAACCTATTGCTAGAAGCCGATAATGACCGTCGGTTTTTTGAAGCTTCATGGATGCATAAGTATAATGGCAAATACTATTTTTCATATTCTACAGGTGATACTCATTTCATTTGTTATGCTATTGGTGATACTCCGTATGGTCCTTTTACGTATGGAGGTAGAATTCTGGAGCCTGTGGTTGGTTGGACTTCCCACCACTCTATTTGCGCTATAAAAGACAAGTATTATTTATTCTATCACGACAGTAGTCTCTCACGTGGTGTTACCCACCTACGTTCGGTTAAAATGATTGAAATAGAACACCAACCAGATGGACATATAAAAACAATATCACCCTATACTAACTAACCGGAACTATACGTGATCATTAAGTACCCATTGTTGAAAGTTTACATATCAGCAATGGGTACTTCTTTTTTGTTATAATTGGCATTGACAGCTATTTATCATCTAATTTTACACTTTGTTATAACAAAAACGTACAAATTAAGTTATACAGCAAAGTGTTAAACATACATATAAAATATGTTCAATAAAAAGTACACGGTTTTAGGTGAGACAATAGCAAAAGGTAAAGGCGCCCAGTTAAATCTAGATATCGCCAAACTACACACAAGAACAAAGATCGAGGTTCCTGTAATAGTACAGCGCGGAAAAAAAGATGGTCCTACCCTATTGATCACAGGTGGTATTCACGGCAATGAGATCAATGGCGTTGAAATCGTAAGGCAAATAGTCTCCAAAAAATTTAACCGACCAGATTGTGGCATGGTCATATGCATACCGGTAGTCAACATCTTCGGGTTTTTAAACCAAACAAGGCAATTTCCAGATGGTAGGGATCTGAACAGGGTATTCCCCGGCAGCCTAAGAGGGTCTTTAGCCAGTAGGTTTGCATACCATTTGGTAAAAGATATAGCACCTGTTATAGACTATTGTATAGATTACCATACGGGTGGAGATAGCCGTTTTAATGCACCTCAGATTAGAATAGATAGAGATGATGTAGATGGCCTTGCATTGGCAAAAGTATTTGGAGCTGAATTTATAGTGAAGTCCGCCGGAAGGGAAAAATCCTTTCGTGAGACGCTGCATCAATTAGACAAAAAAGTGTTGTTGTATGAAGGTGGCAAATCGCTTCAAATAGACAGTGAAATAACGGATACGGGCGTTGTAGGCGCCTTACGGATGATGCATCACTTGGGACTTCGAAATTTTGAAAAAGAATTGGCAGCATATGCACTTAAAGAATCTATTCCAAAATTAGTGCATGCCTCTAAATGGATCAGGGCAAAACATTCTGGCATGTTTCACCCAAGTATAAAAGTGGGGGAATCCGTGCAAAAAGGAGATGAGATAGGAAGCATATCCGGACCGTTCGGTTACTTTGAGAAAAAAATAAAAGCGAAAGAAACAGGCTATATTATTTGTATAAACGAGTCTCCAATAGTGAACCAAGGTGATGCCATTTTTCACATTGCGCATGATGTAGAATAAATTAAGAAACCCTAAACACATCACCCAAAAAGTTAAAGATCACCTGCAACTAAAAACAGTTATTAAACTGATACTAGGATCTTTATGCAACCAGCAAAAAAGTGTATTATTTTATTTTTAGGCGCATCTAAAACTTAATTCAACACAACTTTTTCTTTTGTTCAATATATTGCTAAAGCGCATTTCGCATGATCACTAAGCTCCAAAAAATGTAATCACTGCTCATTTAATCATTACTTCTCCTATCCTCAACACTTTACGCCAAAAAACGCCCCCAATATTTGGAAGTAAATAACATAATTTAAAGTTAAAGATCTCATGAAGTTGAAATACACCAATACATTATTTACATTAGTGTTACGGGTATTTCAAAATCATAATTTGCATGACCGAGATAGAAAAAACGTTACAAAATAAAAGTGTCAGACCTACCGCCATGCGCATACTTATCTATAAGTATATGGCCAGCAAAAATACCGCTGTTGCTTTGACAGATATTGAGAATGCTTTTGACAAAGCGGAGCGCACTACACTCTACCGCACCTTAAAAACTTTTGAAGAAAAAGGACTGGTACATCAAATTGATGATGGCACTAATATCTCAAAATTTGCGCTATGCGAACCCGGGTGCAATTGTGAAATTGATCAAGATCTTCACCTACATTTTCACTGTGGTAATTGTGACAAAACCGTTTGTTTGACCGAACATAAAATTCCCCATATAAATCTGCCCCAAGGATACGTAGCCGAAGATGCCAATTTGGTCATTAAGGGCGTATGCGATTCTTGCAGCCAGCACTAAATGCACTTCTGTTGCACTGATGTTTTGCCCACCTTTGCGGTGTTATGAAAAAGAACCCATTAAAAGAGACTGCAACTAAAGCCCCTCAAAGTTCATGCGGACATTGTTGCGGTAACGAACATACAACAGAAAGCACTGGCAAAGTTTCAAATTTCAACCTATACCTGCCTGCCATCATCAGTTTTTTGATGTTACTTATTGGTATTGCCATTGACTATTTCAACATATTACCATTTTTCAACAACTATATACGCCTAGCGTGGTACATTATAGCATATATACCCGTTGGTTTCCCCGTCATTAAAGAAGGCTGGAAAAGCATTAAAAACGGAAACTTTTTTACCGAGTTCTTTTTAATGGGAATTGCAACTATTGGTGCGTTTGCCATAGGCGAATATCCTGAAGGTGTTGCGGTAATGGTCTTTTACGCCGTTGGTGAACTCTTTCAAGGTGCCGCTGTAAAACGTGCAAAAGGCAATATTAAAGCTTTACTTGATCTACGACCGGATCATGCCTTGGTTTTCCGTGATCATAGCTATATTTCAGTAGCACCGGAACTCGTGGAAATTGGAGAAAAAATACAAGTTAGAGCCGGAGAAAAAGTACCATTGGACGGACAGTTAATTTCTGAAAAAGGAACATTCAATACTGCGGCACTTACCGGTGAAAGCAAACCAAGGTCCCTAAAAAAGGGAGCTCCTATTTATGCAGGAAGCATCAACACATCTGGCGTTGTCGAAATTACCACTACCAAAACATACAAAGACAGCTCTATTGCCCGCATTTTAGACATGGTACAAAATGCAACGGAGAGAAAATCAAAGACAGAACTGTTCATTAGAAAATTTGCAAAAGTTTACACCCCCATAGTCACATACCTTGCCATTGCACTGACATTTCTACCTTACTTTTTTGTAGAAAACTATGTGTTTCAAGATTGGCTGTACAGAGCTTTGATATTTCTTGTAATCTCTTGCCCATGTGCTTTGGTAATTTCTGTTCCCCTAGGGTATTTTGGCGGCTTGGGCGCAGCTTCCAGAAACGGAATTTTACTTAAGGGAGCTTCATTTCTAGACACCATGACCAAAGTGAACACGGTAGCTTTGGACAAAACAGGCACATTGACCAAAGGGGTTTTCAAAATAAAGGATCTTGCTAAAGATCAGATCTTTACCGAAAGCGAATTCATGAACTACTTGATCGCCATAGAATCTCAATCCACACATCCTATTGCGAAGGCTATTTTAGAATATGAATTAAATACACAACCCTATAAAGCAACAGAAGTAACCGAAATTGCAGGCAAGGGTTTAATAGGCATGGTCAATACCATTACTGTGCTTGTGGGCAACAAGGCTCTTATGAACGACCACCACATTAGCATACCAAAAGAAACGGAAACTGTTGTTGAATCTATAGTTATGATGGCAATAGACGGAAAATTTGCCGGCTACGTAACTATAGCCGATGAAATAAAAGAGGATGCCTTATTGGCTATAGCGAATATGCGTAAGGCGGGTATTCAAAAAATTGTCATGTTATCCGGTGATAAAGATTCCATAACCCAAAAAGTAGCACAAGAACTAGGGTTGGATTGGGCAAAGGGCGGACTGCTACCCGAAGATAAATTGGCGGAAGTGGAGAAATTAAAAAATGAAGCAGGGACCAAGGTGGCATTTGTGGGTGACGGAATCAATGATGCTCCTGTACTGGCCATTAGTGACGTAGGTATTGCCATGGGCGGATTAGGAAGTGATGTTGCCATTGAAACTGCTGATGTTATTATACAGAACGATCAGCCTACAAAAATTGCCACAGCAATTAAAATAGGAAAATCTACCCGCAAAATCGTATGGCAGAATATTGCCTTGGCCTTTGGGATAAAAATTATTGTTCTTGCTATGGGTGCAGGTGGCATGGCTACCATGTGGGAAGCCGTTTTTGCAGATGTTGGCGTTGCCCTACTAGCTATTTTAAACGCAGTGCGTTTGCAAAAGATGCAATGGAATTAATGGCTAATTCGAACTTAATGAAAATTGAGCAATCCTGAGAACAGTAGCTACTATTTTAACATCAGTAACAATCCGTTTTTAACTGATCGCTTTGCTCAAAGGCTTCAAATGTAATTTGTTGGTTTCCTTCAAGAATTTTTTCAATTACATCAAGTACATCATGCTGCATTGCTAAAGATCCGCAGAGCATTATGGTGCCTTTTTCATTTATGGTCTGCAAGACCAATTCCTTTTGCTCTAGAACGGCATCTTGAATGTATTGTCTTTGTCCTTCTCTAGAATATGTAGCGAACAGGTTGAAATTCTTTAAGCCTGACCGACTTTTTTGCAAAATATCATCATAAAGCGATTGCGAAGCCCTTGTACGCCCTCCCCAGAACAATGTGGTATTCTGAGCTGTATTTTCAGAGATCATTCCTAAGAACGGAGCTATTCCGGTACCATTTGAGATGAAAATTGAATTTTTAGCATTTTTAGGTAAATGAAAATGGGGATTCACGTCTATAGCAGCTTTAAAAAATTGACCCGTTTCTAACCCATATAGAAAATTAGAGCCTCTGCCCAACTCATGTTTTTTAACACTTAATAAAATATAATCATCCACCCTAGCGATGGAATACTGACGAACCATCTCATCATTATTAGGGAAAATTGCCAGTAAATCCCCAGATGTAAAATCAATTTTAGATGCTGGTCTTAATCGCAATAAAAAAGTATCGTCTACATTTAAATCCGTTCGCTCCACCACCTCAAAGTCCACTTTTTTATATTTCTTCTTATGGATCAACGGTCTCTCTACCGGAATGGTAAAACCAACTTTATTGGAGAATTGAATCAACCAAAGTTCAAAAGATTCAAAATCTGCCTGATTAATTTTAAACAGCGGCAATTGTCTTTCAAAATTATCATCTGCATAGATCTGCTGATCCACATCTATGGCATATTTACAGTAATCAGGATAATCTAAAGACCCAAATCCCACTACAGAATATGCTATAGCATTTGGCTGCGTTACCGTTGAAAAGATTGTAGGGAATTTGCGGGCATTGGTAGGCGGCTCACCTTCACCATAGGTAGATGTAAACACAATGATATTTTTAGCTTTCGCATAGGCGCTATACTTGTTAAGCTCCGTTAAATAGACCTTCTTCCCTACTTGTGTTAATCCGTTATAAAATCGCTGTGCAAAATCGAACGCCGTACCACTTTCAGAACCTACTAAAATAACATACTCACATTCATCCTTATCGGGCATTTGCGAAACTCCTTTAGCTTTCTTTCTCCGTTTTAAAGTCATCACGAAACCTGAGTACATAAAAAACAAAATAGACGCACTGGCCAATAACAGGATAACGGACCATAATACATTACCCTCACCGGTATGCAATACCAAACTTAATCTTGATGCTAAGGTCACAAACGGATAATCTCCCTTACTAACAATCTCCCCTGTTTGCTGATGTACCTCAACTTCCTTATCCTGTAAAGCAATGAGATAGTATTCTTCCGGATCATCTGAAAAAGGAAATTCTACCTGGCGTATTTCTGCCAAGGTAGTTTCCTTAAAAAACGGAATATCCGCAATGTTTTCGTATTTCTGAGCTGAATTGCTTACCGATACCTCAACCTGATCAACCGTTGTTTTCGGCAATAAATTAAATTTTTCCGCAGATAAATACACCCCGGTAAAAGCAAGAATTATGATGGGTATAAAAAACCATCTGCTCAATACTACGTGGTACTTTAGCTCAAAGTAATCTTTCTGGACTTTTGTAAATAATTTTAAAAATCCGCCTTGGCGCTTAGCTAATAAAACCAATCCGGTAACAGCAATAATCAATAATAGTAATGAAATTAGACCAACAAAGAACCTACCTATACTCTTTAAAAAAAGGGAACGGTGTACATTGGTTGCAAATGTATATACATAAGGCCGCTCCTCTACTTCACCAAGCTGTTCTCCAGTAAATGGATCTATATACACATCCAAAGTTTCCATCTCCATGGTCAATACGGAAGCTTTTACAAAGCCAGATGATTCTACTTCTAAACCCAACACCTCATCATATGAATCTTTAAGAGCAGTAATGGTCGTTGCCAGCGGAACTTGATCTAAATCTGCCACGACATAACCTTTGGTTTGGTGCGAAATAGGCTCTACGGCAAGTATAATACCGGTTATAGAAGCTACCACCAAAAATAGAGATGAAATTAAGGCAAGTGTAAGATGACTATAACGCCAAATAGAAATGGTCATAAGTAGGAATCTAGTTTTATAACAGTATATAATTTAAAAAATTCCAGAATGGCGGTTTAACGCCAATCTGGAAATGTGATTGTAAAAAAAGCAAACAAGTAAAAAATAAATGAACGCAGTCAACATGTTTTTATGAGCAAATAACATTATTGTACTTGACTGCGCCCAAAATATGATTCATCTTTTATAAGGTCATTTATTGCGGCATCATACGTACATACCTAATAAAACCTTTGCCTTCAACTTTTGTCTTTAAATTTTCGGTCGTTAAAGGAAATTGAATATCATCTGCGTAATACCCTTGGTCTTCTACAGAAGTTTCAAAACGAAGGTTGTAACCCTGGTCAATTTTATCATTAGGTATTTGCAGCACGTTCAATGCACGCTCTCCACCACTAATAGTTTCTCCAGATATGGCATCTATGTTTGGACGGTGTTTTCCGTAAAATTTCCACCATTCGGTTATTTCACTATACCACTCACTATCTTTGCCCTGCACATATAATGTTTCTACATACTCATTATCGGCATCCACGATAGACACTATTAAGTACGCACCCTCACCTGTATAATTGGTCAATTGAATAAGGCACTTTACGGCAGTTTTGTCAACTACGGTAAAAGCGGATAATAATGATCCTACCAAAACTACGGCCGGTATAAATTTTAAAAATCTTTTCATTTTAATACTATTGGTTCTTTATTTCATTGATAAGCTAAGCGACACCTAACTTATTGCTTTAAAAAGTTTAACGATGTATTTCCCTTTTGCAACATTTCATTTTCACTAGCCAGGTCATAAACCGTTTCTTCAAAATCTGTTTTGCTATTGGCATCCGCACCTTTGGCGATCAAAAACTTTAACAATTTATCGTTTTCCGCTTTCATGGCCGCAACGTGCAAAGCAGTCATACCCTCATCGTTTTTGGCATTTACATCGATATTGAAATCTGCTATCTTTTTCATGAGCTGCAAATCGTTCTTTTTGGCTGCAACGTGGTATAAGGTATTACCCTCACCTTGTACGGTATTGAATTTTAAACCTTTTGCTTTCAACAAAGCCAGTTTAGCATCAAAAGCCTTCGCATTTCTTTTACTGTAAGAATCCGTAAGAAAATAAGCCGCAGTATTACCGGTAGCATCTTTAGCATTGATATCCGCACCTTTTTCAATTAAAAATGCAACTACATCAGCTTTGTTATCATGAGCGGCTAGCATTAAAGCTGTTTCACCATCGTTATTGGCCGTATTGATATCCTTAACACCCTTGGCCAATAATTGAACAACGGTCAAATCATTTCTAGCGGCAGCATTCAAGAAAGGAGTGTTTCCTTCTTCATCTGCTTGATTTACATCTGCACCAGCTTTTAAGAACAGATCAAAAATAGCAGCATCTTTATTACCAAAAGCTAAACGGTGCAATGGGGTACTACCATTCTTTTCAACAATATTAGGTTCCAATCCTAGACCTTTTAAATACGTATAGACCGGTAGACCATTACTGAATCCGCGACCACCTTGAGATGCGAACATAAAGGCATTACCACCATTATTGTTCAATGTTTTGTAATCTACCCCTTTGCTTATCAATAATTTCAAGAAATCTATATTCCCCTTTTTGGTAGCGTAGTTAAAAATGCCGTTGCCGTCATCATCCTTACTATCAAGAGCCAAACCCTTGTTTAAAAAGAAATTCAACTCCTCTTCAGATTTCAATGATGGTGCCGCCAATAATAGCACATTGGTACCATGCTCATTTTTCTCCTCTTTAAGGTTCACCCCTTTTGCCTCAAAAGCCTCATATATTTTAGGATTTGTTAGTCCCGCATTGGCTCCAAAGGCAAGAGGTGTATACCTGTGACTATCCAATGCTGTTACAGAAGCACCGTTATCCAATAGATATTGAACCAATTCGGCATCACCGGCATACGTTGCCCAGTGTAAATAAATACGGCTATCATGGGTTTTCTTATCCACTTCATTACCCTCTAAGGACAATAAATATTTAACAACCTCAGTATCTGCCTTGCTGGTTATGGCCAGTGTAGTAGCATCAAAAGAATTGCTGTCTTTTGCAATTGGATCGTTACCCTCTGCTATTTTTTGCTTTACAGTGGCAACACTTGGGCTACTCTTCCAAAATGTACGATCTAAAAGTTCATTCTTTTGCTGGGCAATACCCGTAAAGCTTATGAACAAAAATGCGGTCAGTGCTAATTGTTTTATGGTTTTCATGTCCTTATTGTTTAACGAATGATTCTATTACTTCTTCTATTTCATCTTTTTGATCATATTCATCATCAAAAAGGTATTTGTACAAAACTTTATTATCTACTTTTTCCTCTAAAGAAAGGTCCTTATTTCTGCCATAAACATCATCCCATTTTGTACGTACCAAAGCCCATTTATCCGCATTGGATTTCCACCATGATGCGGCAGCGGCACATCTACTATCATCAACCTTTACATAAGTGTTATACCCTTTTTCCTGAGCTAATATGACATCTTCTTTGCCTGCCTCACGAATAACCTTTGTATTATCTTGATCGTGCAACCAACCGTAATCCGTAACCTCATGGCGATTTCCACGAACGGTTAAATTATAGTCGCTTCTTGTAGTGTATTCACGTCTTGGTAACGGGGCATCTGAAGTATTTTCCCAAAAGCTTTTACCATCTACATGTACCCATGTAGATGAGCCTTCATACCTAGGGCTATCATCTACTTGATATACTTTTTGGGTCCATTGCCCTTTTACCTTATCTGATGGCAATTTTTTGAATGTCCATGTATTATCGGCATTATAAGAATATAGGTCTGTATTTTGATACAGCCAATCTTGCCTCCAATGCTTTACAATATGCGGGTCTGCAGGGTTACCTACCTGCAACAGGTGCTGAATGGATATTTTATCATCTTCATCCGTCACCAGTTCTGCCCACTCTAAGCCCTTATCCACTTTTGTTTTAGAAGGCTTATACAAAGAATCCGTACTATGGTGGAATGTTTCGGCAAAGTTGAAGGTTACTTCAAAACAACCGCACATACTTTTTATAGCTTCACGGTCATCGTTCTTTTTCGCCTTTTGGGCAATTGTACTAGCAGATACTACTAATGCCATTATGGTAGGTAATACTGTTTTCATTTTACAGGTGTATTATTTTTTGATGTTCGTTGACAAAAATAACTATTTTAATTTATTCTAAATAAGAATTGTTTATATATTTGCATCCTTATCAAGAATAAGTCTAAATAAATATAATGCGATTTCGACTAGCGACCTTTCTACTACTTATAGGTACACATATTATAGTAGCGCAAAGCCAAGTGCCCAGCGTTACAGATTCTATTTTATCACAAGAATTAGAAGAAGTCATAGTGACCGCCACAAGAACTGCCCGTCAATTATCATCGCTTCCCCTACCCGTTACCTTGGTAGGCAAAAAACAGATTATAAAATCCGGTACCGTACGCCTTAATGAAATACTGAACGAGCAAACAGGTATTATAACGGTTACCGATGAAAGTGGATTTCAAGGGGTACAAATACAAGGTATTGCATCGGACTATATTCTGATTCTTATAGATGGAGTTCCATTGGTGGGGCGCAGTGCCGGAAATTTCGATTTAAGCCGACTTACCGTAGGTAATATTAAACAGATTGAAGTAGTTAAAGGTCCGTCAAGCAGTTTATATGGATCTGAGGCATTGGGCGGAGTAATCAATATCATCACCGAAAAACCGGAAAAGCAAGATTTTAGCGGAAATGCATCATACCGTATCGGTAGCTTTTCTCAACAAGATATGAATCTAGACCTTAAGCAGGGTTTTAAAAAATTTCGGTATGGATTTTTCGCCAATCGTTTCTCATCCAACGGATATGACCTAAATGAAGATGCGGAGGGCCAAACCGTTAACCCGTATACCAACTACACCCTAAACGGTAGGTTGTATTATGATATCAACGATCAACTTTCTCTCTTTACCTCTGGGCGATTCTACGATCAGGTACAAGATGCCGGATTTACCGTGGATAGCATTCAATACGAAGGTGATACCAAAGAACGTGAATGGAACGCACATGCCAGACTGGACCACAAATTGACCCCGGCGCTCAACATGGCTTATGAACTGTACTATACCAATTACGTTGCTACCGAATTATTGGCAGACCCTATTTCTACCGATGTTTTGAGCGATAGTGATTTTGATCAAAAATTACTGAGGCCAGAGGTACGTGGTAGCTATACCTTTAATATTGAAAACGAAAACAGAACCGGGTTCCAAAACGGGACTTTAACCGCAGGAGCGGGATTACAGTTAGATGAGCTGGACAGGACTTATTTTGAAGAAAAAGTGAATTTCACTTCTCAATACCTTTATGCCCAGTATGATTTTGACCCTTTGGAAAAACTGAATGTTATTGCCGGAGCGCGCTTTGACAATCACTCTGAATACAACAACCAATTTAGTCCCAAGTTGGCATTACGCTACCAATTAAATCCAAATCTGGCTATTAAGGGATCTGTAGGTTATGGTTTTAAAGCGCCCGATTTTAGACAGTTATATTTTGACTTCACCAATTCCGCGGTGGGCTATACCGTACTAGGTTATAATGTAGCCTTGGATAAATTACAAGAATTAGAAGAACAAGACCAAATCTTAGATGTGGTGGTCACTGAGGACGAATTGAGCCAACCGTTGGAAGCAGAAAGTTCTATTGGCTATAACCTAGGCCTAACTCTAAAACATGGTATTGGCAATACAGAAATCAATTTCTTTAGAAACGATTTTAAAAACCTAATAGATACCAGAATCATTGCCCGCAAGACCAATGGACAAAACGTGTTCAGTTATATGAATTTTGATGAAATATACACTACGGGCTTTGAAATCAACTCCGCCTACAAACTCACGGATAATTTAAATATAAGTGCCGGATACCAATTACTTTATGCCTTTGATAAACAAAGAAGAGAAGACGTAAAAAACGATCAAGTGTTTGTACGCGATGCCAATACCGGACAATCTGTTGCCCTGGCCACTTCTGACTATTTTGGCTTGGTCAACCGTTCTAGGCACAATGCCAATTTTAAATTCTACTATGATATACCCTCTGCCAATACCCATGTAAACTTGCGTGTACTCTACCGTAGTAAGTATGCACAATATGACACCAATGGCAACGGACTCATAGATAATTTCGATACCAGTTTTATAGATGGTTTTGTTACCCTAAATGCCGCGGTAAGCAAAATATTCTATACAGATTTTACACTTCAGGTTGGCGCAAACAACCTATTGGATTATACGGATAACAATATCCCGACAATGCCGGGCATACAAGCATTCATTAAATTAAATTATCAATTCTAACCCACCTGGCAACAGGTTTTAATTACAATTACCATGACAAAGAACATTTTAGCAGTAGCATTTTTAGCAATGGCATTCACCTCTTGTAGCAGCGATGATGACAGCACACCAACGGATCCGGTACAGGCGGAAACCGTTATCAATTTATATGCACCACAAACCGGAGGTCAAGGAGAACCTGTTGGTGGTGAGTTCATCAAATTTGATTTTGAGACCGGAGCCATTACTACCAGTGATACCGCATGGGACATTGCCTTTAGGGGCACCACGATCGCCGTTAATGGCGGTACCTTGACCGGCACTGAAGATGAACCGGAAAGAAATGGTAATGTTGGCGTAGCCGAAGTAACCGGCACCTTGGCAAGTGTAACCACAGCAGAAGGACTTACTTTTGAGCAAGATGCAGATGCTTCTTTTGCCATAGCAACAGGTAGTGATAATGGTTGGTACAACTACGCAGGAGACCCAACACATTTAATTACACCTATACCAGGTAAAGTATTTGTATTTAGAACTACCGAAGGTAATTTTGCCAAAGTAGAGTTTATAAGCTATTATGAAGATGCGCCATCTGAACCAAATGCTTTTGAAGATGCTACACCGTACTATACCTTTAATTATGTTTACAACCCTAACGAAGGCGATACTTCTTTAGAATAGTCTTATTTTTAGAGCATAATAGTCAGTTACATATGGGCAACTTTGGGGTTGCCCTTATTTTCATTAAACCAATAATTACTGGTTCATATAATCTTGCCATTGTACAATAACATACTTTGTTACACCATTTTTAGTCGCTTTTAAAAACCCAAAATCATAACAAAAAAGGTAAACATCATTTTTTTGATTCTTCCAGTAGTGGGTAAAAAATTTGGGATTAAAACCTTCCTCTAAAAGAACACTCTTTCTAATAGTTGTAAATCCAGACTTATTATAGCGTTTTAGTATTTTTCTGTTTCTCTTCAGTTGTTTATCCACCGAAAAATAGAAGGTGTTTTCTTTCTGACTTTTTTCATATTGATGTATGGACTTACATTTTACTGAGCAGAAAATTTTATCCGTTCTACCTATCACTTCATTATTACATTCTGGACAAACTCTTTTCATGCTTATAACTTAATCGAATATTATACGAATAATATACGCATAATAGTTGATTAATTGATTTATTTAGTATTACACTTGACATGATGAACACACCAAAATCCATTACGTTACATCATCTAATGATCAAAAATCAAAAGATGATCGGCATACAATTTACTCAAGACAAACTTATACAGAATCTGATCAAGGGGCTTCCCGAATCTAGGTGGAGCACTAAGTACCACATGGTCTATATTCTAAATACAAAGAAAAACCTTGGTATTATTTTCAATACTTTTAAAGGGGTTGTATGGATCAACTATAACAAATTTTTAAGCAACAGACCTGTCAACACCCATAATGAAGTAGTAGATGTACAATGGTTCAGGGAAAGGAAACTACCTGAAGGCTATAGGGTTTGTCCAGAGGAATACCTGTTAAAACTAGAGCTTAAAAGATATGCCAACAGCACCGTAAAAACGTATGTCAACTTTTTTGAAATGTTCATTAATCATTTTAAAGATAGAGATATTACAACCTTGAACGAAAGTGATGTAAGGTCATATCTACAAAGGTTAATACATAGAAACGTATCTAACTCCTATTTAAATCAGACCATAAATGCCATTAAATTCTATTATGAGACCGTTCTTGGCATGCCCAACCGTTTTTACGACATTGAAAGACCAAGGAAGGAACATAAGCTACCTACCGTAATATCAAAAGAGGAGGTCATTGCCATGCTGAATTGTACAACAAACCTAAAGCATAAATGCATTTTAGCCTTGCTCTATAGTGCCGGTTTACGTAGAAGTGAACTTTTAAACCTTAGGGTCAAGGATATAGATAGTAAACGAATGTTGGTTTCTATAAAAGGCGCCAAAGGCAATAAAGACCGAGTAAGTCTATTATCCGAAACAGTTCTACAAGATTTACGGCTCTATTTTAAAGAATGGCATCCTAAAGATTATTTGTTTGAAGGCCGTAAAGGCGGTAAGTACAGTGCAGCAAGTGTAATACAAATTGTAAAACAAGCTGCCCATAAAGCTGGAATTTTACAAAATGTTACTCCACATACCCTTAGGCATAGTTTTGCAACACATTTGTTAGAATCTAACGTTGACTTGAGACAAATACAGGTATTATTAGGTCATGGTTCTAGCAAGACAACAGAAATATACACCCATGTAGCCACTAATACTTTTAAGACAATAAAAAATCCATTAGATTAGTATGCACAAAGTAGATATATGTGCAATTGTGCACATATACAATTGTTAGCTACAAGCTGAAAAAATGACTATACATGAAAACTCTCTGAAATGTGTTAGAATTGAAGTTCTAGCTGAAAATACTCAAGCTCACTTGACTTAGGGCTCTGGTTTTTTATGTAAAAAAGGAACGAAAATATTTTTAGTTACTAACTGGCATATGGTAACTCTTAAAAACTTCCAAACAAAACAGAATTTACATCCATCTGGTGCAATCCCTGGTTTTTTTAATTTACACTTTCATAGTGTGACTAATAAAACAGAAACTACGACCTCGTGGAACGAAACTGTGAGAACAACATTAGAACTTTATCACTCTGAAAATGTCGGTGACGAAAAAATATATAATGATAATCCCAAATGGTATGAACATCCAGTATTGGGTAGTCAAGTGGATGTTGTTGTTCTAGATGTGACTTCAGAAATAACTCATCCTGATTTTAACTTAGTTTGCTTGATATAGATGAAGAAATATCAAAAGACTTAAAAATTGGAATAATGGATGATATTTTTGTTACCGGCTTTCCTTTGAAAACAAATACTACACCGAATAAATTTCCAATATATAAAGGAGCAACTATCGCCTCTGAGCCAGATATATTCAATTCACTACCGATGTTTTACATTGATGGTAAAACCAAATCAGGGATGTCAGGTTCACCAGTTATAAAAAAAGATAATACTATAAAAACAATTGCAACGCCTACTGGAATAACTCTTAATCAAGGTAGAATAGGATTAGCTGGAGTATATTCTGGTAGAGACCGACAAGAAAAAGACGAATATGAAGCCGAACTAGGAATAGTTTGGAGACTGAAAGAATGTCTATTACCCATATTAGAAAGCGCCAGTAGCTAACAATGGCTATAGTTAATACGGGGTTTGGTGTTTAATCCAAAGTTAAGTGTATTTTTATAGAGTCCGCCAAATCTTTTGATTTGGCTTTAGAACAAAAAAGATAAAACAAAATAAAAAGTTTTGGCTAAGTTCTTAATCGGAAATTAATTGCTTTTTAATTCCCGCACTAACCATAGCCGAGACGTTGTGCATAATTATGAAAAACATCCAGATTTTAATATTATTCCTATTTTCATTTGGTGTTTATGCGCAAAACATAAGCAAAATAAATGCGGATTTAAAACTATCTGATTCGCTGACTTACGACACAGAAATCCGAATTTATCAAGGTGGAGGAATAACAAATTATTCGTCCCTTTTTAGAATGTTTAAGGGTAAGTCAGAAAAATGGACAGCAGAATTTTACGAGCATTACTCAAAAGTTATCGGACAAACAAAATTGAGGACTAAAAAGCGGACTCTAAAATCGGACAATGATATGGAATTCGTCTACTTAAACTTGCTGAGGAGTCATATTTTAGATTTACCGAATCTAAAAGAAATTTATTGGAAATTGGAAACCAGAGGTGAAGTAGAAAAAGTGGAAATAATGCATAAAGGAAAAATAAAAGAAGAGTACGAAATACTAAGTAAAAGAAAAACTATTGTAGACGGAGAAGGTTATATAGTTCAAGCCAAAGGCTGGAAATTTAACGAATTTGAGTTTTCAAATCCTGACAGATACTTAGAATATTACCCAGAGGTTGATGAACTAATTTTTGTTTGCGAGATATTAAATACGATTCGAAATGAATTTGGGGTTTGGAAAAAATAACTATGCACAACACCGTATATAATTTATTGCTAGTTCTAGCCTACTTACGAAAATCCTCGCGGATTTTCTATTCGGTTTTTATTTGCTAAATTACGCGCTAAACCACGCAACAAACCATATACAAACACGTTGGCATTAATTATGAAAAACCTAATATTAATTTTAATAATCGTAGCATTTATTTCTTGCAAAGATAAATCGGACAGAGTTGTGATTCGAAACTCTGGAGATGCGGAAATACTTTTTTACAAAAATAAAGGCTTCACGGATTCAATTGCGTCAATCACATTTGATAAAGCTCTTGACCAAATTCGGAATAAGGAATTTAAAAAGGCAAAAAAATTGCTATCAAAAGCAAATGAAATTGAGCCCGATAATAAAATTATATTAAATGGACTTGGTAATGTAGAATCCGATTTGAAAAATTTTGATAAGGCATACGAATACTTCGAGCAAGCTCTTGAAGTCGATAATAATTTTGGAATAACATATCTAAATTATGGAACTGCGTTTAATAAAAACTCGGAGGAACACAAAGCTATTGATATTCTAACAAAGGGAGTCGAAATCGAAAAAAATGAAACCCGAAAAGGGTATTTTTATTACACAATTGCCGATGCATATTATGATATAAAAAATTATGAAAAGGCATATTTATATAACACCAAAGCTCTGAATATAGTGATGGAACCAGAGGTAAGAAAAGATTTAATTGAGTTAAGAGATTTAATAGCTGAACGGAAAGAATAACTAATGCCAACAAAACCTAAACGTAATGCGGACTTTCGGGCTAAATCGAAAGGTCTGTGTATATTTATGAAGTAGCTAAATCTTATGGATTTAGCTTTTGAAAAGAAAAAATAAATCTAAACAATAAGCTTTAGCTTCGTGCGCAGACGGAAACGAAAAGTTTCCTTGCCTCTGCACTACGCTTAGCTCAAGCGTTAGCAAATATTATGAGATACCTTTCTTTATTACTTATAGTTTTACTAGGGTTTCAAGCTAATTGTCAAAATTTAAGCAAAGAAGAGTGGTACGACGTCTATATTCAGTCTGGAAAAATCTTGCAATTCATTACTAATGCTGAGGTTGACAAAATAGGCGAAAGACTTGACTTGAAAGATCAAGACAACTTCGAAGAATTTAAAAAAGTATTTACCGAGAAAAAAGTTCCGTTTAATAGCACATCGGAAAATGTCTATGCACATCCTCACTTTTATCTGACATCTTTAGAAAATGAATTTGAATTAATTATCCCAGGAGTTAAAGTTTTAGAAAAAAGAGATGGCGAGGATTACGAGAGGTCTCAATATTATTTTGTTCTTAAAACAAACGTTATTTATGACAGGATAAAAAAGGAAGTTTACTTTAAAAATGCTGATATACTGACTGACGAAATAGAGATACATAATTGGTGGCTTGGTCAATGGGAAGGCTATATGGACGAAGTTAGAAAAGTCTACAAATTGTACGATTTCACTCCTCCACCCCCACCTTCTCCTCCTAAAAACCTTCAATAAATATGTTGAAAAATAACATTTGCTAACAAAACCTATAAACAATACGGGCTTCGGGCTTAATCGCAGGGTTTGTGTATTTTTATGATGTCCGCAAAATCTTTTGGATTTTGCTCTGGATAGGAAAAAATAAATCAAAACAAAAAGATTTCGCTATGTACGTGGCGGAAAGCAAACGCTAGTTTGCTCCCGTACTGTTCATAGCTCAACCGTTAGCTACAATAAAAATTTTGGGGATTTTCTCTCCCGCTAAATTCTGTGTTTTCCAAAGGCAAAAAGCTAAAAATAAATCAACTTTGTTTTTGTGGCGGTAGCGCTTTTTGCAGTGTGCTTTTTAAAATTGGCTGACAAAACTCACGCAAACACTTTTACTTTTTTTAAATTTTCGCTGCTAAACAGTCTAGTGCAACTCTGCCCTATTTCGGATTGTGTGGGCTGACGAAAGACAGGAACCTACCGCTTATTTTTGCCAGTAATTTCTCAGAGTCCATCCAGTAATTATCCGCCAATAATTGGTTTGTTGCAAAAATACACTGTAGCTAACAAAATGTATAATTCATGCCGACAAAATTCGGTGAAGTTTCCAAAGTTTGGGCGTATTTGCATGTCGCACTTAGTTTTTAATTTGTTGCTTTTAACTATTTTAGCAACAAACAAAAACTAAGCGCTTGTGCCAGGCTCGAAATTCTACGAATTTCTACGCGGCACAAATCATACACTGAACGTTGCCACACATTTAAAAATACAAATAACATTACCCTATGAATTGGACAAAATTATGCGATGAAATATTTCCTTTTGGAATCCCTAATCATTGCGAATGGAGAAATATGGACGAGATTATTAAAGTTTTAAGAAAGGTAGGTTGGCAGAAAAACAGCAATCATACATTTTTTCCAACAATGGGAGGACTGGATTTACAAGACGCAAAAGAGTCTTTAGAAGAAGACTGTATTGAATTTATCTGTTCTTTAACGTATATAATCAAACCTAAAAAATTGACATTTGAGTCTTTTCAAGACCCAATTTGGAATTATTTCAGGCTCGAAACGGCTGACATTGAAAAGTCTGGAGTATTTGATGACCCAGGACACTCAGAAGAACTTGCGGAGTTAACGCCCTTGAACTACGTAAGCAGAGAATATTGGGATGAACAGAGATATAACGACGAACCATTACCTTCTACAGCACGTTTAGTCATAAGAAAACTTAAAGGCGGTTCTTTCGTGATTTTCAGCAAGCAGTCTTGGTACAATAAACAAAGTAGCACTTATGACGCTAGACATAATAAAATGAACGAAACAGAATTCCGAAAATACATTGAGGGAGTAATTGAAAATGGTTGGGAAGGGTAAAAAACGTGTGGCAACAAAACCTATAAACAATACGGGCTTCGGGCTTAATCGCTGGGTTTGTGTATTTTTATGAAGTCCGCAAAATCTTTGGGATTTTGCTTTTTAACGGGACAAAGAAAAAAAGAAAACCAAAAGATTTCGCTATGTGCGTGGCGGAAAGCAAACGCTAGTTTGCTCCCGTACTGTTCATAGCTCAACCGTTGTGCGTCATTTAATGAAAACCTTGAAATACATATTAATTTTTGGAATTTTGATTTACAGTTGTCAATCAAACCGAGATAGATATGAGATAACCGAACGGACTGAAATAATTGCAAAAGACAAGTGTAAAATTCCAATTTCCTATCCTAAAATAAGTGGTTTATCGGATGAAGAAAAAACCAACAAACTGAATAAAATTTTAAAAGAATTTCCTGAACACGAATATTATGCTAAAAACTGCGAAAATGATGGAGAAAGTAAGGTAAAAGGCGACTATCAAATATTATTACAAACGGACAGTATTTTAAGCATTGAATTTCGCACTCTAATAGAACGACGAAATAAAAAAATTGATACAATTTATCATTCAGTTGTTCTAAATCCAAAAGCAAAAGATACGACTGAATTTGGGATTATTGGAATTGAGCCAAATGAAATAATCCCAAACTTTGAACGCGGAAAAATTTATCCGTATGTCAAAAAATATAGTACGAAAAACGATAATTACATAAATCTATTAGCCTACGAAACAGGAAGTGATTATGTGATTACTTGGGCTATTTCTGACAAGGATTTTATACTTTATGTTGGTGGCGAAGGAGAATGGTTTGGGCATAACCGAATAAAAATTCCATTGAACGAATTAAAATAAAAACGAACGCACAACAATGGCTAAACGTAATGCGGGGTTTTGGGCTAAATAGAATGGTCTGCGTATATTTATGATATCGCTAAATCTTTGGGATTTAGCTTTGGACAAGAAAAATAAAAACTAAACCAAAAGCTTTAGCTTCGTGCGCAGACGGAAACGAAAAGTTTCCTTACTACCGCACTACGCTTAGCCGAACCGTTGTGGTGCATACCTAAAATGAATAGTATATTAATAATCTTAGGAGTTTTAATTGGACTAATCGGACTGATTTTCCTTGCTCTTTATATTGCTGCCTATAGAAGACGTCCAAAATTCAATAATAAAGGGTTTACCGAATTAGAAAAGAGACTACTAATTGAACTTTATGGATTGTTTGATACAGAAACCCAAACTAAATTAAAAGCTCAAATCGAATATTTTCGACCAAATAGAAAGTGGAGACAGTATTGGGAAAAAAGCATGTCTATTGAACTTTACGGAGATAACGAAAATCCGCTTTCTGATAGTTTAAAATATAAAAGAAAAGATGAAAGTAAGTTAGCGACAATTAGGTTTAAGGCAAACGAAGAGAAATTCTATATAGAATTCGACAACTATGATGGACGTATTTGGGGTTGGAAAATTAGACCGAATCCAAAAAAGATTATGAAAACAACTTCCATTGAAGTTACAAGTAAAAAAATAAATAATGACCCCAATAGCTTTGCTCAAACTACATTCAAGAAAAAGAAAATTAAATCTATTCCAAAATTCGAAGGGTTACTCGGAGAACTAAATGCTATTAATTCTATAAATCAAATTTATCATCCGATTGGAAAGAAATTCTTGAAAAATTACATAAAAAGAATAGACTCCAAATTACCCGATGAATATCTCCAAATTATAGAAGAATCAGAAGGTGTTGATTTTGGGTACTTTAAAATACTTGGTATTTCCGAAATATATACTACTGGACTTGATGATGGGAATTATTATCATTTAGCGGAATTCGATGATGGAGTTATTGCTGTAAAAGAAGAAGATAAAAGCGGAACTATTTTTTACTGCCACTATTCGGGACTTTTGGACAATTTAGGGACTGATTTTGGGACAGTAATATTAGATTGCGCAAAAAGTACGACACCACAACACAACCTATAAACAATACGGGCTTCGGGCTTAATCCAATGGTTTGCGTATTTTTATGAAGTCCGCAAAATCTTTGGGATTTTGCTTTGAACAGAAAAAGAAAAAACAAAACCCGCCCGTACCGAAAAGGTACGTTCGGGCGGGCAAAAAGATTTCGCTATGTGCATGGCGGAAAGCAAACGCTAGTTTGCTCCCGTACTGTTCATAGCTCAACCGTTGCAATTAATTTAAAATGATCGTCATAAATTCAATATTTTCGATTTCAATAAGCTTGATTTTCCTAATCATTAATCTGAATGGCGGAATAAAAACGACTGAAATACAAAACGTAAATCTGACTGAAAAAAATGATTGCGGATTTGAAAATGTGACTTTAAAAACGGAACGGACTGAAAAGGAACATAAATTTCTGTTTTGGTCATTGTATCGAAAAAAAGTAAAAGTTACTGACCGAATTGTTGACTCAAATGGAAATGTAATTTTTGAGAAAAAATCAGTTTTTATCTGTTCAATGGACGCATGTGATGACCGAAAATTCAATAGAATAAAAATTGTCGGAAAGGAAATTTGGATATTTAGACACGGAAAAAATGTAGAAAAAGTTAAACCAATAAAACGTTATGATTTTTGCGGAAATTTTCTTGGAACTAAACCGTGGGAAGACGGAGATTATTACGAAATATAAAAAACTAATGGCAACACAACCTATAAACAATACGGGCTTCGGGCTTAATCGCAGGGTCTGTGTATATTTATAATGTCGCGAAATCTTTGGGATTTCGCTTTGACAGAAAAAAGAAAAAACAAAACCAAAAGATTTCGCTATGTGCGTGGCGGAAAGCAAACGCTAGTTTGCTCCCGTACTGTTCATAGCTCAACCGTTGCCATTAATTATGACCAACCAATGAACCAAGAACAATTAAGAAAGGAATATTTACGTCTAACAAGACTTGAAACGATAAAAGATTGTTCTGACTTATTAGATATTTACTTAAAATATTTCTTTGAGGTTATTAAGCAAAACTCAAACGAAGCTAAAACTCACGCTGAATCAGAAGCCGAATTAGTAAATCAAATGATATTTACTAAAATCGGACATATGAAAGAACTATTAAACGGATTTGAATATGAATCCGCAGACGGAACAAAACTGAACAGAATAGTTGACCCAACTGTAATAGCCTCACATATTAGAAATCTATTTGAAACTGTTTCAATGTTTAGTTTGGTATATACACAACCTTCTACTGATGACGAAAAAACGATTTTGTATAATTTGTGGGTATCTGCTGGATTGAAATATAGGCAAAGGTTTGATGTTGTTGTCAAAAAAGCAGAAAGTCAAGAGAAATTAGATAAAGAAAAGCAACAAATAGATGATTTAAAGGCTGAAATAGAAAACACGGACTTGTATAAAGCTCTTGACGAAAAAGACAGAAATAAAATACAATCTAAACTCAAGGAAAAAGATTATAAAATTCAATTTAAAGATGGAAAAGTAGAATTTTTAAGCTGGCAAGAAACTGTTCCTGTAATGGGAATTAGAGATGGAGTAATGGACACAATTTACACATACTTCTCATTGTATGCACATCCATCGAATGTTTCCGTTTTTCAATTTGCAGATATGTTCAAAAAAGAAGAGAACCCATTTATATATCTCACTACTTTTAATCTGAACAACTTCTTTTTCCTATTAAGCATTTTCCTATTTGACTACATAAAATTATTTCCAAATGTGAAAAACACCTTTGAACAATTAGAAAAAATAGAGCAAATTGTAATTGATAGGCAAAACGTTTTTGCAAGAGATGAGAGCTATTCCATAAACGATGAATGGAAAGCACTTGGATAAAATAACTAATGGCAACAACATGTATAAAACATAGCTAATAAGTGCTCAACCGAAAGGTATGTGCTTATTTGCAAAGACCGCCAAATTTTTAAATTTGGCTTTTAAGATTGATAAGTTAAAAACAAAATATAAAAATTCGGCTCTGTGTTAATCCGAAAAGTTAGCGTCTTTTTACACGCTACGTTTCATACACAAGACCGTTAGCCACAAGCTGAAAAAAATATAGTAACTGTAATCAACCGAAATGAAAGACGGAATAATAAATTGGAATGTTGACCCCGAAATTTTCACTTTATTCGACACTTTTCCAATTAGATATTACAGTCTTTCGTGGGCAATTGGTTGCGGTCTTTTATACTTAGTAGTTAAGAGAGTTTATCAAAAAGAGAAAATCCCTCTCGAAAACTTGGAACAGCTAACTATGTACATTTTAATAGGAGGGCTTCTGGGTGCACGCCTAGGGCATTGCTTTTTTTATGAACCACAATATTACCTACAAAATCCACTTGAAATACTCTTACCTATTCGAAAAGTAGGCGAAACGTTCAAGTTTACCGGCTTTCAAGGACTTGCAAGCCATGGCGGATTAACTGGAATAGTAATCGCAATCATCCTTTATGTTAGAAAGACCAAAACAAATATTTTGTGGATAATGGACAGAGTTGCTCTTGGCTCTGGATTAATGGCTGCGAGCATTAGAATTGGAAATTTTATGAACTCTGAGGTATACGGTAAACCGACAAATGGAAACTGGGGTGTGGTCTTTGAAAGGGACGACCTAATACCTAGACATCCAACGCAACTTTACGAAGCTGCGGCATATTTGTTGATTTTCGTTGTTCTTTTGCTTGTTTATAAATCAAAAAAAATAAAAAGGCAAAATGGACTTATGGTTGGAATTTTCATGATTTTAATGTTTGCAGCAAGATTTATGATTGAATTTGTCAAAGAAAATCAAGTTGGATTTGAAGATTCGATGACAATAAACATGGGGCAAATATTGAGTATTCCGCTAATTCTTTTGGGGTTTGTAATTATATACTACGGGGGAAAGCCTGTGGCTAACAATGCCTATAGCAAATAGGGCATAAAGTGCTATATTTAAATGCTTGGGCGTATTTGCCGAGTCCGCCAAATTGAAAATTACGTGCCAGCGAAATATTCAAATTTGGCAATTAAAAAAGAAAAATAATTACAAAACAAAAAGCTCTGGCTAGCAGACCAGACGGAAACGAAAAGTTTCCTTGCCTGCCCTACTTGCCATAGCCGAACCGTTATCTGCAAGCTAAAAAAACCTATGAATTTCGATTTAGAAAATAAGTTAAATGAATATGTAAAGCAGAACGATTTAGATTCAGCTATAAAAATTGCGGAATTGGAATTGAGCAAGATTCCTCAAACAGACTTTCATCAGCTTATTGGAGTAAATCTTCTGAATATGGAATCGGAATTGAGTCGATTTATTTCGAAATTTTACTCAACCGTAAAACTTAAGTATGCGTTGAATTTTACAAAAAAACTAAATGCGTTTTATTGCGAGATGAATGGATTTACAATAAACTACGACCGTTGGTTTATTGACCTATTTTCATTTAGTGAAATTGGACAAGAAGATTATGAATGGTTAGCGGATTTCGAATATCACACGGGACAAGACTTGACTCTAAAGGGATTTGAAAACTTACAAAAGGTATATGAGGACGTTTATAAAAATAAAAAGTTAGAAATACCAGAAATTGAGCAATCTTACGAGGTTGCCGAATTATTGGTCATTTTGCGTTTACAGGAGTTATTTAGAGAAACATACAAAAACGCCCAGGCTAATGGACTTAAATGGAGTAATTATCCAATGTTTGTGTCAGCCCACGATTACGAGATGATTTACCGAATAAACTGAGTTGAAAAGCCAGCAGATAACAAAACCTATAAACAATACGGGCTTCGGGCTTAATCGAATGGTTTGTGTATTTTTATGAAGTCCGCAAAATCTTTGGGATTTTGCTTTAAACAAGGAAAAGAAAAAACAAAACAAAAAAATTTCGCTATGTGCGTGGCGGAAAGCAAACGCTAGTTTGCTCCCGTACTATTCATAGCTAAAACGTTAGCATTTATTTAAGCACCATATTTTATCTCGAAAACTGTAACGAATAGATTCTTTTGTATACCCATAAGAAGTAAAATTATAATCTTCTATGAAAATTGGAAAAATCTTTAAAAATATTGGATATGTATTTTTAGGAATTGGAGTGCTAGCAAGAATAGGCTCCCGACTTACTGATGGAGAAATATCTGAAGTTCTGTCGGATTATCAATTTCTAAAATTCATTGGATTTATATTTTGGGTAATTGGATTCGCGATAAACGAAATACTAAAAAAAAGGAATAATAATAACGTTGGGAAAAGTAAATTGGGCAACCCTTCAATAAAAAAATAAGCAATGAGCAAAAAAGTAAGTTCTATAACCACATTTATATTAGGAGTTATAAGTTTATTAATTACGGCTGCATTGTTATTCAACGGTCGGATGCTTATTGGCATATTTGCAGGAATTACGAGTATTCAACTTCTAAAACAAGCATTACGTAAAAAAACAAATGCTAACAAAATCTAAACGTAATGAGGACTTTAGGGCAAAATAAAAAGGTCTGTGTATATTTATGATGTCGCTAAATCTTATGGATTTAGCTTTGGACAAAAAAAGAAAAAACTAAACAATAAGCTTTAGCTTCGTGCGCAGACGGAAACGAAAAGTTGTCTTACTTCCGCACTACGCTTAGCTAAACTGTTACCCAACATTAAAAAAAAATGGAATTACTTATTCTTGGAGGTTTAGCTTTTTTGGTTTATTTCTTTTCAATAATGTTTACCAAAACGGATGAACAAAAAGAATACGAAAGAAAGTTAAAAGAAAGTTTAG
This sequence comes from Maribacter sp. 6B07, assembly GCF_002700155.1. Taxonomy (NCBI): domain Bacteria; kingdom Pseudomonadati; phylum Bacteroidota; class Flavobacteriia; order Flavobacteriales; family Flavobacteriaceae; genus Maribacter; species Maribacter sp. 6B07. Next base: position 349,440 of record NZ_PDUT01000002.1, on the reverse strand, counting down.
AGGATGAATACATAATAGACCCAGAAACTGGAATTAGACTAACACTAGAAGAAGCAGAAAGTGGAAATTGGATTGGGGACAACAATGAATACATTACTGTACCTGAATCTGAAATAAACAAATTATCAACCGAAGGAGAGCAACAAGCTGAAAGTGCACTCAATTATTTAAGAGAAAGCAAAAAATACATAAGAACGGAACTGTCTGACAATCACCTTCAAATTCTAAATAGCACAAAAATCTTGGGTAAATATGATGCATGGACATATTCTAACCCTTTTTCATTCGAAAATGGAATTCTAATTTTACCTGCTCCTGAATTAAATGGAATGACATATTATGAAGAAGATTATAAGGAGTCTCATTTAATGTTTTGGAAAAAAATTGACAATATAAATGGTCACTATTTTTTAAGAGAAAAATCCTCGATTGAAAAAATCTTTGATAAATTCAGGAATGATGATGATTTAAAACTTAAGGATTATGAGTCATTTACATTTAAAAGAAGTTATAATGTAATAAAAATCAATAAAATTCTTGAAAATTTCAAAAATGAAAAAGGATTAGAAATTGAAATTAATGATAATGATTTTTTTGTTAAAACAATGAGATTAGTAAATATAGAGGATATTAAGAGAATTGAAACTATCTTAAAAAACGTTGGGTAACAAAACCTAAACGTAATGCGGAGTTTAGGCTAAAACCGAAAGGTCCGTGTATGTTTATGAAGTCGCTAAATCTTATGGATTTAGCTTTGGACAAGAAAAATAAACTAAACAATAAGCTTTAGCTTCGTGCGCAGACGGAAACGAAAAGTTTCCTTGCCTCCGCACTACGCTTAGCTCAAGCGTTGTAGCCAATTAAAACAAAACGAAATGTCGATAACAAAAGAATCTGAATTAATAGGAATGAAAAGAGTTAGTGAAGTTGTTGGAACTACACTAAAATTGATGAGAGAATATGCTAAAGTTGGAATGTCAACAAAAGAGTTGGACGAATATGGCAGTGAAATTTTAAGAAGTTATGGAGCAAAATCAGCACCTTATGAAACTTATGATTTCCCAGGTTATACTTGTATAAGCGTGAATGAAGAAGTTGCTCACGGGATTCCATCTGAAAATAAAATACTTAAAGAAGGTGACCTAATAAATATTGATGTTTCGGCTGAATTAAATGGATTTTGGTCTGATAATGGAGGTTCTTTTGTTCTTGGAAAAGATATTCACAATCATCAACCTCTTGTAGATGCTTCCAAAAATATATTAAAAAAAGCTGTTACGAACATAAAAGGTGGTGTGAAAATAGCTGATATTGGACAAATAATTGAGACAGAAGCAAAAAAGTCTGGATTTAAAGTAATTAAGAATTTAGCAGGACACGGAGTTGGGAGAAGTTTACACGAAGAACCTGAAAATATTTTAAATTACAGAGTTAAAACAAATCGTGAAAGATTTAGAAAGAACACTACAGTTGCAATAGAAACTTTCATTTCGACTAAATCGACTGTTGCAGTAGAATTAAATGATGGTTGGACTTTAGTTGGCAACAAAGGTGGATTTGTGACACAACACGAACAAACAATATTAATTACAGATAAAGACCCAATGATTCTGACTGAATCAAATGGAATATGGAATTAAAAACTGGCTAAAACAATGACTATAAGTAATTGCTCGTTCTCGTCTACTTCTGAAAATCCTATCGGATTTTAAGTTTGGTGTGTACTTGCACATTTACGTGCTACTCCACGCAACTACTCATAGCCGAGACCGTTAGCATTCATTTGAATAAAATTAAACAACAACATTCTCATATTGAGTATTTAAAATCTCTACAAGATAAATAATCTATGAATAAAATAACTCAAATTTTAATAATTAAGGCTTTGGTACTAGGAAATATAATGTCTTTACAGGGACAAACCAAGGAAGAAAATAGCTTATTGTATGAAAAACTAATACCTCAATATGTTTCCTGGGCAGTTTCCGTGGATCAAGCCGGTATTAAAATAGGTGAGTATTTAAATGAGAAAGAATTGCTATTGGCAAAAGAAGTTGGAGTTAAATTTCCTGAAAAAGTAAGGATTGTATATGTAGATGAAGTACCCTTTCCATATGAAAATGAACACTTAAAACAAATGGGGCTATCATTAGGCTTTATTGGAAAAGATATAAAGAATGAAGCTCAGGCTTTTGGCTATTCAATTTATGTCAGGAAAGACTTAAATTTTACTATTAGTAAATTAGCTCACGAGTTGGTTCATGTAATGCAAATCGAAAGGTCTGACTCATTTTTTACATATGTCATTCAATATCTAAATGATTTAGCAAAATATGGATATTCTAAATCACCTCTGGAAATAGAAGCTTTTCAAGCAAATAAAAAGTATGATGGAATGTAGTTTTATTGGCAAGAATAAAATACAATTAACTTTGATTATGGATTACAAAAACGAAATGCCAACAATGTATAAAAATAATTGCTCAATTTTGGCCTAGCCAAAGGTCGTTGCAAGTTTACTACGTCTGAATTTCCTTCGGAAATTCCTCGCGCGCAAACACGCAACTTAACATATACAAAACCGTTGGCAACAATATTACAAAAGTTTTGAATTGGTTCAATTTTGGTGTAATTTAGCATCGAAATATTATTTTTATGGCAAGACAGAGCATATCGTTCACGCAACCAAATGATGAATGGTTAAAGACACAAGTTGATAATCAAGAATACTCAAGTAAAAGCGAACTTGTTAATGACCTAATTCGTCAGGCTAGAAACCAACAAATTGAAATTGACTGGATTAGAGTTAAATTGGAAAAGTCTGAAAAAAGTGGATTTACCAATGATAGCAAAGAACAAATCTTAGCACAATCCAAGTCTAAACTTAATGAATAAGTATAGATTAAGTAATGACGCAAAAGATGACCTGATACGCATTCGTCGCTACGGAATCAAAAAATTTGGGGAGCAACAAGCGGACATATATTTCGAAACGTTTTTCGAATATTTTGACATTATAGTAAAAAGACCTTATTCATTTGAATCTGTGGAATACATAAAAAAAGGGTATCGGGGATGTGTTTGCGGTTCGGATAGTATTTACTTCAAAATCAATAATGATACGGTGGATATAATGGCAATTGTCGGAAAACAGGATTTGAAAAATATACTCTAAACTGCACGCAAAAATACTATTACCAATAAAACCTATAAACATTACGAGCTTCGGGCGTATTGTTTATAGGTTTTTGTATTTTTATAATGACCGAAAAATCCTTTGGATTTTGCTTTAGACGAAAAAAGAAAAAACAAAACAATAAGCTTTAGCTTCGAACGAAGACGGAAACAAAAAGTTTCCTTACCTCCGCACTACGCTAAGCCGAGACCGTTGGCAACAAGGTGGCGGAGAATTTGCAGGATGGCTATTGGACAATGAACTCATTGATCAAATGAAGATAAAATTAAATCCAATAATTCTAGGCAACGGAATTCCGCTTTTTGGAAACTCCACAACTAGAGCAAAATGGAATTTGATCAAAACGGAATCATTTGAAGAAGGACTAAAAATTTTGACTTATGAAATAGAATCATAGCGTAAAATTAAAGTGGTTCTTTTCAATAAAAAAACTATTAGATACTCATTAACAAATAGTTAAATTAAAATGTTAGCGCTATTTTAATTCATAATTATAGTACTTTACTTTTCACCATCATCCATAATCAAAAACACAAAGCATAATGAAACATTTTTATCTTTCTATCTTAATAGTTTTAACCCTATCCTTTTCAATACAAGCCCAAGTAGAAAGTACCCTAGTAGACATTGGCGGCTACCAAATGCATTTCAACATTATAAAAGGAAAAGGAACTCCCATTCTTTTTGAAGCGGGTGCTGGTAATGATGGTTCTGTCTGGGACAACATTTTAGAAAAAATCCATAAAGTTACGGGTACAACATTGATTACTTATGACCGCTCTGGTTTTGGACAAAGTGAATTAAATCCAAACTTGAAAAACGATTCGGATTTTGGAATAAAAAATGGAATTAAAGAACTGGAAACAGGTCTTTCAAAGTTGGGGTACGATGATGAAATCATTTTAGTTTCCCACTCGTATGGTGGGCTGTACAATTTGCTCTATGCAAACAAACATCCTAAAAAAGTAAAATCCGTGGTCTTAATTGATGTAACGCTTAACAATTTTTGGAATGATGAATTATTGAAAATGAGAGATAACAATGTTGATATTAGTACAATACCTAAACCTTCAGGAGACTATTTTTTGAATGCCAATTACAATGAAACCATGCGATATGCAAGAAATATAGATTTCCCAGAAAGTATACCATTACTAAATATTTTTCCTGAAAACTCTTTACCAGGTTTACCTGAGGCACTTTCCACTAGATGGAGAAAACTTCACGAAGAACTTGACGACAATAAGGAAAATGTTACAAACATTATCGCCAAAGGAAGTGGTCATGCAGTATTTCAAGATAATCCCTCTTTAGTCATCAATGCAATTATAAAAGCTTATTCAAAAACACTAGACGAAAGGCAACAAAATGAGCTATTACAAAAGACGTTAGATAATGCCATAGAATTATCTATTGAAACTAAGTTGAACAATCGTTCAGAGCAAGATTTGAACACATTGGGATATACATTTTTAGGAAACGAAGAATTAGATAAGGCTTTAGAAGTTTTTAGATTAACTACAATTTTATTTCCAGATAGTTCTAATGCATATGATAGTTATGGAGAAGCATTATTAAAAGCAAATAGAAAAGCTGAAGCAATTGAAATGTATGAGAAATCAATAGAATTGAATCCAGAAAATGAAAATGGAAAAAAGGTATTGCTTCAATTGAAACAAAAATAATTTGAAGAACAGTATGCAAAAAAGGGTAGAGCTAAAGTACTGAATCAGTAAATAGAGATTACCGGTCGCCAATTTTAATAATTGCTTTTTAGAATTTCAGAATACTTGTTTAACTCCCAATAAACTTAACTTCTCGGCTATTCTTTTTCATTGAATTATTAGTCTTCAAGTTCACATTATAGCCTTTAGCCTTTATATAGTATTTCACAGATTTTCTAATTTGATATCGCATAATTAAAAAACTTTGAAATCCAAAGGACAACTCTTAAATCTAAATAATCATAAAAATGAAATAGATAGTTTAGTTAAATTTATACTATGGATAAAATAGCGATATTATACCAAGCCCAATTACCTCCTATTAAAGAAGGTATTCAAAAACCTATGAAACCTGGAGGCTATGCAGATAGTGGAGCGGATATAGCTTTTGCATTATTAAAAAACCAATATCATGTAATTACACCTGTAGAACATCCAAATGAAAATATTGACAAGGATTGGGTTTTTCCAGACACAGATGATGGTATTAAAAATGCATTGAATAAAGGAGCAAAAATCTTTTGGCTGAATACGGTGCTCTATAACCATCACAACATAGAAAAATTTTATAACGAAGATCTTTATATTGTAGGGCAAACACCATCCTTAGTAGATACTTTTGATGATAAAATGTATACCAATTATATTTTAGCTACCAACAATATACCTATCCCTAAAAATCAACTCATTACCAATGAAGATTACAATAACCTTTCATTGGACTTAAAATTTCCTTTGGTATTAAAACCGATAAGAGGAAGAGGAAGTCAAGGTGTAACGAAAATCAACAACTACAAAGATCTTTTAGATAGGTTACATGCAATGTTTTCAAACAATACCTATGGCACCGCTGTTTACATTGAAGAATTTTTAATTGGAAAGGAAATAACAATTACCGTAATGCCAAAAGGGAATTACATGGTAAACGGCAAAGAATTGTTTTATGATAGACCATGGTGCTTACCTGCTGTAGAAAGATATAATCATGATAATGGTATTGCCCCTTATAATGGAACAGTAGCTGTTATGGAAAACAGTAAAGTACTAAGTGATGCAGAGTTACAGAGTAATGAAATTCTAGAAGTTTATGAACATTGCGTTAAATCTGCAGAGATAATAGATATTAAAGCTCCCATTAGAATAGATTGCAGATCTAACAGTACAGGAAAATATTATTTATTTGACCTTAATATGAAACCGAATATGACCGGCCCCTCAAGGTCCCACAGAAATAATCAAGATAGTTTATCGTTACTATCTGCAAGAAAAATAGGATGGAATTATATTGATCTTTTGAGCAACATCCTGAACCAAAAATGGAACTCGGTATCCATAGACAAGTAAACAACAAGCACTTTAAAATGAAAAGTCACAAATACGAAATAAAAGTTGAGTGGACAGGTAACGAGGGAAACGGAACTTTAAACTATACCTCTTACAACCGTAATCACGAAATTAAATCCGTTGGTAAATATGATGCAATTCATGGGTCTTCTGATCCATCATTTTTGGGCGACAAATCAAAATATAACCCAGAAGATCTTTTTCTGTCTTCAATAACAGCTTGTCATATGCTATGGTATTTACATTTATGTTCCGTACATAAAATTATAGTAACTGCTTATGAGGATAATGCTACGGGAACAATGGCGGAAGATAATAACGGTAGCGGAAGGTTTACAGAAGTTACCCTTAACCCTACCGTTAGAATTTCGGATAAAAACAGAATGCAAGAAGCTAAAGAATTACATGAAGAAGCTAATAAAATGTGTTTTATTGCCAATTCTTGCAACTTTGAAATTAAACATAAACCTAATATTATTTCAGATTAAGACTCATAGAAAAATGTATGTACACTACATAACATAATAAAACATGGCGTTTAGAATTATGAGAGGTAAAAATAAGGCTATAACATCATAACTTATGGCTTTTAACTATAATTACCTAAAAACAACATAGTATGAAAATTTTAATAATAGGAGGCAACGGAACCATTGGTAAAACCGTAGTTTCTCACTTTAAAAATGATAATGAAGTTATTATTGCCGGCCGTACAACCGGTGATGTCACAGTAGATATTGCAGATAGCAGCTCCATTTCATCCATGTTTGAAAAAACAGGAAAATTAGACGCCATCATTTGTATTGCTGGAGAGGCAAAATGGGACAATTTCAACAACCTAACGGAAGAAGATTATTATATAGGTTTAAGAAGCAAACTAATGGGGCAAGTAAATTTGGTTCGCATAGGACAACATTATTTAAACAAAAAAGGCTCCATCACGTTAACTACCGGTATTTTAGCCGATGATCCCGTAGTAAAAACAACTAGTGCAGCTATGGTAAACGGTGGTATTCATAGCTTTGTACAGGCGGTTGCCCTTGAATTGGAAAATGAGATCAGAGTAAATGTGGTATCGTCTGGTATGGTAGAAAATGCCTATGAGAAGTATAAAGATTATTTTCCGGGACACAACCCCATTCCTATGCCTAAAGTAGTAAATGGTTATGTACGTAGTGTAAAAGGTAGAGGAAACGGAGAAGTTATACGTTTGTATGATTAATAATGACTTCTTAAAACAAATTATCAACTGTTTTTCTATTTTTTAATTGTGAAGAATAAAATTGATTTTATCCAAAAGTGGGAATACCCACAAGTTGTAGAGGTTTGGGAAGCTTCCGTCAGAGCTACACATCATTTTTTAAATGAAGAGGATATCCAGTATTTTAAACCTTTGATCTTAAACACCTATTTAGATGCCGTAAACCTTCGTGCCTATAGAAACCATGAAAAGGAAATCATTGCTTTTCTAGGTGTTGACCAAAGTAATCTTGAAATGTTGTTCGTACATCCAGATTATAGGGACCAAGGTATTGGGGCATTGTTATTACAATATGCCATTAAAGACTTGAAAATAGACAAAGTAGATGTTAATGAACAGAATGAACAAGCTGTAGGTTTTTACGAACATTATCAATTTAAAACACAAAGCAGGTCAGAGTTAGATGCTACAGGTAAACCCTACCCTATTTTACATATGCAGTTAGAAAAATTTGGCACATAATTTAAAAGCTTTTGACGTTCAGAAGGTTAATAAAATAACTAAATTTAGAAAAGAACTTTCTAAAGTATCAAAAAGAACAAAAACCTTTAAATCATGAACAAACTTCTAGCTACAGTACTACTTGGCGGTCTTGTAATATCTTGTAATACTTCAGATAAAAACAAAGGGACTTCTAATGACAATTCAACCGAGACTACCGAAGAAATTGCGGCTAAAAAATCAAATTTAAAATCTATTGAAAGCGATCAAGATTTAATTGCTACGGCATTAATGACGGCACCAAAAGATAGTAGGGAAAATACTAAAGTTATCGGTTACAATATGGCAGGTGAATTTGTTACGCTAAAGGAAGGTGACAGCGAGTATATTGTACTTGCAGACGACCCAAAGAAAAACGGTTTCAATGCCGCATGTTATCATAAAGACCTAGAACCTTTTATGGCACGGGGAAGAACCTTACGTAACGAAGGCAAATCTTCAGACGAAATTTTTGCCATACGCGAAGCAGAAGTAAAATCTGGTAAAATAAAAATAACTCCCGGTTCTACTTTGCACATTTATTATGGTCCAAATACAACCTTTGACCCTGAAACATCACAAGTTGAAGGTGCTAAACTACGTTACGTTATTTATACTCCTTTTGCCACATCTAAATCGATCGGTTTACCGGAGACACCCTCAGCCCCCAATCACCCTTGGATCATGGACCCTGGCACTCACAGGGCACATATTATGATTTCTCCATTAGAAAATAAAGTAGAATAATACCATTGCACGTCTACTAACGTTTAAGTGATATGACCAAACGAATACTAAGTTACCTTGCTTGGCTTGTTGTAGCTATACTTTTAGGCTTATTTCACATGCGCATAGTTTTAGGACCGGCACCAGAATCAGACCATACTAAATTCTCGTTGTCAAGTATGGTCTATGAATGGGCATTGGTACAGGTTGGCACAATCATTGGCTGTATTATTGCCGTTATATTTATTTTGCTCGATGTTGTATTTCTAAATAACAAACTTAAAGGTAATAGTAAATCAGTACTTTTTAAATTTCTGATTATTTCTATAATTGCTGTTATTGTTGGGGTTACCCATTATGTCTTAGAAGAAGTTGTCAATGTTATTTAGATAAGCAGAGGTATAGATATTGTTACAAACTATATCTTAGCAATATGAATACAATTGATATTAGGACAGTAGATGTTGTTCAATATTTGCAGCCCTTACGGGAAGGAGGCTCTATGCCGGCCATCGTAAAAGCAAATGATGATTTTCTATATGTACTGAAGTTTAGAGGGTCTGGCCAAGGAAAAAAATCGCTCATTGCAGAATTTATTGGTGGAGAATTGGCACGTGCCATAGGTTTAAAAGTACCTGAACTGGTATTTATGAATTTAGAGGACTCCTTTAGACAAACCGAGCCGGATGAAGAAATTCAAGATTTATTAAAGTTTAGTGTTGGGTTAAATCTTGGATTGCACTTTTTATCTGGCGCCATTACTTTTGATCCATTAATTTCTAAGGCAGATGCATTAACAGCATCTAAGGTAGTAGTATTGGATAGCTTGATCAGCAATATAGATCGAACGGCAAAAAATGCAAATCTCTTATTTTGGCACAATGAGTTATGGGTCATAGACAATGGTGCCAGCTTTTATTTTCATCATAATTGGGAAACCTGGGAAAACCATTTATCAAGAACCTTCCCGTTCATAAAAGATCATGTACTATTACAACAGGCCACTGCCCTACCAAAAGCTGCTACAGAAATTAAAAAATTCATAACACCGGAAAAGATTACCGAAATTGTAACCAACATTCCTGAAGACTGGTTAACTAGCGAGTCTGACGTTTTGAATGCGGATGAAAAGAGAGCTGCCTATATTCAATTTATAAACACTAAACTATCAATGATTGATGTATTAGCAAAAGAAGCCGAAGATGCAAGATAGACATACATTTAAGTTTGCCATAGTTAGAATAGTGCCCAAGGTAGAAAGAGAAGAGTTCTTTAATGTTGGGGTGATTTTATTCTGTAAACGAACAAAATTTTTAGATATTAAATATCATATCGACGAGAAAAAATTAAAAGCTTTTTCTCCAGAAATAGAATACGAGATATTAAACGAATATTTAAAGGCATGGAAGCTGATATGTGAGGGTAAAGAAGCAAGCGGACCCATAGGTAAATTAGACCTACCAGATCGATTTGGATGGTTAACAGCTTGCAGAAGCACCGTTATACAAAGCTCCACCACCCGGTCAGGACTAAGTACAGATCCTGAAAAAGAACTTGAAGATATTTTTAATACCTATGTTCTTTAAGCAATCCGTTTATCTTATTATATCAAAGTGCCAACCTAAATTAATGCCTGATCTATTTGAAAACAATAGCTATAGCAAACAACAAAAATAAATATTAAGTTTTATAAGTAAGTTTATTACATTAAATGGACTTACATATCTTAAAAAAGGAAATCAAAACTATTACGCTATGGAATCATCTAAACTTAAAACTATTATTCAAGGAATTCCAAAAGCGGAACTCCATCTACATTTAGAAGGTAGTTTTGAGCCAGAATTGATGTTCGAGATTGCAAAGAGAAACAACATCAACTTACCCTACGATTCCATTGAGTCTGTAAAAGAAGCATACAGATTCAATAACTTACAAGAGTTTTTAGATATCTATTATGCCGGTGCACAAGTATTGTTGCACGAGCAAGATTTCTTTGATCTTACATGGGCATATTTAACCAAAGTTCACAGTGAAAATGTAAAACATGCAGAAGTATTTTTTGACCCCCAGACCCATACAGAACGTGGAGTAGCCTTTGATGTGGTCATCAATGGAATTCATCGAGCCTTAGAAAAGGGAAAAAACGAACTTAATATTTCTTACAAACTCATAATGAGCTATTTGCGTCATTTAAGTGAAGATGCTGCCTTTAACACGCTAGAATCTTCTATTCCTTTTAAAGAAATTATAGATGGTGTTGGTTTAGATTCTTCGGAAATGGGAAATCCGCCAAGTAAGTTTAAAAAAGTGTTTAAAGCATCTGCAGAACATGGATACAAACTCTTGGCACATGCAGGTGAAGAAGGTCCTGCAGAATACATTTGGGAAGCTTTGGATATTTTAAATGTTGAGCGCATTGACCATGGTAATCGTTGTCTAACGGACGAAGCTTTGATAAAAAGACTGGTGAATGAGAAAATTGCATTGACCCTTTGTCCTACCAGTAACGTAGCCTTAAAAGTAATTCAGAAGATGGATGAGCATCCAGTTGCCAAAATGTTGGACAAGGGGATTCTTGCGACCATCCACTCAGATGATCCTGCGTATTTTGGTGGATATATGAACGAGAACTACTACCAGACCGCAAAAGCGCTGAATTTGAGTTTGGAACAAATAGAACAATTGGCCATTAATGCATTTGAAGCCAGTTGGCTAAGTAAGGCATCTAAGGAAAGACATATTACTCAGGTAAAAGAGTATTTTAAATCTCTTTAATCCGCAAGGGGAATAAATATATCAAAAACAGCACCGTTACCAAGAGAGCTCTCTACCCTTATCTGTCCGCTATGGGTAGTCACAATTCTCTTTACAATTGCCAGCCCAATACCGGTACCTTGATATTCTTCATCACTATGTAAGCGTTGAAAGATTTCAAAGACCTTGTTTTCATATTTTTGATCGAACCCAATACCATTATCAGATATTAAAATACGAGAATATTGTCGGTCTTCGTTTAAATTAAGTTCCGGGTAATCCGTTCCGTTAACCACCAAGCCATGTACTTTTATAGTTGGCTTGATTTCATTTTTTGAAAACTTTATGGCATTGGTAAACAAATTAAAAAGCAATTGTTTAAACTGTACAGGTCTCACTGTAATTGGACAGTCTTTTTGAACTCTGAGCAAAGTTTTATGTTCTTTTAATTCTTCACTCAAAATATCCTTTACATCTAAGACCAAGTTTTTTAATGAAACAGTGGTCAAGCTATTATCAATAGATTCCGTTGCTCCATATGCCATTAAATCTTGAATTAGATTACGCATACGACCGGCGGACAAGTCTATTCTTTCTAATTTATGCTTTCCCGCTTCCGATAAATTGTTGAATTCGGTATCACTGATCTGAGAAATGAACATTTGAATTTTGCGCAACGGTTCTTGAAGGTCATGGCTACAAATATGATTAAACGACTCTAGATCATTGATCATCAACTCAAGTTTAATCGTTTTTATTTCAAGTTGATTGGTTCGTTGAAACACCTTACGCTCTAGTTTTTTAGAGAATTTTTTCAGCTTTTTATGAGCACGTTCCAATTCTAACTTATTCTTTCTAAGCTCCAACAAATTAATAACCTGCTCAGATAAAATGTTGAGAGATTCTTTTTGGCTTTGCGTAAGATTTCTAGGTTTATTATCAATAACACATAAAGTACCTAGAGGTAATCCGTTAGCATTCTTTAATGGAATACCTGCATAGAAAACAATATTAGGATCACCTGTAACCAAAGGATTATTTTGAAAACGGCTATCTTCTCTTGCATCTTCCGTAGTAAATATTGGTTCATCACTAGTTATAGCATGAGCACAAAATGCATCTTCAATTGGTGTTTCAGAGGTTTCTAAACCATAGTGAGATTTAAACCATTGCCGCTTATCATCAAGCAAAGTGATCAAAGATATTGGGGTCTGACAAATTTCCGCTGCAAGTTGGGTGAGGTTATCATAATCTTTTTCAGGCAAGGTATCTAAAATAGAATATGAATCAAGAAGAACTAATCTTTCTTTTTCCCTAGGATGGATCTTGGCTTTTGTCATTCTTTTTAAAAGAGCAGTAGGTTTAAACGCAACAAATATAAGGAGCGCTTTATTCAAAAACCTAAATATAATATAATCTTATGGAAATAGTCCTTTGCTAGAAACCCCTCAAAGATTAAATCATCATGATTTAAACTTTAGACATAAAAACTGCAAATACATATCAAGAATAAGAATTCACAATGCAAAAAAACTAGCTATCTAAAATGAAAAAGCCCAACAATATCAATTGTTGAGCTTTCATTATGCGGAGAAAGAGGGATTCGAACCCCCGGAGGTGTGACCCTCAACAGTTTTCAAGACTGCCGCATTCGACCACTCTGCCATTTCTCCTGAGTGCCTCATCAGGTATTCCCTGAATGCGGGTGCAAATATATAAAGGTTTTCTTTTCTAATAAAGCCTTTTCTAATTTATTTTTCATCTAAATACTATTAGCTCTTTTTAAAAAAATGAAAAGGTTGAATTTCAGTTATTTATTACCTTGCCACAATGCATGAACCACTAGTAAGTATTTTAATTCCCTTTAAAAATGTAGCCGAATATTTTGAAGAATGTCTAGATTCTATTCAAAAACAGACGTATACCAATTGGGAAGTAATTGCCGTTAATGACAACTCTAATGACTTAAGTGTAACAATAGCCAAATCATTTGCTGCTAAAGACGCTAGGTTTAAAATACTGGACAATGATGAAGCCGGAATTATAACGGCCCTAAGAAAAGCTTATCTACACAGTAAGGGTGATTATATTTCTAGGATGGATGCCGATGACTACATGGATAAAGACCGTATTAAGGTTATGGCGGAATCATTGACTACTTATGGAAAAGAAACTCTTGCCATAGGAAAAGTGAAATATTTTTCAAAAAAAGGAGTAAATAACGGTTATGACCGTTATGAAAAGTGGTTGAACGAGCTAACCGCAACGGGCGATAATTTTAAGGAAATATACAAGGAATGTGTAATTCCATCCCCTTGTTGGATGGTACATAGGTCTGACTTTGACGCATGCGGTGCATTTAAGCCTAATAGATACCCGGAAGATTATGACTTGGCATTTCGTTTTTATGAAAAGGGCTTAAAATGTTTACCCTGCACCACTACCCTACACTATTGGCGAGATTATGACATTAGAACATCACGTACTAGCGAACATTATGCGCAAAACTACTTTTTAGATATAAAACTACATTACTTCTTAAAGCTTGAATTTAAAGCAAACGACAACCTTGTAGTTTGGGGCGCGGGAAAAAAAGGAAAAACAATTGCCAATTTACTGGTTAAAAAAAATATACCTTTTCATTGGGTTTGTGATAACGAAAAGAAAATAGGTAAGGACATTTATGGTGTACGCCTTGTTCATTTCTCTGCTTTACGCAAATTATCTCACAGTAAAACCATAATTACCGTAGCCAATGAGGAAGATCAACTGAACATTACCTCTTTTTTTAATGAATTGAATAAAAAAACAGCAATAGATTATTTCTTTTTCTGTTAAGCGACCTTCATAAAAATAATAGTGGCAAACTAACAAACTTCTAAATTCAAAATAATTATCTTTGCATTAATCAAAAACAGGAATGCAATTTAAATATCCAGAACTTCTTTGGGGTCTTTTACTACTACTCATTCCTATATTAATTCACCTTTTTCAATTACGAAGATTTAAGAAAACAGCCTTTACAAATGTAAAGTTCTTAAAACAAGTAGTATCGGAATCTAGAAAAAGCAGCACCCTAAAAAAATGGTTGTTGCTCATAACTAGAATGATGTTGCTTGCTGCCTTAGTATTGGCTTTTGCTCAACCATTCTTTGCAAAAGATACGGCATTACAAGAAAAAGAAACTGTGTTCTACTTAGATGATTCTTTTAGTATGAACGCCCAAATTGAAAACGGAAATCTTTTTCAAAATACCATTCAAGATTTCATTAAATACGCACCAACGGACACACGCTTTACCTTGTTTACTAACAAAGAGGTGTTCAAAGATGTAGAGATAAGTGAAATACAGAATGAGCTATTGAATATTAATGTTTCTTCAGAACAATTAAAAATCGATGAAATCATATTAAGGGGAAATACCTTTTTTAGTAAGAACACCGGAACTCAAAAGAACTTAGTTCTTATATCTGATTTTCAACAAAGATTGGGTACCATTTCTAAGACCGACCCTATTGATAATCTTCATATTAAATACATAAAACCGTATAGTAGCTTCATAGCAAATACCTCTTTAGATTCTATTTTCATAAGTAACAGAACCAATGAGAACATTGAGCTAACAGCCTATTTATCAACAAATACAGAAGAAGAATCAATACCAGTGTCATTATTTGACAATGACAAACTTATTGCTAAAACAGCAGCAAAGTTCAATGGATCTAAAAAGACCGAAGTTAGTTTTACATTGAATGCGAAAGAGACTATTCTAGGTAAGATCACCATTTCAGATAATGGATTATCCTATGATAATGAATTTTACTTTAATATTGATAAAAACCCAAAGATCAAAGTACTGGCTATTGGCAATTCTCCTTCAGGGTTCTTAGAACGTATTTATACAGATGATGAGTTTGTATTTACCAACAGTACACTAGATCAATTAAATTACAGCAGTATTGAAAACCAAGATTTAGTAGTTCTAAATGAAATAGAGAACCTACCTAGTTCACTTGTAACAGCATTGAGAACCTTAACTAAAAACGGAGGTAGCTTTACTCTTATACCCGCTGTAAAAGGCAACAACAATTCATACAACGACCTATCTTCGGCACATTATGCCACACAATACGGTAATTCATCAGCCCAGGAATTATCCATATCGGAAATAAAAACGGGACATCCCTTATTTCAAAACGTCTTTGATAAAAAGGTGTCCAATTTTCAGTATCCAAAAGTTAATGAACACTTTAAAATAAGTACCAAAGGTCCTGTTGCCATAGCGCTTCAAAACAATGACCCTTATTTGGTAGGAGATTCTAATGCTTATTTCTTCTCTGCAACATTAAATGCCAACAACTCAAACTTCATAAATTCCCCGTTAATAGTTCCGTCTTTTTACAATATGGGAGTAAACAGTTTAAAAATTCCACCGTTGTATGCCAATCTTGGTACTGATATTTCTGTAGAAATACCACTAAACTTGCAACAAGACGATATTATTAAAATTAGTAGTTCCGTAAATGAGTTTATTCCTCAACAACGTATACTACCTAAAAAAGTACAAATCAATTTTGCCGAAAATCCAAAAAATGCCGGTATTTATAAAGTTGTTCATAACGATAGTATTCTTAGACATATCAGTTTTAATGAAAATAGAAAAGAAAGTGAGTTGTTGTATTCACCATTACCGGAAAACAACAGCAGTACATCCATTTCCAATTTCTTTTTAGAAAGTCAAAAAAACAATGCCATAAACGAGTTTTGGAAATGGTTTGCTATTTTAGCATTGGTATTTGTTATAATAGAAACGTTACTTCAAAGATTTTTAAAATAAGCTAATAACGAACCCTCTGTAGCCCTATGAACATACTTTTAAAATCAGTAACGATAGTAAATGGGAGTACAAATCATCTTCATTTAAAAAAACGCGATATCCTGATTAAAAATGGTATAATAGATGCCATTGAAAGCACGATAGAGCCTAGTGGCAAAACAAAGGTTATTGACATAAAGAACCTACATGTTTCCATCGGCTGGTTTGATAGTGGTGTAAATTTTGGCGAGCCAGGTTACGAGGAAAGGGAGACCATAGAAAACGGATTATTGACAGCTGCAAAAAGTGGATTTACAGATGTAGTTTTAAATACCAGCAGCCATCCAACTCCAGATTCGGCATCGGATATCGTATACCTTAAAAATGCGTCCAAAAATCAGCTAACCAATTTATATCCGCTAGGGAATCTTACCGTAAAAGGAGAAGGAGAAGTTCTTGCCGAAATTTATGACATGAAAAATGCCGGGGCGCTTGGCTTTTATGATTACAAAGCTCCAATGGGCAATGCCAACCTTTTAAAGATAGCCCTGCAATATGCTCAAAATTTTGAAGGTATGGTATTCTCTTTTCCCTTGGATAAAAGCATCTCTGGAAAAGGAATTGTCAATGAAGGCATTACCAGCACCAAATTAGGCTTAAAAGGCATACCTACATTAGCAGAAGAATTACAAATTGCAAGAGATCTTTTTGTTCTTGAATATACTGGCGGCAAATTGTTTATTCCAACTGTATCCTCTGCAAACTCTGTAAAATTAATTGCCGATGCAAAAAAGAAAGGACTTCAAGTGTTCTGCAGTGTTGCTGTGCATAATCTAACGATTACAGACAGTGAACTTGAAAATTTTGATACGCAATTTAAGGTCATGCCACCTTTACGTACTTCTGCTGACATTAAAGCATTACAAAAAGGAGTTAAAAACGGAACTATTGATTTGGTAACAACAGACCATATACCCCTGAACATTGAACTTAAACATGTAGAATTTGACAATGCCGATTTTGGAACCATTGGTTTAGAAAGTGCATTTGGTACGCTCAATGATATATTTGGTGTAGAAGAAACCATAGCTATACTTACCAAAGGACGTTCCATATTTGGGTTGGATGAACCTGAAATTGAAACCGGTAAAGCTGCCAATTTAACCTTATTCACAACTGAAGATACTTTTGAATTCTCTGATGAGCATATTTACAGCTCTAGTAAAAATGCTATAGCTTTAGGTAAGACCTTAAAAGGAAAAGTCATTGGAAGCATTAGAAATAATCAAATCATTTTAAATAAGTAATGGAGAAATCTACCGATGTACCTGGAAAAAATATAGCAGTAATAGCATACTTAACCATAATTGGAGCAATAATAGCTTTATTTATGAACAATGAACCAAAACATACGTTTGCTAGAGTACATACACGCCAAGCTTTTGGATTACACTTAATGTTCCACGGATTTGCTATTTTCTCAAGCGTTTGGTTTAACCAATATGCATTATATGGTTTATACCTTTGTTACATTGTGCTATGGGTATACGGCTTTATTGGCGCCCTTAGCAACAAAGAACAAATTGTGCCTATTGTAGGTCCTTATTTTCAAAAGTGGTTCACCTTTATCCAATAATAAAATGACAACAGCCCCCCTATCCTTAGAACATATTATAAAACCTTCTTCATTGACGGACAAAAAACCACCGGTACTATTTATGCTGCATGGCTATGGTAGTAATGAAGATGACCTTTTTTCATTTGCCTCTGAACTGCCACAGGAATTATGTATTATCTCGGTACGTGCCCCATATATCTTACAACCTTATGGATATGCATGGTATGCCATAAATTTTGATAACGAAAAAGGAAAATGGAGCGATGATGACCAAGCCATAGCATCTCGTGACAAAATAAAAAATTTCATTGACGAAGCTTGCTCCACTTATGGCTTGGATGAAAAAAATGTAAACTTATTAGGCTTTAGTCAAGGTACCATTCTAAGTTATGCCGTTGCCCTATCATACCCTGAAAAAGTAAAGAATATTATTGCCCTTAGTGGGTACATTAATGAAAATATATTGGCTGAAACTTATAAAGAAAATAATTTCGACCATTTAAATTTCTATTCTTCACATGGTGATATGGATCAGGTAATCCCTATTGATTGGGCTAGAAAAGCACCGGTAATATTGGAAAAACTGAACATAAAACATGTTTTTGAAGAATTCCCTGCCGGGCATGGCGTAGCTCCACAGAACTTCTATTCTTTAAAAAAATGGATTTCAACTAAGGTTTAATTACTACGGGTATAAAGCAAGTGATCAACTAGTGTAAAGTCTACACCAAGATCATCTTTTAACTCATATCTGATTAAAAGTTCTCCCCAGTATTTTCCATCGGAAAAATCGGTTAAAATCCATTTATGGTTAAGAACTTTTATTTTATTGATCTTAAAATCGTTCTGCATACCTTCATACGGAACTAATGGATTATCACCTTTTTGCGCATTGGTTTCCAGCAGTTTATCAGCAATATAACCTGCAGGGTTTTCTAAATCCAAGTGATCAAAATAAGCCAAGGCATCATCATTGTTTTCCAATGAAAAATACTGCATATCCAAAACCTTTAAAGATGATGTTTGTACTGAATCTTTTAAAACTTCAACTTGTTTTTCCAACTTAGAGATTTTCTCAGACCCTGCTTTCACTATGTTATTACTACTGACAAATAAGTACAGACATATTAGTGATACAAATAAAAACAGGTAAAGAAATATTTTATTCTTCATAATTAAATGGTGATTGTTAAATTATCGTAAGCCAAATGTACGTTACTCGGTAATGATTTTTCTATTTCATCATGAAAACCAAGTAAGTGGCTTATGTGTGTTAAATATGCTTTTTCCGGTTGAATCAAATCAATAAAGGCAAGTGCTTCTTCAAGGTTAAAATGAGAAATATGCGGCTCAATACGTAGCGCGTTTACCACCACTACCTTAGAACCTTTAATCTTTTCCAATTCTTCTGGGGCTATGGTCTTAACATCGGTCAAATAGGTAAAGTCGCCCACTCGGTAGCCAAATACCTGCACCTTGTTATGCATAACATTAATAGGTGTTACTAATGTATCACCAATTGAGAATGGCTCATTATTTTTAACCAAATTAATATCTACCGTTGGCGCACCAGGATATTTATTTTTCTCTTCAAAAATATAATCAAATCGCTTTTTTAATGAGGTCACTACCCTGCTATGAGCAAACAAAGGAATATTACCTTGCCTAAAGAAATATGGGCGAATATCATCTAAACCAGCCGTATGATCAGAGTGCTCATGGGTGTACAAAATACCATCTAGACGATTAACATGCTGCCTTAGCATTTGTTGCCTAAAATCTGGACCGCAATCAATTACATAGTTAAACTCTTTCCATGAAAGTAAGACAGAAACCCTTAGCCTTTTATCCTTCTCATTACTACTTAAGCAAACAGGATGTGTACTACCAATAATTGGAATACCCTGAGAAGTCCCCGT
Source organism: Maribacter sp. 6B07 (assembly GCF_002700155.1). NCBI lineage: Bacteria > Pseudomonadati > Bacteroidota > Flavobacteriia > Flavobacteriales > Flavobacteriaceae > Maribacter > Maribacter sp. 6B07. The sequence goes on along the minus strand of NZ_PDUT01000002.1, from coordinate 329,602 downwards.
TCCTAAAAAAGTAACACTTAATTTATTGGTCATGTGCTACAAATTTAATTCCTTTTTAATAAAATTAATGATGGAAATTAAAGAGATTAACATAATTGAGAGGCAATAAAAACAATTACCAAAACTTCTTCCAATTTTTTGGAGCTATTGCCCTTTGTAACAACCATTCTTTATAACTTTGTTAAAAGTTAAACAGCTAACAAAATGGCATCGGTATTAAAAAGAGATAGTGTCTTTGAAAATATTCCTTCTATAAAGGCAAAAACCTTACGAATAAATTTAAATCCGGATATCTACGGAACTTTTGCAGAAATTGGCGCCGGGCAAGAAACCGCCCGTCATTTCTTTAGATCCGGTGGTGCATCTGGTACCATTGCAAAGGCAATGAGTGCCTATGACAAAGATTTTAGTGATGCTATTTACGGTGTAGAATCTGACGGACGCTATGTAACCCAAGCAAGGTTAAAGACCATGCTAGATTACGAAATGCAGTTAATGGAAGAGCGAATTAGTAGGGAAAACCACCCTGACCGATTATTTTTCTCCTATGCGAATACAGTAGCGACCATTGATTTTTCTAAGCGATATAAAGGTCATGGCTGGGTTGGAATCAGATACCAATTAGACCCTAAGCAAAAAGAATTTGACGAAATTATATTACATATTCGTTTTAAGCAGAACGAAGCAAGACTACAACAAGAAACCCTAGGAATTCTTGGTGTAAACTTAATATATGGTGCTTTTTACAAGTATCATAAACCAAAGAAAATGTTGAAATATTTATATGACCATATAGATAAGGATACATTGGAAATAGACATGATCAACTTCTCCGGTCCAAATTTCAAAGAAGTGGATAACCGTTTAATGAGTTTGCAACTTATTAAAAATGACATGACAGATGCTGTAATGTTCGGTCCTGACGGTAACAACCTTTTACCTGCAGCCGTACTTTACAAAAAGAACATATTGGCTTTACGTGGTAGTTTTAGACCCGTAACCAAGGTTAATTTAGATATGTTCGAGAAGTCTTATGATATTTTTATACGAGATAAAGGTGTAGACCAAAATAACACCATTGTCATTTTTGAGATAACGCTTTCCAACTTAAAAGCTTCTGGTGAAATTGATGAACAAGATTTCATGGACAGGGCAGAATTACTGTGTTCACTTGGTCATTCGGTAATGATTTCCAAATTCCAGGAGTATTATAAATTGGTAGAATACTTTAACAATTATACCAAAAACAGAATTGGTCTTACAATGGGTGTAAATAACCTTGTAGACATATTCGATGAAAAGTATTATCGTCATTTAAGTGGTGGCATACTTGAGGCTTTTGGTAAACTATTCTTTAAAGATTTACAGGTATACCTATACCCAATGAAAAACCCAGATACCGGGCAGATCATGACAAGTAACAACGTTAAGGTTCACCCTCGTATGAAAGAATTGTACAAATTCTTTAAATACAATGGTAAGGTTATGGATATCATTGATTACGAACCAGACGTTATGCATATTTTCTCTAGAGATGTGCTTAAAAAGTTGATGAACAATGAAGATGGCTGGGAAGAAATGTTACCAGAAGGTATTGCCGAAATTATAAAACAAAAACAATTATTTACTAGAAAAACCGAAGATCAAGAAGCTGAATAAGTTTTCTACCTTCGATTCCAAAAAATAAAAAATGCCCACAATAGTGGGCATTTTTAGTGTTTTAAAAGTCTACAAAATTAATCTAATAACTGAGCTGCGTGGTCCTTGGTCTTTACCTTATCTATCACTTTAGCGACTATCCCCTCTTCATCAATTATAAAGGTTTTTCTATGAATACCATCATATTCGCGACCCATAAATTTCTTTAAACCCCACACGCCAAAAGCATTGATTACCGTATGGTCCTCATCTGCCAATAATGGAAAAGGAAATTCATATTTGTTTCTAAAATTTGTTTGTCTTTTTTCAGAATCGGCACTTACTCCTAAAAGTTCATAACCTTGTGATTGTAATTCCGCATAATTATCGCGTAAATTGCAAGCCTCTGCGGTACAACCAGGTGTACTTGCTTTTGGATAGAAAAATACTATTAGTTTTTTTCCTTTATAATCTGATAAATTCACAGTATTGCCATCTTGATCTTTAGCAGAAAATGATGGTACTTTATCACCAACTTTTAACGTATTCATCTATGATATTTTTTAAATTTGTGTTTAAATATTCTCAATCAAAATTAAACATTTAATGACGAAAGCCGAAAAAATAGCTTTTACAATTGATACTTTACAAGAGTTATATCCAGAAATTCCTGTTCCCTTAGATCATAAAGATCCTTATACTTTATTAATTGCAGTATTAATGTCTGCCCAAAGTACAGACGTTAGGGTAAATAAAATAACCCCCTTACTTTTTGCAAAAGCGGACAACCCTTATGACATGATTAAACTGAGCATAGATGAAATTAGGGAAATTATTAAACCCGTTGGTTTATCGCCAATGAAAGCGAAAGGTATTTACGGATTATCAAAAATTTTAATAGAAAAACATAATGGTGAGGTTCCCCAAAATCTTGAAGATTTAGAAGAATTACCTGCTGTTGGCCATAAAACAGCTAGTGTAGTGATCTCACAAGCATTTGGAATTCCTGCTTTCCCGGTAGACACACATATTCACAGGCTACTATATAGGTGGGGGTTCACCAATGGTAAAAATGTGGTACAAACCGAAAAAGATGCCAAGAGGCTATTTCCAAAAGAAATTTGGAACGATCTTCACTTACAGATTATTTGGTATGGTAGAGAATATTCACCCGCTAGAGGCTGGGATCTTGAAAAAGACATAATCACCAAGACCATTGGTAGAAAAACGGTTTTAAATGATTATTATAAAAATAAAAAAACCCGCTAACTGCGGGTTTTTTTATTAATTCAAAAATGTTTCGAATTCTAAATCTTCGTATTCAAATTCAAAGAGCGCTTGTGAATAGCTCAACAAGAAATTGATTGTTTTAGGACATACTTTATTAAATCCTGTCTGTTCTTGGTAATCTGAGTAAATTTTTTCCATACTTCCTACGTTGTTACAATAAAATAACGCAGCAAATTTGGAAATATTGTTTATTTAATTTTTACCCTCTATTAATTCGTAAGAACTATATTGTTTTTTTCAATGATTTTTCTAAGGTTAATAAGAGCATAACGCATTCTACCTAAAGCTGTATTTATACTTACACCTGTATTTTCTGATATTTCTTTAAAGCTCATATCCTTATAGATACGCATTAACAAAACCTCTTTTTGATCATCTGGCAATTCTTCTACCAATTGTCTAAGATCAGTATCTATTTGGTTTTTAATTAGTTGTTTTTCGGCATTTAACTTATCATCTCCAATTACAGAGAAAATATTAAAGTCATCACTGCCTTCAAACATTGGCATTCTTTTGTTTCTTCTAAAGTGGTCAATGATCAAGTTATGTGAAATTCTCATTACCCAAGGTAAAAATTTACCTTCTTCACTATACTTACCTCTTTTTAAAGTTTTGATCACTTTAATAAAAGTATCTTGAAAAATATCTTCTGTAATATCCCTATCTAAAACCTTAGAATAGATAAAACTAGTAATACGCTGATTGTGTCTGTTAATTAAAATTTCAAGGGCACCTTCGTTTCCGTTGATATAATCCTTAACTAATTCTGAGTCTTCAATTTGTAGTTTCATACGAGTTACTTTCTTTAATTGGTTAAGATTGGGAAAATCTTTTTAGTTAATTGGTTTGTTTTTTATTTCTGATATAAAACTAGAGAAAAGGGGGGCTGTAGGAAAAAGTATGTTGTCAAACCGCGTTTTTTTGATGTGAAACATCGAAAAAGTATATTTCCATACAATAAATAGTATTTAGTATAGTTCGGCGGGCAAATTGTAAGAATTCAAAAACCTCACTGAAAGCCCTTAAGTATTGCTAATACAATAGAATACATATATATTAGAAGAGGTAATATATTATTTGTCCTACAAGAATAAATACTACAACAAACAAAACTTGATAATAAAAAAGTAGTAGAAATGAAAAAACCCTTAAGCTTAGCTTAAGGGTTTATATATAATGTAAGATTGTTCTTAGTTCAAATTAGTTTCGAACTGCAATCCTTTTGCCTCAGTTACATTTAAAGATTTAGAATAAGACAGTAAAAACTGAATAGTTTCTGGTTTAGCCTTTACTACTTTAGTGTTATTCTGGTTCTTAGTGTATAATTTTTCCATGCTATTTGTTGTTTAGGTTCATCTAAAGAACGACACATGGATGAAGATAGTAGATCCACTCGACCTAAGACCAATTAATTCGTTAAAACTATATTATTGGCCTCAACAAGCTTTCTAAGGTTTATTAAAGCGTAGCGCATTCTTCCTAACGCAGTGTTAATACTCACACCCGTATTATCGGAAATTTCTTTAAAGCTCATATCTTTATATATACGCATCTCTAAAACTTCTTGTTGATCCTCCGGTAGCTCTTTTATCATTCTCAATAGATCAGTATCTATTTGCTCTTTTATCAATTGCTTTTCCGCATTCAATTTATCGTCACCTAACAATGAAAAGATATTATAACTTTCCTTGCTATTATACATTGGCATTCTGTTATGCTTTCTAAAATGATCTATAACAAGGTTATGAGCTATACGCATTACCCATGGTAAAAATTTACCCTCTTCGTTATAGGCACCTCTTTTTAAGGTTCGTATAACCTTCATAAATGTATCTTGAAAAATATCTTCGGTAAGTTCACGGTCACCTACTTTAGAATAGATAAATCCTGTTAACCTAGAATTATGACGATTGATTAAAGCTTCAATAGCTTTTTCGTCTCCTTGAATATATTGCTTTACTAATTGGGAATCTTCAACTTGTACTACCATAACGTTACTTGTAGGGTTAAAATGCAGTCCCAAATTCAAAATGAATAAGGGTCTAATGGTTAAATTCTAACTTAAAAAGTAATGTTGCGTTATAGGCGTGTTGAATTAAAATGAGATCCCAAAGATATAAAAAAATAAATACTCTTATAAAAATGTGAAAATTTCTTACTCCATTTTTAGATAAACGGCATTTTTTAGTTCAGAAAAAAGGCAAAGCGTATCTTTGTATTCTTAGAAATTTGTATGCCTACACTTACCGAAATAAATCCGAAAGAAAACATTATAATCAAGGGTGCTAAATTGCACAACCTAAAAGATATTGATGTTGTTATACCAAGAAATAAACTTGTGGTCATTACAGGACTTTCAGGTTCTGGAAAATCTAGTTTAGCTTTTGACACCTTGTACGCAGAAGGTCAAAGACGCTATGTAGAAAGCTTATCATCCTATGCCCGACAGTTTTTGGGCAAATTGGATAAACCTAAGGTAGATTACATTAAAGGTATAGCCCCAGCTATTGCAATTGAGCAAAAAGTGAATTCTACCAACCCTAGATCAACCGTTGGTACAACCACTGAAATTTATGACTACATAAAACTTTTGTTTGCGCGTATTGGTAAGACCTACTCCCCTGTTTCTGGTAACGAAGTAAAAAAACATACTGTTACAGATGTTGTTAACCATGTAAAAGCTTATACCGAAGGTACCAAGCTCTTACTTTTAGCACCTATTACCATTCGTGAAGATAGAGATGCCATAAAATCATTGGAATTATTTTCAAAACAAGGTTACGCACGTATTAAATATAATAACAGTGTAATGCGAATAGATCAAGCTCCCAAGGATATTGGCAAAAAGTTTGATCTTGTAATTGACAGAATCATTACCAAAGACGACGAAGATTTTTACAATAGATTGGCAAATGCCGTAGATACTGCCCTTTTTGAAGGTAAGGGCGAATGTATGATCGAGGAACTGGCAGATGGCGAACAAACACTTTTCAGTAATAAGTTTGAATTAGATGGTATTACATTTCTTGAACCGAATGTTCATCTCTTTAGCTTTAATAATCCCTACGGTGCTTGTCCAAAGTGCGAAGGGTACGGAGATGTTATCGGTATAGATGAAGATCTGGTTGTACCAAATACGGCATTATCGGTTTACGAAAATGCGATTTTCCCATGGAGAGGAGATAGCATGAGTTTTTATAGAGATCAGTTGGTCAACTCAGCATATAAATTTGATTTTCCAATTCATAAACCTTGGTTTGAACTTTCTGAAGAGCAAAAACAATTGGTTTGGGATGGTAATGCACATTTTATAGGACTACATAAGTTCTTTGGGATGTTAGAAGAGAAAAGCTATAAAATACAGAACAGGGTAATGCTCTCAAGATATAGAGGTAAAACCAAATGTAATGTTTGTAATGGCAAAAGGTTACGTCCAGAGACAGATTATGTAAAAGTTGGCGGAGCTTCCATTTCTTCATTGGTAGGGTTATCCATAGAAAAACTGATTCTGTTTTTTAATGACCTTAAATTAAATGAAAGTGACGCAACCATTGCAGCAAGACTTTTAGTTGAAATAAACACACGGTTAGGATTTTTGGATAAGGTGGGTTTAAATTACCTAACCATTAACAGAAAATCCAATACATTATCAGGTGGAGAAAGTCAGCGTATAAATCTAGCAACCTCTTTAGGTAGTAGTTTGGTAGGTTCCATGTATATTTTAGATGAGCCAAGTATTGGACTACACCCAAGAGATACTGAAAATTTGATAGAGGTTTTACTATCGTTACGTAATCTGGGCAATACCGTTATAGTGGTTGAACATGACGAAGATATCATGAAGGCCGCAGATGTGGTTATTGATATAGGTCCAGAAGCTGGTACACATGGCGGCGAAGTAGTGGCTCAAGGTACACTTAAGGAAATACTTAAGTCAAAATCGCTCACGGCCCAGTATCTAAATGGTAAAATGGAGATTAAAGTTCCTAAAGAACGTAGAACTTCAAAAAACCATATTACTATAAACGGTGTTCGTGAAAACAACCTTAAAAACATCAATGTTACTTTTCCTTTAGATATGTTAACCGTAGTAACAGGTGTATCTGGTAGTGGAAAAAGTACTTTGGTCAAAAAACTGTTATATCCTATAGTACTTAAAGAAACTGGTGGGTATGGAGAAAAAGCAGGTCAGCATACTTCTGTGGAGGGCAAGTACAAACATATTAAACATGTAGAATTTGTAGATCAAAATCCGATCGGGAGATCTTCACGCTCCAATCCTGTAACTTATATAAAGGCATATGATGATATTAGAAGTTTGTTCGCTGGCCAAAAACTGAGCAAGATCAGAAATTACCAAGCAAAGCATTTTTCATTCAATGTCGATGGCGGTAGATGTGAAAAATGTAAAGGTGAAGGTGAAATCACCGTAGAAATGCAGTTTATGGCAGATGTTCATTTGGAATGTGAAACTTGTGGTGGTAAACGATTTAAAAAAGAAGTACTTGAGGTCAATTTCAATAATGCCAATATAGACGATGTACTTAATATGACCATTGACAATGCTATTCAGTTTTTTGAAACCGGAGAGCAGACCAAAATAGTCACTAAACTAAAACCTTTACAAGATGTTGGTTTGGGGTATGTAACATTGGGTCAATCTTCATCTACCCTTTCCGGTGGAGAGGCACAACGTATTAAATTAGCTTCTTTTTTGATTAAAGGTAGTACCAAAGAAAAAGCGCTCTTCATTTTTGATGAGCCAACTACGGGATTACATTTTCATGATATTCAAAAACTATTGAAATCATTTAACGCACTTATTAAGAAAGGACATTCTATTGTAGTCATTGAACATAATATTGATTTAATTAAATGTGCAGACTACATTATTGATCTTGGTCCAGGTGGTGGTGAAAATGGTGGACAATTATTAGCCGAAGGTACTCCAGAAGAGGTTGTAAAAAGCAAAAAATCGTACACGGCGAACTACCTAAAAGAGAAAATAAATTAAATTTACTACAAAAATAAAGTATTTAAATATATCACAAACCATTGATTATCAATATTATAATCAATGGTTTTGATTTTTGGCACGCTGTTTGTAATGTACTAAGGGAATGTAAATAATTACATTTAGAACAACTGCTCCAAGGGGCAGATTTAAACCTTATATTATGAAGAACTTAGTACTCCTTTTTACAGCGATGATTTTTAGCACCACAGGTGTTTTCGCTTCAGGTATTAGCGAAGATAAGGTTGCAAACAGCAATACTTATAGATATGACAACTCATTTATTTTTATAGAAAACGGAATTACTTTTTCTGTTTACCCAGATGGTGAATTTGATTTTTATATTGAAAACCAAGTAACAGGAAGTAGAAACGGAGTAACGTTCAATTCAGGTTACGATTATAGTCCATTTGCTCAATATGATGATTATGGTGCTGTAATTCAAGTAGAAAATGTGCCTATTTATTATGACTATTATGGTCGTGTTAATCAAATTGGTGATGTTAATATCAATTACAGAAACAACAGAGTACGTAGTATAGGTGGTATGTATGTATACTATAACAACCGTGGTTTTTATGATTACCATACCGGTTATATCAATATTTACAACAGAAACTATGTGTACCGTCCTTTCCATAGATGGTTCGTTAGACCGGCAGTAGGATTTAGTTTGGTATTCAATAGTCCGTACAGAAGATATTACACACCAGTAAGATATTCTTACTACAGACCTTATAGAAATAATTTCAGAAGGGCTTATGTAAATGTTGGTAAGCAGTATAGATATAATAAAGTAAGAAATAACAGAACTAAAATTTATAGAAACGATAAGCGTGTAGCAGTAAGAAACAATACATACAGAAGTAACAGATCGGTGGCTAAAAGAGACAATGGATTGAGAACCGGTAGATCGGTTGCCGCTAGCAATACTTCAAGAAACAATAGAAACTCCACGGTCAATAGATCTACTACTGTTAGACGTAGTAATACCAATAGTGGTAGAACTACACAAAGTAGAACGGTTACTAGAAGTTCTAATAACGGAACAGTTAAAAGAAGTACTACAGTAAATCGTAGTACGCCAAATAGAACGGTTACAAAAAGAGAAGTTACACGTACACCAAAAAGTACTACGGTAAAAAGAAGTTCTACAACGTACAAGAAACCCGTTAGCAGAAGTGCAAATACTAGAACAGCTACAAATACCAGAACACAGCGTAGCACTGTTACAAGAAAAGCGACCAAGAGTCCTTCTAGAAGTACCGTAAGTAGAAATTCTAGTTCAAGATCTGTAAGTAAAGCTCCTTCTAGAAGCTCAAGCTCTAGAACAAGTTCTGCAACTAGAAGTAGTAGAAGAAATTAAAATAAGTTTTTAGGTTGGTTAGTTGTAAAGCGCCGTAATGAATTCATTCATTGCGGCGCTTTTTTAATGCAATAATCCCTTCTCGGGAAATAATTTTCTAAACTTTTTAGGTAAACTAGCAACTATCTTCATTTTCTCTTGGGTAAAAGGATGAATAAACTCTAAGGTGCCGGCATGTAAGTACAGACCTTTACCCTTTAATTGCAACCCTTCAAGAAAATAAGTAGCATCGCCCAAAATGGGGTTTCCAATAGAAAGTGAATGTTTTCTAAGTTGATGCCTTCGCCCCGATCTCGGATTTAGCTTTACCAGATTTAAAAATGAAAAACGTTCAGACTTTAGTGATTTTACTACCTTAAAACTAGAACTAGCAGGTTTATCATCTATAGCATCATCAATAACCCCAGCTGGTATTTGTGAACCAATGGTTACGGCATAGTACGTTTTAGTAATTTCTTTATGTTCAAATAATTTGTTGAGTGCGGTAATTGCACTACTGGTTTTCCCTACAAGAAGCAATCCAGTAGTTGCATAATCTAAGCGATGAACCGGTTTTGGACCTACGGCATCAAACAATGTACTGGGAGAAAGGTTTTGAGCTAGTGCATTAGCCACGGTTTTAAATCCGTTACCGCTTACTAAAATTCCTGCTGGTTTATTAATTACCGCCATATACTCATCCTCATAAATAACTTTTAAGTTAAGAACCAATCTAGTGTTGTTGTCTTTCTCTGTGGCGTGATATATTATAATTTCCCCACCTTTGATAAAAGTTGCCGTACTGCCCACTACCCCATCTACCGTAATCAGATTTTTTTTAAGTGCTTTCTTTAAAGCGGATTTTGTGGAAATCTGTTGAAATATCCCTACTCCGTATTCCTGCAACCTAATTGCGCCAGTTAGTTCTTGAACAACATGCGTCTGCTTCAAAATCATCTTAAGCCCAAAGTTAACTCTGTTTTATTAGTTATCCATTTAAATACTTTAGAACTACTAAAATACTTAAGTGAGTTAACCATGCTACCTATATAAGTTTAATTTTCACCCAGTTAACAATCCATCATCAAAAACCGAAATGAAAAAAATCAACCATAAGATTCTTAGACAACTTATCATATTGTCGCTGATTATTTTTTTAGGCGGATTGATTATCAAATATATGCTTCCGTATATTTCTGGAGTTTTAGGAGCCCTTACGCTCTATGTAGTACTTAGAAAATGGATGCTCAAATTAATTAATAAAGGGATAAAAAGAATGTGGGCAGCTATGCTACTCATTTTAGTATCCTTTATTGGAATCTTCGTTCCGCTGACCGCAGCAGGGTTTATGTTAAGCTCTGAACTAAGTAATTTGGCAGACAAATCTGAACAAGTTACCAAGGCGTTTAAAGATCAACTTTTTCAAGTAGAGAAATATGTAGAGTATGACATTTCATCTACTATTGACCCCAAACAAGCATCAGGCTGGTTAACGGATAATATGCAAGGTTTTGCCAGTGGAACTTTCAATGTGTTTATTTCATTGGGCATATTATTATTTCTATTGTACTACATGTTAAAGAGTCCAAAACAATTAAAGGAGTCTCTTCTAGAATATATTCCGCTCAGTAATAAAAATTTAATGACTTTGGGAAAGGAGATTGATAGTGTGGTACGCTCCAATGCTATTGCCATACCGCTGGTTGCATTAGCTCAAGGAATTATCGCTCTTATCGGATTCTATATTTTTGGGGTAGAGAGCCCACTATTTTGGTTTGTAATCGTAACTATAGGATCCATGATTCCTTTTATAGGAACATTTATAGGAATATTTCCAGTTTTTGTACTGAGCCTTGCCAGCGGCGAAGACTTTCAGGCCTGGGGAATTTTGCTTTATGGAATTTTGGTAGTAGGTATGACCGATAATATTATTCGGCTTTTCGTTTTAAAACAATTAGATAGCACGCACCCGTTAATTACCTTAATTGGTGTACTAATTGGTATACCTCTTTTTGGTTTTGTAGGACTTATTTTTGGTCCATTGATTATAAACTTATTCTTGATTATTGTAAAAATATACAAACAACAATACGGCATTCAAAAATCGACCAAGCAAAACGAAAATAAGATGTAATTAAATTTTTAAATATTTATTCAAGAATGCATACACATCCTCCGATATTTTAAATCGATATAGAACACCTACATAAAGCGCAATCATCAAAATACTTTTCAACGCAATATTGACTAGCGGATGAAAAGAAAATGAAAATGTTGAAAAAATCACTGCTATAATAATCAGCAAAAGCAACACTTTAATTGTCTCATGTGTAAAAGGCTGCATTTGAAATTTTGCTTTTACGTAGCCCAATTTCAATGAATTATAAATAAAAAAGGCACTGAAACTAGCTATTGCCGCACCGTTTATACCGTAGTTCGGAATCAACCAGAGATTAAAAAGAATAGCCAAAACCGCTAACAATACGCCAAAAAACAAAATAGACTGGTAGTAATCTGAATTAAAAAGTATGGCATTGTTGTTCCCTAAAAGCGCATCATACACCTTTGCCAAACCAACCCAAAATACGATCATAAAACCGCCAGCATATTTATTCGGCAATAATTCATAAAGCTCATTAAGATTCAATAAAATCAATAAAAAAAGTATGCCGGAGACTATAAACAGTGTTAACGAGCTTTTTTGGTATAATTGCGTAAGAGCCGGTATATCCCTACTATTTAAATAATTTGCCGTTAACGGATATGTAATTTGATGCATTGCTTTTGAGGGTACGGCAATGGTTGATGCAATAAAACCAGCTACAGCATAAAAAGCCACATTTTCAAGCTCCAAAAAATTATTCAACATAACCTTATCTACCTCCATCAATACAATAGCAGTAGAACCTCCTAAAATTATTAAAGCACTATACTTTACAATATTCCTCCAATTGTTCGGAAAATGAAAATCTAATTTAGGAGAACGTAAGCTGTAAGAATATAATTTCATTATTAATGTTCTCGCAATATAGAAGCCTACCAAAGCATTAATAAAAAATGATATATCTATCAACTTAAAATACAATAGCAGTAGTAATACGGTTTGCCCTACCCTACAAAAAATCTCTTTCATGAAATTGCCGAACATCGATTTCATTTGGATTCGCGCCCATGCATAAAAGACTTCAAAGTATGACATTGCCATACCTACCAAAAAAATATGCCACACATACTCCCTAACCACATCATTTTGTCTAGAAAGTAAATTTCCTATTATATCATTAGCGGCATAGCTAACCACTGCCACCGGTATGATCAAGAACAAAGGCAAAATCAGCATTAAAGTCAAAAATGAATCTTGATTCTTTTGACCCTTAAAACTTGAATAAAATTTGACTAAACTATTGGGAACACCAAATGCTAAAATGGGCATTAAAACTGAAGACACGGACAAAATAACCTGTATTAAACCGTAATTACTTGGTTGCATAAAATTGGTGTACAAAAACAAGGTATTGGCAGCTCCTATCGCAAAACCTATATAGGTAACAATTGTATTATTTAGAGATTGTTTTAGTACGATACCCATTAGATGTATTCAGCCAATTTTCTGGTGAGCTCTCTTCTGCTAAATTGCTCAATGTTGTCAGCAATAATATTTAATTGCCCTTTCTGATAATTTTCAAACCATCTTAAAATTACGTTTTTCAGTTCAATATCATCAGAATGTTCAAATATATAGCCAGTTTTTGTTTCTTCAACAATACTTTCTACGTCCCAATTCTTAGGTCCAATTCCTAAAATTGGTCGCTTGGCCGCCATATATTCAAACAGTTTACCCGGTATAATTCCAATGGTTTCCTGAGAATCTATTTCTACCAGTAATAATACTTGAGATTTTCGTTGATATACCAAAGCTTCTTGATGAGAAACATATCCTATAACTTCAACAAAGTCCTGTAATCCTACCTCTTTTATAGTTGATAGTATTTCATCACTGACAACACCTATAAACTGTAGTCTTAATGCCTCTTTAAATGCAGGAAATTCATCTACCATTTGTGCCAAAACCGACCAAAATTTCACGGGATTTCTACCGCTTAATAATGACCCTATATGTGAAATGGTAAATTTTGAATCTAACCCATCATTAGTCAGCAACTCCCCATCAAACCCATTGGTAATAACCTTTATTGGTTGACCTGTAATGTTTTCAAATTCCTTTTTTGTAGTACTGCTGGTAACTATAATTTTGTCTGCCGTATGAAGAACTTTAGCTTCTAATAGTTTATGTTTCTTTTCAGCCGATTTGGTTAATTTCAATTTCTTATGATAGCCAATAGTTGTCCAAGGATCGCGAAAATCCGCAACCCAATGTACAGGTTTCCCCTGTTTTAAATAATAGCCAATTAAATGCACGCTGTGTGGAGGACCGGTAGTTATTATAGTATCAATACCCTCTTTAGCCAACACATCTTTTAGGAAGTTTACAGATGGTTTTACCCAAAACTTTCTTGCATCCGGTATAAAAAGGTTTCCGCGAACCCACAAAAGAACTTTCTCTATAAAAGATTGGTTTTTCGTCTGGATGATTCCAGAGCTAATACGCTTCGTTTTTTTACTTGAAAAGAGTGAAGCAATGCGATAAGGTTCTTTAATTTTATGCTTATAGATTTTTATATCAGTGGATACATCTTGAGAAAAAGTATCATCTAACATGGGGTAATGAGGATTCTCAGGAATATATAGTACCGGCTCAATACCAAAATCTCTAAGGTATTTCACAAACTTTAGCCAACGTTGCACTCCTGGTCCGCCAGCAGGTGGCCAATAGTACGTAATGACCAGCACTTTTCTCATTATGCTTCTTCTTCTTTTTTAGACCTCCAAAAAGAAAAACCTAAGCCACCTACAATTACCAGTCCCAATAAAATAGTACTTGCCAAAGTAATTTTACTACCCGTAGCTACAACCTCTGGTTCAAATTTGAACTCTATTTTATGCTCCCCAGAAGGTACCGAAAGTGCTCTTAATACATAATCAACTTTAAAATAATCACTTTGTTTTCCGTCTATATAGACATTCCAACCATTTTTGTAATACATTTCAGAAAAAACAGCTACACCTTCATTTCTGTTCTTAGAATTATATACTAGGTGATTGGGTTCATAATCTATTAACTCAATAGATGCTGTAGAATCCACTTGATATTCCATTGGCTTAACATCTGTAAATGAAGTAGCGTTATATACGGCAATATTTTTAGTATCTAAACTATCAAGTGCCATTATTTCCTCATTGGCATTATTGACCGCATTCAGTTTAGAAATAAACCAAGCATTACCATTGGCATTAGGGTTTTCAATAGGAAAGGTATTTCCTTCTTGATCCTGCCTTATAACATACTTAATGTTCATCATATTCAAGACGGACAGATTACCGTTATATACGTGGAAATTAAACAAATCTTGCATACCGGCAGGTTTTGCAGCATGATACCCCGTTATACTTTGATGAAAATAAGCCGTTTTAGCAGAGTCAAATCCGTCGGTTTGATCAAATACACGAAAAACACCATCATCTTTTGCAATAATTTTATCGGCGGTAGTTTCTTGAAATGGCTCAAGCATTTTACGCTTAGACACAAAATTGTCATTGTTCACATAACGTAAATCAACCCCAACCAAATCTACCACCACTAAAACACCAACAGCGATAATCAAGAAATTCATTTTCAATTTCTCTTTCAAATACAACCAGATCAATAAAGCGGTTGCCAAAGCAAACCCTAAAGAACGCAATAGATCACTTGTATAAACACTTTTACGATCTAAACGAAGCATTTCCGGAAGCTCCTCTAACCCTGTCATTCTCAAATTATCATCGGCAGCACCCACAAAATGAAAAGCTCCTTTAAATAAAAATAACACAACCCCAAGCCCTAGGATTGTAGCTGTAGCTAAGGTCAAAGATTTGATCTTATCGGCATGTGGCACCTTATCCTTAAATAGCTTTTTCAATGCCAATATTGCCAAAACAGGTACGCATAGCTCTAATATAACTTGAATGGAAGACACCGCCCTAAACTTATCGTATAGCGGAAAGTAATCTATCATAAAATCTGTCAATACACTAAAATTCTTTCCCCATGAAAGTATCAATGACAACAAAGAGCCAAACAGTAGCCACCATTTATGCTTGCCTTTTACCAAAAACAACCCTAAAACAAATAGAAAGAATATCACCGCACCTAAATAAGCTGGTCCTGAAGTACCTGGTTGTTCTCCCCAATACAGTGGTAGACCACTAACAAAATCCAAGGCACTGGATCTGGCCAAACCTTTATCAATTAGGTAATTATACGATTTTGAATTCTCACCCAAATTTTCTTGACTTGCGCCACCAAAAAGTCTAGGAACAAATAAATTCAACGATTCAGCAATACCGTAACTCCAGTTAGTAATATAAGCTTTACTTAATCCACCAGTGTCTTCTTTAGATGAACCATCTGGGTTGATCGTTAATTCACTTTTACCTCGCGTACTCCAATCAGCATATTCTTTAGTTGCCATTAGCCCTGTAGCATTGGCAGCAATACCTAAAGTTACGGCTATCAACAATATACCGACCGAAGTGAAAAAATGCTTCAATTTTTTATCCTTAATGGCATATATCAAATAAACCACACCCAAAACCAATACAAGTAACATAAAGTAATAGGTCATTTGGTAGTGGTTGGCCGTAATTTCCAAAGCCATGGCCAAAGCGGTTAAAACAAAGCCCCACAGATATTTTTTTCTAAAAACCAATACAATACCACCTAAAAGCATAGGTAGGTATGCCATGGCATGAGCCTTAGCATTATGTCCGGCACCTAAAATTATTATTAAGTAAGTAGAGAAACCAAAGGCAAGTGCACCAATTACAGCTAACTTAAAATCCACTTTTAAACAACACAGTAGAATATAAAAACCTATGAAATATAGAAATAGATAATCTGCCGGTCTTGGTAAAAACCGAATTAAACGGTCTAATTTTTTAATGTAATTATGTGGGTAATTTGCTCCTAATTGATACGTTGGCATGCCCCCAAAAGCGCTATTGGTCCAATACGGTTCTTGATCTGTAGCTTTTCTAAAATCGTTCTGCTCTTTGGCCATACCGGTATATTGAGCAATATCATGCTGGTACATAACCTTACCCTGCAGAACCGGACTAAAATAAGCCAAGGCGGCGATGATGAAAAATACGACAACAAAAAAATTGATGAAAAAGAATTTTAAGCCTTGCTTCATTTGCTAAAAGTAGTGTTTAAGCAAAGATAACTAGTCTAGCTCTTCAAAATCAATGTATTCACCTACTTTTTCTGAATCCTTCTTTTTTCTAGTGGTTTTTTTATTGATAATTACACTCTCATCTTCTTGTTCATTAAATGGGCGTTGATTATCAAAAGCTTGTCTGAAATGAGATTCAGTTTTCTTTGCTGCGTAATTCAAAATTTTTGGCGCAAATAACCTTGCTAATATTTTTAGAAGGTAATAGACCAAAAGAATAATTAATATAGTTTTTAAAAAAGCCATTTATTACTGCTTATATATATCAAAAATACAATTATCACGTTGTATATGTAGAATCATATTATTAAAATATATATAAAATCGTGTTCATGAATAGTCTTTTTGCCTACTCTAAATCATATCAATACGTATTCGCTTTATTATTTCTAATACCATTAATAGGAATTTCTCAATATACAGATGTAATAAATTCTAATAGACCTGGAGTTTCTGTGAGCGCTTACGCGGTTGGCAAAAATGTGGTACAGGCAGAAATGGGATTATTCTATGAACAAAGAGACCACACCATTTTAAATACAGAATCGAATATTTGGGGAACCGATGTTTCATTACGATATGGTTTGTTATTCGAAAGATTAGAACTTAATTACGAAGGTACTTTTCAAGATCAAAAGATAACATTTTTGAATTTTGACCTAGAGGGCAAGCGAAGAGATTTTTCTAGAAATAGATTAGGTTTAAAATACTTGATCTATGACCCATTTAAAAATCCTGAAGCCAACAAACCCAACCTTTATAGCTGGAGAGCCAATCATAAATTTCAATTTAAGAATTTACTGCCCGCAGTTTCTTTATACGGTGGAGCAAATTTTGTTTTAGGCGATAATCCTTTTTATATAGGTGAACCAACCATTTCTTATCGTGGTATGATCGCTACCCAAAGTCGTTTGACTCCAAGGTTCGTATTAATTACCAACACCGCATATGACCGTATAAGCACAGATGACCCTGAGCTCAGCTATACCATATCATTATCCCATGCATTTAGAAACCCAAAATGGAGTGTTTTTGTAGAACACCAAGGCATTGATAGCGATCGGTACTCAGATGTATTGATACGTGGAGGTATTGCCCATTTATTAAAAGAAAACCTGCAGTTCGATTTTAATATGGGAGCTAGTCTAAAAAATACACCTACACGTATATTTTTTGGAATTGGCGGTTCTTACAGAATGGATTTCCATAAAGACAGCTTAAAACCAATTGAAGATCAAGAAGCGGATCAAAATGGTGGTGCCATTGACAAAAAAGCCATGAAAAAGAAAAAGAAGGATAAGAAAAATAAAGGTAGCGGTGCAGAAGACGTAAACCTTGGGCCTTCTAAAAAACAGCTCAAAAAACTTAAGAAAGCGGAAAAGAAGAAAAAGAAAGAAAGTAGCGAGATCGACTTTTAACACTACATTCTACTCTTCAATATTTCATTACGCACCCCTTTATAATGTAGATTAATATCACTAATATTGGCACTTCTAAAGAAGTCCAATGATTACGATACATGAAGCCAAATCAAAGCAAGATTTAAAACGTTTTGTAACCTTTCCTTTTTCGTTATACAAAAACAACAAATATTGGGTACCCCCCATTATAAATGACGAACTTGAAAGTTTTGATAAAGAAAAAAATCCTGTTTTTAAAGATGCAGAGGCATGGTTCTTCCTTGCCATGGACGGTGATAAAATAGTTGGTCGTGTAGCCGCTATTGTCAATCACTTAGAAGTTGACCAACAAAATGTAAAAAAAATGCGTTTTGGTTGGTTCGATTTTATAGATGATCAAAATGTATCTAAAGCACTTTTAGACAAAGTAGCAGAAATTGGTAATCAGCACCAATTGGAATTTATGGAAGGTCCTGTAGGTTTTTCAAACTTAGATAAAGTTGGAGTACTTATAGAAGGGTTTGATCATATTGGCACCATGATAACTTGGTATAACCATCCTTATTACAAAGACCATTATGAGAGTCTTGGCTTTGTAAAGGAAAAGGAATACATGGAAAATAAATTTCCTGCAGGTAATGCAGATCCAGCACTCTTTACCAAATTGAACGACCTAGTTAAAAGAAGGTACGGTCTTAAAGAGGTTAATTTCACAAAGACTAAAGAGGTTATGCCCTTAGCAGATGAAATGTTCGATTTATTTAATGAAACCTATGCCAACCTTTCTTCTTTTGTTCCCATAACAGAAATACAAAAGGCTTATTTCAAAAAGAAATATATAAGCTTTATTAACCCAGAGTACATAAAATTCATTAAAGATAAAGAGGATAAACTCATCGCCTTTGCCATTGTAATGCCATCATTTTCAGAAGCACTGCAGAAAGCTAAAGGTAAGTTGTTTCCGTTTGGATTATACCACTTGTTGAAGGCCAAGAAAAACAGTAAGGATGTTATTTTCTATTTAATAGGAATACGACCAGAATACCAAAACAAAGGAGTTACTGCAGTAATTTTCAACGAGTACTACAAAACATTCAAAGAAAAAGGCATAGACATGTGCTACCGTACTCCAGAATTAGAGGAGAACATTGCAATAAAGCAAATGTGGAAACATTTTGACCCGGTAATCTATAAACGTAGAAGAACGTATAGAAAATCACTTTCTTAAAAAAAGTAAAAGGTCCGAAATCAAATTTGATTTCGGACCTTTTTATATACGACTGTTGTAGATTATTCTCCCATTGCAGCGGCAACTGCAGCAGATAATCTTTTATATGTACCATTCTGCAAGCGCTCTCTAATAGAAGAGAAAGCTTCCAATGTTTCTTCAACATCTTGTAAGGTGTGGGTAGCGGTAGGTATTAAACGTAAAAGTATAAGACCTTTAGGTATTACCGGATACACAACAATAGAACAGAAAATACCATGATTTTCACGTAAATCCTTCACTAAAGCCATTGCCTCTGGAATACTTCCATTTAGATAAACAGGAGTAACACAACTAGTAGTTGTACCTATATCAAACCCTTTTTCTTTTAACCCGTTTTGTAACGCATTCACGTTTTCCCAAAGTTTAGCTTTCAGCTCTGGCTGGGTACGCAACATTTCTAAACGTTTTAGTGCTCCTTTCACATAAACCATTGGTAATGATTTAGCGAACATTTGCGAACGTAGGTTATATTTTAAATAATCAATAATTTCTTGATCGGCAGCAACAAATGCACCAATACTTGCCATTGACTTTGCAAAAGTGGCAAGATAAACATCAATACCGTCTTGCACACCTTGCTCTTGACCTGCACCTGCACCGGTTTCACCTAAAGTACCAAAGCCATGTGCATCATCTACCAATAACCTAAACTTGAATTTTTCTTTTAAGGCTACGATTTCTTTTAAGATACCTTGCTCACCACGCATACCAAAAACGCCTTCAGATATAACCAAGATACCTCCACCGGTTTGTTCGGCCAATTTGGTTGCACGTTCTAAATTCTTTTCAAGGCTCTCCGCATTATTGTGAACAAAGGTAAAACGCTTACCCATGTGTAAACGTACACCGTCAATTATACAAGCATGACAATCAACGTCATAAACTATAATATCATCTTTTGTAACAAGGGCGTCTATTACAGACATAAAACCTTGATACCCGAAATTCAGCAAGTAAGAAGCTTCCTTTTGAACGAAAGCAGCACATTCTTGCTCCAATTGCTCATGAAACTCTGTATGACCACTCATCATTCTTGCACCCATTGGGTATGCAGAACCATATTCAGCTGCAGCCTCACCATCAACCTTCTTAATCTCCGGAAGATTCGCTAAGCCTAAATAATCATTGATACTCCAGGTAATAACATCTTTACCTTGAAATTTCATTCTATTAGAAATAGGACCTTCCAATTTAGGGAAAACAAAGTATCCCTCTGCTTGTGAAGCCCATTTACCTAAAGGGCCTTTATTAGCTAAAATTCTATCAAATAAGTCTTTCATTGTTTAATTTGGATCTGTCTGCAAAAGTAAAAAATTTTGATAAAGATTCATAAATTATTTACTACGCAAAAAAGTGGGCTATAAACCCACTTTTTTATAAAATTATATCTATTTATTTTTTACTTAACGTATTGTATTTCTTGCGTCTCCTCTACGGTATTCGTATTCAAGAAACCTTGATCTTCCATCCACTGATCACTATAAATTTTGCTCATGTATCTAGAACCATGATCAGGAAATATACAAACAACATTACTATTCTTGTCAAATGTATTTAATTCGTCCAATTGCTTAATGGCCTGCATTACCGCCCCACTGGTATACCCAACAAAAATTCCTTCTGTTCTTGATATTTCTCTAGCAGTGTGTGCACTTTCCGCATCCGTAACCTTTACAAACTCATCAATAGTACTAAAATCAGTAGCACCAGGAATTAAATTTTTACCTAGACCTTCTATTCTATAAGGATAGATTTCATTGGTATCCAATTCTCCTGTTTCATGATACTTTTTTAATACCGATCCATAAGCATCAACACCAATAACTTTAATATTGGGGTTTTGCTCCTTTAAAAAACGAGCCGTTCCTGATATTGTACCACCTGTACCACTACATGCGATCAAGTGCGTAATTTGCCCACCTGTTTGCTCCCAGATCTCTGGACCCGTAGATTTATAATGGGCTTCCATATTCAGTTGATTGAAATACTGGTTGATGTATATAGAACCTTTTGTTTCTTTATGCAACCTTTTAGCAACTTCATAATATGACCTTGGATCATCTGCACTTACATGTGCGGGACAAACATATACCTTAGCACCCATAGAGCGCAACATATCTATTTTGTCCGGTGATGACTTGGAACTAACCGCCAGTATACAATCATATCCTTTAATGATACTTGCCATTGCAATACTAAAGCCAGTGTTTCCTGAAGTTGTTTCTATTACAGTACTACCTTCGGTTAGAATACCTGCCTTTTCAGCCTGCTCTATAATATGAATCGCAATTCTATCCTTAGAAGAGTGACCCGGATTAAAAGCTTCTACCTTTGCGTAAAAGTTACCGGTAAGATTTTCTGCAATTCTATTTAACTTAACTAAAGGTGTATTACCTACTAGTTCTAAAATATTGTTGTAAGCCCTGATCTCATTTTTCATAAGGGGGATATCAATGTTTAGTTATTTTATAAAAAGAAATTTCTTGAAATTTCTGACGCAAAGCTACCATTTTTTTTCCACTATGTGATTTTTCCTTCCAAATCAAGAAGAAATGCATATTCTTTGGCAACTTCTCTTAACGATTCAAATCTACCAGAAGCACCACCATGACCAGCATCCATGTTAGTATTTAATAGTAGTTGATTATCATCTTTCTTCAACTCCCTTAACTTGGCAACCCATTTGGCCGGCTCAAAATACTGCACTTGAGAATCGTGCAGACCAGTAGTGACCAACATGTTAGGATACTTTTGAGCCACCACGTTATCATAAGGCGAATAAGATTTCATATAATCATAAAATACCTTTTCATTTGGGTTACCCCATTCATCATACTCACCTGTGGTTAGCGGAATAGAATCATCTAACATTGTTGTTACCACATCAACAAACGGTACAGCAGCAATAACACCATTATAAATGTCAGGTTGCATATTTATAATTGCCCCCATTAATAAACCACCGGCAGAACCGCCCATTGCATATAAATGCTTTGCACTGGTCATTTTTTGTTCGATTAAAAATTTTGAACAATCAATAAAATCAGTAAAAGTGTTTTTCTTCTGCAATAATTTACCGGTCTCATACCATCTTCTACCAAGGTACTCCCCACCCCTAATATGAGCTATTACAAATACAAAACCACGATCTAACAAACTTAACCTTACCGTAGAAAAGTAAGGATCAATTGTTGAACCATAAGAACCATATGCGTATTGTAAAATTGGTGTATCCTCATTTAAAACAGTATCCTTTCTATGAACAACGGACATAGGTATTTTCTCCCCATCTCTAGCCGTTGCCCATAAACGAACTTCTCTATAATTTTCTTTTTCAAAAGTTCCTCCTAAAACGGATTGTTCCTTTTTCACCTCCTTTTCCTTAGTTCGCATGTTAAAATCTATCACAGAACTAGGTGTAGACATGGAATTATAAGAATACCTAAGTATTTCGGTATCAAAATCAGGATTGTTACCTACATATGCCGTGTATGTTTCACTTTCAAATGGTAAATAATACTCATTTGTACCATCCCACCTAATAATTCTAATTTTGTTCAGTCCGTTTTCACGCTCAGAGAGTACATAGTATTCTTTAAAAATATCTACGTCTTCTAAAAGAACTTCTGCTCGATGAGGAATAAACTCTTGCCAATGTTCTGAAGACGTTTGGTTTTCAGAAGTACGCATTAATTTAAAATTCTCGGCCTTATCTTTATTGGTAAGAATGTAAAAGCTATCCTCATAATGAAAAATAGTATACTCCAAACCTCTTTCCCTGGGTGAAAACACTTCAAAATCACCATCAGGAGTATCTGTAGAGAGAATTTGAAATTCAGACGTTAAAGTACTAAAAGAACCTATAACCAAATATTTCTTCGATTTGGTTCGGTATATGAATGTACTGAACGTATCATCTTGCTCATGAAAAACCAAAACATCTTCGGAGGTAGGCGTTCCTAGCTTATGCTTATAAATCTTATCCGATCTAAGTGTTACCGGGTCTTTTCGGGTATAAAACAAAGTTTCATTGTCATTTGCCCATACACCACCACCTGTTGTATTTTCAATTTTATCTTCTAAAACCTCACCAGTTTCCAAGTTTTTGACCTGTAAGGTATATTGTCTTCTAGACACAGTATCTACACCAAACGCAGCCAATTTATTATTAGGGCTGATAGCAATACCTCCAAGATTAAAATAATCATGTCCTTTGGCCATTTCATTACCGTTGAACATAATTTCTTCATTGGCACTAAAATCGTTCTTAAATCTTGAGTACAATGGATATTCACCACCTATTATGTAGCGAGTACTGTACCAATAATCATTTAATTTATAGGGAACAGAAGAATCATCTTCCTTAATTCTAGCTTTCATTTCTTGAAACAAATGTTCTTGAAAATCTTTGGTATGCGCAGTTACTGCATCATAATATGCATTCTCAGCTTCTAGATAAGTAATAACCTCTTTGTTTTCCTTATCATTTAACCAATAATAATTATCTACCCTTACATCATCATGAATAATTAATTCTTTAGGAACTTTTTGCGCCTGCGGCGGATGTTTAATATTCATACCTACTACATTATAAAATAAGACGGCAAAAATAAGACTAATTCGTAGACCCCCGTTTTATTATAAGCAAAAACTGAAATGCTCCTATTTTTAGTATTTTTGACATTTAAAATTAAAAACACAAACTATGTTCGGAGATATGATGGGTATGATGGGAAAACTCAAAGAAACCCAAAAAAAAGTTGAAGAGACCAAAAAAAGATTGAATACGGTTACCCTTGAAGAAAAATCAAGTGATGGCTTGGTTTCGGTGACCATAACCGCAAATAGAGAAGTTAAGTCCATAGTAATAGATGACAGTCTTTTACAGGACAAAGAGCAATTAGAAGATTATTTGATACTAACATTAAACAAGGCCATACAAAACGCTACTAACGTAAATGAAACTGAATTAGCTGCTGTTGCTAAAGACGGTATGCCCAATATTCCTGGTATGGATTCGTTATTTAAGTAAGATTGGCAGGTTATTTGCAATTGACATTATAAAATATAAATTCATGAAGTATCTTTTTTTATTATTAATGATTCCGTTTTTGGCCACCGCCCAAATGGATATTAAAAATGCAAATGATTCTAAATGGCTTACTAATTATGATACCGCTATTTCAAAAGCCAAAAAGCAGAAAAAAAATGTACTCGTTTATTTCACGGGTAGCGATTGGTGTCCTCCATGCAAAATGTTGAAAACCGATTTGTTCGACACCGTTGAGTTTCAAGAACTGTCAAGCAACTATATACTGCTCTATATAGATGTTCCAAGAAATAAGGATTTGTTAACTGAAAAACAATTGGCGCACAACAAAGAGCTACTAACAAAACTCAACAAAAAGAAGGTATTTCCATTATTTAAAGTAATAGATTACAAAGGAAAAGAATTAGACGCTCTTTCTGGTTATAGCATGAACGGCGTAGTTGATTCTCATCTTAAACTTTTAGAAAAAAATAAGTAAGATAAATTTTATTTCATAAAAAATGGCTCATGTAAATACATGAGCCATTTTTGTTATACATCAATTCCAAGCAATAACATTTAAAACAATTAACCTATTTCAATATGAAAGATGTATACCCTAAATAGATATATACCATTAAACTTCATAATTACCATGCGATTGGCAAGTCTAGGGAGACAACCAAACCTCAACTACAATAATTACTTACTTCTAACTTACAAACAGCTTAGCACCTTTTGAAACAATTAGGTTACTATTATAACCTAAGTTAAAAGCATAAAAAAGGGCTTACTAGTGTAAGCCCTTTTCAATCAAAAAAACAACCTATTCATTAATTGTTGATCAATCTAAATTGAGTTCTTCTGTTCACTGCATGCTCTCTAGCCGTACAAGAAACGCCATCACTACATCTGTTCAACAATCTTGTTTCACCGTAACCGTTAGCTACTAAAAGACTTGAATTAACACCTTTAGTAATTAAATAATCAGCTACTGCTTTCGCTCTTCTTTCAGATAAGTCTTGGTTAGACACTGAACTACCTTGTGAATCTGTATGAGAAGCTAATTCAACCTTAACACCAGGGTTTTGAGCTAATACTGGTAACAATCTATTATCGATAATACTTTTTGCCGCAGAAGTCAATGTAGCACTACCAGAATCCCAGTTAATTGGTAAAGCTTGGTACTCAACCAAAGCGCACTCCACTTCTTTCCAAGTAGTTAAACCACCTTTTTCCTTTAATACCTCTTTGGTAATCGTTGTAGTTTTAGCCGGAATAATCTCTTCTACCGTGTAAGCATCTTTATCCAATACCGTTTTAGTAATTTCTTTATAAACTGCAGGAATAATTTTTTCAACTACGGTAGCAGGTGAGATCAAAACTTCTTTTGTGTAAGATCCATTTTTAGAACCTAATGGAGAACTCGTTGTAGAGGCATCATTAGCCAATACCTGCGTAGAAACTGTTTCAAATTGTGCAGGGTATCCTTTGTAACACCAGTATCTACAATCATCTGGATTACCAGATTCACAATCAGGTGCCGCTACGCCCAACTCCCACTGTGCATATGCAGGCTTGATCTCTATAGTTTGTGTACTGGGAGAAAAAGAAGCAGGGATCACCTGTAAAGAATTTCCACCTCCTTTAGATACATAGGTTACCGTTTCTGTTCCCCACTTAGCAGGAACAACAGTAAGCACTTTTTCTTCTTCTCTCACCAATACACGTTCTGTTATTGTTTTAAATGTAGCAGGAATCGTTTTTAAAATTTTGTACGAAGGGTTGGTTGTAACCGTAGTCGTTTCATTTACATACACATCTGGTGTTGTACAACGTACATAGCATTTACCTGGTTCTGGATTTGACGGCAAGTCTTGTGCCATTGCAAACGAAGCAGAAAATGCCACTGCTAGAAATAATACTTTTTTCATTTTGATAGTGTTTAAAATTAATAATTGGTTATTTATAATTATTTATTTGAGGTTTCCTGTAAACTGGTTTTAACCTAGTGTCGAATGCTATTTTAAAACCTGTGAGTTTAACGCCTCAATAATTAAGACACACTATTATTTAAAAAGTCACTGAAAAGCAGAGAAAATATTATTTATCTTTAAGGATATGATTAAAATTGTTAAAGATAAAGACGGCCTATATCAATTTGTTTTGAAGTCTGGCAACGGGCAAGTATTATTAAAGAGCATACCCTTTAATAGTGAAAATGAAACAGATAGCACCATAAAAGACATTAAGGCACTGAAAAAATCTAACGGAAAATTCTTTGAAAGAAGAACTAATACGGATGGTAAATTTTTAGTTGAATTAAAAAATTCTACAGGCAAAATTGTTGGTAGTAGCGGACTTTACACTTCAGAAGCCGGTATGGAAAATGGTATATTGAATATTACAAACAGTTTAGAGTAACATATTAAAAAGACGCTAGCTGCTTAAGCAATTCTTCATGCATATCATTAGTATAGTCCAAATGGGTAACCATTCTCAATTTCCCTTGCCCCATACCAATTATTAAAATATTCTTTTCTTTTAATTTATGAACAAATTGATCGCTTGTCATAAATGATTCATCAATTTCAAAAATGACAATATTGGTCTCAATAGGCTCTACCTTTTTTATAAAAGATTTTGCAGCTAATGCCGCTCCTATTTCTTTTGCCTTTTTATGATCTTCTGCCAGTCTTTCTATATGATTGTCCAAAGCATAAATAGCCGCCGCCGCCAAAAAACCCGATTGTCTCATGCCACCACCAAATATTTTACGAATACGGATCGCCTTGTTCATTTGTTCTTTAGTACCCAATAGCAAAGACCCTACAGGGCAACCTAACCCTTTACTCAGACAGACGCTTATGGTATCAAAAAGCTCTCCATACTGCAACGGAGTCTCTTCCATTTCAACCATAGCGTTCCATAATCTTGCTCCATCTAAATGATACTTTAAACCATTATTAGCACAAACCTTTTTAATTGCCTGCAGTTCACTAAAATTCCAACAAGTACCCCCACCTTTATTTGCTGTATTTTCTATGGATACCAATGTGGTTAACGGGCTATGGTAAAAATCGGGTGGATTTATTGCCGCTGCCACTTGTTCCGCTGTCATTGTACCCCTATCACCATCTACCAGTCTGCAAGACACCCCACTATTAAAACTAACACCACCACCTTCATAATTATAAATGTGGGCATACTTGTCACAGATCAATTGCTCACCAGGCTGCGTATGTAATTTTATAGCGGTCTGGTTGGTCATGGTACCACTAGGAAAAAACAGTGCTGACTCCATTCCAAAAAGTTTTGCCACCTTTTCCTCTAAGGCATTTACGGTAGGATCCTCTTTAAAAACATCATCACCCACCTCAGCGGTCATCATAGCATCTAACATTCCGGGTGTAGGCTTGGTTACCGTATCACTGATAAGATTAATAAGCATAATAAAGTTCTAACGATTTAATTAGTGAAAACAGCTCATTCCAATTGGCGAACCATCAGGAATCTTTGGCGAAGGTATCATTTTGAATTGTTCCGGGTGCTCTCTGTATGATTTTATTCTCTTAACCATTTCCGCACTAATTGCATTAGCCCCAGAATCTTTCATTAACTGCATATTCAGTTCATTTATTTTTTGGGACGCTATGGCATTTACCTGTGGATGCACATTGGTGTGCCCTGCCAAATTCATGATATGATACAATACCCTAAAATTAATTATCGTTTGCGCTTCGTTCAAATATGTATCTTTCTGCTTTTTGTTAATGGTTGATGCTATCAATTCATCTAAAACATCAGCCAAACCAACATTATCCGTATCTATTGCTTTTTGCTGAATAAGTCTTGATGCTTTCTCCGGATGCAATAAAAATTTTAAAGTCATATCCGAAGCTGTTTCCACTGCCGACAGGGCATCAAAAGAAACACCGGTTTTACCTTTTATAGACTCCCTTGTTCTAGGGGTTCCAAATGACCTAGGAGGAAACAAGCTCAATTTTTCTTTTGGTATAGCTATTTCTGCAGCATCCAAAGTCCGTAACACACTCTTTAATGCCTCTTGTTGCAAAGACTTATCCGCAACGGCAACTACCTCTTGGCCATCACCTTTTACCGCATAATTATATTCTAAACCACCAATGACTTTTGCCACACCTTCTGTTTGGTACCTATGAAAGAAATATAGCGGTACAAAAACATCTTCCAATACAGAGTAAGGTGTACCTTCTTGAATATTATCTACAGAAAAGTTATTAATGGCTACTTTACGAATACTCAGCATTTCGTCCAATTCTTTGCTGATACTGGTGCCGTTATCCCACAAATGAGCCAAGACATGGGCACTACCTTGTGGTCTGGCATCTTGATCCGTTATATAACGTAGCCCATCTGCTTTGGCCTTATCCAAAATATTGTTCAAGCCTATTTTTTCTTCCCCTTCAGGAAAGTTCTGATAAGAGTATGCTACGGTAACTTTATCCCATGCTCCAATACCTGTTTCATAGGCACTTGAAAAATCAACCTTTCCATTGTTCAAAGTAAACTGCGGATGAGGATAGTCCATCACGGAAGCCTTGCCCGTAGTACTGGCGGCATAATTATGGGCAAAACCTAAAGTATGCCCAATTTCATGTGCAGATAATTGTCTTATTCTTGCTATGGCCATTTCTAACATTGGCTCATAATTATCATCTCTTTCGGCAAATGGTTTGTTCATTAAAGCCTGGGCAATCAAATAATCTTGTCTTATTCTTAAACTTCCTAAACTAACATGCCCTTTCATAATTTCACCAGTTCTTGGATCTGTTATACTACTACCATAGCTCCAACCTCTGGTAGAACGATGAACCCATTGAATAACGTTGTAACGAACATCTAAAGGATCCGCATCATCTGGCAACATTTTTATTTGAAAGGCATCTTTATAACCTATAGCTTCAAAAGCTTGGTTCCACCAACGACCACCTTCCAATAAAGCGGACCTTACAGGTTCTGGTGTTCCATTATCCAAATAATAAATAATAGGTTCTACGGCCTCACTCACCTCTGCAGTAGGATCTTTTTTCTCTAAACGATGCCTTCTTATAAACTGCTTTAGAATATTTTGCTCCACAGGTGTCGCATAATCATAATAGTTAAATGGAGAAGAACCTGATCTTGGATCAAAAGCTCGTTTTTTATACTTAACATCTGGCAATTCAATAAAAGAATGATGCTCGGCAACGGTCACTAAATTCGCATTGGGAGCTACACTTCTAATGTAACCACCTTTCGCCTCGCCCTTAAAAGTCATTAAAACATCAAACTCTAAATTCTTGGGAAAAGCCTTAGTTCTTTCCAAGGCAAAGGCGCTTTTAGATTTATCCAGACTATATGAACCCTGCTCAGTTCTTTTTAGTCTTGAAGAGACGCCATGTGCATCTTGCATTAAAAAATCAGTGATATCTATTATATAGGTACCGTTTTTATCTTCAACAATAGGAAAGCCGAACAGAACAGATTTGGCAAACGCTTGTTCAACGGATTTTCGTTCCAATTCATTATCCGTTATGGCCCTATACTTTAAATTTGGTTGAA
The DNA here is from genome assembly GCF_002700155.1 of Maribacter sp. 6B07. Classification (NCBI taxonomy): domain Bacteria; kingdom Pseudomonadati; phylum Bacteroidota; class Flavobacteriia; order Flavobacteriales; family Flavobacteriaceae; genus Maribacter; species Maribacter sp. 6B07. Next base: position 299,699 of record NZ_PDUT01000002.1, on the reverse strand, counting down.
CCAACAGTAATTTATTGCCCGCCTTTTTAAAATATACTACCTGCTCGTCTCCCAGTTGACCTCTGTCCAAGCCAATGTCATTACTTCCTATTCCACTACTTAAAGAGTATACATAAAGAAATTCCTTATCCAACCGATCTACTTCCAAAAAGATTTTATCATTGGCCTCATCATAGTAGAAATTATAGAACCCCTCATATTTATCAAAATTCTTCTTTTGATCGCTAAACTGTGCGGTTATTGCAGTAATGGATAACAATAGTAATCCAACCAAAAGTACATAGTGCTTTCTCATTCTCTAATAGTTTTCACTAAAAGTAGAGAAAAACCAACGAATGAAAAACAGGAATGCCCAACTATATTATAAATATCATACTTGTTAAAAAAGCTACCTAATAATTACAGAATAAGGAAAAATACTACCAATTATTGTAAATATTACACCTAATAATCGCTTTTTATCATGTACCTTTTAACAAAACTAATTCTATGGAGAACATTGAAAATCAAATTTTTTCTTCTTATCAAAGAAACCCAGATTTATATGATGAAATTCATGATAAGAAAGGAAAGGTAAAAGAGGTTTATCAAAAGTTATTCAACCTCTATGGTGAACATTCTATTAAAGATTACGTTACGCTAAACAATAAAGCGAAGTCTTCATTTTTTAATCAAGGTATTACTTTTCAAGTATACGGGGAAAACAACGTGCAAGAGAAGATTTTTCCCTTTGATTTATTTCCACGAATTATTGATCCCGTAGACTGGGATATTATAGAGCGCGGCTCCATACAAAGAAGTAAGGCTTTGAACTTATTCCTGTGGGATATTTATCATGATAAAAAAATATTAAAAGATAAGGTTGTACCCATAGAACTCATTACATCTTCAGCCAATTACTTAGATCAAATGAACGGTGTAAATCCACCAGGAGGAATCTATAATCACATTTCGGGTACAGATGTCATTAAACATAAAGACGGTAAATATTATGTACTTGAAGATAACATTAGATGTCCATCTGGGGTAAGTTATGTAATCTGCAACAGAACAGCACTTAAAAAGGCATTGTTTGGTGTGTTCAATCATTACCAGACACATACGGTAACCAATTATGCAGAAAACCTTTTAGAACTACTAGAATCCGTAAAACCTAAGGGCGTGGACATACCAAATGTAGTAGTCATTACACCTGGTATGTACAACTCTGCATTTTATGAGCATTCTTACCTAGCCAAGACCATGGGCGTGGAACTTGTAGAAGGTCGTGATCTATTTGTAGAAAATGATTTTGTTTACATGAAGACAATAAAGGGTCCAGAAAAGGTTGATGTTATTTACAGACGAATAGATGACCAGTTCATAGATCCTCTGGAGTTTAATCCAGATTCCGTTCTTGGCGTACCCGGTTTATTTGCCGCGTATAAAAAAGGGAATGTTACGTTGGCCAATGCCCCTGGCACTGGTGTAGCTGATGATAAAGCCGTATACACCTATATGCCAGAAATTATTAAATATTACTTAGACGAAGAACCTATCTTAAACAATGTACATACCTATCATTGCAGCAGACCCGATGAATTAAAATATGTATTGGAACATATTCATGAACTAGTTATTAAACCTGTTGATGAAGCCGGTGGCTACGGTATTTCTATAGGAAACAAGCTAAGTAAAGAAGAAATTGAAATGGTAAAGGCAGAGGTAAAGGCCAGCCCAAGAAAATATGTAGCCCAACCTATAATGTCATTGTCCGTTCACCCTACCTATATAGACGATACCGAATCTTTTGAACAACGCCATGTTGATTTAAGAACGTTTACCGTTCTCGGGAAAGACAAAGAATTTGTTCTCAAGGGCGGGTTAACACGCGTAGCACTTAAGAGAGGAAATCTAATTGTAAACTCTTCTCAAGGAGGCGGATCAAAAGACACCTGGGTATTAAAAAAATAAAAATTCTATATGTTAGCAAGAGTTGCCAATAATCTATTTTGGATGGGACGTTATATTGAACGTTCTGAACACGTAGCAAGATATTTAAATGTAAATTATTTCTCTTCTTTAGATGCTCCAAATCTAAAATCTCAAGATCGTCAATTTGTTTTACGTTCTATGTTATTTATGGTCGGAGATCCCGAAGAGGATTCAGAAAAATTTTTAAAAGAAGAAGATGTACTCTATAAAATTGGCCTAGACCCCACTTATAGCTCATCTATCATAAACAATATTAAGTTTGCAAGGGAAAATGCAAATAGCGCACGGGATTTAATTTCAACTGAGCTTTATGAAGCGATCAATAAATTCTATCATTTTGTCGTCAACTACCCTAAAGAAGTTTTTGTTAAAAATGGTCTACATGATTTCACTACCCAGGTTGCTGAAATGACAGATATACTTCGTGGAAAAATACGCGGTACACTCTTACATGATGCCACTTATGCCATAATATCAATGGGCATAAACATTGAAAGGGCTACACAAATTACTAGAATGATCAATTCTAAATACAATGATGCATTACTTTCTCAAGGTGGTGAAAATGAAAAGTTCAGTAAAAGTTTTGAATGGACCACATTACTAAAATGCGCCGAATCTTATGATATGATGCGTAGGTTCTACAAAAAAACCCCTACAAGCATAACTACATTAGAGTTCTTAATTCTTAACCCTAATTGCCCAAGATCGGTAATGAATTCTTTGAACCAGGTAAATCAACATGTAAAAATTTTAAACCCCGAAAAACGGTATAACAAAAATTCTACGGCTTTTTTAATCGGCAGGGTAAGATCAGAATATGAATTTAAATATATTGAGGAAATAGATCAAGACATAAAATCTTTCATTGAAAATATTTTAGAAAGTCTAGTTGATATCAGCGACAAGGTAGATGAGGAATTTTTTAATTATTAGCCCATTTAAATAAGGTATCTTTGCGCTCTTATGCCAAGAGATATTGAGATTACATATAGGGCTAAAAATATTTATGACGATTGGGTACATAATGCATATTGGCAGTTTCTTATTATACCGGTAGAGAACGATAGCCAACATAATGTAGAGATAGAATTCAACAATTCATTATTTGCCATTACCGAAAATTCCATTAACGGTTATGGCTTTAAAACCCTAAGAATACATCCGAAGAAAAAATTCAAGAAGGTAACTTTTGAAGCAAAATTCAAACTGACCAAAGAAGATATTGACCCTTTTGATTTTAAAATCAACCCTAACGTTTCAGCAGCACATGCCGAGTTACAAAAACTTGATTTTAGAATTAATTACGAACGCTTTTTAAAAGCGACTACATTTACAAACCTAAGTTTTGCACAAGAGCAACTATACGCCTTTAATTCAACTATTTCCTTATTCAAAAATCTAGAAAACCTAAACCATTGGGTATATAATTTCATTGAATTTTCAACAGGAGCTACAGATGTAAGTACAATGTTAAATGACGTTGTAACTAATAAAAAAGGCGTTTGCCAAGATTTTGCACATCTTTTCTGTGCCTTGGCAAGAATTAATGGCATACCAACAAGGTACGTCTCCGGATACCTAGACCAAACCCATGGTTTTAAAGGAGATTCACAAATGCATGCCTGGGTAGAATGCTATATACCAGGAATAGGCTGGAAAGGTTTTGACCCTGCCAATAATATTTTAGCGGACATGAACCACATAAAAGTCTGCCACGGTAAAGATTATAACGATTGTGCTCCATTAAAAGGTATTATTTATTCTTTGGGCACAAATAAGACCACACACTCGGTCACATTGCAAAGCCAGCAATAGTTAATCTAAAAATATCTTTAAACATTACTTAAAAGAGTATTATTTTTACTCAAAATTAAAATTGTATGAACATAAGTACAGACCACTACAAAGGTCTTATAGATCGCCTTGGTGCGTTAAGGAGGTATCTTTGACATTGATGCCAAATTAATTGAAATAGAAAACGAGCAAGAAAAAACCTTGGCTCCTGACTTTTGGGACAATCCGCAAGAGGCACAGGCACATATGAAATTCATTCAGTCTAAAAAACAATGGGTAGATGATTATGATGCCGCCCAGCTATTGGTTGCAGATTTAGAAGTATTGATTGAGTTTCAGCAAGAAGGCGAAGTCTCTGAAGCCGAAGTTGAAAAGCAATATGAGAAAGCAGTGAACACCATTGAAAAAATGGAGTTCAAGAATATGCTCTCAGAAGAGGGTGATGAATTACCAGCGGTACTGCAGATTACGGCAGGGGCAGGTGGTACCGAAAGTTGCGACTGGGCAGCTATGCTCATGCGTATGTATATGATGTGGGCCGAAAAGAACGGTTACAAAATCAAAGAACTCAATTATCAAGATGGTGATGTTGCCGGCATTAAAACCGTAACCTTGGAAATTGACGGTGAATTTGCTTTTGGTTGGTTAAAAGGAGAAAATGGCGTTCATCGTCTTGTACGTATATCACCTTTTGATAGTAATGCCAAAAGACATACCTCATTTGTTTCCGTGTATGTATATCCGTTAGTAGATGACAGTATAGAAGTAGATGTCAATCCTGCAGATATTACCATTACCACTGCAAGATCCAGTGGTGCTGGTGGGCAAAATGTAAACAAGGTTGAAACTAAAGTCCAATTGACCCACCACCCAACAGGAATTCAAATATCTTGTTCAGACAGTAGAAGCCAGCATGATAACAGGGCCACGGCGATGAAAATGCTGAAATCTCAACTATATGAAATTGAGCTACGTAAAAAAATGGAGGCTCGCCAAGAGATTGAATCCTCTAAAATGAAAATTGAATGGGGCTCTCAAATTAGAAACTACGTTATGCATCCGTACAAATTGGTTAAGGATGTAAGAACCGGAGAAGAAACAGGTAACGTAGACAATGTCATGGATGGTGACATTGACCAGTTTCTGAAAGCCTTTCTAATGATGATGGGACAAAAAGAAGAAGAATAAATTATTAATCCCTATTTATTATATTTAATAGATAGGGTTTTAACATAAAGCTAAAAGTAATATGATTAAAATATATCACAATTCTAGATGCAGCAAATCTAGAGAAGGTTTAAAAGTTGTAGAAGAGTCTGGCAAGAAATTTGAAGTGGTAAAATATCTAGAAGATATACCAACAAAAGATGAACTTAGAAATATTATTAGTTGTTTGGACATTAAACCAATTAACTTAATACGTAAGTCAGAAACCGTTTGGAAAGAGAAATTCAAACATTTATCATTAAACGATGAAGAGTTGATCGATGCCATGATCACGCATCCAAAATTAATAGAAAGACCAATTGTAATTAATGGAAATAGCGCGGTTATTGGTAGACCGGCTTCAAATATTAACTCTTTGTTGAAATAGAATTTATTATAATTGTTAAGTATATTATCTTAACAAACAATTAACCATTTTCGGTTAAACCATAGTATAACTTTATAATCTAAAGACATGAAAAAAGTATTAAAGCATAGTGGACTAAATGTATTGACATTGTTGGTTGCCTTATTTGGCACTACAGCAATTTACGCACAATATGGTTATGGGTCGCAATATGGTTATGGATCTAGAGGAGGTTATGGTTATGGAAGTCAAAGAAGTTCTATTCCCCAAGCACAAACTCCGGCCGAAGAGCCCAAACCAAAAACTGCCGAAGAACTGGTAGATGGTGAAATGCCCAGAATTACAGAGGCATTGGAACTAAATGAATTTGAACAGGCCGTATTAAGCTCTGTACTTAAAAAATATGTACAAGAGCGTATAGAGGCTCAAATATTAAAACTTCCGCCAGAAAAAATGGGCGAAGTATATGAAAATATAACTAAAAGGCAAGATGAGGAATTAAAAGCCGGTCTGCCATTAGAAAAGTATGAAGCTTTTGTTGCATTACAAAAAGATGGTGTTTCAAAAACTTTGAAGAAGAATAAAAAGAAGAAAAAAGAAAAACGAAAGAAATCCAAAAACTGACTTAATGAGACAACTTTACCCTTTACTCCTACTCTTAACACTATCATTTAATTATATATACAGTCAAAGACCCGGAGGAGAACGGGAAAGAGGTCCAATTATCATTAGCGGTAAAGTCGTAGACAAAGACGATAATCTTCCTTTAGAATATGCTACACTGGTACTACAAAGTGTAAATAACCCTGATAAAATTACAGGTGGCATTACAGATATTGATGGTAACTTTCAGGTTGAAACCACACCAGGCAAGTACAATATTTCCATAGAATACATTTCATACAAAACTTACAAATTACCAAATCAAACATTGACCGAATCTACAGATTTGGGTACGGTTAAACTTGCTTTAGATGTAGCTCAACTAGAAGCCGTTGAAGTCGTTGGCGAAAAAACTACCGTAGAGGTACGTTTAGACAAAAAGATCTATAATATTGGTAAGGATTTAACCAATAGTGGCGCAACTATTACCGACGCCTTGAATAATGTACCCTCTGTTGATGTAGATGTTGAAGGCGCCATAAGTTTACGGGGTAATGAGAATGTTAGAATTCTTATTAACGGCAAACCGTCAGCATTAGCGGGTTTTGGATCTACAGATGCTCTTACACAACTTCCTGCAGATGCCATTGAAAAGGTTGAGGTGATTACTAGTCCTTCTGCAAGATATGACGCAGAAGGTACCGCAGGTATTTTGAACATTGTTCTTAAAAAGGAAAAAACACTGGGCTTTAACGGTTCTGTAAACACTACGATCGGTTACCCAGTAAATAGTGGTATATCCGTTAATGCCAATTTACGTACAGACAAATTTAATTTGTTCAACACAACAGGGTATAACTATAGAGATGCCCCAGGAAATGCATTTTATGATAACACCTATACTTCTGGATCATATGATAGGATTATAGAGGACAGAGACTATTTTAGACTTAGAAAAGGATTCAACACTAATTTGGGACTTGAGTATTTTATTACAGAGGAATCTTCAATTACAGGAAGTGTATTTTATAGAACCTCTAAAAGTGAAGATGAAACTGAAAATACCAACCAAAGGTTTATTAATAGCACACTAGATAGTGAAACCTTTAGAACTGAAGATGAAGGTGAAGATGATGAGAACTATCAATTTTCTTTGAATTATATTAATAATCTTGATGATGATGGACAAAAACTAACGGTAGACGCTCAATACTCTAACGGGGTAGAAGATAAGACCAACATCATACAAGAAAACAATACGTTGCCTAATGATGATTTAATAGTCTTGGAAAATGTCTTTGAAAAAGAAACCCAAAATGAATATTTAGTACAAGCAGATTATGTATTACCTATGGGCGATGCACAATTTGAAGCTGGGTATAGAGGTACTTTTGAAAAAACAGAAACGGATTATAGATTAGACTCTTTAAACCAAACCACCGGTCTGTTCGATATCAACCAAGACCTGACCAACTTATTTGCCTATACTGAAAATGTAAATGCCGTATATACCCAATATGGTAACAAATACGGTAAATTTTCTTTTCTTTTAGGATTACGTTTAGAGAACACCCAGTTAAAAGGAGAATTGACCTCTTTATATGACTCTTCTGAGTTAGAGGAACAATTAGGAGTAGATGTTGATGCAAATTTCGATAAAAACTATTTAGGGCTTTTCCCAACTGTGAACGTCATTTACGAACTGGGTGAAAATGAAAATATTTCATTAGGCTATAATAGAAGGATAAATAGACCAAGAGGAAGGTACGTAAACCCTTTTCCTTCAAGATCTAGTAGAACAAATATTTTTCAAGGAAACCCGGATCTTGATCCTGCGTTCTCCAATGCTTTTGATGTTGGTTACTTAAAGAGATGGGATAAGCTAACCCTTACATCATCTGTGTATTACCAACGAGAAACAGATTCATTTGAACGTATACAAGAAGAAACTGGTGAAACCACCACAGATGGAATTGAAATAATTAGATCAATTCCTATTAACCTATCTACAAATGATAGAATAGGTGTTGAAGCCGGTATGCTATATAGTCCTGCAAAATGGTTACGTTTAAATTCCAGTTTCAACTTCTTTCAATTTAAGACGGATGGCGCATTCAACGGTATAGATTATGGCACCACAAATACCAGCTGGTTCGCCAGATTTAGCTCTAAAGTATCTTTACCTGCAAAAATTGACTGGCAGACCAATGTGTTTTATAGAGGCCCATCATCAACCGCCCAAACGGAAAATGGAGGTATATTCTCTTTAAATTTAGCGTTCAGTAAAGATATTTTAAAAGACAATGGAACAATTTCCCTGAACGTTAGCGATCTATTAAATTCCAGAAAAAGAACTTCTTATACGGAAACGGAATTCTTTACGTCTGACAGTGAGTTTCAATGGAGACAACGCCAGATAACCATGGGCTTTGTATACCGCTTTAATCAACCAAAAGAAAGAAATAAAAATGGCAGAGGAAATAATAATGATGAAGGTGACGAAGAAATTGAAGGGTAAGCAGTTACCCATAAATGGTATAAAAAAAGGAAGCCAATTGGCTTCCTTTTTTATTTAATAATATCTTTTATGCTTTTCGCGCAGCTTTTTTCTTGTCGCGTCTTTCTTTCAATAACTCTATAATGTTACCACCTAACCAGTAAGGCACAACAAATAATAACAAAAACATCATTAGCCAAAACCCTATTGTCAAGATGGTCAAAAAAGCTAAAAATCCTAAATATTGGTCAAAATCAAACATATCTTCTTGCTTATATATGACAAAGATACCATAAACCAATTATTTTTTGCAAACGTTCTGCAAAATTAATTTCACATTTCCCTTTAATCTTGTCGTAAGAAAAATAAATGTAAACCTTATTTTTGATGCTGTATATAAAAGTTTATTTAAGATTCATATAAAATATAAGATTATGGAGTTCAGAATCGAAAAAGATACCATGGGCAATGTTGAAGTACCCAAAGACAAATACTGGGGTGCACAAACAGAACGCTCGCGTAATAATTTTAAAATAGGACCATCGGCATCTATGCCGTTGGACATAGTTTACGGATTCGCTTATTTAAAAAAATCCGCCGCATATGCCAATTGTGAGCTTGGTGTCTTAGCTGCCGAAAAAAGAGATTTGATCGCCCAGGTATGCGATGAAATTTTAGAAGGAAAGCACGATGACCAATTTCCATTGGTTATTTGGCAAACTGGTTCTGGTACGCAAAGTAATATGAACGTTAATGAAGTAGTTGCCAATAGAGCCCATGAAATTGCCGGTAAAGTAATTGGCGAGGGAGAAAAAACCATTCAACCGAATGACGATGTCAACAAATCTCAATCTTCTAACGATACTTTCCCTACCGGTATGCATATTGCCGCTTACAAAAAGATTGTAGAAGTGACCATTCCTGGTGTAACTCAGTTAAGAGATACATTACATAAAAAATCAAAAGAATTTAAAGATGTGGTTAAAATAGGTCGCACCCATTTAATGGATGCCACTCCCCTAACCTTAGGTCAAGAATTTTCCGGTTATGTTTCTCAATTGGACCATGGTTTAAAAGCATTGAACAACACCTTAGCACATTTAAGTGAATTAGCACTTGGTGGCACTGCTGTTGGAACTGGATTAAACACACCGGAAGGCTATGATGTGCTTGTAGCAAAATATATTGCAGACTTCACAGGGTTGCCTTTTATAACCGCTGAAAATAAATTTGAAGCACTAGCGGCACATGATGCCATTGTTGAAAGCCACGGAGCTTTAAAACAGTTGGCAGTGTCATTGAACAAAATAGCAAATGATATTAGAATGATGGCATCTGGACCTCGTTCAGGAATAGGTGAAATCATTATTCCTGCCAACGAACCAGGTAGTTCAATAATGCCAGGTAAAGTGAACCCTACTCAATGTGAAGCAATGACAATGGTTTGCGCTCAAGTTATGGGTAATGACGTTGCTGTAAGCGTTGGTGGTACACAGGGACATTATGAATTGAATGTCTTTAAACCAATGATGGCAGCAAACATTCTTCAGTCTGCACAACTAATTGGCGACGCCTGTGTAAGTTTTGAAGAGCATTGTGCTGCCGGTATTGAGCCAAATCACGGTGTAATCAAAGAATTATTGAATAACTCTTTAATGTTGGTCACTGCTTTAAATACCAAAATTGGGTATTACAAAGCTGCAGAGATCGCAAACACCGCACATAAGAACGGCACTACATTAAAAGAAGAAGCTGTTAATTTAGGTTACGTTTCTGCTGAAGATTATGACGAGTGGGTAAAACCTGAAAATATGGTGGGTAGTTTAAAAGACTAAAAACTAAACCAATAAACAAAAAAAGGCGACCAAATTGGTCGCCTTTTGTATTATATAATTATAGGAAAAATTACTTCAACATGAACTTAGAAGTTCCTAATAATTTCAACTGATCGTCATATACATTTACCATGTAATTTCCATCTTTAAAATCACCAGCTGGCTTACTAATGTAATCACATACATCTAAAGATTTGTTTTCATAGTAAAATCCTGTTTGCTTACTATAAGTAATTGATGCTCCGTTATCGTTGGTCATTGAGTTACCACCTCCAAGAACATTACCTTGTGGATCTAAAACTTCTAAGAAGAACTCTCTATCACCAGCTTGAGCAATTACGTTATCCGCTACGGTAAAACAAATTTTAAACTTGTCAGTAGCTCTGGCACGTTGAGTAGAAACTAATTTTCCGCTGTTACGCTCCTTAACTGCATCAACATTAAATTTAGATAAATTCAATGCAGACCCTTTTTCAACTACTTGAGCCAAATTTGTGTTTTGCACTACTAAAGAATCGTTGAAAACTGTTTGTTTTTCCAACTCAACATAAGTACTATCACGCTGCATAGCGATCATACTATTAGAACGAGTTAAAGAATCAACTTGCTTTAACAACTGCTCTCTCTCCGCTTTAAGAACACTAACTTGTCTTCTATATCTAGATAAAGAACTAATATCCGCTTTCATAGTTTTTACCGAGTCTATGTATTTAGCAATATTATCTCTTGCGCTAACCAATTCTTCGTTAGTAGCATTACTTTCCAAAATAGCTTTATCATATTCTGATTTTAAGCTATTTAAATCTTCAACCACCAATTCTTTCTCTTTAGAAAGAACAACCTCTGTCTTCTTTTTATCTTGATAAAGACTTACTGTATAAATGATAGTTGCTAAAAGCACAACACCTAAAAGAGCGGTCAAAACTTTTAAACCATTGTTGTTTTTTGTTTCAGTCATAATTTTAAATTTAATAAAGTGTCTGTTTGTTCAGTTTATATACGTGTTAATTCAAATTTTAGATTCTTTAGCATAAAATTAAATTATATTACGTGGTAAATACCATAAAATATAGTATAATTTAGAAGTAACCTTTAGACCAATACATAGACCATGCTTACCATTGTGCCATTTGAGACTAAATATACTCAAATCTTTAAAGACTTGAATATAGAGTGGATTACCGAATATTTTAGGGTTGAAGAAAAGGACAGAGAACTATTAGAAAACAGCCAAGCCGCTATCATTGACAAAGGTGGCTTTATTTTTATTGGGCTCTGGCATAATGAACCTGTGGGGTGTTTTGCATTAATAAGAAAAAACAAGAAAAGATATGAATTAGGAAAAATGGCAGTTAGCAAATCTTATCACGGCTTACAAATTGGTCAAAAATTATTATTATACGCCATTGATTTCGCAAAGAATAAAAACTGGAATACACTTGAACTATATTCAAGCACCAAGCTTGACGCCGCCTTGCATATTTATAAAAAATACGGATTTACAGAAACGCCGTTGGAAGATAATTTAGACTACCTTAGATCTGACATTAAAATGGAATTAAAACTAAAACAATATAACAATGAACATCAATAAACTCTTTTTATTATTATGTATAGGAGCCATTTCTTTCTCATGTAAAGAAGTAAAGAAATCAGATTCCGAAGTCACAGAAGCAGAAGCGGAAATGTCGACTTCAATGAAAAATGAGGCTAAAAACACCGAAATCAACATAACACCCATAGAACACGCAACGGCAGTTTTAGAATGGAACAATGAAGTAATCTATATTGACCCAACAGGTGGTGCCGCAGCTTTTGAAGGGCAAAAGAATGCTACATTAATTTTAATTACCGATATACATGGTGATCATTTAAACATAGAGACCTTAAAAGAATTAGAAACAACCAATGCTACCTTTGTTGTACCACAAGCCGTTGCAGAAGAATTGCCCGAAGAATATGTAGAACAGCTTGTAATTTTGGACAACGGGAGCAGTAAAGAATTAAACGGTATTACCATTGAAGCCATACCCATGTATAATTTAAGAAGTGAAGCGCTTAAATTTCACAATAAAGGTCGTGGAAACGGCTATGTTTTAACTATTGGCGATCAACGTATTTATTTTTCCGGAGATACAGAGGATATCCCAGAAATGCGTTCTTTAAAGAATATAGACAAAGCTTTTGTTTGTATGAATTTACCTTATACCATGACCGTTGAAAGTGCTGCCGAAGCAGTGTTAGATTTTAAACCAAAACAAGTTTATCCTTATCACTACAGGGGCAATCCAGATGTTAGCGATGTTGCCAAGTTCAAACAATTGGTAGATGCAGGCAATCAAGATATTGAAGTGGTACAATTAGACTGGTACCCTAATGACGAATATTAATACTTTAGTTGTTAGTATAAAATTAAAAAGCCCGCAATTGCGGGCTTTTTCTTTATAACCAAAATTTTATCTGATTAGTTTTTTATACTTAATTCTTTTAGGCATAAGATCTCCGCCTAACCTTTTCTTCTTGTTTTCTTCATAATCCGAGAACGAACCTTCAAAGAAATACACTTGAGAATCGCCTTCAAAAGCCAATATGTGTGTACAGATACGATCTAAGAACCATCTATCGTGAGAGATGACTACGGCACAACCTGCAAAATTTTCCAAACCTTCTTCTAAAGCACGTAGTGTATTTACATCCAAATCATTGGTAGGCTCATCCAATAAAAGCACGTTACCTTCCTCTTTCAAAGTCATTGCCAAATGTAAACGGTTACGCTCACCACCGGACAACATACTCACTTTTTTATTCTGTTCACTACCCGAGAAGTTGAATCTACTTAAGTAAGCCCTAGAATTGACCTGCTTACCACCCATCATCACCAACTCTTGCTCATCACTGAAGTTTTGCCAAATAGTTTTATCTGGATCTATATTGGAATGACTCTGATCTACATAGGCTACTTTAGCGGTCTCACCAGTTTCAAATTCACCTTTATCCGGTGTCTCCTCACCCATGATCATTCTAAAAATAGTGGTCTTACCAGCACCGTTTGGTCCAATAATACCAACAATACCCGCTTGTGGTAATTTAAAATTAAGATCTTCGTAAAGCAACTTATCATCGTATGCCTTACTTACGCCTTTAGCTTCAATAACATTGGTACCTAAACGTGGTCCGTTAGGAATATAGATTTCCAGTTTTTCATCAAGTTGTTTTTGATCTTGACTCATCAACTTATCGTAGTTCTTTAAACGTGCTTTCTGTTTGGTCTGTCTACCCTTTGCTCCTTGACGAACCCATTCCAGCTCTCGCTCCAATGTTTTCTGTCTTTTAGAAGCTGTTTTACTTTCTTGTGCCATACGTTTAGACTTTTGATCTAACCAAGAAGAGTAGTTCCCTTTCCAAGGTATACCTTCACCTCTATCCAATTCAAGAATCCAACCGGCAACATTATCCAAGAAATATCTATCGTGCGTTACGGCAATTACAGTTCCCTTATAAGATGCCAGGTGATGCTCTAACCAATGTACAGACTCTGCATCTAAGTGGTTGGTAGGCTCATCTAATAATAAGATTTCCGGCTCTTGAAGCAACAACCTACATAAGGCCACCCTTCTTCTCTCACCACCCGAAAGCACGGAAATTTTCTTTTCAGGATCTGGAGTACGCAAGGCATCCATAGCAATTTCCAATTTGGTATCTAGTTCCCAAGCATTGGCTGCATCTATCTTATCTTGCAATACAGCCTGCTGATCCATCAACTTCTGCATTTTGTCCGCATCTTCATACACTTCCGGCAGACCAAACATATCGTTTATCTTATTGTATTCATCAAGAATGGCTACCGTTTCGGCAACGCCCTCTTTTACAATTTCCAAAACGGTTTTATTTTCATCCAGTTCTGGCTCTTGTTCCAAGTAACCAACTTTATATCCTGGAGAAAAGACTACATCACCTTGAAAATTTTTATCTACACCTGCTATTATTTTTAACAAAGTAGATTTACCAGAACCGTTTAGACCTAAAATACCGATTTTGGCACCGTAGAAAAAACTTAAGTATATGTTCTTTAAAACTGGGGTGTTAGCATTCTTATAGGTTTTCGTAACTCCTGACATGGAGAAGATTACCTTCTTATCGTCTGACATAAAATTATAGTGTTTAGTGAAAAAATTATCATCCAGTAGAAGAAATCCCTACTAGTTAAAAACATTGATTATACTCTACCTTTAAGGGCATTGAACACCCAAGCAATGGCAAAAAACCCTATACCCACAGATGCAAAACCCCAACCAGCGACATCATCGTATCGAAAGGCTCCTAATGCAATTAGCGCAAGCCCTACGAAGATCATAATAAAAGTAGCCCAAGTGAGCACAGTATTCTTGTTCATTTTTGAATCAATTAAAATTTAAGCGAACATCAAATATCGTAAATTTTAAGACATTTATCCACTATTACCCCTGCTATTATTCAAACGGAAACACAATTCCTGTTTTTTCACGAACCGTATCCATAATTGTTATAAGATCCAAACTGTTTTGATGACTCCAAAGTGCACTTTCTTTCTTACCAGAATTTAAACAATCATGCACTTCTTCTATCTCATGAACATAGCCTTTACCCCTTTTACCTAGTTCATTACTTACTACTTCCCCTTCTTTTTCCAACGTAAATCCAGTAGTTTCATGCCATCTTGGATGAATAAAAATTGTTCCTTTACTTCCTGCTATTTCAGATTTCTTTTCAGAGTTAGAGTTGAGTCCGCTATACAAAATGGCTTGTGTATTATCATAATTAAAAATCATACTACATTGCACCTCTACCCCTGTTTTATAAAAATTGGCAGTTGCCTTAATATCCTTGGGCATCCCCAACAGTAAATAAGCTAAAAATATAGGATAGATCCCAATATCTAATAGAGAACCTCCTGCAAGATCAGGATTTAATAGCCTACCGTTTTCATCCCTATCCAGAGCATAAAACGCAAAATCTGAATGTAAATAACCTATATCTCCTATAGTCCCATTATCTACAAGTTCCTTTACTTTTTTAATGGTCGGATTAAAACGTGACCATAATGCTTCCATAAGAAAAACATTATTCTCTTTAGCAGCAGCTAACATTGTCTGAACTTCCGAAGCATTCACGCCCAATGGTTTTTCACAAAGTACGGCGTTACCGGCTTTCATGGCGGCAATGCTCAAATCTGCATGGGAAGTGTGCGGTGTTGCCAAATAAATAATATCTACCGTATTACTATGAAATAACTCATCATAACTACCAAAAGCATTTGGAGCTCCATACTCTTTGGCAAATGTCCGGGCCTTCTCTAAGCTCCTAGATGCTACCGAAACCAATTGACCGCCATCTACCAAAGCTAAATCTTTAGAAAAACTATGTGCTATGTTACCTGCCCCTACAATACCCCACTTTATCATACTTTTTATTTTTGTTGCATGTACACCAAAATTAACTTCTTATCTTTATGCGAAGAAAATAAATATACAGAATGGATTTAAAATTCAATCAAAACGAAGATAGGAATAAGTTGTTATTATCTGACCTTAGACGAAAGCTGAAAGAGGTTTATTTAGGTGGAGGAAAAGCAAAAATTGCCAAGCAGCACGATCAAGGTAAAATGACCGCTAGAGAACGTATTGATTATCTATTTGATCCAAAAACCGAACAGATTGAAGTTGGAGCCTTTGTTGGCGAAGGCATGTATAAAGAACATGGTGGCTGCCCTTCTGGCGGTGTTGTCATAAAAATTGGATATGTAAAAGGAAAGCAATGTATAGTAGTTGCCAATGATGCAACGGTAAAGGCTGGCGCATGGTTTCCTATTACCGCCAAAAAGAATTTAAGAGCACAGGAAATTGCTATTGAAAACAGACTACCTATTATTTACTTAGTAGACAGTGCCGGCGTGTATTTACCATTACAAGATGAAATTTTCCCGGATAAAGAGCACTTTGGGCGTATTTTTAGAAACAATGCGGTTATGAGCAGTATGGGCATAACCCAAATTTCTGCCGTTATGGGCAGTTGTGTTGCCGGTGGCGCTTACTTACCTATAATGAGCGATGAAGCCTTAATAGTAGATAAGACCGCCAGTATTTTCTTGGCAGGAAGCTATTTGGTGAAAGCCGCAATAGGTGAAAGCATAGATAATGAAACATTGGGCGGAGCAACCACTCATTGCGAGATTAGTGGGGTAACCGATTATAAAGCGAAAGATGATGCAGCTGCTTTGGACACCATAAAGAATATTATGGATAAAATCGGTGATTTTCCAAAAGCGGGATACAACCGAAAGAAAAGTATAAAACCAAAAGAAAATCCTGATGATATCTGTGGTATACTACCTAGCTCAAGAGCGGAACAGTATGACATGATGGAAATTATTAAGCGATTGGTAGACGACTCGGAATTTGAAGAATACAAAGCCGGATACGGACAAACCATACTTACCGGATATGCACGAATAGATGGATGGGCAGTTGGTATTGTTGCCAACCAAAGAAAAGTTGTAAAGACCAAAAAAGGAGAAATGCAGTTTGGCGGAGTCATTTATTCCGATTCTGCAGATAAAGCAACCAGATTTATAGCCAATTGCAACCAAAAGAAAATTCCGTTAGTTTTCTTGCAAGATGTAACCGGATTTATGGTTGGTAGTAAAAGTGAGCATGGTGGTATTATAAAAGATGGCGCCAAAATGGTAAATGCGGTAAGTAACTCCGTCGTACCAAAATTTACCATTGTCATAGGCAATAGCTATGGAGCTGGAAACTATGCCATGTGCGGTAAAGCTTATGACCCTAGGTTAATTGTTGCTTGGCCAAGCGCAGAACTAGCCGTAATGAGCGGAAACTCTGCTGCAAAAGTTCTTTTACAAATTGAGAAGGCTTCATTGAAAAAGAAAGGTGAAACCATCACTGAGGAAAAAGAAACGGAACTATTCGATAAAATCAAGAAGCGTTACGACAATCAAGTCTCTCCGTATTACGCAGCATCAAGATTATGGACCGATGCTATTATAGACCCAAAGGACACGCGTAAATGGATTTCAATGGGTATAGAAGCCGCTGATCATGCACCTATTGAGAAACCTTTTAATATGGGAGTGTTGCAGGTGTAATTTCCTGAAAAATCGTTAGTATCAACGAATAAAACTATTTACATTCAAAAAGCCCACAATACAGTATAAATGTATTGTGGGCTTTTTATAATAACTATGTTTATTTTTCTTTTATATTTTGAGAAATTAACGAACTTAATTTGCAACTATACTTACCGCATTTGATACTGAAAACAATTGCTGATTTACATTACGTAGACCCAGTTTAAAGACCTTTGTTTCTTTTCGTTGCGATGCACTACCATAGTTATAATATATAGTAGCTTTCAAATATGTAGGCGTCAAACTTTTGTTACCTAAATAGGTAGCGTTAACCAACCAATTACCACGAAGCGTATCATCTATTAAATATTCTTCACTGGAGAAACCTGAGCGCTTTTCAATTTGAATACGTTCAGCATCTGCAGCTAAAGAATGCTCACTATTATAGTATCGCTTTTCTGGGTTTACAAATTGTAACACAAATTCAGCCTCACTATCGCTCCATTCAAAAACCAAACGTGTTCCTTTAAAATCATCATCAAGT
This sequence comes from Maribacter sp. 6B07, assembly GCF_002700155.1. Classification (NCBI taxonomy): domain Bacteria; kingdom Pseudomonadati; phylum Bacteroidota; class Flavobacteriia; order Flavobacteriales; family Flavobacteriaceae; genus Maribacter; species Maribacter sp. 6B07. The sequence goes on along the minus strand of NZ_PDUT01000002.1, from coordinate 281,753 downwards.
TTAATTTCTTTTACCTTATTTGTTGAAACTAAATCAGCCCCTTTTAGAGAAATCAAATTATTTAAATCACGATCCATAATAACTTTCACTGGCTCTTCTTTCTCCAATAGCTCTTCTGCTAACAAGTAATCATAACGCAAGTACATAGCGGCAGCTTTTTGATTTAAACCTAATTCTCTATAACTATTTGCCAAGTCTAAATACGATTGTGCATAATCTGCTCTAAGGGTGTATACATCTTCATATAATTTATTTGCCTCTTTAAACTTTCCTTCTGCCTGATATATGTAAGCTAAAGATTTCAATGCTAAAGGATTTCCGCTTAGAACCCTATCATTCTCCTGAATAATCATTTCTGCAAATTCTTGATTTTTCCATCTATTAGAAAAATAATCATAGGCATCTAAAACATAGTAATATGAACTGTTGTATTTATTGATTTGATTTGCGTAAATCATCTTTGCATCTTCTTCGGTTTTCGCATTTAAAAGTTCATTCATGTACGAAGGCTTATCTTCTTTAAAATTAACTGTACTTAATGCTGAATTATCATATTTATTATTTTTAAGCTTAGCTTGATCATAAGGCTTTCCATCAATATTACCTGCATATAATAATGTTTTTGTGTTAATTACTATGACACCGCCAGCACCTATTGAACCGTATCTAGTAGTCATTGCCAAATTATTTAAAACAGCCAATCTAGCTATTGAAGCTGGTGTGATCCACGTAGGTGTATCTGTTAAGATCTGACCATCAACATCATAAACCGCAGGTGATGCTTGACTAATAGAATTAAACCCTCTAATATATACACCCCCACCTCGCATACAATCACCAAACACCTTTACGCTAGCAAACTCATTTCTAACAACATCTAAAATGCAAATACCTACATCATTAATCTCGTCCTCTTGTAGAAATCTAATTTTTCCGGGGGCAGTCTCACTATCCAAAATACCAAATGCCGTTTTAATTAAATTTGGTTTGTATTTATACTCCTCTTCCAGTTCTATCTGAGACTTTCTATTACTGTTCCTAACAGTAACCTCATCTAATTGCTCAATTTTCTGAGTCATTTCAATATTTAAGATTCGTGTAACATCTTCAACCATTATCTGAACATCACTTAAACCGGGATATGTATATTTAACTACATCCCTAGGTTCCGCAGATATTTGATATAATCCGTTGGCGTCTGTTGTAGTAGAAATTTCAGAATCTATTATAGAAATCTGAACATTTGCCAAAGGTGCATCCATTTGAGTAACCTTACCTTTAACAATATTACTTTGAGCATGAACATTACTAGCGAAAGACGCTAACACTAAGAGAATTAAAACATTTTTCATTGAATAGAGTTTTATATGGTTATAAAGTAATTTTATATCAAAAATTAAACCACACTAAAATATGTAGGAATATAATTGCTAATTATGTATGAATTTAACAATATTACTGAATTGATTAAAATTTAAAACAAATTTTAATCACTTGTCCTTCAAAACATTACATCTTTAATAAACTTTAATTTAACTTATCTGCTCCTAAAGTTGGTAAGTAAAATAGATTTTGATTCACATTTTTTAACGACAACCTATAAATCCTAATAGTACTTTCTTCATTATCTGTACCGTAGCCAGAGAAAGCAGTCACTTTTAAATAAATGGGCAAACCGCTTTTATTCCCCTTATAATTTATATTTATAATCCATTCTCCTTGAATATCGCTTTCAAGAAAGAACTCTTTACTTGATGAATTTTCTTGCTTACCAAAATATTCATTCTGACTATATATTGATGTACTTGAAATAAAATAGCGATTTTCAGTATTTACGAACTGAAGGTCAAACTCAGCCTCATCATCGTTCCATTCAAAAAGAAGACGGGTATCCGCGCCCTTCCGCATTTCAGCCACTTCTTTTAAATCTTCTGAACTAATAGCATAGTCGGTTTTATGCTGTAAAAAATGATTGAACTCAGTCGTAATAATAGGATGTAATCCTATAGTATCTGCCACAAGAAAAGAATCGTTCAATAATTTGGTATACCTACTATATAGATTGGCTGCCTTCTGCACTTCATTTACTTCAATATAACTATTTGCCAAGTCTCTATATGATTGCGCATAATTTGGTCTCTTTACAAAAACGCTGGTATATAGTTCGTTTGCTTTTTCAAATTTACCTTCTCGCTGATAAGCATATGCCAAAGCTTTCATTTCATTGATGTTATCAACAAATAGAGATTGATGATTAGAAATAATCACATTATTGAATTCTTCTTGCTCCCAATTGGCAGTAAAATAAATATAAGCATCAAGAAAAAATGAAGCAGAACTACTATAGCGTTTTTCATTTTCGTGATACACTTTCTTAGCCGCTTCAAAACTACTGCTAGCTAAAAGATCTTGAAGATAACTTGGCAAGTTTCTATTTGCTTGTTGTTTATCTATTGCATCAAATTCATAAATATTATTCCGAATTTTAGCTAGGTCACTAGCTCTATTATTCTTGGTAGCATAATTAGCATGTTTTGTACTTATTGCAATTACACCGCCCGCGGCAACCTGCCCATATCTTCCAACGCCAGCAAGACCAGGTATTACCGCTATGCGCTCAATAACATTTAAATCTAAAAAATACGGAACATCTTCATAAATTACTCCGTCAATTTCGAATATTGCAGGTCTAATATTATTAATTGACCCTTTGCCTCCTCTTATAAACACAGCAACTTTGGTAAAAGAACATCCAAAACAAGTATTTCCATTGGTTACATTACCAATGCGAACTCCAGCTATTTTACCATCTAAAGCTGCTAGAATATTTGGCGCCGATAAGTTCAAACTCTTACCATCTACAATAGTTATTGCATGACCAATTGTTTTTTTATCAAGAGTTCCATAAGCACTCTTAGCAAATTCATCATTCGTTAAATATTCAGAGAACATTTCTGCCTCGGTTTTCTTTAAACGCGCTCTTTCAGTAACGGTAACACCTTCTAGTTCTTCAACCATCAAATTCATGGTGACGTTGATATTATGTATGGTCTCCAATACGGTACGTTCCACTTTTTCGAAACCCAAATAATCAAAACTAATGACATCACCTATTTGTGCCATAATGGTATACCTACCATAGGCGTCTGTTTGTGTATGCTTTAATGACTCCGCTATTTGAACAGTAGCATTTTCAACAGGCTTACCATTATTAAAAACAAAACCCGTAATTGATCTATGAGTTGGGACAGGGTTGATATTTATTTGGGGAGTGTTGAACGAATTTTGAAGGGTTTTATGTCTAGCGTATTCTGATATTTGAGAAATGTCATCCTCACTCAAAGTAGAAGTATTTACATAAAAAGTCATTGCATCTCCCCTGAATGTTTTCCATTGTCCTTGGCTCACATATCTTCTGTATGATGTACTTGGTCTATAATCCGCGGCCAAAACCAAACCCACTCGCTTACCATATACTTCCAATAATTCTAGACCAATACTAAAATCTTCATCTACAATAAGGTTGTACGGCTTTAAATCTACGGTTACCATTCCAGAAGATTTGCCTATCATTTTAGTAACGTTCTTTTTCAATAATTTATCTTCTGGATAAATGGTGCCGCCTTTATATACATTAATGCGCACCAATACACTATCAGAATAATTTTCGTTTAGATAAAAGTGAAAATCTTTTAAGAGGTGCTTCTTTTTATCCACACTTATCCTTGTCACCAATTCGGCACCCAACGAACCATCCCCTTTCCAATACCCAAACTTATTTTTACTAGGATAGGAAAAGCCTACGACATCATCTTTTTTACCTTTCAGATATTTAGCGGATACGATTGCCTCATGTAATTGCATTGCTTCAGGCTGCATGACAACTTTTTGAAACAACAAATTATTAAAGTTTACCTCTGAAATTTTAAGCCGAATGGTTTTATAACCTACAGAAGAAAATTGTAGCACATCTGTATTAGAAAAATCAGCCTTATTAATCTCTAGATAAAATTTACCATCAAAATTACTTACGGTACCTACACCTTTATTTACAATTCCAATATTTACAAAAGGAAGCGTCTCTTTCGTATCAGCATCTACTACTGTTCCTTTAAATTGATGTTGCCCAAAAAGTCCTATACTTAGCGTACACAAAAACAATAAAAGACAATACTTTATATGAAGTTTAGTAATCCATTTCATTAAGCGAGTTATTCAATAACCGTCAGGTCACTCTTAAATATATGAATAACAAGCTTTTAAACCTAACACAATAAATAGAAAATAAGATTTTTATTACATCAACAAAATTTTGTCTTACAAATTAAGATTAATTGCCCTGATGATCTTTCACTCGTGGTATCAACAATAATTCCGTTTGTCTACCATTTACATATCTAAATCCATCTTCACCGTAAAAACCTGCTTCTTCAAGCATGATTCTGATATCTCTATTCCATTCCGGTATGTTGATGGTCGTGTTTAATTCAATAGCATAAACAGTATTTGGATTAAGTCCATAATTTTCTCCATCGTCACGCATAACACCACCTTGAGCATCCCACATTCCAATAGTTGTTCCGGCAGAATGACCATAAGCACCTAACGGGTGCGTGTAAATAGAAGGTCTTAACCCTACAGCTTTAGCCTCGTCCAGCGATTTTTTAAGAATTTCATTTCCAGACCTTCCTTTAATCATATTACCGGTTAGAAAGTCTTGCAATTTATTCCCTTCCTTTAGTCCGTTTACTAAAAATTCTGGGGCAGCAGTTTCTTCTGGCTTTAGTACATACGCTAATTCTTGACAATCAGTATTTAAACGCAAATACGTAATACCGAAATCGCAGTGGACCAAGTCCCCTGGTAATATCACTGTATCTTCTGGTCTACCAGAGAAAGAGTACAGGTGACTTACCAATTCCTCTTTACTTCGCTGTACATCTATGGTTGGGTGAAACCAGGTTTCTAAACCTAAATCTGTCACTTTTTGGCGCATCCACCATTCAACCTCAGAAGTCGTGGTAATTCCCGGAGTTATTACTTTCTCTGAGAATGCTTCGGCTATGATATCATGTGTAATATCTACCAATTGATCATAGATAATCATTTCACGCTCCGTTCTAGTTTCAATCCAGCGTACGGCTAGTTGCTCTGCAGATGTTACTTTTGAAGTATACTTTTTAGGTAGATTTGCCATAAATTCCTCATAATCCGTCTTTACCAAACCATCGGCAATGTTATGGTCTGTAGAATAATTAAGTCCGATTTTTTGTGGATTTCTTTCTGATATCAACTGCATTAACCTCTTCCATTGATTAGACTCCTTTTCCTTATCCCAAGCAGAAACAATATTCTTACCAACATTATAACGAGCAACGGCTAATTTTTCAATAGTGTTCTTTGCTTTATCTCTATAAAACAAAAGAATAGTTCTTCTACGGGCATTTAACCAAGTAGCAGGCAACATGGTCTTAATAACTGGATCCTCATTGTATTCCCTTGAAATTACCACCCACATGTCTAAGTCAGCAGCATCCATAAGTTTTGGAAGTAAGTTGTTAAAACGGTCGTCTAGAATTTCATCTATAACAATAGCCCTTTCTTTTTCATTAAGGATTTGTTGGGCGTTCAATAAAAAGCCCTGAATAAAAATGAATACGGTAATTAGTTGCTTGATCATTAGATAGTGGTTTTTCTAATGATGAAAATAGCGGAATATATTAAGGCTTCAAAATTTGTTCAACAGTTTTAGAACGTTGAATTTTTCCACTATCGGTTCTTTGAAATTCTTTAGCTATCAAAATCGATTTAGGTTTCTCGAATTTTTTGAATTCCCCTATACCCTCAATAATTTTCTGAATGTCATTTACTTCTGCATCTTCAACCACTAAAACCACTTTTTGCCCTAATTCATCATCTGCAACACCGGCAACAAAAAACGAAGTATCTATATAGTTTGATATTACTTTTTCAATATGTTCTGGATGTAATTTTACTCCTCCAGAATTAATGACATTATCCAACCTACCCAACCATTTAAATTGAGTTCTTGAAAGTAACTCAACCATATCATTGGTCACCACGGTTTCGTCTGAAATTTTTGGTGCGTTAATTACCAAACAACCTCTATCATCTATGGTAAGTTCTACATTTGGTAAAACCGTAAAAGGAGCATCTTTAACTTCTTTATTGTTCAATGGTTTTATAGCGATATGAGTAATGGTTTCCGTCATACCATAGGTTTCATAACTGCTATTATCAACACCCTTTAATTCTTCTCTTATTGAATTGGAAATGGGTGCGCCACCAATAATTAATTTATGTACTTGGTGTAGTTTGGATAAAGAGTTACCCACCTGCAAAGGAACCATAGCCCCAAAATCAAAAGAATGCGTAACACCATCCAATGGGTACGAACTTGGAGGCAAAAAATGAATATTCAAGCCCAAAACCATAGCCCTGACCAACATCATTTTACCTGCAATGTATGAAGCTGGCAAACAGAGTAAAGCTGTGGAGTTAGGCTCCAGGTTAAAATAGCTACCTGTTGCCAAAGCGCTATTTACCATATATTCTTTTTGAAGTGCAATTGTCTTTGGTTTTCCCGTAGAACCAGAGGTTTTTACCAATATTATTTCGGAGTCATCAATCCAATCCAAAAGAAATGCCCCAATTTGTTTTTCATAGTCCTCTCCTTCCTTTATTAGACTATAACTAACCTCTGTTAAATCATCAAAAGAAATTGCCCTACCATGAATTGAAAAATTAGGGTGTATAAATGCTTTATACATTACTTAATTATCGAGCTTTAAAAATTCTTCTTCAGTTAACACCTTACCTGTTAATTTTTCTTTCCAATTAGTCCATCCGTACTTTTTTGAAAAAACCAATAAAAGAATGGGAAAAACTACAAATACAGGAACCAACATATCCCAACCAAGCACAGGTTCTGAAATATCCCTATAGACAGAATCTACACTAAATGCGGTCCAATCTGCAGTTACTAAAAGTGCTGCAGTTAAATTGTTTGCGGCATGAAAACCAAGAGCAAGTTCCAAACCTTGATCCATAAGTGTAATTATACCTAAAAAGAGTCCGGTTCCTATATAAAAAATCAAGATACCGTAACCCAATTTATCCACTTCTGGGTTCAATATGTGCAATAATCCAAACAGCAAAGAGGTAAAGAGAAGTGGAAACCATCTATTCTTAGTAAGTACGCCCAGACCTTGCATCATATACCCTCTCATTAAATACTCTTCCATACTTGTCTGTAACGGAATCATTGCAATAGCTATAACGGCTAAGATTAAAAAAGGTTCTAATTGAAAGTTATATTCATAATCTTCAGGCGCAAAATAAATATCTATACCGATAAAAAGCACAGATATTGAAGCCCATAAAAAGAAAGAAAAAGCTACTCTTTTCCAGTCAACTTTAGTTCTTGAAGTGGTCAATGCGGTAAGCGATTGTTGATGCAAAAATTTAACCACTAGAAAAACCGCAATAAGTCCGAAAACAAAGGTTAAGAGCATGTAGAACAAAAATGTATTGGAGCCCAATACCTGGGACATCTTTCCTATACTATTACTCATCATTGCAGACATACCACCTTCTTCCAGTGCCAAAGCAGCCAATAACGGAAAGGAGCCTAAAAACTGCCATACCACAATAATTATCAATATTCCTACTAAATATCTCCAATTATCAATTAAACCTTTATACGCCTGTTCTATATACATATTTCATCAATTAAATTCGTATTCCAGTTTTTAGTTTTATTATAAAACAAACCGCCATTCCTTACCTCTAAAGGACTATTAACATTATTAGTAAACAAAGCTCCGGTACCTAAACCTTGTGGCATATTATTACCTAAAGTTGCGGTCCATTGAGCAATTGCGTTTAAACCTATATTACTTTCTAACGCACTAGTTACCCACCAACCAATATTGTTTCTTTCAGCAATTGTAATCCATTCATTACTACCTGCAAAACCTCCAACTAAACTTGGTTTCAAAATAATATATTGTGGTTGTATAGTTTGTAGCAACGTTACCTTTTTTGTTACATCAACAACCCCAATTAATTCTTCGTCAAGAGCTATAGGCAATGGTGTTTTAGCACAAAGATTTTTCATTTCATTCCATTGTCCCTGTCTAATGGGTTGCTCAATGGAATGTAAATCAAGTTTTGACAATACTTCTAATTTCGCCAACGCCTCTTCTGCAGAAAATGCACCGTTGGCATCTACTCGCAATTCAATTTCATCTTTAGAGTAACGCTCTCTAATAGATGTAAGCAATGCAATTTCCGTATCAAAATCAATGGCACCAATCTTCATTTTAATGCATGAAAAACCATCTTTTAGCTTATTCTCTATTTGCTGATGCATAAACTCTTTATCGCCCATCCAAACTAGACCATTAATTGAAATTGGTTGTTGGCCCTCTAAAAAAGTGGAATCAAAAAGATGAAAAGGATCGTTTGATCGCAGTGACAGAAATGCCTGTTCAACCCCAAATTGAATACTTGGAAAATTAGATAATCGCTTAAGCAATTCCACTTCCCCTAAATTGATATTACTTACAACCCAATTACATTTATCTTCATAACCAGGAACATCATCATAGCTAAGTCCCCTAAACAATCCACACTCACCTACTCCCTTTTTACCATCTTGCTCCAAGAATAGAAACCATGTTTCCTTTGTTTTTAGAATTCCTCTAGAGGTGCCGCTCGGATTTTTAAAATTTAGAATATACTTTTTAAAAATTGCTTTCATATAATCCTTCAAATTTAGCTATATTTTCACTTTAATACCGACGGATTTAAAAGAATGGAAGAAAAGGTAATTTGGATAACGGGAGCATCATCAGGAATTGGTGAAGCGCTAACATATCAATTGAACGCGTTGGGCGCAAAAATAATAGCTTCGGCTAGAAGGGAAAGTGTATTGACTCAAGTTAAAAATAATTGCAAGAATCCGGACAATGTTGAAATACTCCCATTAGATCTAACCAATTTTTCATCACTTGAAGAAATTACCGATACTGCATTTTCGCTATTTGGAAAAATTGATGTTTTAATCAACAATGGAGGATTAAGTCAACGTTCTTTGATTGTTGAAACCAAATTTGAAGTTTATCAACAAATGATAGACGTCAATTATCTGGGTACCATAAAATTAACCAAACATGCCTTACCCTATTTCATAAAACAAAAAGGAGGTCATTACGTAACCATCACCAGCTTAATGGGTAAGTTTTCATCGCCTTACCGTTCTGGATATTGTGGTGCAAAACATGCATTACACGGCTTCTTTGATGCCTTGCGAATGGAGCATGAGAAAGACAATATTGATGTATCTATCATCTGCCCTGGCTTTATACAGACCAACGTTGCCAAAAATGCTTTGACCGCCAATGGTACCGCACTACAAAAAGAGGACAATGCAACTCTTAACGGCATGCCCGTAGAAAAATGTGCTAAGGAAATCATTAACGCTATTAAAAAGAAACGCTTTGAAACCTATATTGGTGGAAAAGAAAAATTTGGTATTTACTTAAAACGCTTTTTCCCTAAACTATTACACCGTTTAGTAATGAAAAGTAAGGTGAGGTAATTTATTTAAAATTAAACCAAAAACGAACTCCTTCATTGGTTTTATCTGTATTCAATGAAGTCTGCAGCTGATTTGCCAATCTGTTCATTAAACGAATACCCATTGAGGAATTTGCTCTTTCATCTGTATCTTCCGGTAAGCCAATACCATTGTCCGTATACTCAAAGAAACCTTCTTGACCCGCAATTTTTCTCAAATGAATGTAAATTTTACCGTTACTATCATCATGGGGAAATGCATATTTAAACGAGTTAGATACCAATTCGTTTAAAATAAGTCCAAAAGGTATAGCTCTATCTATATCCAACTCAACACCTTCGGCATCTATGGTAATATTAATATTATGACCTCCTTTTTTATATACGGATTGAATACTATTGATCAAACTCTCAATATACCCTTGCATTTCAATTACGGATAAATCATCGTTCTGATATAATTTTTGATGTATAAGCGCCATGGCCTTTACCCTACTCTTACCCTCTTCCAATGCTGCAATTGCAGCTTTGCTTCTAGTATTCTTGGTTTGTAAACTCAGTAAACTAGAAACCATCTGTAGGTTATTCTTTACTCTGTGGTGAATTTCTTTCAACAGTGAATCTTTTTCCACCAAAGAGTTTTCGATAATAAATTTTTGCTCGGCAATAAGACGTTGATTCTTAATACTCTTTAAGTAAGCATATACCAGACCGGCAAAGCCAATAAGCGTAAATATCAAGGAAACAAAAACCAAGCTAATTTTATCATCCCTAGCCTTAATATCTTTTCTAGATGCTTCTAATTGAGCTTTTTGTTGCTCCATAGTTTTTTTGGAGTTATCCAAATCTTGCTCAATTACCGATGTCAGTTGCTGATTTTTAATATTAGAAGCAAGAGCATCTATAGAGTCTCTAATTCTAATATTTTTCTTTAAATAAACCGTTGAGTTTTGATAATCACCGGTTTTAAAATAATAATCCGCATAAATTCTGTTCCGCTTTAAAATATTATCCAATTTAATTGGGTTCATTTCATCGCTTAAGTAATCTGTTGCCTTAGCATAATCATCCAATTTCAAATAACACTCTGCCAACGCCAAGGTATTTTCAATAATATCAGATGAAAACTTACTCTTATTATATTTTCTAATAATTTCCCTACTCTCTTCTAAAAACGGAATTGCTTTTTCATATTCACCCAGTTGCACATGACATTTACCAATATTGCCAATAATGATTCCGTTTAAAATTCTACCATCGGCAATTTCCTTATCAGAATGTTGATTGGTAACATCACTTAAAAAAACCTTGATCAAACCCTCTGCTTTTTTAAAGTAGCTAAGCGCCGTAGGCGTAGATTTATCTTGTCTTAAATAATTACCAATTGTATTATTGTAAATAGCAAGCCCGTAGTAATCATCATCTTTAAGCTCTTTCTTTTCTTCGGTCATGTAATCTCGCATAGCTTTTCTATATTGACCAAGACTAGCGTAAATATCATAAAAAGCCACGTTATCGGTTAAACCCAATTCACGCTTTACCCTTCTGATTTCTATTTGCTTATCATAAAGTTCTAGCTTAGCATAATTACTATCTAAAATATCTAAAATGATGTGTTTGGAATCTAGATCCAACTTACTTAAGTCATCGTAAAGAGGTCTAGCAATAGCCAAACTCTTTTCATAGTTGCCCAAATCGTAATATATCTGAGACTCAATAAGTTGGTAATTCCTAATGGAAATAGAATCTTTAGTTTTCTCAGAACTGTTCAAATACACTTTTACGGTATCTAACCAATCATATGGTGAATTCTGATTGTAACGATTTGGAGTATTAAAAAAGAAGAAAGAACGTAATTCTCCGTTCTCTAAATCTTGAAACTGCTTGTAGTAATCTTCATTTTGAGTCGTTACACCATCTTGCGCCGCTAAAGTGCACATAAATACACTAAAAACTATAGTGCCTACAAATCTCAAAATAAAAGGTTTTTTCATATCTCAATAAAAGTCGAATCAAACTTAATGCTAATAGCTGACCCAACTAAATTTTTGTTGTGAGCCGTTATTAAATTATCATTAAATAACAACGAGCCCAAAAAGCGTGTTCTACGTACTTTTTATTAAATCATTAAAAATTGCGCTTTATTCTGGCTGCCTTAGACCAATATGGCTAAAACAATAGGCAATTATCAATAAATCAAAATTATGAATTAGCCATAGGACCGTGCATTAATTGTTGTGTAACCTCAAATATTTGTTGTGAAATGCAAACAAGTGGTTCAGCCATGCATTTTACCGATGAAAAATAACATTTAAACGATGAAAAAATACCTTTCATCTAAGATTGGCGCAAAAAAAAACACCTTTAAAAAAGGTGTTTTTTTTATATATCAACTTATATCAAGAATTCATTGCCGAAATAATAAATTCTTTAAAGTCTTTAGAAATTGGAATCAATGTATTATTGATCATTATATCCTTTGAATTAATAGCATCAATATGATCTACATTTACAATGTATGATTTGTGTGCTCTATAAAATTTATTCTGGGGAAGCTTCTCTAAATAATCTTTTAATGGTGATCGTACCAAGAATTTTTTATCCACGGTATTCACTTCTAAATATACATTATCCGCCTTTATAAACTGAATATCACCAAATTGAATTCTGTAATATAAATGTTGTTTTTTAACAAATATAGAATCCTTCAAAATTGAATTTGACATGGCAACATCTTCAGTATTTCCACTGTTAGCCGTTCCATTACTGGCATTTTGTTTGCCATAAATAAAGTTAGATAAGGCAATTTCAATAGAAGTATAAAGATCTTGTTGCTCAAATGGCTTTACCAAATAACCGTTAGGCTTAACCGTCTTGGCATTCTCAACCGTTGCACGATCAGAGTTAGAGGTTACAAAAATGAAAGGAATGTCATAATTCTCCCTAATATGTTTACCTAAGTCTATACCTGTTTTATCAGAGGCTAAAATGATGTCAATAAGAACTAAGTCAACCTGCTGGGTTTTTAACACCTCAACTGCTTGCTCGTAAACAATTACATTATCAACTATTTCATATCCTATTTCCTCTAACATAGATTGCATATCATCAGCGATGATTACATTATCCTCAACAATTAGAATTTTTATGGGTTGTTCCAAGACTTAAAATGGTTTGTGGGTTATACTCAAAATTACAAAAAATAATAATAACTAATAAAAAACAATACCGCTATAAAAAACGTACTTAAAGCTAATTTTTTAAGCTCAGGATCTAGTTCTGCAGCCTTATCTGTGAGAGCTACTTTTCTTAAATGAACCAGTATTGGTAGGTAGCCTACAAGACTTACATAACGTAACTGTGAGGCATTTGTTGTAAAGAGAAAATAAAACAAACACAAAAAGGATACGACCAGAATGGAATAATGATATTTTTTTGCCTTAGACAATCCTATTTTTACAGCCAAAGTATTCTTGCCAACGGCAGTATCTGATTTAATGTCTCGCATGTTGTTAAGATTAAGAACCCCAACACTTAAAAGTCCTATTGCAATTGCCGGTAACACAGCGAACAAATCAATAAATTTCAAGTACAAAAACATGGAACCCAAAACACTTACCAATCCGAAAAATATAAAGACAAAAACATCGCCCAATCCTTGATAACCATAGGCTGATTTACCTACAGTATATTTAATTGCGGCCCAAATGGCCAAAGCACCTAAAACCAAAAATAAGACAGGGTAAAGAACATCTTTAGTTCCAAACGATGTGAATATCAATGAAATGATTAAAACTGCATTAATTACAATGCTGATATAGATACCTCTTTTTAATTCTGTGGCAGTAAGCAAACCACTTTGCAAGGCGCGTTTAGGTCCTATTCTATCATCACCATCAGTGCCTTTGACACCATCGCCATAGTCATTGGCAAAGTTAGAGGTCACCTGTAGACCTATAGTTGTACATAAGGCCAATATGAAAATAGTTACATTGGTGGCACCATAATAAGCAGCCAATGCCGTACCTACAAAAATACCTGATATTGATAAGGGAAGCGTTCTAAGCCTTGCAGCGTTGAGCCAAGCTTTAACTTTAGTCACTAAAATGGATCTTCTATTTGAATTCTTTTACCATCTTGGTAAGAAGCTACGAAAGCATCGTTGAAACCTAGATCAACCAATTGTTTTCTGAATGACTGGGCCTCTTCTAGAGTTTCAAAGTTCCCTAAGGAATAAGAGTAAAAAGGATTTGTCTTTACAAAAAGCGTATTGGTCAAAGCCTCAGAAGCTAATGTTACATTGTTATCCACAAATGACTTTACCTGAACCGAATATATCTTTTCTTTCTGTAAAAACTCTTTTGCCAAGTAAAATTCCTTTACTAAACTAAGTTCTTCATTCTGTTCTTTAAGATTCTCCAAGCGCGTTCTATATGCATCAACACTATCAATTGATGTCAAAACCAAATCTTTATTATTGTTCCTGTTAAAACCTCCAGAACTAGAAATACCAGCGGTAAAAGATGTGAATGCCAAACCACCTATCAAGAAAAGACCTGTAATACCAGCAAAAATGTTTCGCTGAATCTTACTCTTTTTCAATTCTTTATTCTTAAACTTTATCTGATCCAATAAACGCTCATTGATAATTTGAGCTTTATCTACATCTTTATGTAATTCTAGTAAATCACTTTCTTCTATAAAAGGCATATACAGGGTAAATTTTGCGCTTAAAACTTAAATGTAAGTTAAAATTTGTTAATAACTTTTCATTTACCACAAAAATAAAATTAATTGTAAGTTATCACAATAAACCTGACCATTATTTAAGTTATTTCGTTGAAAATCAAATACCTAAGATTTTTCTTACAATTAACACCCTAATCATCTGATAATGTGATACCGTCAGATTCTATTTTTATTTTTCTATCTTTATAAAGCGTACCCAGACCTTTCTTAAAAGTCTTCTTACTCATTTGAAAGACATCTCTAATTTCTTCTGGTGCAGATTTATCATGTAATCCTAAAAACCCACCGTTTTCAACTAAGACCTCGTATATTTTTTTTGCCGCAGGTTCTAATACTTTTGCTCCAAGTGGTTGAAGTGAAATATCCAACTTATTATCTTTTCTAATCGTTTTTACACAACCAGGTATTACATCACCGATATTAATTGGCTTAAAGACTTCATTAAAATATACCAAACCCTTATGCCTTTCATTTACGATCACTTCCCACCCTAAGTCTGTTTGCCTTGTAACCACAAGGTCTACCTGCTCCCATTCTTTTAAATCTACGGTGTCATTACTAAGAAATTTATCAAGCTTATTAGACGCTACCAATCTACCAGAACGCTCATCTAAATAACAATGAACAACATACCATTGCCCTTCTTTCATTTTAACACGCTGCTCCCTAAAAGGTACCAACAGGTGTTTTTCCAGTCCCCACTCCATAAAAGCACCAAACTCATTAACTTCAGCAACTTGTAACAATCTAAATTCACCGAGCATAATATCCGGTTCTAAAGTTGTTGCAACTGGTCTTTCATCATAATCCAAATAACAGAACACTTTAATCTTCTGCCCTATTTCATACCCAGTAGGTACATACTTATTTGGCAACAAAACATCATTGCCCTCTTCATCGCCCAAAAAAAGCCCTACACTGGTGTCTCTTAAAATCTCAAGGTTGTTAATACGTCCTAATTCTATCATGCTGCAAAATTACATTTTAAATATTTAAATACCGGAGCAAAAAAAAGACCGTTATCAAAAGATAACGGTCTTTATATTATTTGCCATCTGACTATTTATCGTAAACAGATGCTTTATTGAAATGCTGACAAAGCTTATAATAGATAACCGCTCTATGTTTATTTCTGTTAGAAGAACCATACTTCTCCATAACTGTAGCAATAGCGTCATCTAATTTAGAATCATCTGCAAGACCTAATTTTTTGATCAAATAGTTGTTCTTAACAGTATCCAATTCTTTTTGGTCACTACCAGATACTTTAGAAGCATCAATATTATAAATAGATGGTCCTAAACCAACAGTTACTTTTTTAAGCAAGTCCATATCTGCATCCTCACCAAATTTATCTTTGATGTCCGCAGCATACTTTTCTATTAAATCGTCTCTTTTACTCATGTTAAATGTGTTATAATTAATGGTTAATACCCTACTAAGATATGAAACGAAAATAATCAATCAAAATTTTATCGTTTATTAATGTAGGTGTAGTAATTTCCAGTAACATCGGACGAACGGTTTCTTTGTAAAAGTCCTTTAATTCATCTTCAAGTTCTATAGAAGATTTAGCCGTTCTATAATCAAAACCAAACATGTTGCACAGATGCTCAGCGGAAAGAGAATGACGTGTTTCAAAATAGGTTTCAAATACACTGGAATCATCTTTACCAGGGAGAATCCTAAAAATGCCACCTCCACCATTATTAATTACTATAATTCTAAAATTGTTCTTTATATAATTGTTCCAAAGTGCATTACTATCATAGAAAAAACTTAAATCACCCGTAACCAATAAAGTGGGGCTACCATATGCCCAAGACGCACCAACGGCAGTAGATGTACTACCATCAATACCACTAGTACCTCTATTACAAAATACCTTTAATGAAGGGTTCAAATCAAACAACTGGGTATACCTAATAGTAGAGCTGTTTGCCAATTGCAACATGTAATTATCTGGCACGGAACCCAACAACTGTCCAAAAGCTGAAAAATCAGAAAAAGGAATCTTTTTAAGATACGCCTCTCTTTTTAACATGTAGCCTTGTTTCACCTTATTCCAACTCAAAAAATAATCGCTATCCGTTTTAATGGGTTGTGCATACATCTCATCAAAAAAACGGTTAACAGAAATTTTCAAATGCTCTTTCAGGCAAAAAAATGTATTATTCGCTGTTTGTCCACCAATATGCCAATGATGATCTGGTTTATGTTTTCTTAAGAAAGCCTTTACTTTTTTAGAGACAATTAATCCACCAAATGTGATCAACACCTCAGGTCTTAATTTTTTGAACAACTCATCACTATCCAATTGCATTTCAATAGGTGCAATTAAAGAATCTATACTATTAAAAAAATGTGGATGATGAATGTTAGAAGTAGTTTCTGTCAATACCAAAACACTAGGGTCATTCGCTAAAAAATCTAAAATTTCACTTTCTACCTCATTGGGAGAGTTTACCCCTACCAAAACCATTTTTTTAGAAGATGCATTCCAAATTTCCCTATGAGGCTCTATATTTAGTACATCTACGATTTCATTAGCATCAATATTTAATTGAGGTGAAACAGTTGGCTCTAAAAATGTATTATACAAGGGCTCTTCAAAGGGTGCGTTTATATGTACCGGACTATTAGATTTCAACGAAATATCAAAAGCAAGATTAAGTTGCTGGTCATTAAAGGTTTGAACATCGTGCTGAATATCTTCCATTTTACCATCCTCAAACCAATCTGGTCTGTACTGCAATACTGTTGAGGAAGCGTGACTTACATCTTGTTTTAAATTTGCCGAATAACCAATATGGTTTTTAAAAACATTGCGCTGATCAATAGTTTGTCCATCACCAATACCTAATTTATAAACTGGCCGATCTGCAGAAATTACAATTAACGGAATGTTACTGTAGTATGCTTCGGCAATTGCAGGGTAATAATTTAAAAGGGCACTACCGGAGGTACAAAGTACCACTACAGGTTCTTTTAACTGTTGTGCCATACCTAAGGCAAAAAATGCGGCAGATCGCTCATCAACAATACTAAAGCACTTAAAAAAAGGATTCTCTGCAAAAGCAATTGTTAATGGCGCATTTCTTGAACCAGGCGAAATTACAATATTACCAATTTCCTTGGCCCGGCAATGTTGAACTATAGTTTGTGCAGTGGGTATAGCAGAGTATTTCATGTAGTTCAAAAATACGACCAATGCCGATTATATACCAAAAAATGCGTGTCTAATTACCGCTTAATACACGAAGCATTGTCATGCTTTTTAAAGAGGTTTCTTCCCACTCACTTTCTGGATTGGAATCTTTTGTGATACCACCACCTACATAAATAGCCGCTTTAGCTTTCTGCAATTGCATACATCGTAAATTCACAAAGAGCTCTGATGTTTTTGCTACACTTCGGTAGGCACTGTTTTCTTGATTTTTTCTATTTCTGTTTCTTGATACTTCTTCTTGAATATTCAACTCCCCAAGAAAACCTGTATAAAACGAGCGATCGTACATCTCATTGTTCAAAATAAATTCCTTGGCGCTAGCCAAAGGTGTACCGCATACAGCCGGTGTTGGGTGCAGTGCTTTTAATACAGTACCAAAATTATTAGGAGAAAAAGTACCTTTTATTTCCGTTCTAAGATGCCAAAGTTGACCAGCTCTTACAGACTCTCTTTCAGAGCTTTTTAATGAAACCGTTTTTTCCTTTAAAGCATTTAAGATATAATCTGTCACCAATTGTTGTTCGTCCAATTCTTTCTTTGACCATTTTGGCATTTCCGATTTTTGAGAGTTCTGTGTGCCCGCAAGCGACATAGTAGAAAATTGAGAACCTTTTCTTTTTACCAGTATTTCTGGCGTTGCCCCCATCCAGGAACCAACTTTTGGATGATACCAGAAGTAACAAAATGCTTTTTTATAAGTATTCAACAAATGTTGGTATACCTCTAATACGTCTTCTTTAAATTCAACCTCAATTTTACGAGACAATACTACCTTATTAAATTCACCTTTGTCAATAGTTTTAATTGCAGATGAAACCAAATTAAGATATCTAAGTTTTTCTATTTCATTGTACGCTACTGACACATTTTGGTTAAGATCATTTATCTCACTTTGCTCATACAAAGCTTTAATAACAACATCCATCTTTAACAATATGGCATTGTCATTTAAATTAAAGGGTGCAAAAACGAAACCCGTTTCTGTAAAATCTTTTACATAATGAACCTCATCGTTACTTTGAAATATCCCAATGAGTTCAGCGTTATTGGGCTTTCTATACAATGCAAATGGTAACTGTTCTTTTAAACAGGTTTCAACTTGATCAAAAAGTTCTTGCGGCATACTAGCTTTTGGGTAATGCTATTGTAGTTAGTTTACAAAGCGAGATTAATTGATCTGCTTCATTGGTTATTTTTATCTCCCACAGTTGTGTGGTTCTTCCCTTGTGTAAAATGGTAGCTTTTGCATAAACAAATCCATCCTTTATGCTTTTTACATGATTTGCTGCAATTTCCAAACCTCTTACAAAGTACTTATTTCCATCCAAAAATATATAAGATGCCGCACTACCAACACTTTCTGCCAATGCTACAGACGCACCACCATGGAGAACACCGTCGGGCTGATGAACTTTTGACGTAACAGGCATTTTAGCCAATAAAAAATCTTCCCCAACATCTATATACTCAATATCTAATGTTTCCATTAAGGTATTCTTAGAAGTTTCGTTACAGATCTTTAAAATTTTTTCTTTGTAGTCGTTCATCCTTTTTTTTGTAAAATTAAGCATTACATTACCAATTGAAAAGCTAAGAAGAATTGCAAATACATGAACAAGAAAGTTAAAAACGTCTCATATCATACCACCAACACCTATGAGACTTTAAATGAATTAAATAGCCAAACAAAACGTGTTTGGTTAGTTTTCCATGGCATTGGGTACTTAAGCCGTTTTTTTCTTAAATATTTTGCAGACCTGCCCAAAGAAGAAAATTATGTTATTGCACCCCAAGCACCTTCTAAATACTATTTAAAAAATGAATACAAACATGTGGGCGCAAGTTGGTTGACCAAAGAAAATACATCATTGGAAACCATAAACGTTTTTAATTATATTGATGCGGTATTGCAAAACGAAAATTTGCCAGAACATTGTGAGATTATTTTTTTCGGATTTTCTCAAGGAGTTTCAATAGCTACAAGGTATCTGGCTTATTCTAAACTTCAATGTTCAAAATTGATTATCTACGCAGGTGGTTTGCCCAATGAACTCAAGAAACAAGATTTCAACTTTTTAAACAAAGACACCAAAGTCATATCCATTATTGGAGATAAAGACCAATATCTTAGTCCTGAAAGATTATCAAAAGAAAGCGAAAAAATTCATTTGTTATTTGGAGATAATATTCAACATATAAGTTTTGACGGTGTACATGAAGTAAAAAAAGAAATTATAAATCAGTTAGTATAATGAAAGGTCAAGTAACTCTAGAAAATGAAAGGGTAAGGTTAAGTCCATTAACAATGGATAACTACAAAGTATTGATACCTATAGCATCTCAAGAAAATTTAGTTCAATATTCTCCGTCCGATATTGCTACGCCCAACAGCTTAAAAAATTATGTAACAATAGCTTTACAACAATTAGTGGCAGGCACTAGCATTCCATTCATAATATATGATAAAAAGCAAGGTGTTTATGCCGGATGCACCCGTTATATGAATATGAATTATAAAAACAAAGTACTACATATAGGTTCTACATGGATAGGTCGTGAATTTCAGGGTACTGGGTTAAATACGGAAATGAAAAAATTAATGCTTGTTTATGCCTTTACCACTTTAGATTTTGAAAAAGTGGAATTTCGTGTAGATGAGCGTAATACCGCATCTAGAAAAGCAGTAGAAAAACTAGGATGTGTTTTAGAAGGTATTTTAAGAAAGGATGTCTACCTCTTAGATGGCTTTAAAAGAAACACGTGTTGTTATGGTTTACTGCGTACTGAATGGATAAAGAAAAATCAATAGTATTATTTTTCAACCGTTTTAGACACTTGTGGGTAATAGGTGATTTTTCTAGTGGTATAGGTATTATCAGGTGTCACTATTTGTTTTACCCAGTTGCCAAACTCTGAATTATCATATTGGTAGATGTATTCCTTTTTTATGATTCCCGCTCCTCTTTTTGCAATTTCGGTTACCAACATTCCTTTCTCATCGTATTCATAAGTAGTTCTAGTGGTAGGTACAAATTTTTCAGCAACACCATCATATTCAAATTCCTGTTCAGCCATTAACATACCACCTAAACTATAAACCTCCTCAAAGGCGAAATTCTCTTCACCATTTAAATACTCTTTGGTCAACACTACTTTTTGTACCTGTTTATTCTTAGGTTTTAAAGTAGATGTACGAATAGATTTTAAAGGTACTTCGTTCAATAGATAGGTCACCGTATTCTCACCTTTAAATTTCTTATGTTCTATTTGGGTAATATCCGTACCATCATTGTTAGTTCTTTTTATGCTTATTAAATCACCAAACTCGTCATAATAATATATGTACTCATCTAAAAACTGTTTATCATAAGAAAATATTCGTTCTTGTATTTTAAGGTTATCCGTAGAATCTATTTCATAGAAATGAGCTATTGACGTACTGGCATCAAAAGTATTATTCCTGTAAGATTCAGAGCGTTTTTCTAACAACTCCCCTTTACCGTACTTGTAATAAACCACGTCATAATCTTGATCATTATATCTGGTAACCGATTTTGTCAAAAGACCATTTTTATTAAAGTCATATTCCTCTTTACCATAGTCGGTGCTTACCAAACACTTTTTTACGTTACCCGTCAAATCAAAATCTTCAACAGTGAAAATTTGAATCTCTTGACTTTGTATTTTCCCTATAATCGAAATGAAAACAATTAAAAATGTCTGAAAGTATTTTCTTATCATACTGTAAAATTACTTTAATAATACGTGGTTCAAAATAAATTACCGTAAAAGTAAAAAGGGGCGGTAAATACCGCCCCTTTTATATATCAAGTTAAAGTTATATTACTTTACTTCTTCGAAGTCAACGTCTTCAACATTATCACCTTCAGAAGCACCACCGTCTGCAGTTGGCTCTCCTTGAGGAGCACCACCACCTTGAGCTTCAGCTTGTGCTTTGTACATCTCTTCAGATGCAACTTTCCAAGCTTCGTTGATTTTATCTAAAGCAGGAGTAATTACAGCTATATCTTTTGTCTCATATGCTGCTTTCAACTCTGTTAAAGCTTCTTCTATCGGCTTTTTCTTATCATCAGATAATTTATCGCCAAATTCCTCAAGTTGCTTCTCAGTTTGGAAAATCATACCATCGGCCTCATTTAGCTTATCGGCAGTTTCCTTCGCTTTCTTATCAGACTCAGCATTAGCTTCTGCTTCTGCTTTCATCTTTTTGATTTCCTCTTCAGTTAATCCAGAAGAAGCTTCGATACGAATATCTTGAGATTTACCTGTAGCCTTATCAGTTGCAGAAACCTTAATAATACCATTAGCATCGATGTCAAAAGTTACTTCAATTTGTGGAGTACCTCTCTTTGCTGGTGGAATACCATCTAAATGGAATCTACCAATGGTCTTATTATCATTTGCCATAGGTCTTTCCCCTTGCAATACATGAATTTCAACCGATGGTTGGTTATCCGCTGCCGTAGAGAACACCTGAGATTTTTTCGTTGGTATTGTAGTGTTAGCTTCAATCAGCTTTGTCATTACACTACCCATAGTTTCAATACCTAATGAAAGTGGTGTAACGTCTAATAACAATACATCTTTAACATCACCAGTTAAAACACCACCTTGAATAGCTGCTCCAATAGCAACAACCTCATCTGGGTTTACACCTTTAGAAGGTTTTTTACCAAAGAATTTCTCAACAGCTTCTTGTACTGCTGGTATTCTAGTAGAACCACCAACTAGGATAATCTCATCAATATCGCTCTTAGAAAGTCCCGCTGCTTTCATAGCAGTTTCACATGGCTCAATAGTTCTCTTTACCAAATCAGCAATCAATTGCTCAAACTTAGATCTAGTCAAAGTTCTTACTAAGTGCTTAGGTCCAGAAGCAGTTGCGGTAACGTAAGGCAAGTTAATTTCCGTTTGTGCAGATGAAGACAATTCTATCTTAGCTTTTTCAGCAGCCTCACGTAAACGTTGTAACGCCATAGAGTCTTCTCTTAGGTCCAAGCTTTCTTCAGCCTTGAACTCTTCTGCCAACCAGTCAATGATTTTTTGATCTACGTCATCACCACCTAAGTGTGTATCACCATCAGTAGCCAATACTTCAAATACTCCATCGCCCAACTCCAATATAGATACATCATGTGTACCACCACCAAAGTCAAACACAACTATTTTCTGGTCTGTATCTTTTTTATCCATACCGTAAGCCAAAGATGCAGCTGTAGGTTCGTTAATGATACGTTCTACAGTTAAACCGGCAATTTCACCAGCTTCTTTGGTTGCTTGTCTCTGTGCATCGTTAAAGTATGCTGGTACGGTAATAACCGCACGTGAAACATCTTGACCTAAATAGTCTTCTGCAGTTTTCTTCATTTTCTGAAGAATCATTGCAGATAATTCTTGTGGAGAATATAAACGGCCATCAATATCTACTCTAGGCGTATCATTATCTCCTTTAACAACTTTATAAGGTACTCTTCCTGCCTCTTTACTTGATTCAGAAAATTTATTACCCATAAACCTTTTAATAGAATAAATGGTTTTATGAGGGTTGGTTACCGCTTGTCTTTTTGCTGGATCACCAACTTTAATTTCACCACCATCAACAAAAGCGATGACAGATGGCGTAGTTCTTTTTCCTTCTGCATTTGGAATTACCACTGGCTCATTACCTTCCATTACGGAAACACAGGAGTTGGTAGTACCCAAATCTATTCCTATAATCTTACTCATTTTATATGTTTTAAATTAAGTGCTTTATTTTACAATCGGTATGTAAATGACAAACAATATGCCAAGCACAAAAAACTGACATGATGTCATTATTATGTTTTAAAGGAAATTAAATATGCCAATTTAGTATGGTAAAAGGTTGCCGAAACATTGTACCTTAGCCTACAAAACTTATAAGATTTGGAGATAGAAAGCATTAGTGTTTTTGATATGTTAAAGATAGGCGTAGGTCCTTCCAGTTCACATACTCTTGGACCATGGCGTGCCGCAGAACGTTGGCTGGCACGGTTAAACTCTAAAAACAATCTTGAAAACGTTGAAGAAGTAGAGGTACATTTATATGGCTCTCTATCATTAACGGGTAAAGGGCATGCCACAGACTACGCAGTAATGTTAGGGCTATTGGGTGCCGATCCGGAATTAGTGCCTATTGAAAGTATAGACCCTATGATATCTTCAATAAAAAATGACCATGTGTTACTTTTAGACGGTAAGTACAGTATTGTATTTGATCCGGACAAACATATTATTTTCAATAAGAAGTTTTTGCCCTTTCATGCTAATGGCCTAAAATTTCAGGCAAAATTGAAATCTGGAAGAAAAATCTCAAAAACCTACTATTCTATTGGCGGTGGATTTGTAATTGGAGAAGACCGAAAAAATGCCAAGCGAAAAGTTGACATGTTCAAAAAATTTCCTTTTCCTGTGCAAAAAGGGACTGAGCTACTTGAGTTCTGCAAAAATGAAGACCTAAAGATATCTGACCTTGTTTTGCAGAATGAACGTTCCTTAAGAGAAGATAAGGTCATAGACCACGAACTTGATAGAATTTGGTCCACAATGCTAGAATGCATGTACACCGGATGCCATACCGAAGGTACTTTACCCGGCGGGCTAAAAGTTAAGCGCAGGGCATTTGAAATGCATAACAAATTAAAAAGTGACCTACCCTATTCTACACCGCAGGAATGGTTGCAAAGCATTAGACAAACCGAGGTAAAATTTAGGCAAATTTTGCAATGGGTAAGTTGTTTTGCCCTAAGTGTAAATGAAGTAAATGCTTCTTTGGGCCGTGTAGTCACTGCACCTACAAACGGTAGTGCAGGTGTTATACCTGCCGTATTAATGTATTACATGGTCATTGAAAACCATGCCGGTAATTTTGAGCATGTAAAACAATTTTTATTAGTGGCGGGAGAAATTGGAAGTATCTTTAAAAAAGGAGCTACAATATCAGCGGCCATGGGTGGTTGCCAAGCAGAGATAGGAGTATCGTCAGCAATGGCAGCGGGAGCTTTGACCGAACTTTTAGGCGGCACTCCAGAACAAGTTCTCATGGCTGCGGAAATAGCCATGGAGCATCATTTAGGACTTACTTGTGACCCTATAGGTGGTCTGGTACAGATACCATGTATAGAAAGAAATTCTATGGGAGCCATTAAAGCTATCAACGCTGCTGAACTTGCATTGGGTTCTGACCCTTCTGCAGCTAAAGTACCACTAGATAAAGTTGTACAGACCATGTGGGAAACCGCCAAGGATATGAACTCCAAATACAAAGAAACCTCTGAAGGCGGACTTGCAGTAGGCGTTTTCTTAAGTGATTGCTAAGCTTAAAACAAGTTGGTTTTTGTCATGAAAGCGCAAACATTGTCGGGACCTTTTTTATCATCTTTAATTCCGCTAACTTTAATTTATGAAAAATCTTATTTCTGAAAGAGTAGCGGATTTTATTAAGAACTACCCTCCGTTCAACGCACTTGACCATAAGTCATTATTTCAATTGGCCGAACACGTAGTCATTATTTATAAAGAGAAAAACAGCATCATTTTCTCTGTTGATGAAAACCAACACGCTCATTTCTATTTGGTTCATAAGGGCGCGGTAACGTTGAACAACCCTACGACTTCCAATATTCTTGACTATTGCGATGAAGGCGATATTTTTGGCCTACGACCGCTTTTTGCCAATGAAAACTACAAATTAGAGGCCAGAGCACATGAAGAATCTATTATCTATGGTATTCCTATAGACATATTCAAACCAATTGCAAAACAGAACGAGCAGGTAACGATTTTTTTAATGGAGAGTTTTGCCTCCAATACGCGCAACCCTTACGCCAAAAGTCAAAAAGGTCAGCTTTACGATACGGAAGACAGTGAAGCAACCAATAATGAAGTAGTACTACCAGATTTACAATTAGCTAGTTATTCTAAAAAGCTGATTACCTGTTCCACACGTACTACCATACAAAAGGCAGCTGAGATAATGACCAAAAAGCAAATTGGATCCATTCTTGTTGTCAGCAAAGAACTACCTGTAGGTATCATAACAGATAAAGATTTTAGAAATAAGGTAATAACGGGCAAACAGCCTATAACCGCATCGGTAAAGACCATTATGGCTTCACCGGTAATAACCTACCCAAAAAATCTAACCATTACACAGGCTCAAATGGCTATGATGAAAAGTAACATCAGTCATTTGGTGATCACCGAAGACGGTACTCCAAACACCCCAGCTTTAGGTATATTATCTAAACATGACGTAATGGTTTCTCTGGGTGACAACCCCGCAGTTTTGGTCAAAGCCATAAAACGAACAACGCGCATAAAGAAAATAAAGCAGCTCAGAAAAAGTATTATGGTACTTTTAACGGGGTATTTGGAACAAAATATTCCACTAGGGTTAATCGCAAAAATTATCTCAGAACTTAACGACACCTGTATAAAACAAGTAGTAGAAATATCCATAGCAAAAATGGACACCCCTCCACCAACCAATTTTGCATGGTTGGCTTTAGGAAGTCAAGGTAGAAGTGAACAATTGTTACATACAGATCAAGATAATGCCTTAGTTTTTGAAGATGTGCCAGAAGAGGATTTACCACAGACTACCACTTATTTTTTAGAGCTTGCCAAACATATAACCAAAGGACTTAATACTATTGGATATGAATATTGCCCTGCAGATATGATGGCATCAAACCCTAAATGGTGTTTAAGTTTACAAGAATGGAAAAATAAACTATCATACTGGATCAGCAACCCTGGACCAAATGAAGTATTAATGTCATCCATATTTTTTGATTACAGTTTGGCATATGGAGAAAGAAGTTTGTTGGACAACATGTCTGAACACATATTTAGAACTGTAGAAAAATATCCTATTTTCTTGGTGCATTTGGCAAATGGCGCATTACAAAGTCCGTCACCCACCGGCTTCTTTAGACAGTTTTTAGTAGAGCAGGATGGACAGCATAAAGATTTTTTCGATTTAAAAAGTAGAGCATTAAGACCTTTGATAGATGCAGCCAGGGTATTAATATTATCGCATTCAGTAAAAGCTATTAGCAACACTTGGGAGCGTTATGAAAAATTGGCGGAGTTGGAACCAAACAATCAAGAATTATATTTAGCTTGTTCTTACGCTACAAAGGCTTTACTTAAATTTAGAACAAGACAAGGGCTTTTACATCATGATTCTGGTAGATTTATTGAATTGGAACAATTGACAAAGCAAGAAAAAATGAAATTGAAGCGCACCTTTAAAGCGATAAAAGAAATTCAAGAATTGATCACGCTTCGTTTTAAGGTCACCAATATTTTAGGATAATGAGGCTATTTAAAAAAACACCCAAGCATTTACCTGATTTTTGGTTGAAATACGAGAACCTCTTTAAAGAACCTCAAAGTAAAAATTTCAATGAACTTGTTTTTGTAGTACTTGATACAGAAACCACCGGATTTAGTTTTGAAGAAGACAGAATACTTTCAATAGGTGCTGTGAAGGTTAAAAAGGAAACCATCTCTGTACAGGAAGTCTTTGATATTTATTTGGAACAAGAAAAATTCAATAAAGAAACCGTTCCTGTTCACGGTTTATTGAAAAATGGACAACGAGAATGTATTCAAGAAATTTTAGCCTTAGAAAAATTCTTGGCCTATGTTGGCAATGCCATTATCGTTGCGCACCATGCAGGTTTTGATATGGGGATGCTAAATACTGCATTAGAAAGGCATGGTTTACCCAAATTAAAAAACAAGGTCTTAGATACCGGTGTTATTTATAAGAAAACCCTTTTAAAATCTTATTTGGTGCAGCCCAAAGCTCAGTATTCATTAGATGAGCTTGCAGAAAAGTTCTCTATCTCCAAAAAAGATAGGCATACTGCATTAGGCGACGCTTACATAACAGCAGTCGCCTTTTTAAAAATCATTTCAAGATTAAAAGAAAAGAAAAACTTTACGTTCAAATCTTTGATCAGGTAACACTATAGGCTTTCAAGATAATTTAAAACGTTTCTGTTGATTCTATCATGAATATGCGAAGTATCTGCCTTTACAAAAGGCTCTCCGGTGATATGCTCATATAATTCAATATACCTTTCCGAAACCGATTCAATATACTCGTCTGACATCTCAGGTACCGTCTGTCCTTCCAAACCTTGAAAATTATTGGCAATCAACCATTGTCTTACAAACTCTTTTGATAATTGCTTTTGAGGTTCATTGGCATCTTGTCTTTCCTGGTACCCTTCAGAATAAAAGTACCTTGAAGAATCTGGGGTATGTATTTCATCTATCAATAAAATTTCACCTTCTTTGGTTTTTCCAAATTCATATTTGGTATCCACTAAAATCAAACCTCTGTCTGCAGCTATTTTTGTGCCTCTTTCAAAAAGAGCATAAGTATATTTCTCCAGTAAGGCATAATCCTCTTTAGAGACAATCCCTTTACTTAAAATATCCTCTTTAGAAATATCCTCATCATGATCACCCATTTCCGCTTTGGTCGCAGGTGTAATTATCGGATTGGGAAATTTATCGTTTTCCTTCATTCCGTCTGGCATTGCAACTCCACAAAGCATTCTTTTGCCCAACTTATATTCCCTAGCGGCATGACCAGATAAATATCCACGAATAACCATTTCAATTTTGAAAGGCTCACAAGCTACGCCTACTGCTACATTTGGGTCAGGTGTTGCCGTTAGCCAATTAGGCACAATATCTTCGGTAGATGCCATCATTTGAGTTGCAATTTGATTCAAAATCTGCCCTTTATAAGGAATTCCTTTGGGCATAACCACATCAAATGCAGACAACCTATCGGTCGCTATCATTACCAACCTATCATTTTCTAATGTGTATACCGATCGTACCTTGCCCTTATAGACATCTTTTTGACCAGGAAAATTAAATTCTGTTTCGTAAATAGTATTATTTGCCATGAAATTTTTTAATTGTGATGTTCTATAGTTTTATACGCGTCGATAACTTTTTTAACCAACTTATGGCGTATTACATCTTTGTCATCTAGATATATAACTTCTATACCCTCTACATTGTTTAAAATAAGTAAAGCTTCCTTTAATCCAGAAATGGTTCTACGTGGTAAATCTATTTGTCCTGGATCGCCAGTTATTAAAAATCGTGCATTTCTACCCATTCTTGTCAAAAACATTTTCATTTGGGCATGGGTAGTATTCTGCGCCTCATCTAATATAACAAAGGCATTATCCAAGGTTCTACCACGCATAAAGGCCATTGGGGCAATTTGTATGGTTCCGTTCTCGATATAATGCACCAACTTCTCCGCCGGGATCATATCCCTTAACGCGTCATACAAAGGCTGCATATAAGGATCTAGCTTTTCCTTTAAATCACCTGGTAAAAAACCTAAGTTCTCACCAGCTTCAACCGCTGGTCTGGTCAATATGATTTTTTTAACCTGTTTTTCTTTTAAAGCTTTTACCGCAAGCGCAACACCGGTGTAAGTTTTACCAGTTCCGGCAGGTCCAATGGCAAAAACCATATCATTCTTTTTAGAAGCATCAACCAAGCGACGTTGGTTGGCTGTCTGTGCCTTGATCAACCTACCACTAACACCATGCACCAAAGTTTCACCACTATTCTTTGAAGATTTCAATTCTTCGTCATCAGAACTGGTAAGTACACGCTCAATACTATTTTCATCTAATTTATTGTATTTGATGAAATGCTGTGTAAGCATATCAAACCGCCTCTCAAACTCTTCCAGAAGTTCTTCGTCCCCAAAAGCCTTTATCTTATTGCCACGGGCAACAATCTTCAACTTCGGAAAGTACTTTTTCAATAAATCAATATGCTCATTTTGCTGCCCAAAAAATTCTCTTGGGCTAATTTCGGTAAGTTCTAGAATTATCTCGTTCAAACAGTCGTTTTTATAATGATTTATAGTTAGCGAATATTAATTTCTAATCGCTGTTTTTTTGTTTAGTTTTGTATATCAAATTTAAGCAAATTTTAAGTTTGACTAACCAAAAACATATCAACATTGCTGTATGGCAATAATTACCCTCACAACAGATTTTGGACTTAAAGATCACTTTGTAGCTGTATTGAAAGGCTCCATATATACCGAATTGCCCGATGCTAAAATTGTTGATATTTCGCATGACATCATGCCATTCAATATTCAAGAATGTGCCTACGTGCTATCTAATTCATACAATAGTTTTCCCAAAGGCACTATACATATAGTTGGTGTAGACTCAGAAGAAACCCCAGACAATAAACATATTGTAGCATTGGTAAACGGTCATTATTTTATAAGTGCAAATACCGGTGTTATAGGGTTGATCACTTCTGAAATGACACCGGAAAAAGTGTTTGAAATAAATTTACCGGATTCCATTGCAAATTCTTTTCCCGTGCTCAATGTCTTTATACAAGTTGCCTGTCATATAGCCCGTGGAGGTACTTTAGAATTGGTAGGCAAGCCATTTACCGAACTAAGGGACCTAAGGGAGTTTTCACCTAGAATTACTGAAGAAGGCAAAAAAATTATTGGCAGTGTCATTTATATAGACAACTATGGCAATGTGGTAACTAATATTAGAAAAAATCTATTTGACGCTTATCGCAAAGATAGACCGTATACGTTATTGGTTCGTAACCATAAAATAAACACAATCCATAAAGCATATAATGATTTTATCGATTACAGTTTAGAGAAGAGCCAGAGAAAAAGTGCAGGTGATTTATTGGCGATATTTAATTCATCTAACTATATAGAATTGGCAATATTTAAAAGTAACCTTACTACCGTAGGCGGAGCCTCTACCCTATTAGGATTAGATTACAGGGATACGATCATGGTAGATTTTGAGTAGCCTTACAAACAGAAATATTTTGTTTTAACAGGCGTACTTTTAATAAAATTCAAAACGGTAAAAGTTAATAACTAATGTACTTATGAAAATTATATGAGCATAATGCCGTAAAAACTAGTAGTATACCGTACCTTGACCAACAACAAACTGTTAATAAGTTTGTTTCCTTAAAAAGGGCAATTAAAATATCTTTGTTGATAATGAAAACTGCCAACATTAAGGATTAAAACCTATTTTTCTTGATGATTTCAGGAACAATATCAATAAAATTTAAAGAATGAAATTTATAGTTTCAAGTACCTATTTGCTAAAACAACTCCAAATATTAGGAGGTGTAATCAACAACAGTAATACATTACCAATACTGGATAATTTCCTGTTCGACTTGCAAAAGGACAAACTAACTGTATCAGCGTCTGACCTAGAAACCACTATGAGTTCCGTTATAACGGTAGATTCGGATAACGAGGGTACCATTGCAGTACCTGCCAGATTACTTTTAGAAACGTTGAAAACTTTTCCGGAACAACCTTTGACATTTGTTGTTGAAGATAACAATACCGTAGAAATTAGTTCTAATCACGGTAAATATGCCTTAGCATATGCCGATGGAGCAGAATTTCCAAAAGCTGTGGAATTAACTAGCCCTAGTTCAACAACGTTACTTGGAGATATCCTTGCCACTGCTATCAACAAAACCATTTTTGCTGCCGGTAATGATGACCTAAGACCTGTAATGAGCGGTGTTTTCTTTCAATTTTCACCAGAGAATTTAACTTTTGTAGCAACAGATGCTCACAAATTGGTAAAATATCAACGTACAGATGTTAGAGCCTCACAGGTAGCAGAATTCATTATGCCCAAAAAACCTTTAACCTTATTAAAGGGAATTTTGGCGGGCAGCGAATCTGACGTTCTTATAGAATACAATGAAAGTAATGCCAAGTTCAGTTTTGAAGACACAGAGCTTATCTGTAGATTGATTGATGGTAAGTATCCAAACTATGAAGCGGTAATACCTAAAGAGAATCCAAACAAACTTACAATAGCCAGAAATCAATTCTTAAGTTCAGTAAGAAGGGTTTCTATTTTCTCAAATAAA
Source organism: Maribacter sp. 6B07 (assembly GCF_002700155.1). Lineage (NCBI taxonomy): Bacteria > Pseudomonadati > Bacteroidota > Flavobacteriia > Flavobacteriales > Flavobacteriaceae > Maribacter > Maribacter sp. 6B07. The sequence goes on along the minus strand of NZ_PDUT01000002.1, from coordinate 250,168 downwards.
ACAACGCACCAGATTAGATTAAAAATTGCCGGTGCTGAATTGAACATTTCCGCAGAAGATATTGATTACTCTAACAAGGCAGAAGAAAGATTAACGTGTTCTTACCAAGGTGATGATATGCAAATAGGATTTAACTCAAGATTTTTAACTGAAATGCTGAACAACTTAAGTTCAGACGAAGTTTCCTTAGAAATGAGTTTACCAAACCGTGCCGGTATACTTACTCCTTCAGACGGTTTGGATGAAGGTGAATATGTAACCATGTTGGTAATGCCTGTTATGTTGAACAGTTAATTTCCTAAGTTTACAATAAAAAAAGGGTCAGTTTAAAAACTGACCCTTTTTTTATTGCTTTATAAATTAGCTTATGAGATAAAACGTATGGTACCAAAATAACTTGGCGATTCTCCGTTACTAGCTCTTATGGCGTTAATAGCAGGCATTACCAAAGATAAAATTCCTGCAAAAACCAACAATAAGATTCCAAGTCCAAATAATAAAATACCAGGAATACCAATTATAAGATACAAAATCAATGATAATTGAAAATTAATTACAGACTTACCATGTTCATTCATTCCTATAACCGTGTCTTTGGTGGTTAACCAAATTACCAACGGCACAAGAAGTCCGCCAAAGCCTGTTACAAAATCCAAATATTGAGATAAATGCGTTATGACCAATAGATTTCGGTCTTCACGTACTGCGACTGCGTTTTTATTTACTAGTTCCATTTTTGATTGATTTAATGATGAATACTATAAATAAGACGCACAACCCCCGTAATTGTTACAAAAAAGAATAAATTATAATTTTCTATTCAGTTTTTTTAATTTTTCTTGCTCTTTCATGATCTTCATTTGACCCTTAGCTATCTTATCTTCTTTTTTCTGAATATCGACCGGAGAGAGCGTACCTTTTAACTTTCCTTTCTCTAATTGAGACTGTAACTTTTCAATTTGCTTCTTTTCACTTGAAATATATTTCTCTTTCGATTTGATCTGCTTTTGAAGTTTCTCCTGCTTTTTTTTCTCAGCAGCTTCTTTCTTTTCTTTCTTGGCTTTCGCCTCCGCTTTTTCTACTTTCTTTTTAACCTCTTCCATTTCTTTCTGTTCCTCTATAGTAATCTCGGTAGAAGAACCATCAGTATCACTTTGAGCAACACCTGTAATAGAAACAAACATAAATACAACTAAAACAAATACTTTTTTCATTTTCTGATTAAAATTTAAACCGTGTAAAATTACTATATAAATGAATACTGAAAACAAAATACCAGTAAAATAAGAAAAGAAGAACAGTTATTAAATGATTATTTTTGCACGATGATTAAAACGGAAACTATCATAGCATTGGCCACTCCTGCAGGGGCAGGAGCAATTGCGGTCATAAGACTTTCTGGTCCAGATGCCATCACAATTGCGTCTAAGCACTTTAAGTCTGCATCAGGCAAAATTCTTAAAGAGCAAAAGAGTCATACCATTCATTTAGGTTATATCATGGATGGTGAAAATGTTATGGACCAAGCCCTTGTTTCTATTTTTAAAGATCCGCATTCATACACAGGCGAAAACGTCATAGAAATATCTTGTCACGGCTCCCCATATATTCAGCAGCAGATCATTCAATTATTTCTTAGAAATGGTTGCAGAACCGCAGACCCTGGAGAGTTTACGTTGCGTGCCTTTCTTAACGGAAAAATGGATCTTAGTCAGGCAGAAGCAGTAGCTGATCTTATTTCTAGTGATAATGCAGCAAGCCATCAAATTGCCATGCAACAAATGCGTGGGGGTTTCAGCAATGAAATAAAACATTTACGTACAGAGCTTCTCAATTTTGCCTCATTACTAGAATTAGAACTCGATTTTTCAGAAGAAGATGTAGAATTTGCCGATCGTACCGCATTCAAAGAATTATTGGGTAGAATTCAAAAGGTACTTCAAGGATTGATTGACTCTTTTGCTGTTGGTAATGTGATAAAAAACGGAATACCTGTTGCAATTGTAGGAGAGCCAAATGTGGGTAAATCTACACTATTGAATGCATTTTTAAATGAAGAGCGTGCCTTGGTGTCCGATATAGCAGGAACCACCAGAGACACCATTGAAGACGAAATTTCTATTGGCGGTATAGGATTTCGATTTATTGATACTGCCGGAATTAGGGAAACCGAAGATGTTGTGGAAGGAATGGGGATTAAAAAAACCTTTGAAAAAATTGAACAAGCACAAGTTATTTTATTACTCGTTGATGGATCAAAACTTCTGGTAAATGACCAAAAGTTAAAAAACACTGTTATCGATTTTGAAAAAATAAAAAATAAGAATCCGTTAAAGCCCTTGGTTCTTCTAGTAAATAAAGCCGATACCCTTTCTGAAACGGATAAAGAAAACATTACATCTCATTTAGACGAAGTAAAATACCTATCCGCAAAAACAGGTGAAGGTGTAGAAGATTTACAAAACAGCCTTTTGGAATTTGTAAATACAGGAGCGCTCAGAAATAATGAAACCATTGTCACCAATACCCGCCATTACAACTCCCTTTTAAAAGCTTTAGAAGAAATAGAAAAAGTGCAGTTTGGTATGAAAGCTGAAATTTCAAGTGATTTAATGGCTATTGACGTTCGCGAAGCACTTTATCATTTAGGTGAGATTACCGGTCAAGTAACTAATGATGAGTTGTTAGGAAATATTTTCGCTAATTTTTGTATCGGGAAATAGACAATAATTTTATTTGGTTTCATTTATCCACAAATAACTGCAAATCAAATACTTGATTAAATACTCTGATTTTTTACTTTCTCTTATTTGTATGGTTTTCGTACTTTTGTGTCTCTCATGTGTACCTCTTAATACATATTCATTTACGAGATACACAAATTTGTATCTCATATGAAAATTCACCTTAGGAAGAAGAAATTGAAAAGCGGGAAGATTAGCCTCTATCTTGAATATTATAAAGGCAATTCACAAACACCCGAGGGTAAACGTAAAATTTTGAGGGATTTCGAATATCTTGACCTCTATCTCTACTCCAATCCTGAAACACCTGAAGAAAAGAAAAAGAATAAGGAAAACTTGGAGCTGGCCGATCAGATATTTACGATTCGGAAAGCAGAGCTTTATCAAGGTAAATATAATATTCAGAATGATCAAAAGGGTAAGATCGGTTTCTTGGAATTCTATGAAGAGAAGAAAGAAGAACGCTACAAGAGTAAAGGAAATTACGATAATTGGGATGCAGCACAAAAACATATTGAATCCTATTGTCCCAATCATATCACCCTTAATGAGGTAGATGTCAATTTTATCAAGGGATTTAAAAAGTACTTGGACACCATAGCGGTAACAAAAAGTAAGAAGAACTTATCTCAAAATACAAAGCACACCTATTTCAACAAGTTCAAAGCATGCCTGAATGCAGCCTTCGAGGAAGGGTATCTAAAAGAGAACTTCATCAAAAAAGTGAAAGGCTTCACCATGGGAGAGTCTACACGGGAATACCTTACAGCGGACGAACTTCAAAAATTAGCGAGTACTCCTTGTAAACTCCCACTACTTAAAAGCGCATTCCTTTTTTCAGCATTAACGGGGATAAGATGGTCCGACGTGAATAAAATGAAATGGTCTGAAGTCAGGGATGAAGGATTGGATTTAGAGAACATCCCTATTTTCAGAATTGTCTTTCAGCAAAAGAAAACGGACGGAGTGGAATATTTGTATATATCCGAACAGGCCAGGGAGTTCTTAGGGGAACGGAGAGCATCAGCTGATAGAGTATTTAAAGGGCTTCGGTATAGCGCTCATATGAACATGCAATTGCTGCGTTGGTGTATGCATGCCGGAATCAACAAACATATAACTTTTCATTCGGCACGGCATACTAACGCTGTTTTACTTTTGGAGAATGGAGCTGATATTTATACCGTATCGAAACGCCTAGGGCATCGGGAATTAAGAACTACAGCAATCTATGCGAAAATCATCGATAAAAAAATGAAGGAAGCTGCGAACTTAATTCCCAAGTTGAATCTGAATATTGATTAATAGGCTTTGTAAGACTTTATCCCTAAAATAAAGTGTCCCATAAAAGGTAAATTAATGAAACTACTATATGATTCCAGAAATGGCACACTTTTATATTAGAACTGATATAGAATTAAGTTGATCCTTTAAACGGCCGTTGTCTAGGCCTCAAATTCAAATTTTATGTGACCCATGTAAACATACATTAATACCGTACGGTAGAAAAAATAATCCTATTGCCATTGATTCTTGAAGTATTGGAATTTGAAGCAACTATATACCAACTTTATTTATAAGTGAATAAGTTTAAACAATGGGGGAAAACCAAAGGAAATGTCTCTTTTATAAAACGATTAATTGCTATCAATTATGCGGAGGAAACTGTATACAATCGTTCGAGCACATGGAACCAATATGGTAAGCTCATAGTCCTAGCTAGGGGCAAAGACCCAACATTCCCCAGGCAAACACTGAAGGTCATTTGCACTACTGCCTACAAAAGAATTGATAATAAAATTCCCTTGCAAAATCACAATAGCTAAACTAAACCTATCATCTTCTTCAATAGTCTCAAAAGAGACCTCGAAAGTTTCGTCCTCTATTTTCAAAATCGCCTGTGCACGAGTTTGTGGAAACCTTATGGTTCCATATCAGTTCCATTGATAAAAAGTTCCCCATTGGTTACTTGCTACATGTTCGTCCCATATAGGACCGCACCTGAAAAAGAGGTAGTGACTGGCAGGATTTCATTATCGCCATCCGAATTACAGCCTAATAAACTAGCGGGCAGCAACTTTAAAAAAAAACATCATCTGTATATTATTCTGGGGGAAATAATATACAATCATCCGGGGCACATGGCACCAATATTATTAATTCATAATCTTGCCCTGGAGGGAAATTATCACAATTTCCGGGTTGGCATTTTAAAGGAGGGTCGCTGCCAGCCACAAAGGTATTGATAATAGAAGTGCCTTGAAGTATATTAACAAACATTCCAAACCTATCAACTTCTTCAATAGTCTCGAAAGAGACCTCGAAAGTTCCGTCCTCTATTTTTAAAATGGCCTGTGCACGAGTTTGTGGAGACCTCAAGGGTTCCGTATCAGTTCCATTGATAAAAAGTTCCCCATTGGTTACCGGCTCCATATTCGTCTCATATAGAACCACACCTGAAAAAGTGGTAACGGTCGGTACAGGCTCGCCTTTTCCCTCATAATCGTCCGAATTACAGGCCATGACCATTGCTAGTAACGGTAAAACGGCCAAAAACATTGAATGCTTCATCCTACTTGTTTTTTATGATTACCTTTTTTCTGGTTTGAACACCATTAATATCCACCACCAACACATAAACCCCATCGGCAATTGTCCCAATATCAAAACCATCCGTATATTCACCGGGTTGACGCAATTCGGCACCTAATGAGATCACCTTATTATAAAAGTTGTTTATTGCTATTAAAGATACTAAAACCTCACTTTTTTCATCAACCTTATAGGAAACATTTATGATATCGCTGGACGGGTTGGGCCAAATAGCGACCTCGCTCACATCATCAATTTCGAAATCCCCAAGATCGAACGTTAAGGGTATTCCACCCCCTGGACCTGGGTCGGGACCGCCACCATTCGAACAAATCCTGTTGCTTGAAGTCAATACAGAGAACGCCCTTGAACTACTTGAAGTGCCGACCCGGTTACGTGACGCCGCCGGCAAATCATTAATTGTGGCCGAAGAAAAACTACGTGTTACCGCAACGGTATATACTCCTGCCGGTAAGGTCGAGGACATTCTAAACGTGTTGCCCGAACCGCTCATCGACCTTGGGCCGGTCACCCTCCATGTATGGGTATAAACATTGCCCAGAAAGTCCGGGTCGTTGTCCACTCGTAACGTCACGTCTCCACCGCTATTTTGGCAGGTATAAAAATAGGAACCGTTTATCCTGGGGCTCGGAGGTCTTATCGTGGCACTTGGGGTCTGATTGCAGGTGGTGGTAGTGTTTAGTCCAAGTTCACTTGTTAAAAATAGATTCCATTGATTGGCAATAGTTGGAGCGTTAACATGCTCGGAATTCCTAATGTTTCCGAAAACACGATTAAATGGGACCTGCCCCCTGGTCCTTAAATATGCTTCGGATCGGTTCAGTTCGGTTTGGCTCGTTGTACTTCTTGTTGACGCCAAACTACTGAACAGCGGAACAAAAGTGACAAACCTGTTGGGAATGTCCACATCAAAACCATTTAGGGCATCTACCTCCCGCTCAATGTCCACGCCACCACCACTTGCTATATCATAGTTAATACTGTTAAAATTGAAAAAGGCCCGTTTATCCGTAGTAGGAATTCCACCCGTTCTTATAATTAATGTAGAAACTCTAGTAGTACCTCCTAAATTATTGCTAACTACTTCCGCACCAACCGTAAAAAGACCGGCAAAAGCCCCTTGAGCTTCTATTATCTCACTGCCGGGGACATTAAAAAAACCTGCATCGCCATGGCTGCCATCCACGGCGCCGTTTACCATAGCGATATTACGAATGCCTTCCCTTTGGGGGAAGCCAACCCGGTTCAATTCATTTTGAAGTGATGTAAAATCGGGGTGTGGATTTGGGCCGTTGAACCTAATTAACAATTGCCGGGCGGCCTTCGCATCCAGTCGTTCGAGTGCGTCGTCCAAGTCCTCTTTAATATCTGCTGGCAGAATGTTCACATCATCGATTTGGCGCACTAGGCTTTGAAAGCCTACAGGCAGATTCGCGCCCTTGTGCGGGGCATCAAAGCTGATATAGTGGCTAATGTTATGTGTTATGTTTGAACTTTCTAGGCTACGTATGGCCAGTCGGGCGATTATTCCGCCCATACTTTCTCCAATGACTATTATTTTTTCATTACCCACCTTTTCTCGATTGACCTGTTCGATCAAGTTCCTTATGACAGTAGCATTTTGTATGATATCTGCACCTCCATTTTGAAAATTAAAATAGACCATATCATGTCCATTGGCCCTAAAGATACGTTCTACACCGCTTGTTGTATAATTGGCACGTAAGTTTGCGCTGCTGTTCTCGTTAATGGGGTCAAAGCCTTCGATAACGATTACCGGTTGGTCAAAAACCACATCACAGCCCAAGTGCACCGTTGCACTACCACCTGTGGAAGAGGTAGATCGCGCACTTTGACCAATGGTCACCGTCTTGCTGCTGGAGATGGCGGCATTACTGCTTTGTACCTCTCCGGTCACAGGGAACAGGACCATGTCTGCTTCTTCGTCATCCAATGTGACCACCTTAATTCTACTGTAACTCGTAAAGCTTTTTTTACCCTGTTTAAACTGCACGGCCACAACCTTTTCCCCGATGCTTTCATAACGCACTTTGAAATTGCTTAGACTATCCAAGGGCCTAAAGCCATTTCCGTCGGAAAAATCGATACTCAATGATTTAATACTTTTAGGGTTTTGAATCTGAAAAAGTTCGGGTACCACTTCGAAAGTGATATTGCCAGAGTAAACTCTTTTCGAAAGTACACCTGCATTGAAAACCAAGTACTTTGTGTAATCGGCATCGATTGCAAAATTATTTCTTGACTTCTGGATGTTGTCCTCAATCTGCAATGAGTCCAGATACTCTCCCCTTGTCTGTATAACCCCAATAGGTACTATGTTCGGCCTATCGGCATATTGAGCCTTTAGGTCTCTAAAACTAAATTGGGATAGTCTTTTTCTGTTTTTCAAATCTGATTTTCTCATTCCCTTATAGAGGAGCTTGAACTTTTGAGGATTGTTTTCTGTGAATGCATCTTCATCATGGTTTTCATAAGCGAAAAAATCATCCAAAAAACCGGACATCAGAAAGCCCTTGTTCAATAAATAGTTTGTCTTGATAGACTGCTTATCAATGGCATTTAGTTTTTGTTCGTACTTTTCGATTTCAATGGTAGCATCCTCTTGCGAACGGGTAATAAACATTACGAAGGTAAATACGATTAAAAGTAGTTTTCTTTTCATGATTTATGGATTGACGTTCTAAATTAAATGTACGAAAGAAAATTATCGGGTAAGAAATTAATTGTTAATAAAAAGTAAAATTTTCTATCAATTGTAATAGAAAAGTTCATGAGACCATTATGTACGTTTTCTAAAGGGAACTTTTTTAAAGACTATGCAATGAACCTATTTTCAGAGGACCTCCTTTTGAGTTTTATTAATACCGCTGGTTGAACAAAATGGCACATTTGAATTAATCCAAATGTGCCATTTGCCCTTCAAATATCCCTATTTTCTTGGTATTTTAATTTACAATTGTTGATAACTCAAAATTCTTCCGATTTTAACAAATATCGATCGGTGTCGTATGAGTCGTTTTGACACCAAATTACCTTTTACAAATTTTCTTTGGTGCCATCTAAACTGATTTGATATAAACAATTGAAATACAATCTTTTGTGAATAAAAAATTGTATAGAAACGAGCTTAATTACCTCCCTCCTATTAACTTTATCCAAAGGAAAACAAAAGCGCTTTTGTTCATTTAATAATCTTAAAAAGAAACAAATGGACACTATTTTAATATTCGAACGACTTGATCGTTTGGAAAGGCTGTTGACGGCCAATAAAGAGGTACTCACCTTCGAGGAGACCTGCGACTACACCGGAATATCCAGAAGTTATCTCTACAAACTGACGGCCTCGGGAAACATTCCGCATTCAAAGCCGAACGGTAAGATGATTTTCTTCGAGAAATGCAAACTCAACGATTGGCTTCTACGGAACCACAGAAAGTCACATGCCGAAATTGCCGACGATGCACTTAAGTACACGCTCAAAAATAGAAGGTCATGACCTCGCTTCGCAATGGAAATCAACTCTACCATGTAAAGGACGCTAAGAAAAAGACCGTGTACGACTATACCATGGAATATTTGGAGGGCAAGTATAACATTACATATAACGAGATTTCCCATGACTTCCAGATCGCCTTGAAGGATTCTACGGAATGGCAGTACCTGAACCTGAATTCCCTTATCATCGAACTGGCAAAAGCGGGCATCGATATCCCCAACGGGAAACTGGAAACCCTTATCCGGTCGGAATGGATTCCAAAATGCAATCCCATCCGGGAATATTTTGAAAACCTCCCTAAATGGGACGGGCAGGATCATATACTAAAATTAGCCTCCTATGTACCGACATATGAGAAGGAAGCCTTTGAATATCATTTCAAGAAATGGCTGGTACGGACAATAAAGTGTGCGTTGGAGGTACACTATTTCAACAAACAGGCCTTCGTGCTGTCCCATCAGGGGCAGAATTCCGGTAAATCTACGTGGTGCCGATTTCTTTGTCCGCCCGAACTGGCGGAATATATGGCCGAGGACATCAGCAACGACAAGGATGCACGTATCCAGTTGTGCAGAAACTTTCTGTACAATCTTGACGAGTTGGCAGTGCTTTCCAAAAAGGATGTGAACGCGCTAAAGTCCTTTTTCTCCAAAACTTTTATCAACGAGCGATTGCCCTATGATAAGAAGAACACCACCCTTCCCAGAATTTGTTCTTTCCTAGGTTCCACCAACATGTCCTCGTTCCTAAACGATGAGACGGGATCGGTTCGATGGCTCTGCTTTGAACTCAAAGGAAAAATCGATTTTGCGTATTCAAAGGAAGTGGATATAAAACAGGTATGGACCCAGGCGTACCATCTTGCCTATTCAGACCCCGATTTCAATCCCGAACTGACAATTTTGGACATTCAAGAGAACGAGGAGCGCAACAAACGGTATACCAAACTGACCTCTGAACAGGAAATCGTTGCCAAGTATTACGAAAAATCCACGGACATGAAGGATTTCAAGACCGCTTCGGATATTATGGTCGCAACCGGGAGGCTCAACCTACGGTTGAACCACATCAATATCGGGCGTGCCCTTGCTGGTTTCGGCTTTCAGAAAGTAAAACACCCCAAACGGCAAGTTTATGGCTATCTAGCGAGACCGCTGTTCATGGATAGCCCTTGGGAAATGGAACAATCATAAAATACAGAATACTACCTACCTAGTTACCTAGCGAACAAGGAAGCTAACAAATATGAGATGCGAATCAAGGTAGGATGTTTCAATACCATCTTACCTAAAGGTTACCTAACCTACCTATTAGGTAAGATAGGCAACATTAAAAATTACTGTGACCTAAGTCTAAAGCACCGTATTCATTGGTTCAGGTAGAAAGGTAGGAGAAATAACGAAAATTAAGCTGATGAAGAAAAAAAGAACAATTAAGTTATCGTGTGAAAGAGCCCGAGCTTTTCCCATCGAAAAGGCGCTGGCAAAACTCGGGCACTTTCCGACCAAAACGAACGAAAAAGAAGCTTGGTTCCTGAGCCCTTTCCGCTCAGAGACCCAAGCCTCTTTCAAGGTGTCCAAAAAACTCAATAGATGGTACGACCATGGAGAAGGAAAAGGGGGGAATGTTATCGACCTGATATGTAAAATCAACAATTCCCCGGTAAAGGAAACTTTAAGGTTTTTAGAACAGGACTCGAACTCTTTTTCTTTTCACCGGCATCCGCTTTTTAAGGGACAGGAACCAGTAGAAGACAAGGTCACTATCATAGCGGTAAAGTCGATATCCCATCCTGCTTTGTCGGGCTATATAAAATCGAGAAGAATCGATATGGAAATCGTTAAGAGCTACAGTAAGGAAGTCCACTATACCTTCAAGGGAAAACACTTTTTCGCCGTCGGCCTACGAAATGATTCCGGCGGTTGGGAACTCCGAAACAAGTACATCAAAAGCTGTACCATGTCCAAGGATATCAAATTTATTCAAAACGGTTACGACAGACTTGTGATAACGGAAGGTATGTTCGATTTCTTTTCCATTCTATGCCATCGACCGGAGTTAAAGTATAAAACTGATTTTTTAATAATGAACTCGACAGTCTTAATCGAAAAAGTTATGTCGGTACCGAAGAGATATTCGAGCGTGGAACTATATCTCGACAATGACCAAAACGGCAAACGGACGAGCCAAAAATTGATGGCCAGTTCCAGTAACTGCGTGGACATGTCAATGCTATATAAAGAATTCAAGGACATGAACGAATGGCTCATCTATACTACTAAAAAGAGACTTGGTCAGGGAGCGCAAGATGTGTTTTTGTTGCCACAAAAACAATCTTGCTTTACTCCCGATAGTCGCAAAGAAAAAAAGAAATGAAAAGAACCTATATCAAGTTCAGGTGCTCCATATATGAGAAAAAACTGCTCCAAAAAAGAGCGGAACGGGCAGGGCTTTCCCTCTCCGAATATTGCCGAAGCTCCGCATTCGGCCATACCGTCATCGAACGTTTGACCGAGGAACAATTGGACCATTATAAAATGCTTGTGAAGTACAAAGGGAATTTTACCCGGATCGGAAATATGTTCAGGAAACACAACCCCAAACTGACCAGCGAGGTGGAGCAATTGGCGGAGGAAATACGGACCCATCTTAATAATTTCAAAAGAAGGAAAAAATGATCGGAAAGGGAAAATCCATAGCGCATACGGGTACAAGTATCGAATACGGCTGGAACCAAGAGAAGGATGCTGAAATCGTATTTAGCCAACATTTGGCGGGAACAGATCCTCAGGAGATCACGGAGGAGTTCAAATTGATACAGCAAGAGAATGGCCGTTGCCAAAAGAACACCTTGAGCTTTATCCTGAGCCCTACCGTCCAGGACGGGAAAAGCCTGTCAAAGAAAAAGCTATGGGAACTGTCCCAACGTTTTATCAAGGAAATGGGCTTAAAGGAACGGCAGGCGATCGCCTTTGTCCATAGGGACCAGGCTCATACCCATGTGCATCTGTACGTAAACCGTATCGGTTTCGACGGCAGGGCCTATAATGACAGTTTCATTGGTAAACAGAGCCAGTTGGCTGCTGAACGGGTCGCCAAACAAATGGGACTGACCACGGTCAAGGAGGTACAAATGGAAAAGGACCTGGATTCCATAAAGATCCGGTTTGAAATAAAGGAGATCCATCATAAAGTAATGGAGAGCGACAGGCCAAAAACATTGGATAGTTATATCAAGATCATGAAAGAAAGGAACGTGGAAGTCATTCCGACCATCAATAAAGCGAACAAGTTACAAGGATTCCGGTTCCAGTATGAGGGCCATAACTTTAAGGCAAGCGAGGTGCACCGCTCCATGTCTGGGGGAAGGATCATGGCGCAACTTTCCCAGAACAAAGGGATTGCCAAACCAAAAGAAATCGGAAAATCGGTCCAACTTATGGGGAAGACCCTTGAAATGAGTTCCAATTTGGCCACAAGCATCGCCAAGAACATTATCAAAAAAACCATTAAAAGGGCCATCGATACCGGAATAGGATTTTAAAACAAGAAGCTATGGGATATAAAAAACTGGATGAAGTAATGGAACTGCTCACCGACGAGTTGGACGGGTTCAACAAATCCATCGTTAGATTGGAAAAATTGACCCAACATACGGACAACATCAACGTGATACCCGATACTTCGGAAATCGAACGATTGCTCCGTGAACATCTGAATTCTGAGATGACCAAAACCGAAAAGCTTCAGGAGTCGGTTCAGGATATCAGTAGTCAGATTTCAAAAGCAAGATTGGTTCCAAAGGTACAGTTATGGATACTTTACTCGATTTGGTTCATCTCCTTGGTCATCATCGGCTATTTGAGCTTCAAAGTATCTGGGACAAATGTTGTCCGAGAAAAGGCCTTTACCAACGAAGGGAAAGAAGTAATCTCTGAGCTGAGAGGTTATTTTGACCAGAATCCCGGTCATTACGAATCGTACCGGAAATGGATACAGAAAAAGGATAGTGTTCCAAACCGAAAGTAGGGTGCGCCCTATGGAATTTTTGCTTGACGCTTATCTACAGGAACGCTACAAAATTTCCATAGGATCCACGCGCAGTCAAGTTATGGTAAGATTTGGGAAAGGATTGTACAATGTAAAATTCAGAATTGTGTATAATATGAAAATGGTGTCTCTCAGATAGTAATAGGATGTCCGGTTCTCTAATGTATCTTATTATTTCCACTACTTTGTTAAATCGAGTCCGGTCAGGACTTCGGTAATCTCGTCCAAGGCCATCATCTGCTCCCTGGGCAATAGGCTGATGATGAACTCCAAAGTCGTTGTTACGTTGGACCTGGGATCCGCATTGGAAAGCGCGAAATGGGAAAAGCCGGCTTCGCCCTCCAATGCCAACACACAGGTTTTCAACAAGCAGGATAGATTGAACATGAGTTCGTCATTATTACCAATAAGGAATTCTGCCTTCATCAATGGTTTCCGGTTACTTGAATATCCTGCTGACTTCAACAGTCCGTCCCGATGTGATAATGCCCTTTGGATTTTTAACAGTCTGGTTCTGTATTCTTTTTTTTCTTCATTGGCCATTTCTTTCTTAACATCTTTTGTGCCGCCCAAATGAAATTCTTCTCTTTCCTTTTTTTCAATCGTTGGATCGGATTTGGATGCGTTATCGAACATGGCTCCGAGATGTTCGATTCCTTGAATACAACTTGAAAGGTGCCGTTGAAATATAGCATGTACTTTATTTATGAAATCCTTAAGTTCTCCCTGTATCCTTAGTACCTGTTCCTTGGTAATCTCGAACTCGTTTCCGTAACGTGCGACATTATAGGCATGTTCCAAGAGCAGCAGTAGCTCGTTTTCCTCCATATCCGAGGTTTCGGAGAATGACCGGAGCGTTGGAAAGAAAGGCTTGCAATAGTTGATATGACTGATGATACTGTGGGTAATCCTGCTTTTCCCGATACACATCTGTTCAATGCAACGGAAAGAAAGCTCATAGGCTTGGTGTATATTGAATGTGGCAATAGCATAATCCCTTTCATCGATTAGCCCATCGGCGGCCCGGGCAAAGGCATCAACCTTTCCTATTTCTTTACCGAAATACCGTTTGGCCCTTTTGACCAAAGTACCCATGGCCATTTCCGAATAGTCGAATTGGTTTTTACTGTCAGACCCTGTATAAATAACGGTTCCGTAAAGGCAATGCCGTAAGAAATAAAGTGAGCCAACTTCAACACCGATTTCGAACTGGTTCTCCGTATAGACCCTTATCCTGAAATCGGGGTACCGCTTTCCCGTCCGTATCACAAATGATACTTTTTCGTTGGGTATGGGTTCGTTCTCGGTATCCACGAACAAGGTTACAATATGGTACTTTGTTCCGCCCTCTTCCTGTAGTCCTGAGAGAAAGGCCCTATCGATGGTGATAACATTAACGATATCGATCATTAAGGCCTTTAGTTCCTTACTTTTCTCAAAATTTTCGGGGATGTTCACGTAGTTGTCCATGGCACAATGTCTTATAGTTTTCTATTCCATATTATTATAGGACCATAGTTCCCCGTATCCCACCATATGGACTTGTAATTTATTATCGAAGTTTGTATTTTACAATTGGTTAATTTTTAGAAACAAGCTATATTTGGGATATGGAGACAAAGACCAAGAACAACCATATAGGTAGAAAAATCGGAAGAATCCGGGAACTCCGAGGCATGAAGCAGGATACCTTGGCCGAGGAACTGGGCATCAGCCAACAGGCGGTTTCCAACATCGAGAACAGTGAGAAAGTGGACGATGCCAAACTGGATGAAATTGCAAAGGCACTTGGGGTAACCAAGGAAGGTATTCAACAATTTAATGAGGAGTCCATATTCAATTACTTTAATAGTTTCCACGACAGCAGCGCATTCAATACACATTGCACTTTCAATCCATTGGATAAACTAATGGAAGCCCATGAGGAGAACCGGAAACTTTACGAACGGTTACTACAGGCAGAAAAAGATAAAGTAGCATTTATGGAAAAAAGGTTCGATAAAAATTAAATTCATCCTGATTGATTGAATATTCAACATTTATGTTTTTATATAAAATCCTTTTAAAACAATTTGCTTGCTTTTTATAGTAATTATTCTTTATTGCACCTCTATATTATTCCCCCAATTGTACTAATTATATCAAATACTAATTATTCGATAATGCTTACGGATTAGCTTTATAATCATAAAAAACATATTGGTCATAAATTAAAATAAAAAAGATAACGTTCCAAATTAAAAGTAGTGTGCGCCCCATGCGGTTTCTGCTTGACGCTCTACCGGAATGCTGCAAAAACCGCACAGCATCCGTCCGTAAAGTTTTTGGGCAAGATTTGGGGCTTCCACAGGATTACAAGGACATACATCATTAAGATAAATAAGATAATTCCATATTATAGCAGTCCTTAATCGTTAAATTGGAGGGTTATTTCTATTTTAGTGGTTTACCAAACAGTAAATAAACATATGAAAATAATATGGATTTCAAGTAAATCGAAAACTATTAAAACGGTTACTGAATAGTTAAGGGAAACGTTATTCAAAAATAATGAAAATAAATTGGAATAATATTTTTAGAGTTGACGCTATAATCGGCATAATTATAGCAATAGGAACTGTATTTATTTGGATTCGAAGTTGTAATGAAAAGCCTCAAATTGAACAACTAACAATCTTTGTGACGGACACACTTGGGAATTCCGTTTTAGAAAATCAGGGTAGAATAAACATTCCATTAGGAAATCGTTCATTAAATGAAACTATTGGAGTCAATGGAAGGACAAATTTTCCTGATATTACGTCAAATAGTATTGGTGATACCCTAAAAATCGGACTTGAGGCTCAAGGATGGGAAGTGGTGGATAAGAATAAAGTTTTTATTTTTAATGGTAAACCCATTATCTTGGAAGTAAAGAGAGATGAATCTTTAGGAACGATAAAAGGATTGGTTAGAAGCAAAAGTGGGGAGAGTTTTATAGCAGATGCCTCTATTTACATTAATGCAGACACTTTGATTTATACCAACTCAAATGGTCAATTCAAAACGGTCCTACCTTATTGGTATAGAGTGTCGTCAATATCTGATTATTATAATCTAACCATTAAAAAAAGTGGCTTTAAATCTAAAACTGAAATTTATTACCCCAATACTATGATGGAGATTCGGCTAGAACCACTACAATAGAGCATGAAAAAGTATATTTCATTATTACTTATTTTAGTTATAAACCAGCTACATTCTCAACAAATTAAAGGAGTTGTTTCTTATTATCAAGGTAATGGGAAACCTGCTACTGGAATTGAAATAAGTGCATTTGGGTGTAGTACAACATATTCCCTTGAAAATGGACTTTTTATTCTTAAATGTCCAAATAAATCAATCGGTCAACCAGTAAGATTGCTAATTGGACCAACAAATAACGAAGGAGAAGAAATTGAATTGGTAAATGAAGCCCAGTTACAGTTTTTGGCTATTCCTGAAAATCCGGATACTTCGCCAATTGACCTAATTGTATGTTATCCAGGAGAGAAAGAAAAATCAGCAATCAAATACTATAATTTAATTGCAAATGATTATCTAGGAGATTTGTCAAAGAATATACAAAAAATTGCTAAGTCACTTGATGACTCGAATCTTGAGAAGAGTGAAAGAAAAGAGTTGACCGAGGAACTAAACAAGATAAGACTAGAAAGAGACCAAGCACAGCAGCAAGCAGAAAATTTATCTGAATTCATTGCTTCCTTGAATTTACCAAAAGCCAGTTTACTAGTTCAAAATTCGGTCAAGGCCATCGAGTCTGGTCAAGGTGTTGAAAAAGCTTTAGCAATAATAAGTGAAGAAGCTTTAAAAAATGAAGAAGTTGATTCAAAAATCAGATTTATCCAAAGTACTATGGAAATATTGAATGGTTATTTCCTAAGAATAAATCTACTTTTACCTAAATTCAGATATGAAGAAGTAATAAAAAGCTATGAAAACATTATAAGAATATTTGAAACCAACAATTTCAAAGGTGATGGTCTAGCAGAGTTTTATACTTCAGTCGCTCATATTTATTTTTTAGATGGAAAATATGACAATTCTTTAAACCGTCTTGAAAAAGGCCTTTCCCTCTGGTTAGAAGAGAAAACCTTCAATAATCCAAGACGCGCTAATGTTATGATGAACTTGGGTGTCTATAATGAAGCCCTGGGAAACACTGAAAAAGGCCTAGATTTTCAGCTAAAAGCAAAAGAAATAATTGAAAATAGCCCCGATGACCCAGGAAAAATGAATTTTCTAGGCATAACCTATTCCAAAATAGGAAACTCATATATCAAGCTAAAAGATTTTGAGAAAGGTTTATATTATTTAAAAAAGGGTGTTGACACAATAGAGAATAGTGCATTACAATTTGACAAAAATAGAGTACTTGGAATTGCCTATGACGATTTAGCCAAGGGTTATAAGGTTATTTTGGAATATGATAAGGCTTTGGATGCTCAATTAAGTTCCATAAAACTTCTTGAAAAAGTTCACATTAGACCAAACCCTGAACTTGCTACCATTTATTTTAATATGGCAAATCTTTTAATTGAGTTAGGCAGAATCGATGAAGCTGAAATCTACTCGAAAAAGGGATTGGATATTAGATTAAGTACTCAAAATCTGGAACACCCACAATTTATCCAATCATATTTAACTGAAGCAAACATACTTACTCAAAAAGAAAATTATAATGAATCCTTATTACTGACTAAAAAGGTGATTTCGCTTCTGGAAAAAGAAAATGATATAATTACTGAGAACTCAATAAATGCTTATCAGATTCAATCTTGGAATCTTGTAAAACTAAATAGGCATGATGAAGGGATTCGAATTTTTGAGAAAAGTATTGACATGAGGAAGAGAGCTAGTTTAGGAAATACATTCATTCAGCTAAAGGATAATATAAACATGTGTTCTTTGTTGTTTGAGGCAAATAGATTAGAAGAATCAGAAAAATGTTTATTAGATATACTTAAAACAATCGAGAAGGATTTCCCTGAAAATAAAGCAGAATTAGGACAAATTTACTGGAATTTGGCACAATTGTATAAAACCAAAAAAGACCTGAAACTAGCTTATAACTACTATGAAAAATGTAATTCCGTTTTCAAGGAAATTTATCCCAATAATGGACCTAAGCAAGAGATGATTGACAATCTCTTCGTTGAGTTGGAATTACGCACAGGAGCGGAATTATATAAAAAAGAGAAGTACTCTAATTCGCTTGAACATTTTTTATTGGTCGTTTCAAAAAAGCCCAGTTATAAAATTGCTTCGGAAGGCCAAACCATGCCGGTGTATCAATTTATTGGAAGTTGTTATTATCAATTAGAAGATTATGAAAATGCTATTTCAGGTTTTCAACAAGCTCTAGAAATTTATCCAGCGTACTCAGAAGCCGAGTATTATAACGACATCGGGTTATCCTATTTTAAGAATACTAACTTGAATGAAGCAAAAAATGCATTTGACAATTATTTAAACAAGAACCCCGAAAATTGGAGAGCCAATCGAAATTTGGCTATGTATTTTGCAGAGACCAAAAACTTCGACAATGCCTTAAAGTATCTCGAACAAGCCATCGAATTGGGTTTTGATGATAAAAAATGGTTAAATGAGAATAGTTCTTTTAAAGCTTTAAGAAAAAACACTGGATTTATTAAACTACTTAAGCAACTTAAATAAGTTACCTTATCTATTCCAATTAAATATGAAACTAAAAGAAGAATAAAAAACCTTAAATGTATCAGAGAATAGGACATATTTCCTTAGTGGTTAAAGATTATGATGAGGCCATTCGATTTTATGCCAAAAAATTGGATTTTGAGCTTTTGGAGGATACGCAAATTGATGATTTAAAACGCTAGGTCGTGATTTCGCCTTCAAGAGCCAAGGAATGGAGCTTTGTGCTCGCTAAGGCGGACGGTGGCAGGGTCTTTCTTTTTCTTTTTACTGATGATTTCATAGGGATTATAAAAAAATGGTCGTACATGGGATTACTTTCATACAGCCTCCAAAAAAAGAAACTTATGGAACTGTTACCGTTTTTAAAGATTTGTATGGCAATTTATGGGATCTCCTAGACCCTTCCGTTTCCAATAAAGGGGTATGTGACAAAAGATAAAGTTCAACTCACAAATCCGATAAAATCTTAGAATGCGACCTTCCATTTTACATAGGACAATCGGCTAGACACCTTACTAATGGTTGCCATCACTTCCTCATATTTTGGTAACTCCCCATAAACTAAATTCTTAAAATCATTTTGATATGTTGCTTTCAGCTGTTTCCAAGTTTCTTCAGGGCTTTTGAAAATCAAAGCTTCTTTGGGATGATACCTCAACCAATCATTATTATTTTTAAAGCTCTGCACATCATCATGAGCTAATTTTAGCAGCATTGTATCGAAATCACTCGACCTGAAAAACTCTTAAACCACTTTATCCTTCAATAGCTGATGAATATCATACACATGTCTGATTTTAGCGTTCAAATCAACAATAGGCGTTTCAGTATGTGAGAACCGAACCAAACTCATTAGCTTTTCACAAAGCGTTCTTCTAGAATCCAATACAAGTGCTTCAAAAGGCAATAGGTTATATTCTTCCGCCATTGTTGTTTGATTAGTGGCATTCATCATATCATAAGATATAGGTATTCAATACTCTCTTGGTGTATGGTTCAAAATAGCCTAGCCATGTTGCTTCTATGATAATGGCATCTCTTACCTGCCCATAATTTCCTTTGAAACTTTTAGGATAGTTATAGGCTATCTTTCGAATCATTCCCATTTTGTTAGTAATTCCTTCCATTTCTACTTCTACGAATGGCGAAGTTATTTCCTCGGTTATTTTTTTAAGCTTAGTCTTTAATTGGTTCCCTGTCTCTTCTTTTCTTCGTATTACAACTAAATCAATATCCTCAGAAAAACGTTCGATGAATTTATAGCACTAAGACAAGGCCGTGCCGCCCTTAAATATGACTTCATCTTTAATAGCACTATCAAAAATCAGTTTTAGGGCATAGCATACCCAATAGTCCTTTTCGATATAGATATCTAAAATACCCATCCGTTCTGCGGTTACTTGTACCGCTTGTCTGAAAAGTGATTCATTCTCGTGCAGCTTCATTTTATATTCCAGTATTTAGCATTTGACAGCACTTTTTCAGAAATATTAAGATTATAAACCGTTATTGGATTTAAACTATCTTGAAGACCCCTTAGTTCAGTCTCCCCCTTACAACCAACCTCACTTAGCAATGCACCTAATAAAGCCCTGGTTGCGGGAGAATATTTAAAAGCCAATTTTATAAGTTTAATCTGTTCGTCAGCCTTCAATCCACGCAATAACGCCATCAATCGGATACAACTTTTTTCAATGGTGGTATCGGGTATTTTCTTGATGTAACGTATGGCATCCAACAATCGCAAAAGGGGAATATTCTCCTTATTAATGGTATTCCTTTGTTTGATGAACGAGATTCTAAAACGTCCTCTTTTAAAAGAAGGCCTTATCTCCCGTTTGCCTATCTGGATCGTACTACTTACCTGTGTAGTAAGTCCCAGAGAATTATAAACGCTATACCCTGTAATATATCCGACAAATTTACCATCTTCCTCCAACAAGTCTTTTACAATTTGGTGTTGGTCTGGCAACAAAGTACCGAATACGGTTTCCTGCGGCTTGAAGTATTTACCTTTGGAAAGCTTGTTTATCTTACCGGAAGCGGACATTCTATTCAGGTGTTTAATAATGGCTTCTCTCCTAGCCACCTCATTCATAAAATCCATATAGGTAAATACGTACCCTTTTGGCAGCTTATTAATCTTATCTTCAATGTATTCAGAGGTTTTCATTAGAAGCAATTTACAAAAAGGTATTTAAAATGTCCAGTTTATTCATTAAAAAACTGGACATATATTAATAAATACTGATAACTTTGATTGCATTGTGTATCCTCAACCTAGTTGGTGTATTAGATGTAATGGCAATTTCAGCAACAATTAATCTCGTTAAGAGTATTTCTAAAAAAGCAGAAATGATAATAATAATGAACATGGTTAAACCGAATACTTCGCTTACAAAAGAAGTTACCCAAAAACTTAAATCATATAATGTACCAGTTTCTGAAATTTTCATAAGCGACCTGGTCGATATAACTAGATCATTTTTAGTACAAGGAGTACGCCGAAATGAAAAAGCTCATTTACAATTTCATTTATTGACAAATATTATTTTAGAGAAACTAAATCTAAAATCAATTAACTAACCTTATATAATTATATAACTATATAAACATGGCAAAAAATAACTTTTCTAAAATTTTCAAAGATTTAGAGACCCGAGATTATAATAAAAACCCTTTTCAAGAAATACATAGAGCGAAGACTAAAAAATCAGATAACGAAAAACAATTCTTATTTTGGTTAGACAAAGAACTTTTAAAATCTTTAAAAAAAGAAGCATATGAAAGAGATTGCCCAATAAAGGAAATTATATGTGAGGGTATTGTACTATACTTTGAAAACAAAAACAAAGTATAGTGTCAGTTCAAATTATGACTCTTTCTAAAATAAATCAAAATCGCATTCGAATCCGTAAACTCAACAACTCCAAATTGAAAGAACTTACCAATTAAAATTTACTTGCCCCTACCCTCTCTATGGTTATCAATTAGGTAATTGCCTATATAATCATTTATGGTTTAATATTATACTTCAATTATAAAGTAATTAAACCCAAGTAGTTACATATACTAAATTAGTTAGAGCTTTAAAAAAGTCTAATATTGCAAGATATCATACAAACAGACAAAACAATTGATAAAAGATTTTTTCTGAATTTTGAAGTTAGGTAGTTCTTGGGTAGAAAAGTTTAGATTTTGATTCTTTTCTATTATTACTAATGTTCTAAAAAATCAGATACTTTAAGTAATTTGAAACAGATATTATAGAAAACGAAGCATTAAAAGTTTTAATGAATATTTCTCTTCCGAGAGACCAATATTAATCAATAGGCTTCTTAAGCTATTATTCCTATTGATTTCAGCGTCTTCTGTTGCTGCTCGTTCAAATAAAAAGCTTAAGCAAAATCTAGTTTGGAAAAAGCTCTTAATAGATTCTTTTTCATTATCGGGCATCAAATCAAAAATTCTATGTTTATAACTTACGATTTTATGTTCAGAAAAATCTAGTTCTGCAGCATCAATAAGAGGTCCAAAGACTTGAGTATCATCAAAATCGATTCTTGAATTTGACCAGTCTATATAATTTAATCGTCCGTAATGTTTCCAAAAGACTGGATGAAATGTTCTTGGATCTAAAGGATTAATTAAACCTACTGATGGTACTCTAGGACCTGGATCTCCTGAGTTGACCCAATAATCTAATTTGAAATTCGATATTTTAGCAGGGGCTGCCCATTTCAATGCACCACCGATGCGAGGTGCCCCAAAAGTAATTACACGTTTGACATCGATTGGATGCAGTGTATGTAGACAATAACCTACAGCTTGAGCTATCGCACCTCCTAGGCTATGTCCTGTCAACCAAACTTCTTCAATATCCGAATGTATACGAATTCTCGCCAAAATCTCTGGAATAAGTAAAGTAGCTAGACTCGCAAATCCCTTATGTATAAACGTTGTTCCACAAAAAGGAATAGTAGCTATACTTGCATCACTAAGCCAATCTATAATATTGGGTGCATCATCGAGCCCTTCCGAACCTCTAATAACAATAATCAATTTGTTTTCTGATTTCAATATTGAACATTCAATATCACCTACAGCTAATAAATTATGAAATAGAGTATCACATTCCTCTAATCCAAGCATTTCATACCGTTGTTTTCTTGTGTCGATATCGATTTCATAAACAATATCCGATAGTGATGCGAATAAGAGTCCTGAAATATGGGGTTGATCAGTCTCATCAAGGATTAAATTTGCTAAGCTCATAGTCTTATCTTGGAACTATTTGTAACGTAGTAGTTAATCCAAAATGATCTGATAAGAAAGTTATTTTATCTAAATCAGGCGCATCACTTCTTCTTTTATGCCTTATACGTCTGGGTCTAGTGTAATCTATATCAAAGGCATGAGATGAACTTGGATTGCTTATGAAAATATAATCAATTCTCCTCGAGTCTAAATAACTGTCCAATGAAGGGACGTTGAAATCATCACAAAATTGAGAATTATCATCATCTCTTTGACAAACTTGATTACCAACAATTATATCATCGTCACCCGGAAGAGTCGTATATCCAGGTGTTCTATTTCTTTCCGCCCAAATATCCTTTAAACCCAAACTTTCTAAGGAAGTTATAAGGTTTATATATTCATCTGTCCTTGACCCTATGTTAAAGTCGCCAGCTAGTATCACAACATTCTCCTCTTTATGGGTGTCGATAATAAATTGAACTATCTCTGCAACTTGAGCAGTGCGTACACTTGCGTCACTGGCGTCAAGATGTGTATTATATAATTCTATACTTGCTTCCGTAGATTCTACACCTATCCGCGACATCATTATTCCTTTAGCCGCTAGACCATCCTCCCATAAGCTGGACTCAGCGTCAAAATTATGAATTAGTTTTTCGTGATATAAAATAATACGAGGTCTATTAAGCGAAACATTAACAATATTAACTAAACCACTAGATTTTTGAGTTGACCATTTTGAGTCTTCAATCACAAAAGGCTTATTCCTAGCTGACCATACGTTAAGAACTTTATCTTTAATGTTATCTTCAAATATTTCTGTTAAGAGAGCAATGTCATAATTATCTCTTACTAATTCACCAATTTTAACTGCTCTATCATTTACGGCCGGTTTGCTAGTATTAAAAAAGGTATCTATCAAACCTGTAGCACCCTTAACATCCATTAAATAGGTATTAAGAAATAAAAAACTTTGTTCTACACTCAGACCGCTATTATGTCGATTGTGTATTACGCGAAAACTTTTTTCCTCCTCTGGATACTCAGGATGCCACCTATGGATATCAATAAGCTCTCTTAATCCAGTAGGGGTTACCACTGAGTCCATAAACTGCGCTATTTCTCTAAAACTATCTCTCATAGCCATATTTTTTGATTTATATTATTATCTAAAATTTCTGAGTTATGCTCCACTAAAACGCAATCTGTACAATCCTTGCGTCATACCTAGCATAATTGATGGCTGCCCCCAAGTATCCAACCCTATATACATAGGGCCCCAACCATTATCATATCTATCTACTTTCTCCCTCCTAAAAATTAGTCCTATTTCTATACCGTTGACCATTTCCTGTTCGTGAATAGGTATGGACACTTGAATAACTCCTTGATCATCAATTCCTTTTACATGCCACCATTCATCATCATTAATATTTTCACGTGCGTAGATATATAACAAATTGGTCTGAGTTGAATATTTAGGAACTGCACTCCAAATGGTTATATCAGGTCTAGTCCAATTTCTAGTTGCACTACCATTAATAGGATTGATATCAATTCTTGAAAGTCCTCCCGTAGGATTTGGCGAGAATGGATCTCTATAACAATATGTGTTTCCAATAAACAATTTAAATTTAAAGGCTACTATTGAATTGTCGCAGGCAGTTTCCCCATCAGGAGTATTTCCACCTTCTGCTGGGGTCTGAAAAATACGGGTTACCGAAGTCGTTCTACCTGTTAGCCTGTCAAAAACATGCGCGTTCATATTCCAAGAGTTATCGCAAATGGCTACAAAGCGTTCCCCTAAAAGTGTTGGAGTAGTTCCAGAGCCTGGAGGTGGTAATTGCCCACATTTTCGCACTGTACCTCGATCATATTCAGTCCTCCATATGAAAAATCGATTGTCAATATCTGGTCTATAATCAAATCTGTATAATGCATATGAACTTACAACGAACATACCATCCGCACATACTGCAATAGAATTATTTATCTTCTCATCAATTGCACCACCAGAAGATAATCTTATATTATATCTATTAACTACATCACCCGTTATCGTAACTACACCTATTATACCTTCCCTTGTGGTAAACCAATAATGATCTTCATACATCCAGCAAAGAGATACTGAATGTAATCCATCTGTACTACTTAAATCTGGAATAGGAATTATTGTAATCTCAGGGCTTGTAGATGTCCGAAAACGTACTATCCATATTTCATGACCTGCAATTGGAATAATAGCCCGATCCTGATTGTCTAAGGTAAAATAAGCCCCTCCACTACTATCTTCATACAATTTATGTTCGTCCCAACCCCAAATGGCATCGGCTATTTGATAAAAAGCAGAAAGCGTACCTGTTAAAACCGCGGCGACAGTTGAAATAGATGATGTATTTGCCTCTTGCCTAGGAAGAGGAACACTTTGCTCTATTTGTAGTGTATCTGGATTAATTAATAAAACACTATATTCTTTCCAACCATTTATTTTAATTTCAGTAACGGCTATCTCTGTTGAGCTAGAAGCCTTTGCACCTATGGCTACTATTTTACCATCACTCCTATATCCCAATGTAGGTAACATGCCTAATCGACCAGATCCTTCCTCATCTATATATGTCAAGTAAGTTTGATCTATTAACCGAGATCTAGCGGTAGGTCCTGCTTGTCCAGTTACATCAGTTGCGCTACCATTTTCATGCATATTGGTAGTATGTAGGCTCATAAATGGATGGGGCAAAACCCCATTTTCTAGTACATATTCGATATGAGAACGAAAACTCAGAACACCTTGAAAACCTATAGGCGGCCTAAAAAAACGATTTCTCAAACTTCCCGATACCACTATTCCCAAGTAATCAACAAGTACTAATCTAATACTCTCCATAATTAAATTATCTTAAGATCTGGTAATATCGATTGTAGGTATTCTAATTTTTGTTTTGGTCAATAATTTTCTATTGGCCGTAATCCAACTTTCTAATTGTTTTGTTGGTCGTAGCCCAGCTTTTATTTCAAGCTCTTTGATGCGTTCGGCCAAAGTTTCTTGATTTTCCATAAGGTTGCCAACAGCTTCTTGAAGATCGTTGATAATATCCAATATATCAGTTCCATTAACTGAAACGTTTCCATTTAGTTGAATCCCTTCATTCCTTCTCCCGTTGATTTCGACACCAAGATAATCATCGTGGAAATTTACAATTAACCGATCACCGTTGCCATGTACAAGTGCCCTACGATAGGTTTGCCTATTACTACTAACTTTTCTGTTTTCAGCAGATATTTTTAAATCCGGTCCCAAAATTTTTAAACTGCCTTCCACAGCTACAAAATCGCTTTCAAGTTTAATGTCTGTCATTGTTTTAATTTTAATTATTTGCGCTTTAAATCTCTTATTTCAAATAAACTATACGAGAATATTTTGATGACTTAGCCTTATTGCATTAATCCACCATTAGACATTCAATCAAATATTCTAAGTTGACTTGTTAATCTGAAAAAGTACGTTCGAAAAAATGTCGCTTTCTCAAGACCCATTAATATTATGTAGGAAAGGTTGTAAAGATTTTGACAGAAAGCAATACTGCAAAATGCGTATTTACAATTGCCCTTGCTTAATACAATTCGAGATTACTTCAGCCATTGATGAACAATCTGAATTTCGAAGTATGTTATTTCTATGCGTTCTAACGGTATTGTAGGAAATAAATAATAGTTTGGCTATTTCTTTGGACGAATAACCCTCAGCAATCAATTTGATAATTTGAATTTCTCTTTGAGAATGTGTTTTTTTAAACTGAACAGGTTTTGTCAAATCAGAAATATTAGATATATCATAATAAGACTTGATACCCCTTACGTCTATGAAGGAGATTTTTCCGTTGTTGACTTTTGTAATATGGTCAATTCTAGACTGGTTGGTAAAGACTTTAGATATTTTATAATTCTCATCACAAGATAAGGCTATAGATTGCCTTAAAAACAATGTAGGTCTTCTGAATCTATCTAACATGCTAATCTGATAAGAAACCTTATAATAGGGGATTTCAGAGCCTTTAATAAATTTAAAAAGAAAATAAGCGGCTATTTTTTCACAATTATAAACATAATCGAAACTATCTTGAAGAACAAGATTGACATAGTCCTCCAAACTAAAAGATTCAGAACTAAAACCAAAAATATCACCTACACTATCACTCACAAAATCAAAACTCTTAGTGTTTAAATCTATGACATATTGAAATGAAGGTCCTGGAGAATATATATTTGCCAGTAAACTGTTTAAGTATTCTGCACCATATACTGTATCTTTTTCAGATATACTGGACTTACTAAAACTGATTATCTTATCTAATAATTCTTTCCCGGAATCCATATAACAAGCTAGATATGTGGTATTTAATGCTAAATAAATATACAAATTCCTAACTATTCAAGAGCAAAATTGACAATGTATTACATTCTTTCACTCATCTCTCACTCTTCTTTTCTAACTTTAAAATACACTTACCAATTTATGTTAACTTTGAATAAAATATTAATTATAAGATACGGAACATAACTTGAAATAAAATATAAAAGCATTTTGCTTTTGATTTAGTACCGATATAATCGCCAGTTTTAATAAACACTACAATCAAGACAAATGCCCACGCTCTGGCGTGGGCTGTTCTTGTGTGGTGTTAGGGTGTCTGGCGATACCTTCGGTGCTAACAGGTTCAGTTCCGCGCTTTTTTATTTTACATATATGGGGTTAGAGAAAAAACTTTGCCAGAAGCATCCAAACACAGATTTTAGCGGAATTACAAATCAAAGTTTAAGCGAATTATCTAATAACAGAATTGGGTTATTAGCTAATTTTATGCAAATTAGCAGAAGAAAGGTTTTGGATAATATGATTCATAGCTTTTTTAAAAAACATGAAGAAGAAATAAAACATCGAATCGGAAAAAGAGTTCATGAAATAGAAAAACTTCTGTAACCGATGCTATAAAATTTCTTTAAAACCAAGTATCACCAACTAAATACCTCAAAGTTCTATATAATTATATAACTATAGAATTATATAAAATACTCATTTTCAAAACATAACAATAAAATCCCCACTCATTGTTATATACTCTTACGGTTTACCGTAAGATCACATTAAAAATTCTACTTAATTTTCTACAGACAAAACAGGTAAGACTTGAATTTTCCTACGCTAATTAAGGATGGTTTTCTTATTTTGGTATTTAATTTACTCCCCCTAAAAATTTAGCGCATACCCAATATGGCAAAAGCAGATATTGATTTTGAAAAAGAGTTATGGGACGCCGCCAACGAACTTCGTGGTGCAGTCTCTGAAAACAACTACAAAAACTACATTTTACCACTTGTCTTTTTAAAACATTTAAGTGAACGTTTTGAAGTAGTTCAAGAAGAACTTTCCAATGAACTTAATGAGCCATCATCATCTTATTTTACGACAGATGAAGATGAGAAGAAATACGTGTTATCTGATCCAGATGAATTTCGTTCGCGAAATACATTTATGATTCCAGAAACAGCCTCATGGCAGTATTTCAAGGATAATGCGGAACAAGACAATATTAAAGTTATTATTGATGATGCTTTTGATGTCATTCAAGAATTATTATCAGCTTATAACCCGCAACTAAATAACTTGTTACCTAGAATATTTGTTAAAAGCGAATTATCGGCAAAACAAACTGGAGGTATAATTAACCTATTATCTCACCCTAAGTTCTCTGAAAAGGAAAACCCAGAAAGTGATATTTTAGGTCGTATCTATGAATACTACATTGGTCGTTTTGCTATGGCAGAGGGTTCTGGTGCCGGTCAATTCTTTACACCTGGTAGTATTGTTCGTTTATTGGTTGAGATTTTAGAGCCTTACAAAGGTAGAATCTTTGACCCTGCTTGTGGTAGTGGCGGTATGTTTGTACAAAGTTTAAAGTTCATAAAAGAACACGGCGGTAATAAAAGCGACATTTCTATTTACGGACAAGAAATGACGTCACAAACACTGCGTTTGTGTCTAATGAATCTTTTATTACGAGACCTATCTTTTAACATCAAATTAGGTAACTCATTGTTAGATGATAAGTTCCCTAGTCTTAAGGCAGATTATGTTATTGCCAACCCACCCTTTAATGTTAGTAATTGGCACCCTGAAGATCTTTCTGAAAAAGACCCAAGACTTTTTGGACCAAGAGAAGAGTTTACCACAGACGGTAGTGCCAATTACATGTGGATGCAAACTTTTTGGCACCATCTTAGCGACACGGGTACTGCGGGTATCGTCATGGCCAATGGAGCCATGACCTCTAATACCAAGGGAGAAAAGAATGTGCGCCAGTATATGGTTGATGAAGGCATGATTGATTGTATTGTTCGTATGCCGGATAAGCTGTTTTTAACCACCGGTATACCTGCCTGTTTGTTTATTCTAAGCAAAAACCGGGATGGTAAAGATGGAGAACACCGCGAGCGGATGAAAGAAGTTTTATTCATTGATGCTGCTAAAATGGGCACGATGGCAAGCCGTAAACTTCGGGTTTTTGAGGATGCCGATATTGATAAAATTGCGGACACCTACCATGACTGGAGAACTGTTGGCAAAACCTATGAAGACGTTAACGGTTTTTGCAAGGCAGCAACTTTAGAAGAGATTCAAAAACAAGATTACAAACTTACACCAGGTATTTATGTTGGTACCGAAGTGGAAGAAGATGATGGTATTCCCTTTGAAGAGAAAATGGAGACGCTGAAAGCTACTTTGTTAAAACAGTTTGAAAAAGGAGAGAATTTGAAAAAGCAAATTTTAAAGAATTTTGAAAGGTTTTAAACCATATTGTTCATTAATAACAACTGTTCATGTACACTGAACACCATAAATAATTGAACAAAAATTGAAAAGCTTATTTAAAAGGTTAATATGATTTTAGAAAGAGTAGTTATAGAAGACTTTAAATCAATAAAAAAATTAAATCTAACATTACATGATTTAACATGTATTGTAGGAAAAAATGAATCTGGTAAATCTGCTATTTTAGAAGCAATTAGTTTTTTAAATCACTCTAAATATAAACTGAAAATTGAACATACAAATAAGAGTTCAAAAAGGTATGACAAAGATCAATACCCGCTAATAATAGGTTATTTTTTATTGAATGAGGAAGACAACAAGGAAATTTTTGAAATTTTCCCAATACAATTTGATGAGAAACAAAAAGCAATACCAAAAACTCCAATAAATTATAAATGGTTAAGACTATCTATAAAAGGAAGTAAAATAGAAGATACATCATTGGAATTAGTAGCGGGAAATAATAAGTCATATGACTTTGCCGCAAATTATGCTGTTCAACAGATAGTCGATATAAAAGAAAAATTACAGAAATTAATTCCGTTTATAGAATTATTTACAACTGACAATCTAACCTTATCTCCAATTACTTTTGAAGAATTAAACACAAAAACCACTTCAAATGTATCTTTTCGAAGAATGTTTGCTATAGGTGGAGTGGAAAAAATAAGTTCACTAAATATTTCGCAAATAGAAAAACTAGATGATAAGCTTTTCACCATTGGTGAAAAACTAACCGCACTTTTACAAAGAAATTATAAACAAGATATTTCTCTTAGGGTAGAAGTTAAGTACGTAGGTAATAAATTTTTAGTAAAATTCCTTGATTCTTCTAAACGCTCATATAAATTATCTGAACGAAGTTTTGGCTTTCAATATTTCTTTGCTTTTTTAATAAATAAAACCTACTTAAATACAGTCAGTACACAAAACAACCTATTTCTTTTAGATGAACCTGGAACTTCATTACATCCAGAAGGCGCAAGAGATTTGATCCAAATTTTCGAACAAATAGTAAAAGATGAACAAATAGTATATACAACCCACAATCCATTTTTAGCGTACAGAAAAAAGCCTGATAATCTTATTCTTGCTATTAAAGATGAGAAAAAAGGTACTGAGATATTGACCAAAACCTATACAAACAAATATCAAGTTCTTAGAAAAGAATTAGGACTAATGCTTAATGATTCTTTTTTAGTTAATGATATTAATTTGGTGGTTGAAGGAAATGCCGATAAATATATCCTTCATTATATCATACATGAAGATGAAGGGTTAAATGATTTAACTTGGGTTCATATTTATAGTGCTGATAGCGCTACCGAAATCATTCCATCAGTTAGATATTTAAATAGTTTAGATTTAAAAGGGGTAGTGTTATTAGATTCTGATAAAGCTGCACTTAAAGAAATATCTAAGCCAAAATTTAAAACTCATATTACTACTAAAAATAATTGGGACCATTTAACACTTGATGAAATAAAAAAAGATGGGGCTGAACGAACAATTGAAGATATGCTACTACCCCAAAAGTATGTTGAAGCATACAATTCTTATTATGAGGAACAAGTTGATACAATTGATTGGTTGAAGCCATTTCAGCCAATTGTAGTTACCAAATATTCAATACCAATTTTAGATATTATAAATCCACACTTTAGAGAGTTTTCACCAAATGGCATTAACAAAATAGCTATCCTACGGAAATTCACACAGATGTTCCCTTATGACTCAAACGTTGGTTTTTATAAAGATTTAAAGAACATACTTATGCAAATCAATCAAAGAGTATTAAAATTAAAATAATGCCCAAAAATTGGAAAACATATAAGCTAGGAGATATTTGTGACTTACGAAAGGACTCTATTAATCCTAAAAATTTTAATAATGAAGATTATATAGGATTAGAACATATTGGTCAAGGAACGTTCTTACTAGAAGGATTAGGTAATGCAAAAGACGTTGTTAGTAATAAGTACAAATTTAGCTCCGGTGATATTCTTTATGGAAAAATACGACCGTATTTTAAAAAAGCATATCGACCCAATTTTGCGGGTATTTGCTCTACAGATATTCTGATATTTAAAACTATAAATGAAGATATTGTTAGACAAGACTTTCTCTATCAGCTAATCAAAACCCAAGGCTTTACTGATAGAGCAACAGAAACGAGTTCTGGAACTAAGATGCCTAGAGCTGATTGGAATAGTTTACAACAAATAATTTATAAATTCCCACCCCTCCCCGAACAAAAAGCCATCGCCAGTATTCTCTCTGCGCTAGACGACAAAATAGAAAACAACCTTGCCATGAACAAAACGCTGGAAGACATGGCTATGGCACTTTTCAATCATTGGTTTGTAGATTTTATTCCGTTTGAAGATGGTAAGTTTATTGACTCTGAATTGGGTAAAATTCCTGAAGGTTGGGAGGTAAAGAGTTTGAAAGATACAATATCATTTATAGTTGACAATAGAGGTAAAACAGCCCCTGTATCAGATTCTGGCATACCTCTTATTGCTACAAATTGCGTTAAGAATAAGTGGATTTTCCCTTCCTACGACACTATTCGATATATCAATCAAAAAACATATGCGAACTGGTTTCGTGCTCATCCTATTCCAGGTGATATTATATTTATAAATAAGGGTCTACCAGGTTCCGTGAACCTAGTTCCTGACCCAATAGATTTCTGTATCGCTCAAGACATGGTCGCTTTGAGGGTGAATGAAAACATCATTACTAATTACTATCTATTCTGCTATCTGCGCTCAACCAGAGTTCAAAATGAAATTCGAAACAAATCTGTGGGCACCACAATTCCTCATCTTAAGAAAACAGATTTGCTCAAATTTCAAGTTCAAGTTCCAATTCTTTTGGAAACGTTAAAATTCAATGAAATTGTTAAGCCTATCTATAGTCAAATTAACTATAATATGAAAGAAGTCAAAACCCTCTCCCACCTACGAGACACTTTACTCCCCAAACTCATTTCTGGAGAAGTCCGCCTAAAAGAATTTGAGGAAGAAATAACTGCTGCATTATGAGCTTAAACGAACATACCGCTCAAAATGCTGCGGTAGCGTGGTTACAAGATTTAGGCTATACACATATAGCCGGTAATGCCCTAGAACGTGACCTTAAAAAAGTAGTGCTAGAAAATGAATTAAAAAAATTTCTAAAAACCACCTACCCCAGCGTTCCAGAAACGGCACGTAATGAAGCTTTTGGTCAATTTACCCAACACGAGGGTATGGAGGTCGCTTACCGTAATCAAGATTTTCACAGAAAACTAACCCAAGGTATAGATATCGCTTGGAAAGATGCACAAGGCAATGAAAAGGCAAAACACTTATACCCTATAGATTATGCACATTCAGAAAACAATAGTTTTGTAGTTTCAGACGAAGTCAGTATTGTAGGTAAAAACAGCCGGCGTACAGACCTTATTATTTTTATTAATGGCTTGCCGCTTATTGTCTTTGAATTTAAAAATCCGTTTGACTCCACCGTAGGGGTTGAAAATGCGCATAGGCAACTACACAACTATGTGTTGGATATTCCTCAGTTATTCGATTATAATGCCATTTGTATAGCATCAGACGGTCTGGAGGCTTTACACGGTATGTATTCATCCGCCTTAGAATGGTTCGCCCCTTGGAAAAGTTTAGATGGAGATGACACCGAGCAAAAAGCAGAATTGCAATTAGAAACGTTATTGCATGGGCTATTCCCAAAAAAGACGCTATTAGATTATTTGCAACATTTCATCTTTCATGAAGACCACAATGGCAAGATTATAAAGAAAGGCGCAAAATACCATCAATATTGGGGTATTAGCCGTGCCGTAGAAAGTAGCCTAAAGAATATAAAACCAAATGGAGATGGGCGTTTAGGTGTCATTTGGCATACTCAGGGTTCCGGTAAGAGCATCAGTATGGCAATATTAACCGGTATTCTACGCCAGCGACCAGAATTGAAGAATCCAACAATTGTTATTCAAGTAGACCGCTCAGATTTAGACCAGCAATTGCATGACAATTTTGTGCTTGCTAAAGATTTGGTAGGTGATGTTCAGCATGCCGAAAGTACCGACGACCTAAGAAGATTATTAAGCTCTGATGGTGGTGGTGTTATTTTCACGACTATTGAGAAGTTTCGCCTAAAAACGGATACTGAGCGGAGCCGAAGTGATCGTGATGAAATTCAATTAAAAGAACGGGTACACCCAATTCTAAGTGAACGCTATAATTTAATTGTTATGGCAGATGAAGCGCACCGTACCCAATACGGTTTTGAAAGTGGTGGCTTTGCCCAAAACATTCGCCGAGCATTACCTAATGCTTCCTTTATTGGTTTTACCGGTACACCCGTAGATGGCAAAGATGCCGATACAGAACAAGTTTTTGGTCCCACAATTCACACATACGATATTAAACAAGCCGTTGAAGATGGTGCCACGGTACCCATCTACTACGAGCCAAAAATGGTACCGCTTAATATAAAAGCAAAATACACCCAAGAACTAGAAGAAGTTGAAGAACAAGCAGAAGACACTACCGTAGGAGTTTGGGCAGCTGTTGAAGATGCTGCAGGTTCAGAAGACCGGGTAAAGACTGTAGCTAAAGATATTTTAAAACACTTTACAGCACGTACTAAAACTTTAGATGGCAAAGCTATGGTAGTTTGTATGAGCCGCCGTAATTGCGTTAAAATGTACGATGCTTTGACGGCTTTAGAAGATTGTCCAGAAATTGCAGTAATCATGACCAGTAGCCCAGGGAAAGACCCAGTGAGTTGGAATGCACATATGCGGACCAAAGATGCTATGGAAGCGGTAAAGTCAAGATTCAAGAATCCTGAAGACCCTTTGAAAATGGTAATTGTGAGAGATATGTGGTTAACCGGTTTTGATGCGCCGTGTGCCCATACCATGTATGTAGACAAGATTATGAAAGGTCATAATTTGATGCAAGCCATTGCACGTGTCAATCGTGTTTTTGAGGGAAAACCGAATGGATTGGTAGTTGATTTTATTGGCATATCAGGCTTTTTGGCAGAAGCCACAAAAAAATATACCGGTAGCGGTGGTGCAGGAAAACCCACCTTAGATTTAGATGCTGCAGTAGAATTATGTTTAGAACAGCTAAGTATCGTTAAATCCCTATTAGGCGGTTTTGAATTGGATGACATTAATGAGATGCCGGCAACAGAGAAAATGAAGTGGACAACCAGTGTCCTAAATGAATTGCTAAAAGATGATGCTACAACCGAAGGTTATCTAAAAGAAGAACGTAAGTTGAGCGAATTGATGGCTATGACCAATTCAGATGAACGGATTTGGGAGATTCAAGAAGATGTAGCTATTATTCAAAAGTTCAGGGAACAGATACGAAAGATAAAATCTCCTCCAGGTGCTCAGCGCACCAAAAATGACCGAATAAAAGACCTTATTAGCAAGTCATTGGAATCACAAGCTATTGTAGATTTAGCTGCCATGTACAATTTAGATAAGATTGATATTTCTATTGTAGATGATTCTTTCCAAGCCATTGTAAAAGACAAGGGAGGAGAAAATATTAAAATAGAATTGTTACGCCGTATTATCAATGACGAATTGAAAGTACGTATGAGCAAAAACATTAAAAAAGGTAGAAAGCTTAAAGATGAACTTGAAAAGGTATTAGGCAAATACCATAAGAACAGTTTAGATTCCATTGCAGCAATAAAGCACTTGCTAGACATTGCGAATGAGATGAAGGAAGATGATAAGCGAACCAAAGAACTGGGGCTTACCGAAGATGAACTCGCGTTTTACGATTTACTATCTGCAAATAGAGCCATCTTAAATGAAGCTGGTCCAGTACAAGATTTGGTCCATACCGTAGTAGCTTCCGTCAAGAAAAACCTTCAGCTAGATTGGACAAAAAAAGAAAATGCAAGAGCAGCCATACGTTTAGCCGTTAAAAAAGAACTACGAGGAAAAGTACCTTTCTCAGAATTAGATAAGCTTTTAAAAGAAGTCATAGAACAAGCAGAAGGACAATATGGTGAATGGCCGTTGTTAGGATAGAAAAATCATTGATTAGGACACCATGTCGGAATTTGAATAGTATAATTAAAGGATAATCTAAATAAGAATAGTTATGTCTGAAATGAAACCTAATTACACAGAACAAGAAAAAGAATTTTTAAAAACCGCATGCACACCTGGAGAAAGAAAATGTATTGGAGGAACTTGGCACCAATGTAGAGCAGGTGGAACAGGATGGTATAATACAACAGAAAGTTGTAAATAACCTAAATAAAAGGATGAGTTAGGACATACTGTCGGCTAACTAAAATGAACTTAAAAGTTCAAACAAAGGATGAATTGACATGCTATGTCGTAATTCGTAAAGTTTAATTAAAGGATGGATAGCAAATATATAGAAGAAACTTTTGGAAACTATTTGAAAACACCAAATACTAATCACGCTCTACTAATCAACGGGTCATGGGGTAGTGGCAAAACCTATTTTTGGAAAAACAACCTAGCAGCAAAGTGTACTGAAAATGGTTTTAAGAGTGTCTATTTATCCTTGAATGGAGTAAATAAAATTGAGGATTTAAAATATCAATTTTTAATAAAAATAGTTCCTTACTTAAACATATTAGACTCAAAAAAAGGTAGCATTGGAAAGTCTTTAATAGCAACTCTTTCAAGTGCATTTGGGAATGTAAATATAAATGACATTTTAAAGGAAATCGAAATTGATTCCGAAAGATTAAGCACCTATGTAGTCTGTTTTGATGATTTAGAACGATGCTTAATCTCAAAAGCAGAAATCTTAGGTTTCATTAATAATTATGTTGAACATAAAAATTTAAAAGTAATGATTCTGTCTGACGAATCTAAAATCGATGAAGATGATAATTACAACAACATAAAAGAAAAAGTCATTGGTAGAGTTCTGACTTATAAAAATAATCTTTCCAAAACACTTCCATTTCTCTTTAAAAAGTACGAAACCTCTAATAGTGGTTTCTATAATTTCTTGAATGGACAGAAAAGCTTCATCCTAGAACTTTTGGAAAACTATCAAGAAGATAATTTGAGGAAGGTTTCGTTTTACCTTGAATTATTGAATGGTTTGTATCCTATTATTAAAGATTTTGATGATTACATTAAAGAAGTAGTAATGTTCACCCTGATATTTACGATTGAGTTTAAGACCGGTAATCTGACTTCAAATGACTATAAAGATTATAAAGGATTAGACGCTTTAAATTGGACTTATGTTGTATTCAACTTTGAAAGACCAGCAGATAATAATCTACATTTATTCAATGCAACTGAACAGGAGCCCAAAGAGATAGACGAGATAGAGGAATTTTATCTTAGATATTTAGTTGAAAAAATTAACGATTACTTTTTCTATACTTCAATATATGCTTACATACTAACTGGTTACTTAGACAAAGAGAAACTCCATGAGGAATTAAAATCTAGATACCCTGAAGTAATACCCGAAGAAACTATTGCTTTTAGAAAACTAATTAATTATTCTTTCAGGCATTTATCAAGTGATGAATTTAAAAGTTTATTTACCAATGTATACCAATATACTCAAGAAGGAAAATATTCAATCTATGATTACCTACAGATTTCTGCATTTCTTAAATACTTTTCCGAAAATAAATTAATTCCTCAATCTAAGGAAGAAATTCAATTAGCTGTGATAAAAGGAATAGAAATATCCAAACAGCGAAAAGAAACTAATAAGAAATTATACGATTCGATTTTCAGGTTTAAAAAAGAGGATGACAATCCTGTGATTTATAACTTAGTTAAAGATACCCATGATGAAATTGAAGCCGAAAAAATACATGAAAAAGTGAATTTTTTATTATTGGCTTTAAAAGAAAACAATGAAGAGGAAATTGATGAAATATTTAAAGGCGATAAATTAAGAAAAGACCTCTTTCAAAATTTACAACCTAGTGAATTACTGAAAACGCTTACCCTGACTACAAATGAAGTTCTTAATAAGTTTACTATAAACCTAGAAGACAAATACAACTTCACAAATGTAAAAGAATTTCTAAGTGAAGACGCTTTATTTCTTATCCCGTTTAATGATTTATTAATTGAAAAACTAGATGATAAAGATGAGTATACTATTAATGAGTTTCTATTAAAAGAGTTATCAGCCAAGACGAAAGAGATTTGTGAAAAGTTAACGTAGATAAGGCAACATTAACATGGAAAATCAAGAATCAAGTTCAGCCCCTATAAATATTCCTTTTGGAATTGAAAATAGAGTATTAATGTCTGAGCCAAACGAGCCCGTTTTAATTCATAAGGGGAATTTTATACTTCAAAATAATGGTGATAAAGTTGATGTCTTAGGTGAAATTTATTTTAATTGGATTCCCTCGATGTCAATAAAATTTAAAGGCACATGTAGTATCTCCTTTTTTGATAACATAAGTATTGTGAAACAAAATTACTCTCCAAGTATTTTCATTGGTGATCGGTTGATAGGAGAGGTTATAATAACTAATGAAGAAAAATCTAGTAATAAAACGGAAACTGAAATAACAGGTGTTTTCAAAGATGCAGTAACTATAGGTGAAATAAATCCAGAAATAGACGAAATTGGATTCGCAATACCTAACCTTAAACCTTTTTGGGGTAATGCATTTCAATTAAATACGGAAAAAGGCATCACTAGAATATCTGGTCGAATATCATTTTCATGCAAAGAATTTAATATCATCATAGACCAACGAAAAGACTATAAAACTCTTCGAAAAAAATTATTTTCTTCAGGAGGTTACATACTTCTTTATAATGGAAAAATTGAATTTAAAAAGCCCGTTTCGTATGAACGTACTGAAGAAATTTGTCTTGCCTTAAACACGTTTCTTTCATTTATAAATGGTAGGCGTGTTGGAAGCTTGTTTCTAGAGGGTAAATTGAATAATGAAATAGTATTCAATAAATATACAAGACATGTAAATGAATCATACCAAAGCTCCCATTCATGGGCACTTGATGACTTAAAAAGCGAACAAATCGAAAAAATATGGTGGAAATTTTGGTATTTATGGACTCAGAAAAAAGCAAAGGAATTTTTGATTTTTTCTATTAAATGGTATTGTGAAGGAAATTCGCCTGAACTTTCTTCAGATACAAGACTAATAATGGCACAATCGACATTAGAGTTAATTTTTAACTGGTGGCTAGTGGAACTTAACGGATTGATTAAAGGTAGTGACTCTCGTAATTTAAGTGCTTCGAACAAAATAAGATTAATATTATCATCATGTATGGTAACTAAGGACATACCAAGTGAACTCAAGGAATTAACAGATATAATGAAAGGACAGGCCATAAATGACGGTCCTGAATCTATTGTTTATGTTAGAAATGCTTTAGTTCATGCTCATGAAAAGAATAGGGATAAAATTCGTAAAATTGGTCCATATGCAAGATTCCAAGCCTTAAGACTAGCAATAATGTATATCGACTTAGCTTTATTAAAAATTTTAGATTATGATGGTCGATATAAGAATAAGTGCTTAGGAGTCCAATGGGTCCCTTGGTATAGTAGAAATAGTTAACTACTATAAGACTTAGTCAATTCCGACATAGAAGAATAAAATGGAATAAAGTTAACAAAAACAAAGTCTCATTGGGCTTATCCCACCCCTATTGGGTTGCGAAACTGACTCGCTACCTTGTGATGACGGGTATATAGAAATACCAGGTCAAAATGGACCTGTTTGCCTAGCTGAAGGAGAGGTAAGAGCTATTGATATTTTAACACCTTAAGTTCAAAATATAGGATGAGTAAAGACACCATGTCGTAAATTATAAAGTTCAATTAAAGGATTACAAAATGGAAATTGAAAAAACATTTTATCAAGACGCTAATGTCCTAGTAACTCAATCAAGAATAGTGGCCTATGGAAAGACATATGCAATGAGAAATATTTCCTCTGTTGACATATCCGAAAATTCGAAGTTATTCCTCAAAATTACATCTACAATTATGTTCATTTTTGCGTTGATAGGATTATACTTAAAAGATTATTGGATAGGCATTGCAGCCCTTGGAATTGCAATTATAATTTTGCTTAATGCCAGAAATGAGTATGTCATGATAATATCTAGTAATTCGGGAAATAGTAATGCATTGAGCTCAAAAAATAGAGATTATATTCAATCCATAATACATGCAATAAATGAGGCTATTATACACAGGGGCTAGATTAAGATAAAGTTCAATTAAAGGATACTAAAATGCATAAAACTGACAATATTTATAATTATGAATTTAATTTTTATGAGTCATTTGAGCTTTTTAATCTATTAGAAGATTCAATTAAAAATATCTGGTCTCAAATACCTATAAAGGAAAGAGAGGCTAGAAAATTTGAGAATAAACTAAATGCAAAAAAAACTAATTTCTTTTC
The DNA here is from genome assembly GCF_002700155.1 of Maribacter sp. 6B07. Classification (NCBI taxonomy): domain Bacteria; kingdom Pseudomonadati; phylum Bacteroidota; class Flavobacteriia; order Flavobacteriales; family Flavobacteriaceae; genus Maribacter; species Maribacter sp. 6B07. Next base: position 209,928 of record NZ_PDUT01000002.1, on the reverse strand, counting down.
TAACCACGAGGAATCATATTTAAAATATAAATCTGAATTTCAAAAAATCGACAAGGAACTTAATACTCTGAAAATTAAAAAAAGATCACTGCTTGAAATTTATATTAAAGTTGCTAATACTTTATTTGCTGAACGAGCATATGATTTGGAGATTTCAAAAGAAAATTACAATAGATGGAGGAAAGACCTAAACTTAGATTAATTAAAGTTTATAAAAAGAATAAATAGTGTCATTAAAATTTTTATTAAAAGAATAATCATGAAAAAAGCAATTTTAATATTTATCGGAATTACAAGTATTTTTTTTACTAGCTGTAAAGATGGAGAAGCTATTAACCAAAAAAATCATATTGAAGTGTCAAAACTTGTTTATGCTTCAAGGTGATTTAGATTTATTTAGAACCGTTAGCACAGACAAGGCTTATAAAGAATTTGAGGTTGAAACGGATTTATTTAATAGTGCCAATAAAGATGAATTAATGACAGAGAATATAAAAGTACGTGCAGATACCATTATTGATAACGTGGCGTGGATAAGTCTTAACGATGGTAGAGATTTAAATACTACAATAAGATTAATAAAGACCGATAGCGGTTGGAAAACTGATGTTTACAATCCTTTTAAAGAGAAAAGTCCATTGAAAAATGAAGTAGTAAAATTTCCTGATTTAAATAAGCCTAAATAAACGATGCTCAAAAAACTCACAATAGTTTTACTAATATCAACCATTGTATTTTCATGCAATAAGAAGGATGAAGAACCTAAACTTGTAAATTTTGCAATATTTTTTGAAACCGTCTGTATTGAATCATTTTCAATTATCTGTGTATCTGAAATTGAGTTCAAGCGCATTCAAGAAGTGTTTAAAGGATATGAAGATGATCCTGATTTGGACTGCTTAGCCATCACAGTAAAAGATTTAGATGGAATTTACCGGGTTTTTCTGAAGAGAAGAATTCAAACCCTAAATTGATAACCTAAAAATAGAATTTATTTAATTCTTTCAATTCTAAATAAAGTGTACTATAATGCACTTTAAATAATTATTTTAAATAAACAAGCTCTAAAACACTAAATAGTGCATTTTAAAGCACTATTTGTTATTGAACTGAAATATATAACTATATTTACATAAAAAAGAGCCATATAATGCACTTTGAAAGTCTAATAAATAGTATAAAAGAACGCAGAGAAATACTAAATGTAACTCAAGAAACATTAGCAGATCTTTCAGGAGTTGGTTTACGTACGCTTAAACAGTTTGAAAGTGGGAAAGGTAACCCAACAGCAGAAACTTTGAATAAGTTAGGTAATGCCTTGGGTATGGAATTGACATTCCAAATAAAACCAACAACATCTGAAGAATGAGACAAGCATTGATATTGTACAAGAAAGAAGAAGCTGGCAGATTAACTCAACTTAATGATGGAACCTTCAAATTCAGATATCTAGACGTATGGTTTCGGTCAAATGACAAACCAGCTATTAGTCTTACGCTACCTAAAAATCAACAAGAATATCATTCAGAATATCTATTTCCTTTTTTTTATAATATGTTACCTGAAGGATCAAACAAACAAAATATTTGTTTTGAATTACGTATTGATCCTGAAGACTATTTTGGTCTATTATTAACTACAGCGAAATATGATACCATTGGAGCTATACAGGTTAAAGAAATAAAACTTAATTAAATGATTATAAACAACTGTCCAAGCACTTTAAAGAAAGGACTTGATACATACAGCAAGACTGCTTTAAATCGTTTATTCAATGGAAGAAAGGTAAGCCCTACCCTACCTTATGAATCACCAGTATCAAATGCCATTACCGAAGAACTTTTCAAAGAAAACAAAAAGCGATTGTCCATTTCTGGTGTGCAAGAAAAATTCTCTGTACTACTAGAAAAGAACAAACTACGCTTGATAAATGAAGGAGAACAAGGTCAGTACATTTTAAAACCTATTCCCAATGTGGGAAGCCGAACTGAACAGATGCCTGCAAATGAACATCTGAGCATGCAAATAGCAAGACAAGTTTTTGGAATTGAAACAGCTGAAAATGGTTTAGTTTTTTTTCAAAATGGAAACCCAGCTTATATAACTAAACGTTTTGATCTAAATGAAGACGGAACAAAATTAGCTGTAGAAGATTTTGCAACATTAACCAAAAGGACACCACAAACCCATGGAACAGATTTTAAATATACAGGTAACTATTTAGAAATGTTCGACCTTTTAAAACAATATGTTCCTGCTTATACAATAGAAGCATTAAAACTATTTAGATTAATCCTTTTCAATTATATCATCTCTAACGGTGATGCCCATTTTAAGAATTTCTCTTTAATAGAAACATCTATGGGAGATTTTAAACTGAGTCCGGCATATGATTTATTGAATAGCAGGATTCATATTGAGGATAGAGATTTCGCTTTAGAAGATAGGCTTTTACCACTAAATAAGACAACAGGGAAAGTTACAGAGCAATTTTCAAAACTTGCAGAACTTGCAGGTATTTCAGCAAAACAAAGTACCAAAATATTTAAAGAAATTACCTCTCATGAAGATAAAGTCCTGGCCTTAATTGAACTTTCATATCTTGATGAGAAAACTAAAAGAAACTATGCTCAAGCTTATCAAACAAGACTTAAAAAACTACTTAGACCCTAAAACATTAGATAACGTTTTATAGTTATCAACAATGAAAGTCAATGTATATACCACCAAAAGAAACTACCTTCGTGTACCCCATTTGTACCCCAAAGCTCTCAAAGCCTAATAAACACTAACTTTGCTACTTACTGTATCGGGAAGTAAAACATCACTTTTCATTATTGATACATGTAAAACATTATTTATAACTGTTTGTATTTTAAATAAAAAAATAGGGACAACTACATATCGTTATCCCTATTTGCAATTAAACTAACATACTCAAATAATATTTTTCACATTTGATGAAAAGCCCAAATAAAATCATTCAATTATTTGCCCTTTAGATAATAACACTTTTTTCAATTGCTTGTAATCTACATTTTGAACTGCTATTTTTTCATCAATAGCTATTACCGCAGCTGTAGCAGCTGATTGCCCTAAAATCATAAAGACCGGCTCCATTCTAATTGACCCAAAAGCAATATGACTTGATGATACACATACAGGAACAAGCAAATTTTTACATTCATTTTTCTTTGGCACCAAAGAACCATAAGAAATAGTATATGGACCATTAGTTTCTACTCCTATATCTCCCTCATTTTGAACAAAACCATCGGGTTTTATATAACGCTGTGCATTGTGAGAATCCATAGTATATGAACCTAATCCTATTGGGTTAGGAGTTTTACTCTTTTTTAATAGTTCATTTTCTGTCATTACAAATTCACCTACCATCCGTCTTGCTTCCCGAACATAAATTTGATGCGGCCAATTACCATTATCCACAAATTCATCTTTAGCTAACCCCCATTTTTGCATTTCCATTTGAACACTTTTTGGCACTCTAGGGTCATTTGCTACAAACCATAAAAGTCCTTTTTGGTATTGCTCATGTTCTTTTATAATCTCCTTTCTTCTTTCATATGAAGCCTCTGGATAATCATAATTCATACCGATATTGTCGCTACTAAACGGTCCATGATTATTTGTATCTGTCTTATGATTGGGGATGGCATCAAACTTATTGAACCATTCATTCCAACCTGAATCAAATACACGAGCAAGCAATTCATATTGCATTGGGTCATAACCTTCAGGCTTTGGAAAAGGTACCCTATTGACTTCATGATTAGTCATACAACTACGAAAACAATATGCTTGAATTTTATGGTCCCCATCATGTTTCTTACCTGGTGCTTTACTGGAAACCCTAGGTAACAATCCACTAGTTGAATCCCCAGGTATTATATAAGGGGATACATTAGATTGAAACCAATGTTTATGATGTAAAACACCTGTCTGCACTCCATTCCATTCTTCTCCATAAACATCTTTGCCCTCCCTACCTACATGATAACTTACACCTGCAGCTGCCATTAGATCACCTTCATAAGTTGCATCTAAAAAAACTTTAGCAGAATACGTTTTACCTGTCAATGTAGAAATTGATTTAATTGTTCCGTCTTCTACAACTACACCATTTTCTCGATCTAACCATTCATCTCTATCAACCCTAATTTCATTCTCTTTAATTAGGTCTTCAAATACATTTTCTGCTACATGAGGTTCAAAGATCCACATAGTCCTATTTTCTCCATCCATGGCAGGTGTACCTTGTCCTGTATTTCCATATTCACTTTTAGGTTGCCATTTCCAAGCCTCATCAGTATTATAATGCTTATAAATTCTTTGATAAAATTCTCTTGCAAGTCCTCCAATTACACTTTTATCACCAGTATCAGTCCATCCTAATCCTCCAGAGGTCAACCCTCCCAAATGCTTGTCTGGAGAAACGACTATAACCGATTTCCCAGAGCGTTTTGCCTCTACCGCTGCCGTTATTGCCGCTGAAGTTCCCCCATAAATAATAATGTCTGCTGTAATTGTTTCTTTTACATCTGCAGATTTATCCTCACATGAATACAAAATTAAAGTTGAAATCATCAACCCTATCATATGAAGTACGAAACGGCTTATATATTTCATTTGTTTTGATTTTTAGAATAGGTATTGGATGTTATTTCAAGTAATTCTTTTTTCATTTCTTCTCCCAATTCAAAGTGCTCGTTAATTAAATCATTAGATTCAGATTCATCCTCTGACAGATTATATAATTGACCCTGTAACTCATTCTCGTTTGGCTGAATATACTTCCAGTCCCCTTTCCGTAATCCCATTTGACCATTGGAAGATTGTACTACGACAGTATTTCTAATATTATTTTCCTTTCCCAAAAAGTTTAAAGATTGATCATAACTATCTATCGCAACATTCTCCGGCAAGTCATAATTGACAAGAGCTCCTAAAGTTGCCATTACATCGTTTAAAGCAAATAATTTATCAGATTTAACTCCTGAAGGAATTTTATTCGCCCACTTTACGATAAAAGGCATACGAACTCCACCCTCCCATATTGTCCATTTAGAGCCTTTGAGATTACCATTTGGATGATGTTCATCAGTACCATTATTTTTTCCTTGTACATCTACCAAATCATTACTTGGGTTGGCATTGTTTATATGTAAGCCGGTTCTTTCAAACTGAGACCCATTATCACTTGCAAAGATTATTATAGTATTATCTTTTTGGTCAGAGCTTTCTAAAGTATCTAATATCTCACCAATTTTGCTGTCTAACTCAGCTACATAATCACCATAGGTACCCGCTTTGGTTTTTCCTATAAACTCATCACTTACCGACAATGGAATGTGTGGTACATAAGGAGCAAAGTATAGAAAAAACGGACTTTTATCTGGTGACCTGAATCTTTGACTTAAAAATGCGATACTTTTTTTAGTAAGTAGTTTTAAATACTCATTTGATGGAATAATTTCAATATGTTCCTTACCCTTGGCAGCATTTATATTATAAAATTCATGTTGTAAGGCCGCAACTATATCATTACCTTCCATTACCCAGCATTCACTCGCACAGCTAAACCCATACCAATTTTCAAAACCCTTATCAACAGGACCATTTTCAATAGGTTTACTTAAGTCGATATTTTCACCATTGTTCTTAGATTTAAACTGTCCATAACCTGCAGGTTTTAGTCCGTCCAATGTTGGAAAAGTTGCTCCTAGATGCCATTTTCCAAAACCTGCCGTTGTATAACCTGCTTCTTGTAACATTTTAGGAAGTGTCAATTGACCCTCGCTTATCATGGAAGGTTCATAATTTGCAAGTACACCGGATTTCTTCCAACTTCTAAAGGGGTATGTACCGGTCATCAACGCATATCTAGATGGTGTGCAAACAGAGACTGGACAGTAAGCATTGGTAAAACTGATACCCTCAGATGCTAATTTATCTAAGTTAGGCGTAGGCACAAGAGAATGGTCATTATATGAACGCAGGTCACCATAACCGAGATCATCGGCTAATATTAATATAATATTCGGTAAAGTTGATGCCTTCTCTTTTTCCATTTTACAAGATGTAAAAAACATCACACACAATACTATCAGACCATAAAAGCCATGCTTATTTAGTACAGATTTATTGATATATTGGCTAACAGATTCTTTCGAAATCTTCATAATCAATTCAATTAAACTTTATTAATTATTCAAGGCGTTGACCATTTTTTAAAAGAACAGATTTTAAAGTATTATAAGGAACATCTTGAACCGAACTATCTGAATCAATAGCCAAAGAAGCGGCAGTAGCGGCAGACTGACCCAGAACCATAAATACAGGCTCCATTCTTATAGAACCAAAAGCTATATGTGTAGAACTAAGACAAACCGGCACTATTAAATTTTCACACTCTTCCTTTTTTGGAGTCAAAGACTTGTAACTTATAGGGTAAGGATCAAAACCGTGAGCTTCTACGTTCCCTTCATTTTGAACATAACCGTTAGCATCAACATACCTTTGAACATTATGAGAATCCATTGTATACGCAGCCAATCCAATAACATCCTCTGCCACTACAAGCCCCTCACAATTATGTTGTGTCATTACATAATCGCTAATCATGCGCCTGGCTTCACGAATATATAGTTGTTGCTGCCAACCATCTTCTCTCTCAAATTCATCTTTTGTTGTCCCCCATTTTGAAGCTTCATCACGAACCTCTTTAGGAATTCTGGGGTGATTGGCCAATGTCCACATTAAACCCATTTGGTAATTGCGGTGATCTTCTACTATTCGTTCTCTTTCAGCGTATGAAGCCTCTGGATAGTTATAGTTCTTTCCGATATAATCGGTAGAAAAACCAAATCTGTTATTCGAATCGGTTTTACGATTTGGCATACTAGAATTAATTAATGGCAATATAGGTCCGCCATTGTAGTACATATCACGTACTGACCCTTCCCTTGCTTCATAATTGCGAAATAGCAATTCATAATTCAATTCATCATAATCATCCGGTTTTTTAAAAGGAATTTTATTCTCAGGATTGTCTGTTAGGCACATTCTAAAACAATAAGCCTGTACTTTATCATCTCCAGCTCCCTCTACCCCTGGTTTTTCATTTATATTCGGCAAAAGTCCACTCTTTGGGTCCCCTTTTACAACATAAGGATCTACTCTTTGTATAAAATTATGATTAGCTGCATTCTTAGAAACTAATTTAGTTAAGGAAACATTATAATTATTTGCCTGTACACCATTTAAAGTTTCTCCGTATTCTTCATTACTCTCACGACCTACAGTATAACTAACACCACTTGTAGCCATTAAGTCACCTTCATAAGTTGTATCAAGAAACACTTTACCAATGAATTTTTTCCCACTTTCCATTGTAATAGAAACGATTCTACCATTTTTCATTTCTACACCAGAATCCCTATTCAATCTTTCATTGTATACTAGTTTTACCTTCTCTTTTTTTAACATCTGATTATAAACCGATAGTGCTGCCGAAGGTTCAAATGTCCACATGGTAGGCTCTCCTTTCTGCGTTCGTGTTTGGCCACCATCCTTATAATCAGACTTATCTTCCCATTTCCAATTACTTGAATCATCATAATACTTTTTAATGTTCTCGTAAAATTCTCTAGAAATTCCTCCTATTGCCTGCTTGTTACCAATATCCGTCTGTCCTAAGCCTCCTGTAGTTAAACCTCCAATTCGGCTTGTTGGTTCTATAAGTACTACTGATCTATTCATTCTACTCGATTGAATAGCTGCTGCAACACCGGCCGATGTACCTCCATAAATTACTATATCATATTTTTTTGTTTGTGCGTTCAAGCCTTGAAACATTAATATGAGAGTGAAAATTTGTATTAATTTGGTCATATTCTTTATTAATTAGTAATATACTTTATGCTATTTTCTAAAATTTTATTCGTTTAAAAATTCTTGGTTTTATTAAAAAAGCACTACCATTTTTCTTGACAGTGTTCACTTTTTAAGCACAGACTATCAATCACTCAATAGTTTTTAGCGTCCCTCTAGTTTTAAAAATATTTAGCAAAAAGAGATAAAGAATACAGGCCGAATTTGAGACCTGTATTCTTGACACTATTTAAATATTAATAACCTGGGTTTTGGTCAGATTGGCTTATTGCCGGATTGTTATTGATTTCATTTTCAGGAATTGGCCACAATAAGCGTTCATCAATAATATTTTTGCCAGCAGCTGTAAAAGCCTCTTTAACCGTACCGGTTCGTTTCAAATCAAACCAACGTCTACGTTCCAATAAAAACTCGTAACCACGTTCTTGTAAGACCGCATCTCTAAAATCTCCTGAACTCATACCAGAAGGATAATCTTCTGCAGATACCGTGTTCAAATCTAAACCATATGCTCGTCTCTTAATAATATTAAGTCGCTCTAATGCAAGTGCTGTTGGACCACCATTGGCGTTACTTGCCGCTTCCGCATAAATTAAATATGCCTCGGCAAACCTATAAATAGGCACACTGTATACATTTTGCCCAGACGAATTGGAAATAAATTTTTTAAAGAGTACCGGCAATGTTTCCGGTAAAGAAACCCATGACCCATCAAAATTTTGATACTCTGTATACAAATTAAAGTCCTTTCGTAAGTCATTATCATCCCAACTATCTCCAATAAATGAATTTGTATCAGGAAGCCATGCAAAATAACCTGTAGATGAATAATTATATGGCAGCGCCTGCCCTCTATGAATATATGTTGGAATACCCGAAGTTTTTGTTTCAGAGTGGTGAACAGACATTATATCTTCTGAGCTAGAATCTACGGCAAAAATCTTATAAAAATCATCTGGACTTTCAACTTCTACTAAACTAAAAGGACCGTTAACAATTACATCATTGGCCTTATCTGCTGCTGCTTCCCAATTTTCTAAAGTCAAATACACATGAGCCAATAACATTTTAGCAGCCCATTTTGAAGCTCTACCCGTTTGAGAACCTGTTTCACCAAGTCTACTTTCTGCAGCCAAGGCATCAGCAACTATTAATTCATACACCATACTTTCTGGCTCGCGTGCGGCTTCTACGGTACTTAAATCTACACTTTCACTAGTCTTAATAGGTACAGCACCCCAACCACGAACTAGTTCAAAATAACTTAAAGCTCTTAAAAAATAGGCTTCTCCAAGTATCATCTCTTTAGTTTCCGCATCTATATCTTCTATTTGTGATACATTATCTAAAACCGCATTGGCACGATTAATCGTAGTATAAAGTGATGACCAATTTGAGGCACACCTTCCAATACTTGTTTGATCCAATATTTGATCCCAAATAGTAATTGGTGCTTGTGACCCTCTACCAAAAATAAAATCGCCATGTAGCTCAGTCATTAAATAATGGTTCATACCATAAAAATCGCTTTGTAATCCAGCGTAAACACCGACAATGGCGGCTTGAGCATCTTCTTCGTTATTGTAGAAGTTTGCCTTTGAAACAAAATCCCTTGGAACTTCTTCCAGTGTTTTTTCACAGGCAGAGAAACACATGATTATTATTAATCCTAAAACTATATTTTTCATAATGTTATGTCTTTATAAATTAAAATCTAAATTTTAGACCAATCGCATAAATTTTGGCACTAGGATAGCTACTCTGATCGTGACCAAAACGTAATCGATCGCCAATATTACTTGAATCAGTTCCTCTAGTATTAGCTTCTGGATCAATACCTGAGTAATTTGTAAAAGTGAATAGATTGGTACCTGAAATATATAATTGAAGCATATCAAAATCACTTAGACCTATGTCAGAAACAGGAAAATTATATGCCAACCTCATCGATTTTACACGCAAATAACTGGCATCTTCAATAAATCTATCTGAAACAGTAATTTGAGTAGCACTACTGATTTTTGGATATTTTGCGTTAGGATCAGGGTTTTCAGCTGTCCAATAATTTCCAATAATATCTCTAAATTGATTATTACCTCGTTGAAAAGAATTTAAGTGTGTTCCATTGGTGGCATTAAATAGTTCATTTCCTTGAACCCCTTCCAACATCACATTTAGTTCGATACCTTTATAACTAAAGTTAGAAGTTAATCCATATATAAAATCTGGATGATAACTACCCAAAATCACACGATCCAATGAATTTATTAAACCATCAGGAACACCATCGGGTCCACTAATATCTTGATATTTTATAAACCCATTCTCATCCAAACCATCTTCAAGAAGTCCGTAAAAAACACCTAATGGTTCTCCTTCTCTTGCAATATTCGCACTTGGCCATACCGCAGCTTGTGCCGCACCAAAAATATCACTGTCACCAGCAAGCTCGATAACTTTGTTTCTATTGGCAGAAATTTGAGCCGATACATCCCATTTAAATTCGTTTCTTAAAATGTCAGCGTCAACACTAAATTCTACTCCTGAATTTTGTATTTCACCAAGGTTTCTAAGAATTGAACTAAACCCAACACTTGATGGAAGAGGTACCGATGCAAGTAAGTCTTTAGTATTCTTTTTATAGTAATCAAATACAAACCTTAATTGATTATTGAATAGGTTTAAATCAAACCCAACATCCAACTGACCAGTAGTTTCCCATTTTAAAGCACTATTGGAAATACCGGCAGGATAAAACCCAATAACATCAGCTTGATTTTCAAAGATGAATTTAGTTGAGTTTAGTCTATCTAGTGACTGATATGGATTGAGCGCAGTGTTACCCGTAATACCGTAACTTGCTCTTAATTTTAAGTTTGAAATGGTTGAACTATTTTCTAGAAAAGATTCGTCAGAAACACGCCACGCTAAAGCTGCTGAAGGAAAATATCCCCATTTATTATTTGCGCCGAACCTCGAAGATCCATCTGCTCTAATACTAGCGGTCACCATATATTTACCATAATAGGCATAATTTACCCTCGATAGAAACGAAGCTAACGTCCAGTCAAAATAACCGGACCAAGGATTACCAACAGTTTCTGCGGCAGCCAAATTATAGTTTTCTGTGATATTATTGGAAAAACCGCTTACGTATATACCAGAGTAACGGTTCATTTGCGTTTGGTAAGTAGCACCGCCTATTACGTTTAAGCTATGTTTTTCATTAAATGTCTTAGAATACGTCAAGACATTTTCCGTTAAAAATGAATTAAAATAATTATTACCTTCTTGAGCAGAACCTCTATCATTTTCATACACAGTTGGCGTAAACAACTCGCTACGTGAATTTCTATATTGCAAGCCTAATAAGGTCTTAAAAGAAAGGCTGGGTGTAATTTGAAAATCGAAAGTTGAGTTAGCCAATACACTATTAGCAAAACTAAGATTCTTATTAAGAGTAGATAATAAAGGGTTTCTCATATCTGCAGACCCAAAATTGTAAATCTGTCCTATTTGGGTAGGTAGTCCATCCTCATCATATAATGGTAATGTAGGTGGTGCCGAAGCCGCTGCAGAAAGCATTGATGTACCTCGGTATCCGTTATCAACATTTACTGAATGGGTCTCACTTCTAGATAATTGAAGGTTAATGCCCATTTTTAACCAGCTTTTCAATTCTTGATCTAAGTTAACTCTAACTGAACCTCTTGTAACTCCAGAGTTTTCAATGATTCCTTCCTGATCATAATAATTACCGGATATAGAATATCTCCCTTTATCTGAACTACCAGAAAAAGTAATGGTATGGTTTTGAACAGGTGAAGTTCTAAAAATTGCATCTAACCAATCGGTTCCTGGGTTTTGCACCTCATCAACATTAAAATTCGGTTCCAGACCTTCATTTTTTAACCACTCATTGGCTATAATGGCATATTCTTTAGCATTAAGTAAATCATATTGATTTATGGCCTGTTGCATACCAAAGTAATTATTTACCTCTATTTTACTTTCTTGGTTCTTCACCCCTCTTTTAGAAGTAATAATTACAACACCGTTTGCACCACGTGAGCCATAAATTGCAGTTGCCGATGCATCTTTTAAAATATCGACGGATTCAATATCTGCAGGATTTAAATAATCTATACCGCTAGTAACTGGAAATCCATCCACTACATATAACGGTTGATTGTTACCTATCAATGAATTCCCTCCTCTAATACGTACCTCAATTCTAGAACCAGGAGTACCTGAGTTTTGAGTAACCCTTACACCAGATGCACCTACTTTAAGTGCCTGTGCCATATTGAAAACTGGAACAGATTCTAGGGTTTCAGTTTTAACCTGAGAAACCGACCCCGTTAGGTCTGCCTTTTTCATAGTACCATAACCAACTACAACAACCTCTTCTAAGCCCGCTGCACTTTCTTGAAGTACAATATCAACATTACCTTTTCCTTCTAAAGCAACCTCTTTAGTTGCATAGCCTAAATATGAAAATATTAGAGTTGCGTTTTGATCAGAAATCAAAATGGAAAAATTACCATCAAAATCTGCTGTTACACCATTAGTAGTTCCTTTCTCAACAATGTTAGCACCTGGTAAAGGAACACCATCAGAATCTACAATGGAACCGGTCACCGTTCTTTGATAGGCTTCGACTTTTTCGTCTTGTCCTCTAGCCCTATTTAGCTTTGAATCTTTTTTCAAAAATATTTTACGATCTTTTATTTCGTAAGTAACATTTTGATCGTTAAAGAGACTTTTAAGAATGTCATCAATTGGAACATGTTTAAATTTTACAGTTACCTTTCTATTTAAATCAACGGTATTTGTCTTAAATAAAAATTTAAACTCACTAAGGCTTTCGATTTCATCTAATACCTCACGAACAGTTGAATTTTCTTTCGCAATAGAAATTTTTGTTTTTTGAGAGTAGGTATTGGCCTGCATCAAAAAACTTATTGTCAAGAAAAAAAGAAGCGATAACTTCATTTTTAGGTCATAATTTAAGCGCCGAGAGAGAAACCCATTCGACATTGGTGGTTTTTTCATAATTTTGAGTGTTTATTTGTGATTACGCTTTAAGAGTGATCATTCTTATAATCGGGAAATGTTCCAGCATTTTCCGATTTTTTTTCGTCCTCTCGAAATATTAAAATGATCTAATGATGTTTGTTGATTTTAGCTCATTGCATTTAAGTTTTAATTGATTATTATTTTATTCTCTACTATTTGATATTCAATTTGATAGACTTTATTGAAATAACTAAACACTTCTTCTATTGTCTCGTGTTTAGTTTCAATTGTCGCATTAAATTTCTCGTTAGCTAGCGCTACATTATTGTTAATTATGACCACGTTATAATGTCGTTCTAGTTTTTGGATTATATTTTCGAAAGAAACATTTCGAAAAACAAGATTCCCATTCATCCAAGAGGTATAAAGCGCTGTATTAACTTTGCGATTGATTATATTTTTATCCGTTTTATTGAATACGCCCATATAACCCGGTTCCAAAAAGACTTCTTCTAAATCTTTTTTACTTTCTTTAGAAGACAAACCAACAGAACCTTCAACAAGTACAACCTCCGTCTGCTTATCTTCGTCATAATTGGTGACATTGAATTTGGTACCATATACCTTAACATCTAAATCTTGAACATTTACTACAAACTGTCTATTGTTTTCGTGTATTACATCAAAAAAAGCTTCCCCTCTCAGAACAACTCGTCTAATAACATCTTTTTCAAAAACAGTAGGATATGTTATTGAACTACCAGCATTTAAATGCACCCTAGTACCATCTGACAATACAATTCCAAATTGTTTACCATTAGGAACACTCAATGTATTATATTCTAGTATTTGGTTTTCCTGCGGTTCATAAATTAATTGATCATCTTTCTTGTTGCCGATAACCTCACCCGAAGTTCCAATAATTTTAGCGGAACCTGTCTCTGTTATAACCTGCTGTTCACCGTTGCCCAACTCTAGTACTATAGAATCTTCTCTTGGTACAACTACATCTGCTGTTTCATTGACCAATAATTTATTTTTCATTAAAAATCCAAGTCCCAAAAACAAAACCGCAATAGCAGCATACTTAAAAACAGATAACATTCTAATTTTAGAACTTTGCTTTTTATCCTTATTAATTTCCTTTAGGAGTTTTTCTTTTACTTTATCAAATTCAGAATTGTTCATAGCCAAATTTATAGAGAAATGGGTTTTAACATATGATTTAAAAATCTTATGATTCTTATCATCTAACAACCAATTATTAAGAACATCCAAATCTTCTACATCAGCTGACTGAGTAAAATATTTAATGATTCGATTTTCAATATCTTTTGATATCATTGATTACTTCTCTTTTAATTAATACAAGTGAAATTCTCAATACCCTAACTTTTTTTTGATATTTTTTTCATAATCTCATAATATTTACCGTTTATTTGTTAAATAATCATTTATTATGGATGCTGAAGAAAATAGAAGATTAATTAAAAAACTTATATCCGGAGAAGAAAAAGCCTACATTTTACTTCTAGAAAAATATCATCAACAACTAAATGCCTATGCGGTAACCTTAACCCATGATCAATCAACCGCACAAGACATTGTTCAAAATGTATTTCTAAAGACTTGGAAATCAAGAAAAAAACTTAATCCAGAATTCTCTATCCGTAATTTTCTTTATAAATGTGTTTACAATGAATTTTTGAATACATATCAGAAAAATAAAGCTGTTGTACTATTGAATAAAAAGTACATTGAGTATTCTCATGAGGTAGCGGTTGAATTTGATGACAACATGATGAGTAAAATGATGGACATTGTAAATAGAGAAATTAAAAAACTACCTCCCAAATGTCAAAAGGTTTTCGTACTAAGTAAAAAAGAAGGTCTATCGAATAGTGAAATCGCAGATTATTTAGACGTCTCTATTAAGACTGTTGAAGCACAAATTACCAAAGCATTTAGAATATTAAAAAATGAATTAGGTGATAAATACGAAACTATCTTGCTTATTATTTTCAATAAAAAATTGGTTTAAGCATAGATTATCGAATTATCATCTAACACCTACAATAAATTAACCCCTTTACTCTTGTAAGATTCCAAAATCTTGGCAGAGGGCTCTAGCTCTGTGACTAAATCAGTTAGTGTATTAATTTCACATATTTTATAACGACTTACAGTATTTAACTTTTTACTGATGGTTAAAGCCACCAATCTTTTTGATGAATCTATCATAGCCTTCTTTAACTGCGCAATTTCCAAATCGGTTTCCGTAATACCTTTTTCACTATCCAAATATCCAGTACCTAAAAAACAAACATCCACAGAAATATCCGTTAAACTATTAATAGACACTCCACCGGTAACCAATTGAGATTCCTTTGACAGCTTACCTCCTATTATGTATACTTCATGATGATGAGTTTTATTATTCAAAAGTTCTATTGCCATAGGTAAACTTGGCGTAAAAAAGGTAAGGTCCATTTTTCTAGGAATAAGTTTAGCAAGCTCCAAGTTGGTAGACCCGCCGCTTATAAGAACAACATCACCATTTTTTAAAAGAGAGATGCCTTTTTTTGCAATCTTCACTTTACTATCCTGTTCAAAAATCTCCTTAGACCGATCGGAATAGGTATTGAATCCATTAGAGATTGCTCCTCCATGAACTTTTCGCAATTTCTTTAACTCATCAAGCTCTTTTATATCTCGCCTAACGGTATCCATTGACACATTTAGAATGTTGGCTAAATCTGTCAATAACACCCTATTATGTAACTGAACCTCTTCTACTATTACTTGATGTCTATCGGTTTTTTGCAAAATATATTCTTTAAAAACTATTACAAGGATATCAAATTAATAATAAACAACTAACATTTGCAACAAAATACTGCAAAACATATACCTCATTTTAGAATACAATAAATATTTCTAGATTTAATTGCTTTGTTGCAATAAAATATTGCAAAACATAAAATATTCTGCTAGGTTTGTTAGCACAACTACTTAAAACTAATATTATGAAGAAAACCTATCATGTTCTCTCGGTGCTCTTGCTGATGCTATTTTCACTCAGTACTTATGCACAAACTTCAACAGTCTCAGGTACTGTTATTGCCGAAGACGGCCTTCCGTTGCCAGGCGCTACCATCTTGTTAAAAGGAACCACTACGGGGGCCTCCACTGATTTTGATGGTAATTTCAGCATACAGCTTTCTAACTCTAATAGCAAAACACTAGTTATTAGTTACATTGGTTACAAAACAGAAGAAATTGCTTTAACGGGCATGAATCAAACTATCAATGTTACCTTGATGGAAGATTCAAATGCTTTAGACGAAGTAGTTCTAGTGGGTTCATCTGTTACCCAATCTAGAAAAAAATTGGGTAACGCCATTACTACCGTAAAGTCGGTAGAGCTAGTAAAAGCTTCACCTGCAAATATCACGACATCCTTACAAGGTAAAGTTCCTGGTGCACAAATAACACAAAATTCAGGTGATCCCGCCGGTGGTTTTTCTATTAGACTTAGAGGACCAAGTACGATCAAAGGATCTTCAGAACCTTTATACGTAGTTGACGGAGTAATCACCAGTAACTTAACTACCAATGTTACCAACTTAAATGTTGATGCGGGCGATGCTGCACCAGGACAAAATAGAATGGTAGACATTAATCCCAACGATATTGAAAATGTCAACATCTTAAATGGTGCTGCCGCTGCTGCCATTTACGGTTCTAGAGCATCCAACGGTGTTGTGGTAATAACAACAAAAAAAGGTGGCAATTATGAAGACGGACCAGAATTTTATTTCAAATCTACTTTCAGCGTAAATACAATTCGTAAGAAACTAGATTTAAATCTCATAGGAGAAGAATTTGAAACTGTACCTAACAGTGCGCTTTCCGGTAGACTATGGCCAATTTTTGGTTTTGACCCAAATGATGGCAATGCCCTTACAACATACAGAAATTTATCTACCGATAAATTTGAAACTACCAGATATGATTATCAAGATGAGATTTTCCAGACCGGTTTTGGTAGCGACAATTACTTTTCTGCAAAAGGAGGAAATGATAAAATGGGATATATGGCATCCATAGGATATCTAAGCAATGA
This sequence comes from Maribacter sp. 6B07, assembly GCF_002700155.1. Taxonomy (NCBI): domain Bacteria; kingdom Pseudomonadati; phylum Bacteroidota; class Flavobacteriia; order Flavobacteriales; family Flavobacteriaceae; genus Maribacter; species Maribacter sp. 6B07. The sequence continues at coordinate 192,872 of NZ_PDUT01000002.1, read as the reverse complement.
AGGTATCATCAAAAACACCAAGTTCGATAGATTTTCTGCAAGAGTTAATTTTAATCATAAAGTAACCGATTGGATGTCTTACGATTTAGGATTATACTATGCCAATAGTAAATCTGATGAAAAACCAGATGGAAATGTTTTTTGGAGTCCTATCAACTCTATTAATATAACTAACAACACATTCGACATCACTCAAAGAGATGCCAATGGAAATTTAATGGCTGTTGAAAATACCAGAGTAAATCCATTGACTATTATTGAAACTTTTGATATTACTCAAGATGTAAATCACTTTATTCCTAATCTACATCTTAAAATTAAGCCCACAGAAAAGTTATCTATTGATCAAATTATAGGTGTTGATACATATAATCAAAAAGGTAATATCTATATACCAGTTTATCCTTATGAAAATGTAAACCCTGCATATTATGACGATGGTTATATAGGTAGTGCCGAGGCGAAGGTATTTAACTGGAACTATGACATTAACATGGCATACAACACCAATATTACAGACAAATTAAACTCGGTTACAACTGCAGGATATAGTTTTCAAAGTAGCGAACTTTCTTTTGAAGGAACTCAAGGAAGAGGGTTGGATAGCAATAATGAACCTACTATTCCATTGCAAACACAACCCATTGACACCAACTTGGATATTTACGGATTCTTTTTACAAGAGACCTTATCATGGGATAACAAACTGTTTTTAACACTAGCTGGCAGAATTGATGGGGCTACAAATTTTGATGTTGACGAAAGATCTAATTTCTATCCAAAAGTTTCTGGATCTTACGTTCTTTCAAATGAGCCATTTTGGAATACGGAAAGTTTCTTGAATTCCGCAAGGTTAAGAGCATCATACGGTGAAGCCGGTAACTTAACCGCAATAAGTCCTTATGAAAGATATGGCAGCTATACCTCAAATGATTACTTAGGCTCCTCAACATTACAACAAAATACCAGATTGGGTAACGAAGGATTAAAGCCTGAGCGCACCAAAGAATTTGAAATAGGTACAGACTTAAGTTTCTTTAACAACAGGGCATCATTATTATTTACCTATTACCGTCAAAACATTGAAGACTTAATTGTAAGTCGTGTATTGGCACCTTCATTAGGTGGCTCAACAAGAACAGAAAATGTTGGTACAATGCGTAATAACGGTATTGAGCTTTATGCAAAAATAACACCTATTAAAACTGATGATTTAACATGGGATCTTAATTTCAACTATAGTAGTAATAGAAACAAGGTACTAAGCACGGTAGGTGGCGATATTACTATTGAAAGTGTAACCGGTGCTCCGCCAATTGTAAGAGAAGGTGAAGCTCTGGGCGTATTCTATGGTACTTACTATGCTACAGATGACAATGGCGAATTAATATTAACAGGTGAATCTACAGATGGTAGTCCGGTTGGGGTTCCTCAACAAGAAAGAGGTGACCTTACAACCAATACACCACAGCGTGATGCAGACGGACAACCGACTGGGGATGTTTTAAGAAAAGTTATTGGTGACCCTAATCCAGATTACATCCTTGGAATTGGTACTGACCTTACCTACAAGAATTTCAATTTCAGTATGCTTTGGGAAGCGGTACAGGGCTTTGATGTCTTTGATGCTGACAAAAGAACCAGACAAGGTGTAGGTGTTGGTCAATTAGCAGCGCAAGAATTAACAGGAGAGTTACCTAGAGGATATATCGCTGGTATTTATCCTATAGAAGAATTCAGAATTGAAGATGGTTCTTTTGTTAAGCTTAGAGAAGTTTCTTTAGGTTATGAATTTCCGTCATTGTTCAACTCTAGTTTAGAAAATGTAAGACTTTCATTGATTGGAAGAAACCTTGTTTCTTTTGACAAATTCTTTAGCTATGATCCTGAAACAAATGCTGGAGGGCAATCAAACTTATTGCGCTCAGTGAATTTTGGTAACGTGCCAATTCCAATGACAATCTCATTATCACTAAGCGCTAACTTCTAAAAAGACAGATATGAAAAATATAGTAAAAACAATAGCTATCACATTGCTCATTGCAACCACGTCTTGTAATACTGAATATTTGGATCCTAATTCCACATTAGAACCAGATGTAGTCAACAACACAGATAATCTGGTACGCCTTATCAATGGTGTTCAGCAAAGATGGAGTACAGAAAGAACCGGATTAATTTACACAGGCACACATATTTCTGGATTGAATACTGATGAATTAAGGTTATTGAATCCTGGAAACCTTGGTGAAAATGAAATCTTACTTGGAGGAGATGATGTTAGCGGAAGCAATGAATTATTAATTAACACTTGGACCAATGCATTATTAACCCGAAAGGAAGCTACTACAGTGATCGATGCCGCTGATGATGTTAGCGAAAGTACTTCTGTTTCGGGTTCTTTAAAAGCCTACGGTCTATTCTATAGAGCGCTGGCTCACGGTACACTAATTCAATATTTTGAAAGCATACCACTAGAAATTGTTGAGGATGCCGATTTTATTGAACGTTCTGCTGTTTTAGATGATGTAATAGCAGACTTGAACGAAGCTAAGGGATATATTGATGCAGGTTTAGATACATCCATTACAGCAGATATCTTTACTTCTGTTGATATTGAAAATTCTGTAAATGCCCTATTAGCAAGGTTTAATTTAATGGCAGGGAATTATGACGCGGCAATTACAGCTGCCAACAATGTTGATCTTTCAGTAAAATCTACTTGGGAGTACGATGCATCCATCCCTAATCCTTTAGCATTTTGGTTTGGCTCACAAAATGTGACCCAAGCCAAAGATTTAACATTCGGTCTACCAACAGATTTATTACCCGATGAAAATGACGAGAGAATACCATTCTATATAACCGCTGAAGATTTAGAAGCCGAAACACCAAATTACCAGGTTGTAGGTTTTTGGAGTGACAATGTAGATGAAATACCAGTATATCTTCCGGGTGAAATAATGCTGATAAAAGCTGAAGCATATGCTAGAAGTAATGATTTAACAAGTGCTGTAACAGAATTGAATGCTGTGTTAACCAAAACATCCAGTTCTGACATTTATGGTTTAGGTGCAAATCTACCCGAGTATGATGGTGCTTTGGAACAATCTGCAATTCTAGATGAAATTTATAAAAACAGAAGAGTAGAATTATACTTGACCGGACTCTCTTTAGAGGACAGCAGAAGGTTTGATAGACCAGGTGCAACGGAAACGGATGCCGAAAGAAACAGGGACTATTACCCCTACCCTAATTCTGAAAGAGACAACAACACAAATACCCCCGCAAACCCTACTTCTTAGTAAGTTTAATTTCAACAACCACTATCTAAATTAGGGCAGTTATTAAACTGCCCTAATTTTTAATTAAAATTACCAATTGAAACCTACAACAATCATTCTAATTATTGCCTTTTACTTTGCTGTACTTATGATTATATCATATTTCACCTCAAAGAAAAACAGTGATGATACATTTTTTACTGGCGACAAAAAATCACCATGGTATTTAGTAGCATTCGGTATGGTGGGTGCTGGTTTATCCGGTGTCACCTTTGTGTCCTTACCTGGTATGGTGGCAAACAATAACTTCTATTTTTATCAATTTATACTCGGAAACATTGTAGGCTATTTCTTTATAGCCTTTGTATTAACTCCTTTATACTACAAACTTCAACTCGTTTCCATTTACACCTTTCTCAAAGTGAGGTTTGGAAACAATACATACAAGACAGGTTCATTGTTTTTTCTGGTATCTCAATCTTTCGGTGCGGCATTACGTTTAATGTTAGCCGCCAAAATTCTACAATATGCAGTTTTTGACTATTTCAATATTCCTTTTTATGTAACCATCATCATTATTTTGATTTTGGTGTGGCTTTACACAAACAAGTCAGGCATTAAAACCATTGTATGGACAGATACTATGCAGACTATATTTTTAATACTTGGTGCCTCAATAACCATTTATACAATAATAAACACGTTAGACTTTAGTATTACCGAATCCTTTGAACGTATAACTTCCCACGAATATTTTAAAATATTAAATTGGGAATCTGATTCTGGAAATAACTTCTACAAACAATTTATAGCAGGTATTTTAGTAGCGATTGCTATGATCGGACTTGATCAAAACATGATGCAAAAAACACTCACTTGTAAAAATGTTTGGGATGCTCAAAAAAACACATTGACCTACAGTATCATTTTAGCATTGACACAATTTCTGTTTATGGGTCTTGGAGTGTTAATGTACATTTATGCAAATGAAATGGGCATACTATTACCCAAGGGCGAAAATGGATTGTTTTTAAATACCGACAACCTTTTTCCTAACCTTGCACTAAACCATCTTGGTACTTTAGCGGGTATATTCTTTATACTAGGCATCATAGCAGCATCTTTCTCTAGTGTAGATTCCGCACTTACCGCATTGACTACTTCTTTTACCTATGATTTTTTAGATATTTCAAACAAATCAAGTAAAACAAAAAAGCAGTTAAAGAATCTAGTCATAATACTTTTCTCCTGCATAATATTCGTAATTATACTTTCCTTTTCTAATAGCAAGGGAGATGTTATTTCCTTAATATTTAAAGTTGCAGGTTACACCTATGGTCCACTGTTAGGATTATACCTTCTTGGTATGTTTTCAAAAATAAAATTAAAAGATAAATGGGTTCCTGTAATATGCTTATCCGCACCGATAATAACTTATCTACTAGGACAATTCTCAATAAACACATTCAACTTTGATTTCGGATTTATAAACATAGCAGTCAATGCAAGCTTAACCGTAATAGGGTTATTGCTTATTAAAAAATAATACTATGAATACACTTAAACCCACTACAGAACAGTCATCAAATTACGATGATTTAGAAAAAATGACCGTTAACGAATTGCTAGTTAACATGAATCAAGAAGACAAGGCCGTTCCGTTGGCCATAGAAAGAGCTATCCCTAGCATTGAACATTTTGTAGAGCAGGCATTAGTTAGAATGAAAAAAGGTGGTAGACTATTCTATATAGGAGCAGGCACCAGCGGCAGATTAGGCGTTCTAGACGCCTCCGAATGCCCTCCAACATTTGGAGTTTCAGATGATTGGATTATTGGTCTAATAGCAGGTGGAGATAAGGCATTACGAAAAGCCGTTGAAAATGCAGAAGATAATGAAGCCATGGCATGGAAAGATCTTGAAGTCTATAAAATAAATGAAAACGATGTTTTGTTAGGTATAGCGGCATCGGGCTCAACACCCTATGTAGTTGGAGGATTAAAAGCCGCTAATGCCAATGGCATACTTACAGGGAGTATTTCATGCAATCAAAATTCTTTAGTATCAGAAATTGCAACCTGCCCTATGGAACTCGTTGTAGGTCCAGAGTTTGTTACTGGCAGCACGAGAATGAAAGCAGGTACAGCCCAAAAGCTGGCTTTAAATATGATTTCTACTTCAATTATGATTAACCTTGGTAGAGTTAAAGGAAATAAAATGGTAGACATGCAACTATCTAACAATAAACTAGTAGATCGCGGAACTAAAATGATAATGGAAGAATTAGGAATAAATGAAAGTCTTGCAAAATCATTATTATTAGAGCATGGTAGTGTTAGAAAGTCTATTGAGTGCTATAAACAATAAAATAAGCACACATAGAATTAAAATAGAACGTAGATTGCATACTTAGGTAAATTAAGGGTGATTACTTAATTTTACCTTATCTAAATGCAACTATGCTAATTTCCGTACACTTTTCAATACATATTGTACCTCAATTCACCTGAGACACTATATTTATTGATATTACAATTCCTGTATCGGCAAATAACTAAATTTTAATTTTAACCATGTTCAACTTTTTTTCTAAAAAACATTTTTTAATTGATCATCTTGAAGGTTTTATTGATATACACAATCATATTTTACCAGGCATTGATGATGGCGCAAAAACTGTTGAAGATTCCATTAAACTAATAAAAGGTTTTAATGAATTTGGGGTAAATGATTTTATTTGCACCCCACACATCATGGAGAATTATTATCCTAATAATCCCTCTACAATTCAAAGTTCTTTATCGTTACTGAAAAATGCTTTGAAGATGAATAATCTTGAGCATATCAATATAGAAGCTGCTGCAGAACACATGATTGATTCAGGATTTGAAACAATTTTAAATGAACATAAAGTCATGCCTCTTACAAAAAGCTATCTTTTAATAGAGATGTCTTATCTACAAGCTTCCATTAATTTTGATAGCGCCGTTCAAAAAATTAAGACTAATGGCTTATTTCCAATATTAGCACATCCTGAACGATACATGTATCTTCATAATAAAATGGATAAGTATAAACATTTTAAAACCGATGGTGTGCTTTTTCAATTAAACTTGTTATCGCTTGGTGATTATTACGGAAGTGAAGTGCAGAAAGTTGCAAACTGGCTATTAAAGAACAATTTAATTGATTTTGCAGCCAGTGACGTCCATAAAACAACTCAGCTAAACGCATTAAAAAAAATAAGCATCAAAGAAAAAACTTTGATGCTTATAAAGCCTATTATTGAAAAAACGATTTATAATTTTAGATAAAGTGGTTTAAAATTTCCACCATTTTTTACTTGTTTTACTGTAACCGTAGCCGTATTTTCCGCCATATCCTAATTCATCTAGAGTAACATCATTAACTACAAAAGATATTCCTTTGAGCTTACCTTCATCGCGAAGACCTAGTGGAAACTTTACTGCAGCTTCATCAGTTACACCTGCTCTTGTAACATAAACAATATGATTAGCGTATGGAGCAATCAATAAAGTATCACTTACCACCATCATTGGTGCAGTATCCACAATCACATAATCATATAATTCCGAAACCTCATCCAACAAATCTTCAACTTTAGAACTCATTAAAAGTTCCGCCGGGTTTGGCGGTATTTTACCAGAATAAATTACGTCAATTGTATTATGATGTACTAACATAGGCCTGATGATATCTTTAACCTGTATAGAGTCATCCAACAAAAACTCAGTTAAACCTGCATCTTTATTTCTTGAGGGAGTTTTTAGTTTATCCACTGAATCACCTGAGAAAAATGAATACAATTTCGGATTTCTAATATCCGCACCTACCAATAAGACTTTTTTATCAGTACTAGCTAAAATCATAGATAGATTGGTAGACACAAATGTTTTACCCTCACCAGGAGTACTTGATGTTATAAAAACAATATTATTCTTATTGCTATTCGTTGCATTTTTAGTCCTAATTAAAAAATCAAGATTTGTTCTAATAATACGTAAAGCCTCTGCTAAAACTGACCTATCATCATTAATAATAATTTTATTGTCTTTCTTAGTCAATCTAGGTAGCTCTCCTAAAACAGGAACATCGCTAGTAAAAGCTTCCAAACTATGTTTGTTATGAATTTTTGTATCCAATAAATCCTTTCCATAAATAATACCAAAAGGAACGAGTAATCCTAAAATTAATGACGCAAGATAAACGATACCATTCTTTGGCTTTACTGGCTCTTGCTGAATCAAATGAGCACTATCAATGACTTTAGATTTAGGCGCACTGGAAGCCATTGCAATTTGAGATTCTTCTCGTTTCTGCAAGAGATATAAAAATAAAGACTCTGTTGTTTGTTGCTGTCTTTCAATATCTCTTAATTGTCGAGAGTTACTAGGAGCCGAATATATTTTTGAATTAATTCGTGAAAGTTGTCCACTTAAATTATTCACCTGCATACCAAGATTCCTCTCCATACCGGACAAACTACTTTTAATTGTTCCTTTTAGACCTGCAAGTTGTTCATCCAAATTTACTATTATTGGATTTTGCTCATCAGCACTTTTCAACAAACGTTTACGCTCTAAAGCTAATTCATTATACTTTGCCGTAGTATTTGCAATACTGGGATCTGAAAGCCCAACATTGGCAGGTAAAACGTCATAACCGTTTTCCTCAGATATAATCTGATTCATTCCACTAGCAATATTCAACTGAGTTCTAGCATTTTCTAACTCCTGTCTATTTGCTGCACTTAAATTTAATGCGATATTCGATTCATTTGCAATATCAGTAACACCCTTTGAAGTCTTAAAATCTTGAGCGTCTTGGTCTACAGAACTTAATTCTCCTGAAATCTCTTTTATTCGTTCATCAATAAAATTAGAAGTTCTATCTGCAATTATCTTTTTGTCTTCTATCCCGTTTTGATTATATTCAGATATTAAACCATTTATTAAATCAATACTCTTTTGTGGTATTGGATCAGTCAATTCAATATTAATGATATTAGATTTTTCCCCAATTGCACTAATTAAAGTATTAGCCTGATAAGCCTCTGCCACTTTAAAAATTGGCATAACCTCTATGAGAAACCGTTTACCAGCATGAAGCTTAACAAACTCCGGATTTGGAGTCAGAACTATGTCACCGATAGGAGTTTCAATATTTTTACCATAGGAGTAAATTTTTACCGGACCATCTTCTAAAAAGTTAAACCCAAAATTATTTGAATCCTGTATATCAACATAAAATATTAGTTCCGAGCTATTAACGATAGAATCATTCGCAATGAAATTGATATTGAAAGGTCGCTTTCTATACACCTCAGAAGATTTGACATTTCCAATAACATTATATCGTATATTTAATTTTAAGTTTTTGACAACTTCAATAAAATTTGATCTAGAATTCAAAATCTCAATTTCATCCTCCACCTTATTAGTTCCACCTACACCTAAAATCTCCAAGTCATTAAAAGCCGCAAGTTCAGAAGAGGCATTCTTTTCCTCAATTATATGAATTTTTGCCTGTCCTGCATATTGTGGTGTAGCATATCTTAAATATATGGAAGCCAATAAAATTGCGATTACCGCACCGATTAAAAACCATTTCCACTTTTTGGTATAAATATTAAGTATTTCACTTAAATTTTGACCATTATTCAAACTTTCACTCATAAGATAATTGTAAAATTGAAAATATTAAACACAACTAGTTTCTAGTTAAAACTAAAACAGTAGATGTAATTAGAACAGAGGCTATAGAAACCCAAATGGTGGCTCTATTATCCAAAGCAGATGCCGTGATTGCAGATTTATTAGGTTCAACATAAACCACATCGTTCTGCGTTAAATAATAAACAGGTGAATCCAACGCTTCCTTACTAGTAAGGTTAATCCTATGATAGACTTTAGTTCCGTCAAAATCACGTATGACCAAAATATTATCCCTTTTACCTTTTATGGTTAAATCATTTGCAAGCCCTAATGCTTCCAAAATTGTTATCTGTTCCCCTATAACAGGGTAAGTACCTGGAGATTTAACTTCTCCTAAAATAGTTACAGTAAAATTCTTAAGTCGAATATTAATGATTGGATCTTTTAAGTAATTGCTCAATTTCTCTTTCAACAATTCCTTTGTTTTTTCAGCCGTTAGCCCAGCAATTTTCACCGGACCAATTACCGGAAAATCAATATTGCCACTTTTATCAACAATATAATCTAACTGTTCTGCTCTCATACCGCCCTCATCAATTCCTCCAACTAAATTGAATGGCATACTTGCCTGCGGATCTAATGTAGAAACATTAATCGATACCACATCGTCCACCTTAAATGTTTGTGAGTGATTATTTTCACCAACCTTAGTCTCGTAATCTCCTACCCCTTGAAAATAAACAACATCTTTATGAGAAGCACAAGAGTGCAGCATAACAATAGATATTGATAATAAAAAAAATTTAAATAAGTTTACTTTTAAATGTTTCATTAATGTCTAATTTAAGATGGAGTTTATGATTTTACTACTTTTAGTTTTTGTTCTGGACTTTGATTAGAATCAACTTTATCAAAATCGCATAATTCAGAATTCTTAGAAATATACTCAGGAACTATTTCCTTCATTAATTTTACTGTATTACCACTAAAAAACATGTTTGTTATACACAATTCATCAATTTTTGATCTCACTTTCGCATATTCAACATCACGAACTTTACTAATCTTAATTTTTTGATGATACGTTGGCAAGGTATTCTCCCCATTGGCTAAAAGCTCTTCATATAACTTTTCTCCTGGTCTCAAACCAGTAATTTTAATATCAATATCTTCTGGATATCGTAAACCAGAAAGTTTTATCATGTTTTTGGCTAAATCATAAATCTTAACGGATTCACCCATATCAAAAATAAAAATTTCACCACCTTCTCCCATGGCTCCAGCTTCTAGTACCAACTGAGAAGCTTCGGGAATCGTCATAAAATATCGGGTAATATCCTTATGCGTCAGAGTTAAAGGACCACCTTTTTCAATTTGTTTTCTAAATAAAGGAATCACGGATCCATTAGAGCCTAAAACATTGCCAAATCTAGTTGTAATAAATTTAGTTTTATTTTCCTTTTGCATGCAACTAATATACATCTCGGCAATGCGCTTTGTTGCCCCCATTACATTGGTAGGGTTAACCGCTTTGTCTGTGGATACAAAAACAAATTTCTCCACGTTATGCAAAATGGATAAGTCCGCAACATTCTTTGTTCCTCCAACATTTATTTTAATTGCCTCGTATGAATTGTATTCCATTAAAGGCACATGTTTGTAAGCAGCTGCATGAAATACTACATTAGGTTTATGCTCACTGAACAAGGCATTCATTCGGTTTTTATCCCTTATATCCGTCACAATTGGAATAAAATTATGAAAACCGTTTTGTTTTAATTCCTGTTGTAAATCATATAAAGCAGATTCTGCTGAATCTATTACAATTAAAGATTTATAATCGTAGTTACAAATCTGACGTACAATTTCACTTCCAATAGACCCTGCACCACCAGTCACCATTACCGATTTATTCATCAGCTCCATGGCAATTTTACTATTTTTAATTGTAATTGGAGCACGATCCAACAAATCTTCAATCTGAACTTGTTTAATTTGCGAAACTTTTAATTCTCCGTTTATCCAATCTTCTATCGGAGGCACAATTTTTACCACTATAGGTAAATCAACTAAGCCTTCTACTGTCTTTCTTAATTTAACAGAATCAATATTCTGTATTGAAAATATAATTTCAGATATATTATTCTTGACAATAAATGCTTCTGTCAAAGTCCTTCTTGCAAATACAGGAACTCCATTTATATTTTTTCCGATTTTTTTCGCATCTCTATCAATATAACCTATAACCTTATATCTACTTTTAGCATTGTTAGCTATTGCACCATGGGTTAACACACCAGAATCACCGGCGCCATAAATTAATATATTCTTGGATACCTTAATATTACTATTCATTTTGTTATAAAATGATTTAAAAACAAAACGAGAAGCTGCAAGACCTACGAACGTAATTAAACTGTTAATAATAATAATAATGGATAATGGAATTGTAAATTGGCTTAGAATATTCATTTGCCCATTAACCATTACAACAAATATGACCAAAATACTAAAAAGACAAACCGCATTAAAAATATTATAAACATCCCTGACTCCCGTATGACGGACAACTCCTTTATATGAGCCAACAATCAAAAATGCTAATAATGAAGTAACAGCTACAAGTGGTATTTGCACTAATAAGTTCTTAACTTCAAAATTTAAGGTCAAATTAAATCTTATAAAATAAGATAAGATAAAAGAAAAAATTACCGTTATCAGGTCAATACATAACACAAGCCATTTAGAAGCATAACGTTGTGCACTATAATTAAGATATTTCTGTATCATGATAAAACGTTTTTGATAGTTGTTACTACGCGATCCAAATCATCTTTAGTTAAGTTAGACCCGCTAGGTAAACAAAGCCCTCTTTCAAACAATGATTCTGAAGTACCATCTACATAATGTTGATTTCCATTAAAAATAGGTTGCAAATGTAAAGGTTTCCATAAAGGTCTAGATTCTATATTCTCATCTAAAAGGCTCATTCTAAGCTTTTCCCTAATTTCAAATGATGGCGTTAAGATACAACTTAACCACCTATTCGAAAAACAACCCTCCGGTTCCCCTAGAAATTCTAATTGAGAAAATTCCTTAAGAGAATCCAAGTAAAATTGATAATTAGCCCTACGAGCATTTACTCGATCATCCAAAACTTCCATTTGACCTCTTCCTATACCAGCTAATACATTACTCATCCTATAATTATAACCTATATTAGAATGCTGATAATGAGGTGCATCGTCCCTAGCTTGCGTTGCTAAAAACACAGCTCTCTCTACAAACTCTTTATTTTTAGAAACTAATGCTCCTCCTCCTGATGTTGTAATAATTTTATTACCGTTAAAAGATAGAATACCTATATCTCCAAAAGTTCCACAAGGCATTCCCTTATAAGTACTTCCCAATGCCTCTGCACTATCTTCTAGAATAGGAATTTGAAATTCATCTGCTACCGCCCGTATTTCAGCAATTTTATAAGGCATCCCATATAAGTGCACAGCAATTATTGCTTTTGGCTTTTTACCTTTTTCAATTCCGTTTTCTATAGCCTTACGCAATAAAGACGGCGATAAATTCCAAGTTTCCAATTCACTATCAACAAAAACAGGAGAAGCCCCTACATAAGAAATTGGATTTGCAGACGCCGAAAAAGTAAAGCTTTGACAAATGACATCGTCCCCTTTGCCAACACCTAAAAGCTCAAGACCTAAATGAATTGCTGCTGTACCTGCACTTAATGCAGCTACATGAACATCATTGCCTAGCGAATCCCTAATAGATTGCTCAAAAGCATTTACATTAGGACCCAGAGGGGCTATCCAGTTAGTCTCAAATGCTTCATTTACATATTTTTGCTCAGAACCTCCCATATGCGGAGAAGAAAGCCAAATTTTAGTAGGTGTTGATACGGTTTTCAATAGTTGACAATTTAGGGTTACAAATATTTAGACATCAAAATTAACTATACATTTTCTGAAAACAACGAATAATAAATATATTTCGTTTAATATGTGTAAATTATCGGTCAAAGTAAAGATGTTCATCCTTTAATCGTAGCTATAGGTTTTTGAACCCTGTAAATAACGAGTTCATCTAAAATATATTTCTTTTTAGCACGTTATTTTTTAATCTTTGCTTTTTTAATCCTTATAAAATTTAAATGAAAAAGATTACGAAAATATGTTGTATTGGAGCTGGATATGTAGGTGGACCTACAATGTCAGTTATTGCTAAACAATGTCCAGAAATAAAAGTAACCGTTGTTGATATTAACAAAGCTCGTATTGACCAATGGAATACAGATGACTTAGACCAACTTCCAATTTACGAGCCCGGGTTAAAAGAGATTGTAAAAGAAACAAGAGGTAAAAACCTTTTCTTTTCTACAGAAGTAGACAAGGCAATTGATGAAGCAGAAATGATTTTCATCTCTGTAAACACTCCTACAAAAACATATGGTAAAGGGAAAGGGCAGGCTGCTGACCTTAAATTTATTGAGCTTTGCGCTCGCAATATTGCCAAGGTTGCAAAAGATGATAAAATCGTTGTGGAAAAATCAACATTACCAGTTAGAACTGCACAAGCTATTCAAAATATTTTAGACAATACTGGAAATTCCGTCAAATTTGAAATACTATCAAACCCTGAGTTCCTTGCTGAAGGTACTGCCATAGAAGACCTTTTGGATGCTGACCGAGTACTTATCGGAGGGAACGACACTGCATCTGGACAAGCTGCCAAAGATGCACTTAGTGCTGTTTATGAACATTGGCTTCCAAAAGAACGCATTTTACAAACAAACGTTTGGTCATCAGAATTATCAAAGCTTGTTGCCAATGCATTTTTAGCTCAACGAGTTTCTTCTATTAACACAATATCTGCACTTTGCGAAAAAACAGATGCCAATATTCAGGAAATATCAAGAGCTATAGGCTTTGATAGTCGTATAGGTTCTAAATTCCTTAATGCATCTGTAGGTTTTGGTGGGTCTTGTTTTCAAAAAGACATTTTAAATTTGGTCTATATCGCAAGATCATATGGCTTAACAGAAGTTGCTGATTATTGGGAACAGGTTATCATTGCCAATGATTATCAAAAAAGTCGTTTTGCGGAAAATATTATTTCTACGCTATACAATACCATTTCGGGTAAAAAAATCGTCATATATGGGTGGGCATTTAAAAAAGACACCAATGACACACGTGAATCCGCTGCCATCGCAGTGGCCGATGCTTTATTGGAAGAACATGCCGAAATTATCGTCTATGACCCAAAAGTATCGGAAGAACGTATCTATGCTGATTTAGACTATTTAGGTACTAGATCTCCAGAGGAAAACAGACGTTTATTGAAAGTCACTAAAAATCCAATGGAAGCTACTCAAGATGCCCATGCCATTGCAATTTTAACCGAATGGGATGAATTTAAAAGTTATGATTGGAAAACCATCTACGAACAAATGTTAAAGCCGGCATTTGTTTTTGATGGCAGACGTTTATTGGATACTAATAATATGGAATCCATTGGCTTTAATTATTATAAAATAGGCCAATCATGAAAATTTTAGTAACCGGTGCCGCTGGCTTTATCGGCTTTTTTGTTGCAAAATCGCTAGTAGAGAAAGGGCATACGGTGGTTGGCTTAGATAATATTAATGACTATTATGATGTCAACCTTAAATATGCTAGATTAAACGAACTTGGTATAACCAAAGAAAAAGCCGAAATTTTTAATGCTTTAAGCCCAAGTAATACTACTAAATCATTTTCTTTTATACGACTGACACTTGAAGATAGAGACAATTTACCTCGACTCTTCAATGCTCAAAATTTTGATGTGGTATGTAATTTAGCCGCCCAAGCAGGGGTTCGTTACAGTTTAGAAAATCCAGAAGCTTATGTAGATAGTAATTTGGTTGGATTTCTAAACATTTTAGAATGTTGTCGTAATTTTAAAATTAAACATCTAGTATACGCCAGTAGTTCAAGTGTTTATGGTTTAAATGAAAAAATTCCATTCGAAACAACTGATACTGTGGACCACCCCGTAAGTTTATATGCTGCCACAAAAAAAAGTAATGAATTAATGGCTCATGCATACAGTCATTTGTACGGATTTAAAACGACTGGATTACGATTTTTTACCGTTTATGGCCCTTGGGGAAGACCAGATATGGCTATGTTCCTATTTACCGATGCTATTGTTAACAACAAACCCATTAAAGTTTTTAATAACGGAAAATTAGAACGCGATTTTACTTATATAGACGATATTACAGAAGGTGTTGTCCGCATAATACAAAAGCCGGTTGTAGAAAAATCAGGAATTAAAGGTGAATTTAAAATTTACAATATTGGCAATAGCAAATCTGTAAAATTAATGGATTTTATCACTGCTATTGAAGAAAGTTTAGGTGGTGTAGCAAAAAAAGACATGTACCCCATGCAACCGGGTGATGTTGAAAAAACCTGGGCCAATGTAGACGATTTGATTAAAGATTATGAATATCGCCCCAATACACCAATTAAAAAAGGTGTTCAGCAATTTGTAGAGTGGTATAAGAATTTTTACATCTCTTAGCACAATATTGGTATAACTTGCTTGTCATTGATGTAACAAAGTATTTCTCTAAAAAAGAACTGAAAAACACAAAAACCTTACATGAGTTTATATAACCTTAAATCAAATTTTCACATCTTAGTAACAGGTGGTGCCGGCTTTATTGGTTCCAACTTGTGCAACGAGTTAATTCAAAACGGAAACCAAGTAACTTGTTTAGATAATTTTGCAACTGGAAAGCGCAAAAACTTGGCTTCAATAGTAAATCATCAAAATTTCACTTTAATTGAAGGTGACATCAGAAACTTGAGCGATTGTCAAAAGGCTTGTGACGGAGTAGACTATATTTTACACCAAGCAGCTTTAGGATCCGTTCCAAGGTCTATTAATGACCCTATAACCAGTAATGACGTTAACGTTTCAGGATTTTTAAATATGCTAGTGGCTGCTAGAGATGCTAAAGTAAAGCGTTTTATTTATGCCGCTAGTTCTTCAACTTATGGAGATTCTACCAATATGCCCAAAGTAGAGGATATTATAGGCAAACCACTCTCCCCCTATGCCATAACAAAATATGTAAATGAATTATATGCCGATGTCTTTAGCAAAACTTATGGTATGGAAACCATTGGTTTACGCTATTTTAATGTCTTCGGAAGAAAACAAGACCCTAACGGTGCCTATGCAGCAGTAATTCCAAAATTTGTAATGCAATTGATGAAACATGAATCTCCCGTTATTAATGGCGATGGTTCATTTTCCAGAGACTTCACCTATATAGACAATGTCATACAAATGAATATTCGCGCAATTGTCTGCGACAACCAAAATGCAATGAATACCGTATATAATACAGCTTATGGTGAACGTACAAACTTAAATGAACTTACCGAACTGTTAAAAGAGTACTTAGGTGAATTTGACCCTAAAATAAAAGAAGTAAAAAATGTGTATGGACCAACAAGAGCAGGAGATGTACCACATTCTTTAGCCTCAGTTGACAAAGCCAAAACGTTATTACATTATGACCCTCAGTATGACATTAAAACCGGATTAAAAGAAGCGGTGAAGTGGTATTGGAAAAATTTGAAATAAAATACGCTAGGAGTTAAAAATATAAATACTATGGTTGCTTTTCGCAACCTTACTAATAAATTTAGGTTACTGATAAAAACCGAAGTAATAAGAATATGAAAGATATAAAAATTGCCATTATTGGTTTAGGGTATGTAGGCTTGCCACTTGCTAGATTATTTGCAACAAAATATCCTGTTATCGGTTTTGATATTAATAAAGACCGTATAGCTGAACTTAGAAAAGGTCATGATAGTACCTTAGAAGTAGAAGATGACATTTTACAAGCTGTACTCAAAGATGGACCAAAAATGGAGACCGGTCTATTTTGCAGTAATCAATTAGAAGATATTGCAGACTGTAATTATTATATTGTTACCGTACCTACACCAGTAGACAGCACCAATAGACCAATTTTGACCCCACTGTATAAAGCTTCTGAAACTGTTAGTAAAGTATTAAAAAAAGGAGATACCGTTATTTATGAATCTACAGTATATCCTGGGGTTACAGAAGACGAATGTATCCCTGTCTTGGAAAAAGAAAGTGGTCTGGTTTATAACAAAGATTTTTTTGCCGGTTATTCCCCGGAACGGATCAATCCTGGCGACAAAGAACATACCGTAGAAAAAATATTAAAAGTCACCTCTGGTTCCACACCGGAAATTGGTAAAAAAGTAGATGAACTGTATGCCTCCGTAATTACTGCAGGAACACACTTAGCCCCAACAATAAAGGTAGCTGAAGCTGCCAAGGTCATAGAGAATTCACAACGTGATATTAATATCGCCTTCGTCAACGAATTGGCTAAAATTTTCAATCTTATGGGAATTGACACCCACGATGTCTTAGAAGCCGCAGGTACAAAATGGAACTTTTTACCTTTTAAACCAGGTTTGGTAGGTGGTCACTGTATTGGTGTTGACCCTTATTACTTAGCCCAAAAAGCACAAGAATTTGGTTACCATCCAGAAATTATCTTGGCCGGTAGACGTATGAATGATACTATGGGTAAATATGTATCTTCAGAAGTCGTAAAATTAATGGTACAAAAAGACATAAAAATTAAAGGAAGTAAAATATTGGCACTAGGAATAACCTTTAAAGAAAATTGTCCAGATGTAAGAAACACAAAAGCGGTAGACGTTATAAACAATCTAAAATCTTATGGCACCGCTGTTACTATTTATGATCCTTGGGCCTCAAAAGCTGAAGTTGAACATGAGTACAAAATGAACATAGTCAATGATATTCCTTCAGAAAAATTTGATGCTATAGTATTGACCGTGGCCCACCAACAATTTCTAAATATTGATTTCACCAACTTATTGACTGATAACGGGATTATATATGACGTCAAAGGAATATTAACCGGTAAGGTAGACGGTAGATTGTAAACTGTTTTTTACCAACTCTGCTAAAAATCAAGCAATGCTATCGTATTTAACATAGTATTGTTTTTTTAATAAAAAAGCGCACCACCATATATTTCTCCTTTCAAACTTTTCCCTCACTTCTAATCATCTGCTTTTATTGCTGTTGAACTAATTTTTATTTTCGTATTAAAATTACTACATAGTTTTACGTAAAGTTTTAAACAATTCCTAAGAAAGTAACTTTCTAAAGTTAAAATTGTAACTCGTTAAAATATTATATCACTCAAAACCCATATCCATGAACAATGTAAAAACATCTGAAACATTGATTTGCACCCCATCTGAATTAGCTAAAGAAATTTGCTCTACAGCAATTTCCAATAGAGAAGTTACAGAATCTGAGAGAAAATTAGCGCCATCCATTATAGAAGAACTTAAAAACCACCAGTTATTCAAAATGGCACTTCCAAAACATTTGGGAGGATGGGAAGGCAACCCTGTTGAAACTTTAAAAGTTTACGAAACCTTAGCCAGTGCGGAAACATCGGTTGCATGGATTGTATGGAACAATCATTTAGCTTGTACCTTTGGCAGATTTTTAAACAATGAAAACCTAAACGAAATTTACAAAAACCCAAATGATGTTTATGCCAATTCTACTAGACCAGAAGGTGTTGCAAAAATAATTGAAGGTGGTTATATGGTATCTGGCAGGTGGAGCTTAGTTTCCGGATGCGAGCTTGCAGATTGGTTTGTTTTACGCTGCTTGGTAACTGGCGGGGATCTTCCTACCAAATTAGGACCTGGTGCAAAATTAAAATTAATGTATGTTCCTAAGGACAAAGTAAAGGTAATAGACACTTGGAACGTTGGTGGGTTAAGAGGTACCGGAAGTCATGATATTGAAATTGAAGAAACTTTCGTAAAAGACAGCTACGCCGTTGATTTTGAAAGTCATGTTGAAAATGATAGTGCTTACAATAGACTTCCTATTGGGGCAATCAATTCCTCTGGTTGTGCAGCCATGGCCTTAGGCCTGTTAAAGGGTGCCATAGATGAACTTACCAAAATGTGTTTAGAAAGGGTTACTCCTGGCAAAAATCCAGACTTACGTGACAGACTTACGGTACAAATGGCATTAGCTAAGGCAAAAACAATTTTAGCTGCTCATAGAACACAGCTACATCATGCAGTCAATATAATATGGGAAGAATCGGTAAAAGAAAATTCCTTTACCGATGTACAATTAGCAGATGTTTGGGCGGCATCTTATGAAGCGGCAACCGCAGCAAGAACTATGGTTTCTGAAATTTATGCCGTAGCAGGTACATCCTCATTGTATTCCAAATTTAGGATAGAAAGAATCCATAGGGACATTTATGCTGTTCTACAACATGGCATAATCCAACCTCATTGGATGAACCAAGCCGGTATGGCTTATGTGGGCTTAAAACCTACAGCGGCAATGTTTAGGATTTAATACCATACTAAAGACCGATTTTCTAAATAAAACATTGTGATTTTAAGGTTTATCTATATTCAATTAAAAAACCTAGACTCAAATTAATCAAAAACACACATCTTATGATAGAGACAATTGAACACAAAGAAAAATGGGTTGAACAATTGGCCAAAATCGGCAATACTGATTTTTACTTTACATATGATTATCATCATTTATCTAAAAGCGAAGGTGAACAGCCAATTCTGTTGAAATACACTCAAGGCAACCAAAGTATCTTGTTACCCCTACTCTTAAGAAATATTTCAGGTACCGAATATAAAGACGCCATTTCCGTATATGGCTATGCTGGCATATTAACTAATGATAATAGTTCAAATATCAATGCATCAGAATTTCAAAAGAGCCTAAAAGCTTATTTCCTTGAGAAAAATATCATATCTGTATTTTCTAGACTACATCCTTTTATGGTTAACCAAGAAGATTTACTTAAAGGTTTAGGAGAAATTACAGAGCAAGGGATGGTAGTTTATTTAGACCTTACATTACCTATTGATGTTCAGAGAGCTAATTTTAACAGAAGGCTAAAAACGTACTTAAACAAGGCTAGAAAAGTTTGTACCGTTATTGAAGGCAATCACAAAGAAGATTTAAAAAAGTTCATAGAATTGTATCATGAAAACATGAGGCGTGTAGATGCCACCGATAGTTACTTTTTCAATGAAGAATATTTTGAGCGTATTATGGCCAGTAAGGACTATACACCTCAACTAATGATTTGTAAGGACAATGAGACCCAGAAAACTATAGGTGGTGCAATTTTTATTAAAAAGGACAATATTGTACAATATCACCTATCTGGCTTAGATGCTGACTTTTTTGATTTAAACCCCATAAAACTTATTATAGATGAAATGCGGCTAAAATCAGTTGAAGAAGGATACACTTATTTAAACCTTGGAGGAGGAAGAGGTGGCAGCAATGAAGATTCTCTTTTCAGATTTAAAAGCGGATTTTCCAAAGATTTCAAAAACTTTAAATTATGGAAATTTGTAGTCAATGAAGAGGTATACGAAAAACTAACTATAGACCATTTGAATAAGTATCCTGGAATTGACAAAAATGACATTTCATTTTTTCCAAAATATAGAGCAGTAATCCAAAATATGGACATTGCAGTATAATCTTATTATTTTTAGCATAAAGGCGTTTCTATTTTTAGGGACGCCTTTTTGTTTATACAGATTTTAGTGTTAAAATAGATCCACCACAAGTTTACGATAAATTTACAAACGGGAATAAAATGTTAAAAAAAACTGCTTTTTATCGATTTTGAATATTTTTTTAATCCAAAAGACAAACTTCGTCCGTATAATTGAAGAACAATTGATGTATTTCAACGAATAAAAGGTTTATTTCATCGTTATTCTAAAAAAAAGAAATATTTTTAAATCCCTAAATCTTAAGTAATTAAACACTTTTAACCCATTATGCGAAACCTACACATCCCTACACGCATGACAGCCCTACTATGTCTTGTTTTAATTTTCCACTCTTGTAGTAAAGATGCCGATTTATTATCTGAGTATGTTATTACTAAAAATGATAACGCTACTAATTTACAAACCTATGTTGTAAATGATGTTTTCTACATTAATAATAATACTGATATTGTTCTAGATGTATTGAACAATGACAATTTTGAAGAATTAACTAATGTATCCATTACCAATACTTCCACAGCCCAGAACGGAACAATTGTAATCAATAGTGATAATACCCTAACGTATACTCCTAAGGAAGAAATAACCGAAACGGAAGAGTTTGAAGACACTTTTACATATACCGCAGAAGAAGTTGATGAAGAAGGTACGGTTACAGAGGAAGAGGCTACTGTTACGGTTAGTAATGATGAATCTATACTTGATAATGAGTCCAATAGAACACCAAACGAAATCAGTGAAGCTGTAAAATATTGGCAAAGTAAGTTCGATCAAGAATGGTTGGATAATGATAATCAAATTGATCATGCAGATGCCTTACTTAGAGCCAAAAGTGCAAATGTAGGTCAAGAATATTATTTTTTAGCCTATTATGTTGATGGTTTAATTAAAATTTGGCAAGCGACAGGGGAAAACAGTTATCTGGATGAAGCTTTAAAACTAATTAATCTAACGGTTAGCGACGCTGCTAATGTAGGTAACGGATACCTAGGATGGCCAAACAATGAAAATGATGGATACCCACTCTGGGATAGTTACTATTGGCGCTACGTAGCTACGTTACTTAGAATAATGCATCAATCGCCAAATTTGAGAGCCACAGAAGACTATCAAAAACAATATGAAGAACTTTTAGCATTCTCAGAGAAAAACATTTGGGAAAGATATGAAGTTCAAGGGTTAAATAATTTTTATAGAATTAACACCCATATGTCTACTCATTGGGCTAGAATTGGTATGGAGTTATATATTATCACTGGCAAGGAAAAATACAAAACTGTTTTTGAAAATATTTCATACGGCGATATGATCTACCGCCCATCTAATCTTAGAAATCAGTTAAAACCTAACAGTAAGGTTTCATCAGCAGTAACCTGGAGTCAACGTTGGGATATTAATTCAATTCAAGATACGGATCATGCAGGCGCAATAGTTAGTTTTATTGTAAACGCCTATGAAAATGACATGTATTGGAACCAAGAAGATATAGACGCTTTAAAATCAACGTTAAAAGATGTTATTTGGAAAGAAGAATTTGGCTCCAATTTTATGTCCAATGTGGATGGTACAGGTGAATTTGATTTACATGGTAGAATTCATGAATGGCTTGTTTTAGGTAGTTATGATTCAGAAATACAGGAAAGAATTATAAAAGATTATACTGGTAAGAATTTAACTTATTATGGAATTCAGCCCTTAGGCATAGCGGCATTAAATGCTAAAATCTTAGAGGATGGACATCCAGTTTACCCAGAACAATAATTTAAAATTATAAGCCCTTTCAGGGCTTATAATTTTTATTTTAATACCGAACAAATTAACAATCACATCGAATTAATAGTAGTATTTTCTATTTAGTAGTTATTTTTGGCATATCTTATTATTTAGTTGAAATGGTAATGCACTTTGTATAGTATAATTAATTAGCATGAACAAAACTAATCAGCCAAAATTAATACTTGGTCTTTTTATAATTTTTGTTATTATTTTTTTAATAGCTTTAGGTCCATATTTTCAGCTACAATATATAGTAACTATGGGATTGCTGCCTATATTAGCTGGAATATCCTTCTTATACGATTCAAAAGATCTACACTTAAAAAAAAAGGAATTTTTCATATTTTTTACTTTATTTTTAATAAGCTTTACTACTGTATTTTACTACAAAGGCTTTGAAGAATTTACTTCTACTTTAAGTTCCTTTTTTGGTGCAGTAATATCTGCATATATTGCCATTGGCCTTACAAAAAGAATAGATTATAGCAATTATATTCATATTGGTTACATTATATCTATTATTTTACTGTTTTTAATAATGGTCATAAATGGTAATATCACTACCAATTTTGCATCGGCCATAGCATTTAGAGATAGGTTTATGTTAAATGCGAATGCATATTCCTATTTCTGCATTTTTGCCAACTTCTCATTGTTTTATCTTTATTTAAAATATAGGAAGAATCTTATACTTATATTTTTAATTTTACTACCCATTTTATTCTTGATTATTGCTTTTACAACGCAGTCAAGAGCAGGATTACTGCTAATAACTCTTATCAATGTAAGTTTTTGGCTATTTGTAAACAAGCCCGTCAACCCAACTAAATTCAGAACAATATTTAGAAAATTTCTAATACTCTCTGCTTTAGTTCTATTGCTTTTTCAATTTTTAAAAATTTATGAAGGGTCTAGAATACAAAACAGAGTAGCGAAAACTGAACATAAGAAAGACTCAAGAGAAGTTTTAATTGAAGAAGGTATAGAAGTTTTTAAACTTAATCCGATTTTTGGAGTAGGTTTAGGCCAATTCCCTTTTTATAGTAAATATAGATTGTTTACCCACAATTCGTACACTGAAGTCTTAGCCGAACATGGAATAATTGGAGGCGTATTGTTATTCGCTTTATTTCTAATACCGACAATACAAAGTATCAAAAATTACAGGAAAGATAAAAATAACCCACTATACAAATTCTATCTATTGTTTTTTATTACATTTCTAATTTATAATAATTTTTATGTGTTCTATAAATTCCCTTTTTCCATGATGTACTTTTTCCTAATTATTACGCTTCAAAAGAATGACACCGTTTCACAATAGATAGCTAACATAAATTATTATCAAAACATTTTAACTTAAATAATGTGTCATTAAAACAAAAGGCAATTAGCGGTTTCAGCTGGACCGTTTTTGAAGGTATATTTAGCCAAGGAGCCATATTTATTGTAGGTATAATATTAGCCAGACTTTTAACTCCTGAGGATTTTGGTGTTGTAGGTATTATAACCGCTATTATCACAGTGACTAATTCAGTTGTAGAAGCTGGATTTGGTAGCGCTTTAATACGTAAAGTTGAAGCCAATGATAAAGATTACAACACGGTATTTTACACAAATTTAGTTACGGCTGTTTTTTTATATCTATTACTTTTCTTTTCTGCAAAACAGATAGCGTATTTTTTTAACACGCCAATTCTAAATGACTTAATAAAAGTATCGGCATCAATTCTTGTCATAAATGGGCTTGTTATTATACAAAGAACCATTTTAACTAAACAATTAGATTTTAAAAAACTTGGTGTTTTTGCTGTAATATCCTCCTTATTAGCAGGTGCTATTGCCGTTTTTATGGCGTATAAGGATTATGGTGTTTGGAGTTTAATAGCGTTTTCAGTTTTGAGACCGCTAATGAATAGTATAATGTTATGGATAAGCTCTACCTGGGCTCCAAAACTTCAATTTTCTAGACAAAGTTTTACGGAATTATTTAATTTCGGCTATAAACTTTTAATAACAAATTTGGTAAATACTGCTTATAAAAATGTATATTATTTTATAATTGGCAAATACTTCTCCCCTACATCTTTGGGTTTTTACACAAGAGCTGACCAATTTCAAACTCCATTTTCTACCAACATAACCTTCGCTATAAGAAGAATCAGTTTTCCAATATTATCTAATTTTCAAAATGACAGAAAAAATCTAAAACTAAAATTTATTCAGTTCATTCGTTTTAGTATGTTCTTGAACTTTACGATCATGCTTATTATTGCAGCCATTTCAAAACCTTTAATTTTAATTACTATAGGTGAGAAATGGGAAACATCTATTTTTTATCTCCAACTTTTATGTATACCAGGCATGTTGTATCCATTACAAATTCTACATTTAAATTTGTTACTTATAAAAGGTTACTCTAATCTAAATCTCAGACTAGAAGTAATAAAAAAAATAATACTTATTCCAATAATATTAGTAACCGTTAATTATGGAATAGTTTATATGATATATGGGCTTATTACCTTCTCAATAATTGAATATTTTATTAATAGTTTTTACACCAGAAAAATAATTAATTATAATCTAAAGAATCAATTAAAGGATTTTTTACCATTTTTTACAATTGCTATTGTCACATTTGTTAGTATGTTAAGCATTACATATTTTTTATCAGATATATATTTAATGCTATTCATACAACTTATTACTGGAGTCATCGTTTTTATTTCTACCAATGAAATAATTAAACCAATGGAATACTTGACAATTAAAAATAAACTGTTGTCAATTTTAAAAAATAAGAAATGATGAATGGTAAAATAAAAGTTGCATTTCTGCTAAGTATCATAACAGAACGAGGAGGAATAGGAAGGGTTACCTCCATTATTTCAAATGAATTAAGTTTAAATCCAAATTTTGAAATTCATATTATCAGTTATGCTAAAAAGCAGTCTAACTCTTATGATTGGAACAGCGAATTACCATATCATTATTTATTAGAAAAAAGAACACCCATGAAAAAGGGTATATGGTCCGCTACTAATAAATTACGAAAAATAACCTCTAAATATAACATAGATATTCTTATTTCTTGTGGCGCAATTACAGGACCCTTAAGCGTTCTTGGCACACGTTTTAATAAAACCAAGTTAGTTTACTGGTCTCATTCTAGTTTTAAAGGTACTTCAAATAAACAATTTAGAATTTTCAACGAACATTTTAGCGCCCTTTTTTGTGACTGCTTAATTAGTCTGACAAAAACTGATGAAAAGAATTACAGTAACGAAACTAAGGCGAAATTTGTTACTCAAATTTATAACCCTATTGACAAAAGATTATTGGAAAATGTAAAAACTTACAATGAAAACTCAAAAAAAATTATTAGTGTTGGCAGATTAACCGCTCAAAAAAACTTTGAAGCTGCACTTGATGTTGCTGAATTAGTTTTCAAAAAACATCCTGACTTTATATGGGATATTTATGGTTCAGGAGAAGATGAAGAAATGTTGAATAACATAATAGAATCAAAAAATTTAAGCGGTAAAGTCAATCTTATGGGGCAAAGTAGTGATTTATATAATTTATATAATGATTACGCCATGATGGTTATGACTTCAAAATATGAAGGTTTTCCTATGAGCTTAATTGAGGGGTTAGCCTCAAAATTACCGTTAGTTAGTTTTGATATACCTACAGGTCCTAATGAAATAATAATTGACAAAAAAAATGGATATTTGATACAACCATTCAATATTCAAGAAATGGCAAATAAGATAAATTTATTAATTGAAAATCAAAATAAACGCAAAATGTACACAGATTTTGACCGAAATCATATTAGTCAATTTAAATTAGAATTTATAATTACTAAATGGGAAAACACTCTTAAAAAAATAATTGAATAAGTTTTTGTCATTAACAATTAAAATAATTCAAAATGGTGCTACACATTTGTAATGATTTTTCTTTAACAAAAGTTCATAGCAATCTTTATAGATCTATAGATGAATTAAATATTCCACAAATAGTATTTAATCCTATTAGAAATACTACACCGGTTGGAAATAATAATATAGAATTTAAAACAGGAAAAAGTCATATATTCTATTCAAAAAAATTAAAACTAAAACATAAATTTTTTTATAGAAAAAAAATAAAATTTTTGTATAAGGATTTGGTATCCCAAATTAAAATTGATCAAATTAAAATTTCACATGCTACAACACTATTTAGTGATGGCGGATTATGTTATATGTTGAAAAAAAAGCACAATATCCCATATATTGTAGCAATAAGGTCTACAGACATTGAAGTTTTTCTAAAATACCGTCCTGATCTAATTTTTTTAGCAAAAGCTATTTTAAAAGAAGCAAAGCAAATAATTTTTATAAGTGACTCTTTACAAAACAAATTTTTCAAACATCCGTTAGTATTAGGTAACAAAGTAAGTCTCAAAAATAAATCTAAGGTAATTTACAATGGAATTAATGACTTTTGGTTAGACAATATAACAAACCAAAAAAAAGAGCAACCCTTCAAGGTCCTATATGTAGGTCGATTAATTCCACGAAAAAACCTGATTAAGTTAGCAAATGCTATTATTGAATTAAACAATTCCAATTATCCATTACAACTAAGTATTGTCGGTTCTGGAGGCAAAGATGAAAATTCAATAAAAAAGCTTGCGTACTCTAATAGTGCTATAATTAACCTGATAGGGCAAGTAAATGATAAAAGTAAATTAAAAGATCTGTATAAAGAAAATCATATTTTTGCTATGCCTTCAGTAGGTGAAACTTTTGGTTTGGTATATATTGAAAGTTTGTCCCAAGGACTACCTATTTTGTATATGGAAAATGATGGAGTAGATAATGTTTTTGAATTTGAAGTAGGTGAAAAGTGCTCTATTGATGACATCTCAGAAATTAAATTAAATCTAATAAAGCTTATAGAAAACTATGAAAACTATCAATTAGATAGAATTGATTTTTCCTTATTCCGATGGAATAACATAGCCGACAAATACGTTCAACTATATAATCAATATGTTACTTTTTAAAAAAATATATTTTACAATCAAGGTTATTTTAAGAATACCTACAGACTTTATAAAAAAAAATAAAATCCATTATAGTACCAAAATAAGTAATAATTCGCTTATATCTGGCTCAAAAATAGGTAGAGAAAATTATATAGCATGCAATACCGTTATTATAAATACAAATATTGGTAATTATTCTTCAATAGCTCCAGGTGTTCAGATTGGAGGTATGCAACATTCTTATTGGTGGGCTAGTACATCTCCAAGATTAAGTGAATATTGCATTTATGATAAAGTCACTACTATTGGTAATGACGTATGGATTGCGGCTGGCTGTATAATTAAGCAAGGCGTTACAATTGGAGATGGCGCTGTTATTGGAGCAATGTCTTTTGTAAACACTGATATTCCTGAGAATTCGATATATTTTGGTAGTCCAGCCAAATTTTATAAAAAAAGATTTGAAGATAATATTTTTCAAAAAATTAAAGAAACCAAATATTGGAACTTAAAGCCAAATGAAGCAATTAAAATCTTAAAGCAACTAGAGAATGAACATTCTATACCTACATCAATACTTCACCACACCTGATCAACCTGGTGGCACACGTTCTTATTGGAACAGCCTAGAGTTGCTAAAGCATGGTCATAAAGTAACTGTTATTTCTTTAGGAAAAAATAATAAAAAAAGGTTTGAGCGTAAAACGGTAGATGGCATAAACGTCATATATGTTAGAGTGCCCTATTCACAAACCATGAGTATAGCATCACGTTTAAAATCTTTTTTGCATTTTATGGTGTTTTCTACATATTTAGCAATGAAAGAAAAAAATATTGATTTTGTAATAGCCACCTCTACCCCGTTAACCATTGGTTTTCCTGCTTTGGTTTTAAAAAAAATTAAAAAAATCCCTTATCTATTTGAAGTTAGAGATCTTTGGCCAGAGGTACCCATTCAAATGGGCGGGCTAAACAATAAAACAGCCATTAAATTTGCTAAATGGTTTGAACGTACCATCTACAAAAATGCCAGTCATGTCATTGCACTTTCACCCGGTATGGAAGATGGCGTTTTGCAAGAAAACACACCTAAGCAAAAGGTTAGCATGATACCCAACATGGCAAAAATAGATGCCTTCTGGTCAAGAGAGCCAGATTATGCATTAATGAAAGACTTGAACATTTCACAAGATACCTTTAAAGTAATTTATTTTGGTGCTTTAGGCAAAGCCAATGCTATTGAATATATTTTAGAAAGTGCTGCGTTATTAAAAGAAAACAAAACCATTGAGTTTTTATTTATAGGCAGTGGACCAGGTACTGCATTAATAGAAGCTTACAACACAAAAGAAGGCTATAACAATGTAAGATACTTAGGCTTTTTTAATATGGAAAAAACGTCTGAAGTTGTTAACTTTTGCGATGTTTCATTAGTAACTTTCAAGAATTTACCAATTCTAGCCACTAACTCTCCAAACAAATTGTTTGATTCCTTATCTGCAGAGAAACCAATCATTGTAAATTCTGCCGGTTGGACAAAAGATTTAGTGGAAAACAATAAATGTGGCATATTTGTAGATCCAGAATCTCCTCAAGACTTTGCAGATAAATTGACTTTACTTTCGCAAAATCAAGAAAACCTAAAAGTAATGGGCAAAAATTCAAGAAAACTTGCAGAAACCGTTTATGACAAAACGTTACTATGCAAACAATTTGCAGAAGTTGTAAACGAAGTCAAAATTTAACTTAAATAGTCCCCTAATCATGTATAAATACTTAAAACGATTATTTGATATTGTTCTTTCCCTATTTGGTTTACTGGTATTATCACCAATTTTACTAGTAGTAGCTGTAATTTTGGCTTTAGACTTTAAGGACACCCCTTTTTTCACACAAAGTAGACCTGGAAAAAACGAAAAAATCTTTAAGGTTTTTAAATTTAAGACCATGAACAATAAAAAGGATGAAAATGGAGAGCTATTAAGTGATACTGAACGGTTAACTTCTCTTGGAATCTTCATAAGGAAAACATCAATAGATGAACTGCCGCAACTGTTTAATGTTTTGATAGGCGATATGAGTCTTATTGGTCCAAGACCCTTATTAGTTAAATATTTACCTTACTATAGACCTGAAGAAAGAATTCGGTTTTCGGTTCGCCCAGGCATTACAGGATTAGCTCAAATTACAGGTAGAAATTATATGAGTTGGGATGAAAAATTTAAAAAAGATATTTACTATGTTAAGAATTTAAGTTTTAAACAAGATGCGCAAATTTTTTACAAAACATTAATTAAAGTCTTTAAAACTTCTGACGTTGAACTAGATCAGAGCAATTATATGGCCGATCTAGATATTGAAAGAAAAAGTTATAAACCAATATCTTAAAATAATTGCTATTTTTGAGCAAATGTTAAAATAACCTTAAATTATTTAATTTGCATTTAGTTATGCTTAATAATCTGCCAAGATAAATCTTTAAATGAATAATATATTAATTACTTCTATAGGTCGCAGAGTTTCTTTGGCCAACTATTTTAAAAAAGAATTGACATCTATTTTCCCCGATGCAAAGGTATATGGCTCAGACATGAACCCCAAATTATCCGCTGCATGTAGAGTTGCCGATGGAAGTTTTACTATGCCAAAAGCAAGTGATAAAGAATATATTTCGTTATTAATAAAAAAGTGTACCAACTTAGGCATTAGATTAATAATACCTACTATAGATCCCTCTTTATTACCATTGTCACAGCATAAAGAATTATTAAAAAAGAATGGAATAACGGTAGTGGTACCCAATGAAGATTTTGTTGCAAAATGTAGGGATAAACGAATGATCCATGATTTTTTTGAATCTAAAGGGGTTAATGTAGCGGAAGAATACTGCAAAAACACTTTTCAATTACCACTTTATATAAAACCTTACGATGGTAGTAGCAGTATTGACAACTTTGTTATTAAGAATAAGGATGAATTGACCGAATATCATTATGAAAACAAAAAATTAATGTTCTTGGAATACTTGGACCACGACCTTTATGATGAATTCACATGTGATCTTTATTATACCAAAAATGGCAATTTAAGATGTGCAGTACCAAGACAGCGACTTTATGTAAGAGCCGGTGAAGTAAATAAGGGAATTACCAAAAAGAATGAATTAGTACCCTTTATTAAAAAACAGTTAGGACACCTAGATGGCATAAGAGGCTGCTTAACGGTTCAATTTTTTATGCACAAAGAAACCAAAGACATTTATGGTATAGAAGTGAACCCAAGATTTGGAGGTGGCTACCCTTTAACGCATAGTGCTGGTGCAAACTATGTAAAATGGATTTTACAAGAATACTTATTAGGAGAAGAATTAACAGGTTATTTCGATGATTGGAAAGAAGATTTACTTATGCTTCGATATGACGGTGAAGTTTTAGTGCATGGATATAAAGATTGATAGATCTACAGCTTTGGTATTTGATTTAGATGATACCTTATATAATGAAATAGAATATTTAAAATCTGCCTATTGGTATATTTGTTCAGAGCTTACTGAAAAAGATACTGAAATTCTCTATAATCATGTATTTTCAATTTATAGAAATGGAGATAATCCTTTTTTATATTTAGCTGAAAAATACGATGTTTCCATAGACTATCTGATATTTCAGTATAGGAACCATTTTCCTACAATTAAACCTTTTCCTGGCGTTTTGGAACTCCTTCAAGGCATTAAGAAAAAACAGGGGAAAATTGGTATTGTTACTGACGGCAGAACCGTTACACAATCCAATAAATTAAAGGCGTTAGGTATATGGAACCTTATTGATTGCTGTATTATTTCCGAAAGTGTTGGTACCGAAAAACCAAGTAAAAGAAACTTCAAATTAATAGAGAAAGAATTAAAGGTTTCTACGTATTATTATTTTGGAGATAATTTTAAAAAGGACTTTATAACACCTGCGTATCTAGGTTGGCATACTATTGGTCTTATTGATAATGGATTAAACATACACCCTAACAGTTGTTACAACGCATTAAACTCACCAGAAAGCTTAATACGATCATTTAATGAAATAAGTGTCGTATAATAAGTATTAAGAATAAAAAACCGCATTGTAGAATAACAACACGGTTTATTTTTTGTGATATCTAACTAATTAAATCTTTAGTAAACATTCTACTTTTCAGGTATCTATTTAACTTAATATAATAATACGAACTACTCACTGTCCACCCCATCCAAGCCATTTTTTTATCATATAATAATGGCTTAACCTTTACCAAGTATCTAAATGTCTTTTCCGGACTCCAAATAAATTCTTTTAAAAGCTGTATTTTGGATTGAGACAATTGACTTGGATCATAAACCATACCTACTTTATTTCCCCCAACATTTTGATAAAAACCTTTAGAGATTAATTGTATAAATTTCAACTTCTTCCTATTAGTAAACAATCCCAACCTCAACGCAAGTCCTGTTATGTAATTTTGAACCATAGTATCAGAATAAGTAAGTCCATTTAATGATTTCATCAAATCATCGAATTGCGTATCCATAAACTTTTGAATAGGCGATATAAATTCATCAAATACCTTTTTTTCATTAGGCTCATGGTATTCTATAGTAGGAAATTCGGGATTATTCTTATAACCTAAGGTACTTCCGTGTGGGGCTGCCAATAATTGCTCATACAATTGACCATTTGCTTGAAGAATATGGTCAGAATAACCTTTTTTAGGATACACCGTAAAATTTAGGCCGTATCTTTTTGTTTTACTTTCTATAGTATAAATTTCGCGCAAACCTATGTAATATCCGGTAACCGGTACTTCGCAATTTAAGTATTGATAAATGCATTCTTGCATGGTACCTCCCCAACCCACATCAACTAAAGTCATACCATCTGACTTAAAGTCAACGTTAAATGAATTTAAATAATTATTAAAAGCATCGCGTTGCCCTACCCTATGTAACTCATAGGCTTCTTTAAAAGCGTCATTAGCTCGTAACTTAATAACAACGTCCGATGCACTGAAATTTTCAATTTCTTCATCTTTATCTACACCAACCGCCGAAGCAATTGTTAATATATCTTTTTCTTCAATATTAAAAGATTCCAGAAACTGGGCAGTTGTCATGACATCATAGTTCTTTTTTATAGGAGCAAATTTTTCTTCTTCAATAGGTTTTAGAGAAACTTGTTTAGCAGAATGTCTTGAAGCTTTGAAATAATGTGTGTTTATTTGATTCTCTGAACTTATTCCATTAAATTTCTGATAAGCATCAAATAAATGCTTTAAATAATGACCTTCACGTGCCAAAAAGAATAAATCCTTTATACCGTTCTTTTTTGCTTCAGTATACAATCTTTCGGTAAAAAAATAAAAGTGAATGATATATTCACTAAATGGATAATCACTTTTCTTACAATTCTTTTCTACCTTTTTACAAGCCTTAATGAACTCCTTTTCTACATTACCGAATAAATTCTTTTTATTTCTAAATTTATGTGAATAATGCTTTAAGAAGTTTCCTGAAATACCGTGTTTAACGGAATTAATAACATCACTGGTTTTATTATCTCCCATCATGGCTGTTTCCGCTGCAACAGAACCTGTTGCTTCTAAAACTAAAGGGTACAAATTACCTGCACTTTCTTTACTCTTTTTATAATCACATGAAATAAAAACTTCATTGAAAATATCAGTGATACCATGAAAATCTAACAATCTTAAAATAATACTTTTAGGCAAGTGATAATCTGAAACTATATAAATATTATAATTTTCAGACTTCAAAAATTTTAGACCATCTACCAATGAAGCGTTTATAAACTGTACAGAAGTTTCACTTCTATAATCTGCTTCCATAGTAATATTATAAAATTCTAACCATTCTACGTTATCCAGAATATTAGAATTTATCAATCTATAGTACACTTCCTTCATTACTAGCTCATAAGGCACCTCAACCTTACTTAATTTCATATCGGCAGCTAGCTTAGATACAACATTTGCTCTAATCTTAAACAAAACCCCAACATCTAATGTTAATCCCAAATCTCTAATGAGAAATTTAGCCCAAATTCTATATACATAATTTGGATGAACTGTTCTATGTATTAAAGTATCAAACAAATCTGTAAAAACGACATTTATACTAGAATCGTTCTTTATCTTTTGTATTGTATTATTCAATTTGAATTGTTTTAATGGCTACTAATAACTATAATCTATTAAGCTGGTTAAGTTCTAAACATAAATACCTATGCCTGCTGACAAATTAAACCTTAAATAATAAGTTTTATTATAATTATTCGATAAAACTATATAATTAACAGCATAACATGATTGAAACAAGAAAGTCGTGCTAAAGTAAAAAAACTTTAACACGACTTAAATTATAAAACAAATGTTACCTTCTTAAAATTAGTCTCTTAGAAACAGGTTCATCATTATTCAATACAACAGTAACAACATATACATCTGCGGTTAAAATTTCTAATGATATTCTATACGTGCCACTTACAAAAATTTCATTAGGGGTGTACTGCTTAATTAATCTACCCGCGGAATCATGGAGCATAAAACCTATGATATCTTCATCATCAACAATACCATTTAAAGTTATTTCAACAAAATCTACGGAAGGATTAGGTGATAATACCATATCCAACGCTACTTCTTCAAGTACTTCATTTTCTTCTACCACAATTGACAATGAAGTTGAATCCGTTAAACCTTCCTCATCTGTTACCGTTAAAACGACTTCATATGTACCAGCTGTTTCAAATTCAAATTCAGTATCTGCCTCAAGTACTATGTTACCATCACCAAAATCCCATTCATAAGAAACAATACCGTTATCATCAGTTGAATTACTTCCTATAAATGATACCGTAAGCGGAGCTTCACCTGTAACCACATCTGAACTAGCCACAGCAACTGGTGCTTCGTTAAAATCATTTTCAACAACCACCGTAATCACTAGAGATGCTTCATCTGTTAAGCCTTCATCATCGGTCACGGTCAATACCACCATAAACTCACCGGCAGTTTCAAAAACATGCTCTGGATCGGCTTCCATAGAAGTTCCTCCATCACCAAAGTCCCATGAATAAGTAACAATATTATTATCATCTGTAGAATTACTACCTACAAACGATACTGAAAGCGGTGCTTCACCTGTTGTTATATCTGAACTAGCTATGGCAACTGGTGCTTCATTTACAACCATACCCTCTTCAACCGTTATAGTCAGCGTTGTGGTATTGGACAATCCTTCTTCATCCGTAACGGTTAAGGCAACCTCAAATACACCTGCAGTTTCAAAAACATACTCTGGATCTGCCAAATTTGATGTACCGCCATCAATAAAATCCCAAGTATAGCTAGCTATACCATCATCATCTGTGGAGTTACTACCTACAAAAGACACAGTAAGTGGCGCTTCACCAGAAACAATATCTGAACTAGCTATGGCTACTGGTGCCACGTTTGGTTCATTTACGGTTATGGTCAATGAAGTATTATGGGTTTGACCTTCAGCATCGCTTACCGTTAATATCACCTCATAAACATTAACATCTTCAAAAGTATATACAGGATTCATTTCATTTGAAGTTTCACCATTTCCAAAATCCCATAAATAGGATGCTACACCATTATCATCAGAAGACCCACTACCATTAAAGGAAACCGTTAGCGGAGCATCACCTTCCAATACATCTGCGGTAGCAAGCGCTATAGGAATACCATTTCCAGCCACAGAAATATTAGCGGCAGAAGTATCTACTTTACCATCTGCATCCGTAACCGTTAAGGAAACATTATAGGTATCAGAGGCAGCGTATACATGAATTGGATTTGGTTCGTCAGAGGTGTTTCCATCTCCAAAATCCCAAAAATAAGATACAATTCCGTTATCATCCGTACTTGACGAAGAATCAAAACTTACCTGAAGTTCATCTATGGTATAATCAAAAGCACTTTCAGGTGCAGTGGTATCAGGTAAATATTGTATTAATGTAGCTTTTGTCTCAGTAGCACTATCATCTAAAGAATTTGACACGCCACCTCTTCCACGTAAATGAATACTTACCAAATCATTAACTCCATCACTATAAACTTGAACCCTTAATCCGTCCATTTGAATAGGTGCTTGTTCCGTACCGCCCCATTCATAGATACCAGCATCGATCCAGCCACCTGCTCCTTCATCCAAAATAATCCAATCATTACCTACACGGTAACTAATTCTCCATAAAGAGTTTGGCTGCGGTTGGTTATCATATGCACCACCAAAGGTGATATAATTCACTAATTTACGTGAGGCCCAATCTACTTGCCATCTAAAACCATTATCAACATCCGGTGTTCCTAAATTAGCACCAAACGGCTCCCCATATTCATTATAATCCGTTCGAACAAAATA
Source organism: Maribacter sp. 6B07 (assembly GCF_002700155.1). Classification (NCBI taxonomy): domain Bacteria; kingdom Pseudomonadati; phylum Bacteroidota; class Flavobacteriia; order Flavobacteriales; family Flavobacteriaceae; genus Maribacter; species Maribacter sp. 6B07. Next base: position 156,961 of record NZ_PDUT01000002.1, on the reverse strand, counting down.
ATCATCTCTAGCCGGATCATATAATATAGACTGTACTGTTCCCCTAGGATTTGTGGCAGATCCAGTTACCGTTGCATCTGGTAATAAGGCAATATTAATACCTGCATTAGGTTCATTATCTGGTTGATCACTGGTTACAATAATATCTACAGATGCTTGATCCGTTAATCCCTGCTCATCTGTTACCGTTAAAGTAGCGGTATAGTTCCCAGGTTGAGTATAAACATATGTAGGATCTGCTTCAGTAGACAAATTGCCATCTCCAAAATCCCATTCATATGTAACTACAGCCACATCATCACTTGAATTACTCCCTACAAAATCTTCCGTAAGTGGCGCTGCCCCGGTAATTAGACTTGTTTCAATTACGGCAACTGGCGCTTCATTTGCCGGTGCACCCAAGTTAATGACCTGTGTAGAGGTGTCGCTTAAACCATCTGCATCGGTTACCGTTAACATAACGCTGTAAGAACCTGAAGTTGCAAACACGTTTGTTGGGTTTTGGTCAGTTGACATATTTCCATCTCCAAAATCCCATTCATAAGATATAATACCCATATCGTCAGTACTTAAAGTAGCATCAAAATCAACTTCAAGATCATTAATAACATATTCAAAACTGCTTTCAGGAGCTCCTGTGTCCGGCAAATATTGAATCAACGTAGCCTTTGTCTCCGTAGCACTATCATTTACTATGTTAGACACACCACCTCTACCTCTTAAGTGGATACTAATTAAATCATTAACACCGTCACTATATACTTGCACACGAAGCCCATCTATAGCGATTGGCGCTTGAGCTTGCCCACCCCATTCAAATATACCAGCATCGATCCAACCTCCCGTACCTTCTTCTAAGATAGTCCAGCTATTTCCAACTCTATAACTAATTCTCCATAACGAATTTGGTTGTGGTTGGTTATCAAAAACACCACCGATAGTAATGTAATTAACATTTTTTCTATTGGCCCAGTCTACCTGCCATACAAATGCATCATCAACGTCAGGTGTACCAAGGTTTTCACCTTTTGCAACCCCATACTCATTGAAATCGGTTATTTCATAATAATTACCTCTTGATGGGTCAAAAAGAATAGCTTGCGGTGTTCCTCTACCGTTTAAAACAGATCCATTTAACACTGCATCTGGAAGTAATGCCAAATTTAAACCGGCATTTGGATTGTTGTCCACAGCTCCCCCATTAGCTAAAATATTAAGTTCGTCTATATTGGTGTTACCATCCGCATCGGTAACCGTTAAAGTAACCGTATAGTTACCAGATGCCGAGTAGGTATAGTTTGGATTAGCCACATCAGCAGTTTCTCCATTTCCAAAATCCCACAAATAAGAGACCACACCAACATCATCACTAGAATCACTACCTGTAAACTGTACATTTAAAGGTGCAGGACCTACGGATACATCTGATGCAGCAACCGCCACCGGTATAGAATTATCTTCCATTACAGTAATTTCTTGAACCGAAATATCACTTAAACCATTGCCATCCGTAACTGTTAAAGTAACATCATATGTACCAGAAGTTTCGTAAGTATGTACAGGGTTTGCACTGGTAGAACCGTTACCATCTCCAAAATCCCATGTATAGGAAACAATGCCAACATTATCTGTACTTTCAGAAGAATCAAAAGTTACTTCCAAATTATTTATAGTGTAAGCAAAAGCACTTTCTGGTGCACCTGTATCTGGTAAAAATTGTATTAAGGTAGCTTTTGTTAGGGTATCACTATCATCTAATCTATTAGAAATACCACCTCGACCTCTTAAATGAATACTTACCACTTCATTTACACCATTACTATACACTTGAACCCTAAGACCGTCCATCTGAATGGGTGTTGTAGTTGCACCACCCCATTCAAAGATTCCAGCATCGATCCACCCACCAGTTCCTTCTTCTAAGATAGTCCAATCATTACCAATTCTATAGCTAATTCTCCATTCAGAATTTGGTTGTGGTTGATTAGGATATACTCCACCAAAAGTGATATAATTAACTTCCTTTCTATTAGCCCAATCTACCTGCCATTTAAAACCGTTATCTACATCTGGAGTTCCTAAGTTTTCACCATTGGAAACACCATATTCATTAAAATCAGTGACAACAAAGTAATTATCCTGTAATGGATCATATAATATAGCTTCAGGTGTACCTCGACCATTTTCTACCGAACCGCTTAATACAGCATCTGACAACAAGGCTAAATTCACATTAGCGTTTGCATTATTATCCACTGCACCTCCATTTGCAACAATTTTTATGGTTGATTCATCAGCGTTACCATCTGCATCAGTAACCGTTAATGTAGCATTATAAGTACCAGGTACCGTATATTCATATATTGGATCTTCTTCAGAAGACGTAGAACCATCTCCAAAATCCCAAGCATAGGAAACTATGCTAACATCATCTGTAGAACCACTGCCCGTGAATTCAACAGTCAAAGGCGCAGGACCCGATTGAACATTGGAAGAGGCATTGGCCACCGGTATAACAGGAACTCCATCAACAGTTATACTTTGCGTAAAACTATCACTTAATCCATCAGCATCCGTTACCGTTAAAGTAACATCATAAGTTCCTGGACCTACAAAATCATAAACTGGATTTTGTTCATCAGATGTCTCACCATCTCCAAAGTCCCAATCAAAGGTAACAATACCAACATCATCAGTACTTTCGGAAGTATCAAAAGTTACCTCCAGATCATTAGTTGTATAATCAAATCTTGCCGTTGGAGCACCATCATCTTCCAAATATTGAAACAAGGTTGCTTTTATAGGTTGGTCAGTGTCGTCAATTCTTAAAGAGTTACCTCCTCTTGCCCTTAAATGCGTACTTTCAATATCATTTACGCCATCACTATATAATTGCATACGGAAAGCATCAGCTTCAACTGGATCTTGAGATTTACCTCCCCATTCATAAATTCCGGAATCGATCCAACCACCAACTCCTTCTTCTATTACTATCCAATTGTCTCCTTGACGATAACTAAGTCTCCAAGCCGTATTGGGTTGAGGTTGATTTTCATAAGTTCCTCCAAAAGTGATATAGTTAACTAACTTTTTATTCAACCAATCAACTCTCCAAGTAATAGCTTCTTCAATGGGCAATGTACCCGAATCATGATAACGAAGAACTCCAAATTCATTCCAATCCGTTGCTACAACGTAATCATTGATTGAAGGGTCATATAATATGTCCTGGGCTACCCCACGCCCCTCTTCACCATGTATTTGACTAGATAATATTGCATCACCAGCCAAGGCTACATTAATATTCTCATCTGCTGTATTATTAACAGCGCCACCAGTTACAGTAATTTCAATTGATTTTGATTCTGTTTGACCATCATTATCTGTAACTGCCAAAGTAGCGGTATAAACACCTGGTACTGTATACGTATGACTAGGATCTATTTCTGAAGATGTTCCACCGTCACCAAAAGTCCATTCATATGAATCAACAGACTCGTCATCGGTAGATTCATTACCTGTAAAATTGACTATCAAATCTATATTACCAAGCGTTTTATCTGCCGAAATTACCGGTGTAGGTGGAATTGACAAGTTAGTAATCCACTCCTCCAATAAGGCCACACCAGCTTCATCTACCTGACCTTTGGCTAGCCACGGCATCATAACCCCTGGTGTAGTACTATTAGCTCTATGATAAATTTGAGATTTTGAAGGATCACCAACAAAAATAATCTGCTGATCCGATGGCATTTCTTCCACAGGTTCCGCAATTGATGCTGTCAATAAATTAGTTTCTATTAAACTTTTTGATAATCTTAAATCAAAATCTGCGCGAAGGTTATTATCCGATCGATGACAATAAGCACAATTTAAATCTAAGTATGATCTTGCTTTGTCATCAACACTCGCATTAATATCATTAATGGATGCATGGGTCAAAAAGTTTTGTGTATCGCCATCAGTTATGGTTTCCTCTATAAAACCAAGCTCACTTAATGTAACTAATTGATTACCCACAACACCGCCAACTTCAACGTAATCAAATTCACTGTTCAGGTATCTAGTTCTTGGTCCTAAAGTACCTTTTGATATTTCATTGTGACAACTTAAACATTCACTTGTGGATGGATATTGCCACGTAATAGTTTTACTACCTCCACCTTCTAAAGCAACTTGAACATCTTGTGCATCACCAGTACTCATATCAATAAGTGTTGCATCGGTTTGTGCAGCATTCCACTTATATGATAAGAAAGTCCAATTTCCATTGCTATTTTTTATAGAAAATCTCGTCTCAACTTTTTGCGTCACCTCTGGATTGTTTTCATCTATAGGGTAATCAAAATGCTTTATCATTACCGAACCTACAGGAAATTCCCAAATACCATTCTCAGAGTAATTAATTTGTTCATCAACTGTATCTGGATTTCCATCATTGGGAATAGCCATCCAACGTTTTTTCAATGCACCATCAGACCAAAAAGGGTCAATTAGTTCGTACGGTAAAAAACCATCTTTAACCACCAAATTTTCAACATCGGTAAAAGCTCCAGTTGCTGTCAAGGTTTGAGGTACACCAGTAACAACTCCTGGTTCAACAAACCTTAGTAATTGTATATTATTACCTGCAGTAAGGTAAAATATGTCTCCATCAGCATCTTCTCCAAATGAAATAGGTCTTCTAGGCATAGAACCCAAAGTGGAAACCTCTCCCGAAGATATATCAACAGACAATATCTTTTCAGTAATGTAGTCCGCAGTAATATACTTTCCATTAAAAGACGTGAATTCCGAACCTCTATATACATGACCGCCAATAATAGAACCAGCATCCTCCCTTGAGAATGCAGTTAATGGTAATTCATGAGGCATGCCATTTAACAAACTAGTAATTCCGCAACCATTTTCAGGTCCCTGAACCTCACCTTCATATATAGGCCAGCCATAATTACCACCATATATAAGTACATTTATTTCATCATGAGTACTTAGCCCTACATCACCTATATATATTGAACCGGTATCCGAATCTTTACTCATACGATGTGGACTCCGTATTCCAATAGCATAAAACTCTTCAAAATTATTACCTGATGGATCTAAAAAAGGATTATCATTAGGAATAAAATAATTCTGACCTGTAACTTCTTCTGGTGCCCCTATGTCTTCAGGCATTTTTCTTATTGCCGGATGACTTTTAGTAATGTCCATATCCACATCTATACGTAAAATACTTCCATCAATATTTTCAGATATATCTTGAGAGCTAATTGCACGTCCTTGTTCCCCTATTGCTACATATAAAAAACCATCATCTCCAAATACCAAAGCCCCACCACGGTGTGCAGTGTTTAACATTCTACGTCTTATTAGCCTAGTTCTAGAACCTTCAACAAAGGAAAGATCAACAGGGTCAATTTCAAAACGCTCTAAATGAATGTAATTTCCATGAAAATTATTGAAATCACATCCGAAGGTACCATTTCCTCCATCATTTAAGGTATCATCACCTGTTTCTGATTCCGTTGTATAATAAATAAATACATAATTATTACCACTTGTCCCAAAATCAGGGTGTAATTCTAGTCCTAATAGACCACCGTCCCAAACTTCAATATTTCCATCAGTTCTAGTACCCGCAGCAGAACCGACTTCTTCAGAAAAATCAACAATTAAGTTTTTAACATTTGCATTTTGATCATCTTGAAACCAAAAAATCTCCCCATTTAATTGACCAACTATAATACGATTTTGTGTTGGTACAGGATTAAATGTTAAAGGATAATCAAAAGTTAAATTCTCAAATGCAACTTCATAAGGCTGAGTACTAATATTAAGATCTGGAAAGTTGGTATCCGTAAATGCTACATAAGGAGTAGCCTCGGTTAAACCAGGTCCAAAAAACATTGGACTAAAACTCATGAAAACCGCTACTGAACCTACAACACTTGTTGCTAGCAGTAATTTTTTTACATTACGAAAAGATAAAGTAATTTTTTTAATCATAATTCTAATTAATATAGAGATGGGTATAATTATAAAACAAAAAAAAAGCAATATTAACGAACACTCGATTAATATCGTTCAACGCCATATAAAAACGTTTAATTTCAATATATAAAGCTTATTTAAGGAGGTTTAAAACAATGATTTAACCGAATAATTCTTACAAAAAAATTGCATTTATCTACTATTTTTTCCAGTCAACAACTACCATATGAACTAGTTACTTGCAACTTTGTCAAAATATGCAATGTTTACTTATTTTCTTTGAATTAATTAAACCATTTAAATCAATTAATATGAAATAGTTACATTTACAATCAATACTTAGAGCGTTGAACATATAATCTTTAATTTTGGACTTTTTGCACTTTTACCAACCCCACTCTATAAGTTAAAATGAGAAAAACGACAATAATCTTCATATTTTTAATTTTCATAGGAATATATTCATGTGGCGTTGATGCTGAAGTTCTTGAATACCAAAAAAACACCATTTACTTATTATATCCAGAAGACAATTCTGAGGTTAACGAAGGAATAATACTTACAGATACAACCAATACACTTGAATTTAAATGGGAATCTTCAACTGAAGATGAAAACCAGATATTTTACCTAGAGCTGACCAACCTCGACAATAAAACTGTTCAAGTGTATGAAAGTACTGGTAATAAAGTTTCAATTCCACTTAAACGAAACAACTCTTATTCATGGGCAGTAAGTGATTCTATAAATCACGGAAGTTCCCTTTGGACTTTTAAAAACATAGGTCCCTGGGAAACATCTACGGCGCCTTTGGCTGCAATTGCAATATCACCAGTATCAGGAGCATCAATATCGCAAACCAGTACCACCGTAAATTTAATATGGAAGGGCGAAGATGAAGACAATGACATATTGAACTATGACCTGTATTTTGGGGAATCTGAAATTCCCGAAATTTTTATCGAGAATATTGAAACAACTAGATATAACGATATTCCCGTTGAGGCCGGCAATACATATTATTGGAAAATAGTAACAAGAGACTATGTTGGAAATGAAACTTCCTCATCGGTTTTCAATTTCAATGTTGGAAATTAAATTCTCCCTTAAAATATTCTTAATGAGAGGATAGAATGTAATTAATTAAATATACATTTACTATAAAATCTAACTCTTTGTAATCATAGATTAAACTTACTTCAATGAGATTACATGAAGAATTCCGATAAAGTAAAATGGGCATTATTGTGTAGCGGAAAAGGTAATAATGTATATGACATCATTAATTATTATCAAAAAAATCCTCAACAAAACTTCTTCGATATTTCTCTAATCATTTACGAATCAAGCGATTTTAGTGCGATTAAAATAGCAAAGTGTAACCGTATTGATGTTTTGCAAATATCAAGAAACACATTTAAAGATTCTATTGAACATCAAAAAAAACTAATCCACGAAATACTATCAAGAAAAATAGATTTTATATTTCTCCTGAACTATAAATACTTAATTAAACAAGAAATGTTAAGTACGTTTCCAAACAGAATAATAAATATTCATCCGTCTCTATTTCCTAGTTTTTTAGGAACAAAGACAGCTATTCAAGATGCCTTGGCTTATGGAGTTAAAATTACAGGAATTACCACTCACATTATAAACCATGAATATGACAAAGGAATTATATTAAATCAAGTAGCTATTAAAATAAATGACAATGATAATTTTGAATTACTTTACACAAAATTTCGTAAAAAAGGATTCAAAATAATTGTCAAAACAATTAATAAATTAACAGATGAATTTCAAGCAATTAAAATTAAATAATGAAATCCAACTCTTTTAAAGTTTTCAATATAGACACACCAAAGAACTTTAGCTCTTACCTAAAAGAGTGTGCAAAAATTAATGATGACAACCCTTTTTTCAAATTTGATTTAAACCTTAACAATAAATTTTCAAAAAACTCAATCCATTGTTTTGTATTGCGTAAAGCCAACGATTCCATAATCCTAATGCCAATAGTTCTTCGGTCTATTATAATCAACAACAAACAAACCACTTTTAATGACGTTATTAGTCCATATGGATATAGCGGTCCACTAATATCAAAAGAGGCCAACGAAAAAGACATGAATGAATTTTGGCAACTTGCTGACCTGTGGTATAAGGAAAATAATGTTATTACAGAATTTATAAGGTTTAGCCTTAACAATAACACCTTAGGCTATAATGGTAAAATAATACCGACCTTAAAAAATGTTTGTGGGGAACTTACAGACCCAAATACAATATGGAATAAGTTTGATAAAAAGGTTCGAAATAACTTCAGAAAGTCTGTAGAAAATCAATTAACATTTCATGTATATTCAGGTAACATGGAACCTAAAATCGTTTCTCAATTTTATGACATATACAAAAACACAATGATTAGACGCAATGCGGATATTGATTTATACTTTTCTTTAAACTATTTCCAAAATTATGTAAAATTGAATCCACAACATTGCGCTATCGCTATAGTCTCTAAAGGTAACACCCCTATTTCCACGGAATTTTTATTATTATCAAAAGATACAATATACTCATACCTTGGCGGTACCAATGCAGAATTTTTTAATTGTCGTCCAAATGATTTTTTAAAAGTAAATATTATTAATTGGGCAATAGAAAACGGCTATAAAACCTATGTTCTAGGAGGTGGCAGAATTAACAATGACAATCTTTATGCTTATAAAAAATCATTTTTCCCAAAAGAAAATGATATTACATTCTATACCGGAAGAAAAATCGTTAACCAAGAAATATACGAGTATTTGAATGAAGAAATTAAAAATTCACTTACAATGAACTCCATTAATTATTCAGACCCAAATACAAACGATTTTTTCCCTATGTATAGAAAACCAATTAATTCAATTTCTATATAAAACAGAAATGTACATAAAACACGGAGAACGACTATTTAGATTAACATTTAAAACTCTAAAATAACAAACTCAGAACGTCTGTTCACAGCATGTTTATCTTCTGGACAATATGTATTATCATCACATTCGTTTAATAACATAGTCTCTCCATATGCTTCTGTAACCAGTTTATCTTCAACTATACCTTTAGAAATTAAATAAGCCTTTGTTTTATCTACTCTACGTTGAGATAACCAATCATTATATTTAGAGGTTCCCCTTGAATCTGTATGAGAAGTAATCTTTAATTTTAATGTTGGTATTTCTTCTAGAACATTTGCCAAAGAATCTAAAACTTTCTTAGAACTAGTATTTACCACGGAAGAATTTAAGGCAAAATAAACATTACCCAAACTTTCTATTCGTGACTTAATTTCTTCCCTTTTCTTATTTAACGCATCTATTTTGGCCTTTTCAGCAGCTGCCAATGCATCCGCTTCTTGCTGCTTCTTAAGCCTTTCTGCCAATAAGGCTTCATCCTTTAATCGATTTACTTCATTGATTGAATCTTGCTGACGTTGTTTTTCTTTTTCAATTGCCGCTAACAATTCTAATTTTTCTTCACCTCGTTTGGAAAGACCTTTCTCGATACCAAATTGATATACAACACCCGCTGCATGTTGTATGTGATTTGTAGCACCATCAGCTTGACTCATTGCCCATTTTCCACTTGAATTAAAATCTAAACCCCAACGATCCGAAAACCAAGTTCTGAATCCAACTACTGCGTTATACGTACCTCTACCCTTATTGTTAGCATCTGTATAACCAGCCCCTATACCAACATAAGGATCGAACCAACCAGTCTGACCAATAATTTTATTGAGATCATATGTTATTCTACCATCAAAGCTATAGTAATTGATATCTTCTGATATTACATTTCCATCAATTATATTACCCTCCATATAAGTGTTAAAAGCTCCAATAGCTTCTAAACCCAATCCATTTTTAAAGTACCTACCAATACTTACCCTTGAAGGAAATGGAACTATATTCCATTCTTTACCAACATTGAAAATACCATCAAAGACATTACCAGAATCATCTACGGCATTTAAACCTATACCAACAATCCATGAACTCTGCACAACACTATCTTTAGCCGTTATCTGAAGCTCATCTTGAGCAAATGTGACAGACGATAGCACGAGCAGAAATATAAAACTGAAAATTTTAGTAGTTTTCATAATTAATAATTTGGGTTATAAAATGTAAAAATAATTGTAAATGAGGTCGTTAAAAAATAATAACTGTATACAGCAGTTAAAATCGTTTGATAGTTGAATGTAGAAATATTATCGATTAATTACTTTTTAATTTTAAGACTTTTTGGGCTTAATGGTAATTTATACATACTAAAAGGGCTTACCACCAATTTACTTTCTTCTTCAGAAGTGTTACTTTTTAGTTTATGAAGCTCTATAAACTCATCTTTTTCACTCACCTTGAAATTAGCATAGTTAGTTGCTGAACTATCCCCACACCAGACCAAAATCATTTCCGAATCGAAGTTTATTTTTGGCGGAGTCAACCCCGGCTTACGGGTTCTATTTATTTTGCCGTAAAAAGCACTTAATTCTTTTTGGCTTTTTATCAAAAAATACTTCTCTTGTTCAAATCCGCTATAATTCTCATTTAAAATAAGTTCCATACCAACATCATCAGATTCTTGCAAATTACTTTGAGCAGTACTTTTACAAGAATTTAATTGTATTATGGCGGCTAATAGTAAATAAATAGAATATTTAAACATTTTTCAATCTTCCATTATAAGCTCGTACATAAACTTCTTCGTATAACGGCACCACTTTCTGAATATCAAATCGTTGGGCTTCCTTAAGCGCATTTAACTTAAATCTTTCCAGAACATTATCATTTTTCAAAATGGTAATTGCTTTGGAAGCCATATCATTAATATCTCCCACATCACTTAAAAACCCACTAACACCTTCTGTGTTGACCTCTGGTATACCACCCACATTACTAGAAATAACAGGCACCTTATTGATCATTGCCTCAAGTGCCGCAAGACCAAAGCTCTCCGATTGCGATGGCAAAAGAAACAAATCTGAAAAACACAGAATTTTATCTATCTCATTACTATTACCTAGAAATATAACTTTATCGGAAATACCCAATTCTTCGCATAAACGTTCTGCACCAGCTTTCTCAGGTCCTTCACCAACCATAATCAATTTAGAAGGAATTTCTAACTGAATTTTACTGAAAATTTTAATTACGTCCGGTATACGTTTTACCTTTCTAAAATTACTAATATGAGTTACAATACGTTCCTCCTCTGTTGCCATGTTAGACCTTTGGCAGTCGGTAAAGGAGGTACTATACTTTTTAGCATCTATAAAATTAGGAATGACTTCGATGTCACCTTGTATATCAAAAGTTTCTAAAGTTCCTTGTTTTAAACTTTCCGACACTGAAGTAACTACGTCAGATTGGTTTATTGAGAACGTTACGGCAGGCTTATAAAAGGGGTGTTTACCCACCAAGGTTATATCTGTTCCATGTAATGTTGTTATCATGGGCACATAGATACCTTCTTCCTCTAACATTTTCTTGGCCATATAGCCAGCATAGGCATGTGGTATGGCATAATGCACATGTAAAAGGTCTATTTTATGAAGCTTAATGGTGTCAACCAATTTACTGGATAAGGCAAGTTCATATGGTTGGTAATGAAATAACGGATACTCTGGAACATGCACTTCATGAAAGAAAATTTTATTGCTCAGCAACTCCAAACGAACTGGTTGCTTATATGTAATAAAATGAATTTCATGACCTCTATTGGCCAATGCTATACCTAATTCCGTTGCTACTACACCACTACCTCCAAAGGTAGGGTAACATACTATTGCTATTTTCATTACAACAAAATTACCTTTTTTAATTCAGAATTGAATCGTAAATGGCTTGTTGAATTCTAGTTCTTAACCCAGATTTAACTAAAAGTGTATTAGATGCGGACGGATAAGTTCTGTTAGATAAAAATACATATACAATTTCCTCTTCAGGATCTGCCCACGTATAAGTTCCCGTAAAACCACTATGCCCAAAACTTTTTCGAGAAACACAACCACATGTTGGTCCGCTGTGCTGTAATTGAGGCTTATCAAAGCCTACTCCTCTTCTTACATTGTTTTCACAGAAATAACAAGTGTTGAATTTCTTAACCGTTCTAGAATCAAAAAATTTTGTACCGCCGTAATAGCCATCTTGAAGGTACATCTGCATAATTTTTGCAATATCATTGGCATTGCTGAACAAACCTGCATGACCACCAACACCTGCTTGCATGGCCGCTCCCATATCATGAACATATCCTTGAACCGTGCCGTACCTATAATAATCATCCTCTTCTGAAGGCACTATACTATTCTTATCAAATTTCTCTAAAGGATTGTAAGTTGTATGGTTTGCTCCTATTCTTTGGTATAAAAAATTATTGGTTAAATGATCTAACCTTTGTCCATAGCTATCCTCAATTACCTTTTTCATTACGTAGTAAGGAACATCACTATACCTATACCGGTTAGATTTTAAATCTTGCCTCCCTATTCTATTGTAAATGGAATCTTGGTAGGCATCTGTTAAATACAGATTATCATAAACTTTGGTAGAGAAACCTGGCAAAGGTGAATTTCTATAAAATTCACTTGAAGGCTTTTTGTTCTCATCCAATGTTCTAATATAAAAAGGAATCCATGCCGGCAAACGCCCGTAATGGGACAATGCTTTAAGCACTGTTACGTTCTTAATTTCTGTATTGGAGTAATTAGGAACCAACTCTTCAAACGTATTATTAAGCCCAATTCTACCCTCTTCCTCCATCTTCATGACCATAGGCAATGTTGCCAATATTTTGGTAAGGGAAGCTAAGTCATAAATATAATCGTTAGTAATGTTCTCTTTAGAATCATAGGTAGGTTTACCAAATCCTTTTTGATAGATTACCTTACCTTTTCTAGCCACTAGCACTTGCGCTCCAGGAAACATTAAACTATCAAGGCCGTCGTGCATTAATTCATCAATTCGTTTTAGTCCTTGTGAACTCATACCCACACGTTCTGGTATACTATAGCCCAATCTACTCAAAGACTTAACTTCTATTCCGGTATGCACCGGAAACTCTTCATGCGCCGTAACGGGCAATTTACCTGTAGCACCTACAGCACCAAATAGTATTTCTGCAGTTTTTTCTTGGGCGATATCACTATTTTGATATGCCATTACCACAGCATCTATATTATTGAACGAATCGATATCCGATAGTGCGTATGGTTTTGCAAATACACATAATATAAGATTAGAAGTACGCTCATTAGCAATTTCCTGCAGCCATTCCAATTCTGAGTTCGAGAATTTGTAAGACTTCCAAGGACTCTCATTATTCATATGATGACCAACAATAATCAAATTGAATTCTTTTAGTCTTGTTTTTAAAGTAGTAATATCACTTGCCTCAATTACGGTAACTTCTGCATAATTCTTTAACCCTTGGACAAATGCCTCGTTGTCCGAATTCCCCATTTTAACATAGGCAATTTTTTTATTGTCCAAGTTCTTAATGGATAGAAGATCCAGTTTATTTTTAACTACGGTAATAGCATTTTCTATAGCTTGCTCATAAACAATATCATCTTCAAGGCCATTTAAATCGTTATATAGGTTTTCAAGCTTAATGGGTTTGTAATGATGTAAACCTGCCTTGTATTTTGCCATTAGAATTTTCTTAACCGAATAGGCTAAACGATTCTCTGTCAATTTACCTTTTTCATAAGCCTTAGTCAATTTCTCTTTGGCACTTACAATATTCTCTGGCATTAATAGCATATCATTACCTGCCATAAAAGCTGCAAGTTCTACACTACCCTCTTTACCGGTTGTGGATACTCCCTTCATATTAAGGGCATCTGTAAAAATCAAGCCATTATACCCTAACTCCTCTTTTAAAATTCCTGTAATTATTTGTTCTGAGATTGAAGAAGGCAGTTCTTTCTTCATTTCAAGAGTTGGCACCTCTAAATGGGCAACCATAATACTGCTTAAACCTGAACCTATTAATTTTTTAAACGGATACAATTCTAGACTATCCAACCTTTTTCTGGAAAAAGGAATTATGGGTAAATTATGATGAGAATCTACCTCGGTATCTCCGTGACCGGGAAAATGCTTCCCATTGGCCAACACACCAGCCCTTTCCATTCCTTTTATAAAAGCAATTCCTTTTTGAACTACATTATCCCTGTTTTCACCAAAAGAACGATTTCCTATAATAGGATTCTTTGGGTTGGTATTAATATCTAAATCTGGAGCAAAATTTATATGCACCCCTAAACGTTTGGCATGTTTACCTATTTGATAACCTACTCTTTCAACAATGGAACTGTCTTGTATAGCACCTAATGTCATATTCCAAGGAAAAGCATAAGTAGAATCCAATCTCATGGAAAGTCCCCACTCGGCATCCATCCCGATCAATAAAGGGATTTTAGATACAGCTTGATAATTATTGGTAAGTTTTGCTTGACGTACTGGCCCGCCCTTGGAAAAAATAACACCGCCTAAGTGTTCCTGAACAATCAGGTTTTTAATTTTATCGGTAGCCTGTTTGCTTTGGTTAGATGCTACACTGACCATAAATAATTGCCCCAGTTTTTCATCCAAGCTCATTTGAGCATATTGGCTATTCACCCACGCTTGTTGTCCTAAACTATCACCGGTAACTAACGGATTTTGGGCTGATAGTACCGAATAGCAAAACAACCCACAAATAATAATAAAAATATGGCGCATAAAATAATATGTACTGAGATAACTAATACAGGTTGAAATTATTGCATTTCATCGATAAAACCCAATAAATTCTAATACTTAAGAAGAAATTATGTTAAAGAAAACGAGCGTGCCAACTTTCGGAAGCAGGTACTTCCCAATGCTCTAAATACTCTCCCTTATTGGCAACCAGATTGTTAAATACAATAGTATTTTTAGAAATGGCTTTTTGTTTCGCCATTGCCTTAAAATCCAATAGACTTTTATAGGCTACGAATTCTCCTTGCTTATAAGAAACATTCATTTTATCCAAAAGCATAACATTGTACTTTCTTTCCAATTCTTGAATAAAACGCACAGATGCATCTATTGAACACCCTGTAGCACCTTGTGTAGATTGATCAAGTGCAATGATAATAAAGCGTTTATACTTTATTTCATAGCCGGCATTTAAATCATTACCATGCGCAGTCCAAGAAGTTAGAAAAGCATCTAAATCTGAACTGATTTCAGTTATTTCCACATCAGAAAATGAACGGTTGCACTGATAAATCCAAACTCTGGAAGTTTCCGGTAATGTTTTAAAGTCTACTAGCAATTTCTATACTTTTATATTTATAAATCTTCTGCGGTAGCAATTAATTCGGCAATATCCATTACCGCAACAGCACCTTCTTTTTCCTTGTTCTTAACACCATCGGTCATCATGGTGTTACAAAACGGACAACCTGCAGCAATTATTTCCGGCTTGGTTTCCAAAGCTTGCTCCGTACGCTCAATGTTTACATCTTTATCACCCTTTTCAGGTTCTTTAAACATTTGCGCTCCACCTGCACCACAGCATAAACCTCTTTGCCTACAGCTTTTCATTTCTATAAGTTCAGCATCCAACTTTCTGATCAAGTCTCTTGGTGCTTCATAAACTCCGTTAGCTCTACCCAAATAGCAAGGATCATGAAAGGTAATTCGTTTACCCTTAAAAGAGCCTCCTTCCATAGCTATTCTACCATCATTCAACAGGTCTTTAAGAAATTGAGTATGATGTACAACTTCATAATTACCGCCTAGACCAGGGTATTCATTTTTTATCGTATTAAAACAATGCGGACATGCCGTAACTATTTTTTTAATCTCGTAGGCATTTAGCACCTCTATATTTGTAACTGCTTGCATTTGAAACAAAAACTCATTACCAGCTCGTTTTGCCGGATCACCGGTACAACTTTCTTCTGTACCAAGCACAGCAAATGAAACATTCGCCTTATTCAAAATCTTAACGAAAGCCTTCGTTATTTTCTTTGCCCTATCATCAAAACTACCGGCACAACCAACCCAAAATAATACTTCGGGAACTGTTCCAGCTGCAAAAAACTCTGCCATTGTAGGCACTTTTAATTCACTTGCCATATCTCTCTTTAAGATTCTTTACTCCAATTTAAACGGTCCATTTGATTAAATGGCCAAGGTGCTCCATTATTTTCAATATTACCCATCATATTATTCAAATCTGTTGGAGCGGCAGATTGTTCCATGACCAAATACTGTCTCATATCCATAATGATAGATAGTGGATCAATACTAATTGGGCAGGCCTGAACACAAGCATTGCAGGATGTACATGCCCATAACTCTTCTGGCGTAATATAATCGTTCAGTAATTGCTTACCGTCATCTTTAAATTCACCCTTATTTTGATCGATATTCTTTCCTACCTCTTCAAGTCTATCACGAGTATCCATCATGATTTTACGAGGCGATAGTTTTTTTCCGGTTTGATTGGCCGGACACTCACTTGTACAACGACCACATTCTGTACAAGTGTAAGCGTTTAACAATTGTACCCAACTTAAATCTTGCACATCAGATGCTCCAAACTTATCTGGCACAGCAGCATCTTCAGCAGGTTCTGCATACGGATCTGCATCTGGGTCCATCATCATACGCACTTCATCTGTTACCGACTGTAGGTTCTTAAATTGCCCTTTAGGAGTAAGCTTACCATAATATGTATTTGGAAAGGCAAGAAGAATATGTAAATGTTTTGAATAATATAAGTAATTAAGGAAAAACAATATTCCGGCAATATGTAACCACCAAGCTATACGCTCAACAAGTACAAGTGTAGGAATGGACATATTCTCAAAAATTGGTGAAAGCATGCTACTTATTGGAAAAGAACCTGCAGCCGCATAGTGGTCTGCCCCCATTTGTTGCAATTGATAATCAGCCCCATTCATGGTCAAGAATAGCACCATCAAAACCAACTCAATACAAAGTATAAGGTTACCATCGTTTTTTGGCCATCCTTCCATTTCAGGCTTAAGAAAACGCTTTAACCTTATGATGTTTCTTCTTATCCAAAATATCACCACAGACACTATTACCAATAGCGCAAGAACTTCAAAAGAGCCAATTAAAAAATCATAAACAGGCCCTAGAACGGCGAACATTCTATGGGTACCAAAAATACCGTCCAAAATAATTTCAAGAACCTCAATATTAATAATGATAAAACCAACATAAACAATGATATGCAGCATACCGGCAATTGGCCTTACGACCATCTTAGTTTGCCCAAGGGCAATTTTAGCCATGTTTTTCCAACGCTGTGGTTTATTATCATTCAAAGAAGCTTCTTTACCAAGAAATATATTTCTTTTTAGCTTGCTAATATTCTTGACAAAAAAACCAACACCCACAACAAGTAGGATTACAAAAATTACATTAGGGAGATATTGCATATAATTAAGTCTTCTTTAATTCTCTATAGAATTTGCGGCAGGATCATCTTCTGGTAATTCATAATCTTTTTGTTTCTTACCAAAAACCGAAACGTTTACATACCTTTTAGGGTTTAAACGAAAATCTTGCAGCAATAAGTCTAGCTCTCTAGAAGCATTGTTTAGATTTGAATAAAGCTCCTTATCATTCATAAGTAAGCCCATAGAACCATCGCCATTTTCAATTTTGGCTGTTAGCTGATCTAGATTTGCCATGGTAGATTCCAAACTGGCCAAGGTACGGCCAAGACCGGCAGCGTTTAAAGAATCTGATAGTTTCGCAAAATTAGCCGTAAGCTTTTCAAAATTTTCAAATGAAGTATTTAGTTTTTCTTCATTTCCGGCCAAAACGGTATTAAGTGTTGATGCACTTCCGTTTAAGCTAGTGATCAGTTCATTTAAACCACCTATAACTTCTTTCAGCTCTTTCTTGGTGTTTTCATCCAAGACAGAATTCACATTCACCAATACAGAATCCGCTCCAGAAATTGCAGATTCAACTTTACGTACCAATGGATTTAGTTTTTGCTGTGCTAGATCGGTAATACCGGGCCTTGTTTCAGTTTTTAAAGTATCTCCAGACTGCGCGGGTGCACCATCAAAAATAGGTTTTATCTGTAAACCCTTACCACCAATAATACCTGTATCATATAATTCTACCGTACTATTTTTAGAAAATTTAAAATCATTACCAACCGTAAAAGTTACCAATAGATTTCCCCTTTCATCTAAAAACCTAATATCATTAACCTTACCAACACTAAAACCATTAATAGAAACAGTAGTACCAGATTGGAGTCCGCCAACATTAGGGTAAACTGCAAAAAAGGTTTTGCTATTATCAAAAATTGGAGTGGACTTTAAATAACTGAATCCCATGATGAACAGTAGTATGCCACCAATTACAATAATTCCCGTTTTTAATTCTCTAGATAGTTTCAAGCAACTGTATTTTTATTACACTCAAAATTATGAATAATATTTACACTTTATGGATTAAATTGAGAAACCTCGTCTATAGCCTCTTGAATAGGAATTCTTTCTCCAAGCTTATAAGCTACAATATAAGCCGATTTATATCCTTTACCCTGTGCCTGACCTTGCATCATTTTAGCTTCTCTATATGACCTTGTTTCACCATACATATACCTGTATAAATTCTTATAAGGTTCTTGTGAAAGGTTTGAAAGTCCTTTAAAATTACCAGGGTTAAGTGCTACGTTCTTACTGCTTGCCATTAACTGAATTTTAAAGACAATGGATTTAGCTACTTCATTGGCATTGATCGCTTCTTTTACCTGCACATTTGGAGCAACCTCTTCTTTCTTTACAACAACCGCCGGTGTATTAATAGGTTCCGTTTTTTCAACCTCAGAAACTTTTTCTGCAACAGTTTCTTTAGCTACATTTTTTTTCTCTTCAATCTCAGCTATTTCTTTAACAGCCAGTTCCTTTTTTTCATCAGCTTTAGCCACCACTTCTTCTTTAATTGGCGGCACATTAGGTTTAGAAACCGTAGTTTCTACATTCTTTACAGTAGGTTGTACGCCTTCTTTATAATTCAATATGGCTTTCGCAATGGCATCTCCCATTTCATTCTGCCCTTTAGTAGAATTTAAATAAGCACCTTCATCCTTATTGGTAAGAAAACCGGTCTCTACAAGAACACTTGGCATAAAAGTTTGGTGCAAGACTATAAAACCGGCTTGTTTTACTTTTCTATCTGTCCTTTTAAGTTGGCTAGAAAAATTTTCCTGTATCATTGTGGCCAAAGCAACGCTTTGATCCAAAAACTCTTCTTGCATAATGGTCAAACCTATTACCGATTCCGGCGAATTAATATCATAATCCGCATACCTATTTTCATAGTTGTCCTCTAAATAAATTACAGAGTTTTCCTTTTTCGCAATTTCAAAGTTTTGCTTATTGGCATGCAACCCTAATACAAAGGTACCTGCCCCATGCGCATCTGAGGTATGGGAATCACAATGAACCGACACGAACAAATCTGCATTGGCTTTATTGGCAACCTCGCCCCTAACGTACAAATCAATGAACGTATCATCCTTACGCGTATAGATAACTTTAATATCCTTATTCTTTTCAAGAATTTCACCGACTTTTAAAACAATGTTCAAAGCGATTTTTTTCTCCAAATACCCATTTCCCAAGTTTCCTGGATCATGACCACCATGACCGGCATCTAAAACAACAATAAATGGATCATCAGATTCAACTTCTTGTTTATCAACAGTAAAAGACAGTAGAAATACGGCTGTAACTAAAACCAATGAAATGCTTAAGAATTTTATTTTCATATGTATTGGGGATTATATCGCCCTTATTATGGTTAAATTTATTGTAAGACCCTACATGGGGATTAAAAAATATATGTAAGTTTGACATCTCAAATAACGGCTCATTTGACCGCCAAACCTTTACAAAAATAGGATATATAGCCTTGCAATCAAACAAACAATACTTACTTTTCCTATTCATGGTTGTTGTCTGTGGTTTTTTTGCCATCGGTCAAGAAGGAAAAATCACTCCGCTCAATATCAAAGCAGAGAGAGATTCAATTATTGCACCACTATTTCCGCCAACCGCAATAAAAGACTCTATAGCCAATGATTCTTTGGTTACAGATTCCCTTAATCAAAAGCCTCCTTTACTTTTAGATAAAATCACTTATAAGGCTAAAGATTATGTGAAATTAAGCCAAAAAGAAAATAAAATTTACCTCTATAACGAAGCTGAAATCTATTATCAAGATACGGAGTTAAAAGCTGGTATCATCATCATGGATTACATTAAAAATGAGGTGTATGCCGGTAGAATGGTTGACTCACTTGGCAATTACAGCCAGCTACCCTATTTTAAACTGGGATCGAACATTGTTATACCAGATTCTATCCGTTTTAATTTTGATACGCAAAAGGCACTGATCTGGAATTCACGAACAGAACAACAAGCGGCAGCCGGTGCTTTGGGTAGTGATGCCATGAAGGTTTATGCCGAGATTACCAAAAAAGAGAATGATTCCGTTTACTTTCTAAGCGAAGGAAAATTGACCACCTCAACGGACACTATTAACCCAGATTATTATATAAGGGTTAGAAAAGCAAAATTTGTTCCCAAGAAAAAAGTGATTGCCGGGTTCAGCAATTTATATATTGCAGATGTACCAACCCCAATAGCAATGCCATTTGCTTATTTTCCACTGAGTGTTGGCCGATCAGCAGGTGTTTTAATGCCTTCGTTCGGTAACGATCCAGATGCGGGTTACTTTTTACAAGATATGGGGTATTATGTACCATTAGGTGATTATGCCGACATTACTTTATCCGGAGACTTTTATACGAACGGAAGTTACGCATTTAGAACAGCATCTATTTATACTAAAAGGTACAAGTATCGTGGTAATGTAAACCTAAGATTTGAAAATATCGTTAATAGCCAAAAAGGTTTTAGTGATTACAGTCTTTCTAGAAACTATAATATTCAATTTTCTCACACACAAGACACCAAGGCAAGTCCCAACTCACGATTTTCAGCATCGGTAAATTTAGGAAGTAGCGATTATTACCAAAATTCCTTACAACAAAGAAATTTACCAAATACCCAGAACAACACCCTATCATCATCAATTTCATACTCTAAAACATTTCCAAATTACCCTTCTGTGAACATGAGTTTGACCGCTACCCACTCACAACTGACATCGGTAGCTACAGATGATGATGACGATGATGACAATATTAATATGACCTTGCCTACATTTCAAGCAAGTGTAGAGCGTATTTATCCGTTTGTAAAGCAAGACGGTGTAAAGAAAGGAATCATAGACAACATCAACTTTCAGTACAGCGTAAACGCACAAAATAGGTTAGTGACAAATGACGAGGATTTTTTCACGTCTAGGATGTTTGACAATGCCCGTGTAGGTGCCAGTCATAGTATTCCTGTTGCAACGAACTTTAAGGTTGCTAAATTTTTCAGCGTTAGTTTGGGCGGTAACTATGAAGATGTTTGGACATTGGAAACATACAACAGAAGCTATGACGATGTTGCCGAGGAAGTTGTTATAGATACGGTTAGTGGTTTTGACCGTTACAATACCTATAATTTTAGTGCAAGTATTGGAACTACCTTATATGGTACTTTTAATTTTGGTGAGGACAAAAAAATTCAAGCTATTAGACACACACTTAGGCCTTCTCTTAGTTATGGCTATGCACCCTCATTTGAGCAATTTTATGACGAATATTTAGGTGAAGACGGTGTAGAAGTACAATACAGTCGTTTTACGGGAACATTAAACGGAGCACCTTCTTTAGGGCAGTCTAACAGCTTAAGTTTTTCATTGGCCAACACTTTAGAAGCTAAGGTAAAGGATAAAGACTCCACAAAACTTGAACCTAAAAAAATATCTCTTTTAAGTAATTTTAATGTCTCCACCGGATATAATTTCGAATCTGATTCCCTTAGATTGAATCCACTGAGCATTAATGGTGGAACCAACATTTTGGACAACAAAATGTCCATTAATTTTTCTGCCGGTTTAGACCCTTATGCCATAGATAATAATGGTAGAAGAATAGACACATGGAATATTGACAATGGCGGTAGCCTATTTAGACTTACTAGAGCTAATGCCAATGTATCCTATTCTATTAGTAGTGATATGTTCAATAAAAAAGATGACAAAGGAAGGAAGGAAGAAGATGAAGATCCTTTTGATTACGTAGCGCAAAGTGGTGGTAGAGATGACGACCTTTTTGGAAGGGCCGATGATTTCAATTCAAACCCCATTAGGAAGGACGACAAAAATGCCGATGTTGAAAACCCAATATATGGAACCAAAATACCATGGAATTTTAGGTTGGCCTATTCCGCAAACTATAGCAACACAGCAAGGCAAAATGAATTTAGTAGTCACTCTTTAATGTTTTCTGGTGACATAGAGCTTGCGCCAAGGTGGTCTATAGGAGGTTCATCTGGTTATGATTTCAAAAATCAAGGTTTCACCTTAACCCAATTGCGTTTTCAACGAGACCTAAAAAGTTTCACCATGCGTTTTAACTGGACACCTTTTGGCACCTATAAAAGATGGTATTTCTTTATTGGTATAGATTCTTCTATCTTAAAAGACCTTAAGTGGGAAAACAGAAGTCAGAATTAAAAAATTAAACATTAGCTACGATGAAAAAAATTATAAATACAGAAAATGCCCCAGCACCAATTGGCCCATATAACCAAGCAATTTTAAGTAATGGCACCTTATATATCTCTGGGCAAATTCCAATTAATCCAAAAAGTGGCGCATTAGTTTCAGGTGATATTAAATTGGAAACTAAACAGTCTATGGAAAATTTAAAGGCCATTTTAACCGAAGCTGAAATGACCTTTGAACATGTTGTTAAATCATCAATATTTCTCAGTGACATGAATCAATTCACCGAAGTAAACGAAGTTTATGCCACTTACTTTAATGCAGAAACTGCACCAGCAAGAGAAACCGTTGAAGTAGCAAATTTACCTAAGTTCGTAAATGTTGAAATTTCAATGATTGCCGTAAAATAACGTTTTACATATTTGATCTGTGAAATTCCACAAGCCCTTCAATAGGTCTTTGCCTAATAACACCAACGATCAAATCATTTCTAAGCAGTACAGATGTTAATTCATCTCTTAGGTAATGCGCAATACTACCTACAAAATTGATCGGCACCTTTGTAGCCAATTCAAATTGCATTACGTAGTTATTTATAAATTGCTGAAAACCTTTATCTATAACCCCTTTAGAGTACGGATGTTCTTTATTTTCAATTAAAAACCTAGCAAAGGTTGCCAAATACGTATTTGGGTTAGGCTGCTTGTATAAGTTTTCTTTAATTACATCGGCATCTAAATCATGCGAAGCTGCGAACTTATGCGCTAGATCAGATGGCATTTTATGAAAATAGTAATCACGTATCAACTTACGTCCAAAGAAATTTCCACTACCATCATCCATAGGTATATACCCTAATGAAGTTACTTTTTGAAATAATTGGTTACCGTCATAATAGCTACAATTAGACCCCGTACCTAAAATACAAACGATACCTTGGTGACCAACTTTGGTAGTAGCAAAAATTGCCGCATATGTATCTTCCTTTACATCTGCTTTTGCATTTGGAAAAAAGTCTTTGAATATACCTTTTAAAAAGACTTTCATACGATCGGTACCACAACCGGCACCATAAAAGTACAAATGACTGACTTTCTCCCTGTTCTTAGAAAGTTCAAAATTATTCGCTAAGCGATCTTCTATGACATCTTTTGTCAACACTTCTGGGCTTAAACCCAATGTTTGCGTTAAAAAAAGCTGTTCGCCATTTTCATCTAAAGCAATCCAATCTGACTTGGTTGCACCACTATCTACTATTAAAATCATATACCGAATGTCTTTAAAAAAATAAACCTGAAAACAAGACGCAAAAGCCTCATTTTCAGGATATATTATTGTTATACTAAAATGATGCTTACAACGTGTTAACGTGCTGAATTAGGTCTACCATTTTATTGGAGAAACCAGCCTCGTTATCATACCAGCAGATCAACTTGAAGAATTTAGAATTCAACTCGATACCTGCACCAGCATCAAATACACTTGTATGAGACTCACCTATGAAATCCTGAGAAACTACAGACTCCTCTGTATATCCTAAAACACCTTTTAACTCCCCTTCAGAAGCAGATTTAAATGCTTTTTTAATTTCTTCGTAAGAAGTTTCCTTTTCAAGACGAACAGTTAAATCTACAACAGATACATCTGCAGTAGGAACTCTAAACGCCATTCCCGTAAGCTTACCTTTCAATGCAGGAATTACCTTGGTAACCGCTACAGCAGCACCCGTAGAAGCCGGTATAATGTTCAACATTGCACTTCTACCACCTCTCCAGTCTTTCTTAGAAGGACCATCAACAGTCATTTGAGTAGCCGTTGTTGCATGAACGGTGGTCATTAAAGCTTCTTCAATACCAAATTTATCATTTAACACCTTAGCCATTGGAGCTAAACAGTTTGTAGTACATGATGCGTTTGAAACAATTGTGTTGTCAGCAGTAACCTCTGTATGGTTAACACCCATTACAAACATTGGAGCATCTTTAGAAGGCGCAGAAATAACAACTTTTTTAGCACCACCATCAATATGATATTGAGCAGTTTCTAAAGTTGTAAAAATACCTGTACATTCAGCAACGGTATCTGCACCAACCTCATCCCACTTACAATTTTTAGGGTCTCTTTCCGCAGTAATACGAACAGTCTTACCATTTACGATCAATTGACCATCTTTTACATCAACAGTACCATCGAATTTACCATGTACCGAATCATATTTTAACAAGTAAGCCAAGTGCTCAACATCTAACAAGTCATTGATAGCTACTACATCAACATCTCCACGCTTGATTGTTGTTCTGAAGACTAATCTTCCTATTCTACCGAATCCGTTAATTCCTATTTTCAAATTTGACATTTTCTCTCTTTTTAATATTTAAATTATGTAGTCATTATTTCAGAAACTCTTATGAGCTCCTTATCAATTTTTGTATGTCCTTTTATCGCCTTGTTAATTGGCGTTAAAGTAAGTTGATTATCCTGTATACCCACCATAAGGTTCGTTTTGCCTTCTAATAATGCCTCAACCGCCTTTACGCCCATTCTACTTGCAAGCACACGATCGAAACAAGATGGCGCACCACCCCTTTGCATATGCCCTAAAACAGATACACGCACATCATATATAGGCAAATGTTCTTCAACATATTCTTTAAGTTCAAATACGTTTTTACCAGATTTGTCACCTTCGGCAACAATAACTATACTAGATGATTTACCAGACTCTTTACTTCTTTTCAAAGATTCTAACAACCTGTCTAAACCTAAGTTTTCCTCAGGAATCAAAATCTCTTCTGCACCAGCTCCAACACCGGCGTTAAGCGCAATATGCCCAACATCTCTACCCATAACCTCAACGAAGAACAATCTGTTATGGGAACTGGCAGTATCTCTAATTTTATCTATACACTCTACTACAGTATTCAAAGCTGTGTCAAAACCTAATGTAAACGTAGTACCAAAAATATCATTATCAATAGTACCGGGAATTCCAATTACAGGAAAGTTATACTCTCTATTAAAAATCATGGCACCGGTAAAACTACCATCTCCTCCAATAACGACAAACGCATCTATACCTGCCTTTACTAACTGATCATGAGCTGTTTTTCTTCCTTCTGGAGTTCTAAAGTCATTACATCTTGCCGATTTTAAAATAGTCCCCCCTTTATTGATAATATTATTTACACTACGGGCATCCATTGGTTTAAAATCTCCCTCAATCATACCTTGGTACCCTCTGTAGACTGCAACACAATCTACCTTCATATAGGCACACGTACGAACAACCGATCTAATTGCTGCATTCATACCAGGAGAATCGCCTCCTGAAGTCAGCACTGCTATTTTTTTAATTTGTGATAACATTGAAAAATTTAAGCCAACGAAAGTAACAAATCTTCATCAAAAAAGGAACTAACTTCCATCGCATTTTAAGAAAAAATCAACGAAAAGGATTTCGTTGTAACATATTGATGCTTAAATTCTTAAAATATTTAAATACTTAACAATTATGTAGCGTTTAGTTATTGATTTAATGATTTTGGCTTATTGTAAAAACGAATAAGGCTATCATTTCCCATGACAGATGATGGTGTTTCAATCTCTTTTCCAGGTACCTCTTTTTCTTTTGGTTTGGTAGCCAGTATTTTTTGAAAAAGCTCCTTAAAATTATTGAAATCAACTTCATACGAAATTCCCGCCCCTTGGGTAGACCCCTGTTGATCCGACAAATATGCCTGTATTTCACTTTGTCTACTGAAAAAATTTGCACTTAACGTACCTTCTTCATTTAGCAAAACCTGTATTTCAAAATCACCTGCGACCAAGGTTTCACTAGATGCACCCACCGGAACCCCTACTTTACCGTTAAATAGAATTCTATCCGATATTTGTGTTGATACCGTAACACCAATTCTATCGTCTGTCTCAATATCCGCAGAACGGTCTAAAATACCTTGCTCATAGGATAGACCAAGGTTGAACTTATCATTACCACCACTAAGAATTGAATTCAAAATGCTAGATGCGCTTTGAACCAAATTACCTGTAATTGCTTGTTGGTTAATACCACTTTGAGAATTTACAAAAGTACCTTGAGCCAATAGGAATATCGCATTTTTCTCCTCTACGGTGGGATCTTGCAGTCTGTATTCCAATTCTGATTTTACAATAGAATTAGTACCCGGAAAATCAATACCAAAATCAATATCTGGCTTTTGAAGCTGCCCGGTTAAACTTATAATTACGTCAGTAGGAATTCTACGGGTAAAACCGGCATCATCTAATAATGGAGCAGGATTCGCATTTAATGAATATATCGCCTCCATATTCAAAATGGCTTCTAATGGTTTTTGATCCCAATTAATGGTGCCCCCGGGTTCAACCGTAAATTTCTTATCTATAATACCACCAAACTTATAATTGAATTCACCTGTTACCACAACATAATCACCATACATTTCAAATTTACCATTGGTATTGATCTGTATTAAAATAATACCTACCCCTGTTCCTTTTAGGGAACTACCGGTTTTTGTATCTGTTACTATTTCAACTTCGGCATCAGGCGTTACATCTAAGTTAAATTCAAGTTCAAGACCTTGATAATCCTTTAATTGTCGCTGACTCTCTATTCTCTTTTTATCGTTCTTTTCAATAAAATTGATAAAAGAATAATCCCCAACACTAGCAACATCACTAAGCGGAATTTTTAAAGAAGTACCTTTTGCGGTAGTACCATCAACCGTAATATTCAAAGCAGTAGTAGGACCATAGATTCGTCCTGTACCATTCAAATAACCAGTACCATAATATAACTCACCCTCTTTAAATTCTGTATTTAAAATCAAGAACCTATCATTCTTGGTATCAACATTCAAGTCCAGAACCCAATCTTTAAAGAAACTATGAGTAATGGTACCATCTAAATTTGCCGTAGTACCCTTAACAACATCTTTTAATGCTATATTTTCAAAATCAAATGTTTGATTACTTAGAACAACTCTAGACCGGGGTGCAAATTCATAATCTACATTTAGGTACGGCACAGCAATACCAGCATTGTCCAAAGTAAGAAGCCCGTCAAAGTTTGGATTATCAACATCTCCCTTTATAACCACCCTACCGTCTATATCTCCCCTAATATGATCAATAACCCCTTCACCCAAAGGGCTAAAAGGTTCTAAATTAAAATTGCTGAAATTCGCAATTAAATCTGCCCTTGGTATATCTCCCCTATTCTCTACACTACCAACTACGCTAAATTTTTCCAAGCCATTATCAGACAGTTGGGAGTTCACTTGAAATTCTGTCAAATCTCTATTGCCAATGATATTTATAGCTAAATCACCTAAAGGAATATCATTAATACCGAATTTATCAATATTTAGATTTGATGATGGTAAATAAACACCATCTTTCTGTAAAACGTTTAAGGTACCATTGACCTCTCCCTGTAATTTCAAACTATCTATTACCGGGGTTATCTTATCTAAGGAAACAATTTTAAATTGCAACTGTAGGTCTTTGTAAGTAGAATCTGCCAATTGTCCTTTTAACCTTATCTGCTCTTTCTCCTCATTGTTCATTACAATTTCTTGAATTGTAATACTATCTAAAGACCTACTTAGAATAACCTTATTCTTTGTATTTCCCTCTTTGTTTAAAACCCACTTATTCCCCTTAAAATTGACATCGGAGGTTTTAAGACCAATTACAGATTTATTTTCCTTATTGAATGTATGGTAAAAGTTTAGGTTGTAAGAATCATTGAACTCACTACCGCCTTTAAACTCTGACCTAAAGAACAAAGTATCCTTTAAGGTAGTATTGATCAGGTTAAAATCCTTAAAATTATAATACGGGGTATCCAACTCACCAACAGATAC
The DNA here is from genome assembly GCF_002700155.1 of Maribacter sp. 6B07. NCBI lineage: Bacteria > Pseudomonadati > Bacteroidota > Flavobacteriia > Flavobacteriales > Flavobacteriaceae > Maribacter > Maribacter sp. 6B07. The sequence continues at coordinate 128,364 of NZ_PDUT01000002.1, read as the reverse complement.
ATATGTATTGAATAATGGGTTTTTATTATCTATACGCACTTCAATTTTATCGGCTGCCGTACCAAAGGCCTCTATACTTGGAGACTCAAAATTTAATTTGAAATCACCCTCATCTGCTACAATATTACCTTTAATAAACGTATTTGGATCAAAGCGAACTTCTGGAAAGAACACATCTACGATTTTATTATAAATCTTAAAATTAAAAGAGAGATTTTGACCATCTGAAATTTGAAAAGGCCTATAGTTTGTATAAATACTACCCAAGGAGTTCTGCACAAGTTTACCCAATTCTCTTACCTTAAAATTACCTTTCATAAATCCGGTAATAATATCTGGAGAATTTATATTTATGGTTCGTTCCCTCTCTTTATCAAAACTAGAGGTAACCGCAAAATCATCAAAATAGTAAGTATCATTTTTATTTTGATAGCTAGTTTGTGTAAAATTGATGTCACCAACAATATTATCAAACGTGGTGCCTGTAATATCCATACTTACATTTCCTTTAAATACAGAAACGCTATCATTTATAATATTCAGTTTCTTTAAATCGGCATAATCAACCGAGGCGATAAAATTAAAATTGTTCCTTGTCTCGGCAACATTTGCAAGACCCTTAAAATCGAACTTAAAATTCTCGTCATTGCTTACCAAAGAACCATCAAACAATTGATCTTTTATAATCCCCGACACTCTAATGTCTTGATAGTTGTACTTATTAAACTCCAAAGAATAAATTTGACCAATTACCTCGGTGTTCAATTTTTCTTTTACAAAACCTTTACCCTCCACATTAAAATCCAAGGTTGTTTTTCCCAAGTTTTTATTCTCGGCAAAATCACCTAAATCAAAATCTATCAAAGAAATAAAACCTTTATAAGTTGCATTGTCAATATTATTAAAATCGCTAAGTACAATATCCGCATAACTACTACCCACGGCAGTATTTAAGTTCACTTTAGCATCAATAGAAGAATTGGTAATAAAGGCATTACCACGAATTGTAAATTGACCTAATTTGCTAAATGACGACGGCAATGAGTTACCAATTAAATTGGGCAATAATGCATTTAATTGATAATAACTACTTGTTACATTCCTCATTTCGGCATTTAAACTAAATGCTTTCTGTTTATTAAAGAGATTTTTAAAATTAAAATTACCACGAATACCGGTATCATCTGAAAACAAGAAAAGGTCATCAGTGTTCAAATCGTTCAATACTCCATTCACATTTGCATTGAAGGTTACTTCTTTACCTTTTCCAAATTCATCATAAAGTAAGTTGACTTCATCAAAAGCCACTTTAGACTCCTTAAACTCGGCAACTACATTAACCTTGTTCAAAAAATCGGCAAAATCTTCTCGGTTATAATTAAAAACCAAATTACCTTCTAAAGCAGATAATGGTGTATTAATGCTTAGAGAATCAAAACGCATTTGCTGCTTAGTATATTTAAAATTGGTAGCCAAGCGATCTACTTTTAACCCTCTATTACTAAAGAATGACATTTCTTTAATATCCGCAGAAACCTCTGGGCCTAAAATTAAAAAGTCGCCCGCATTTATGTTTAGGCTATCAAAATTTAAAACTGTAGTATTTTGTAAATTCTCATCAATATATTTAAACTTACTGTGCGCAATATCCACATTAGATGAAGATAATTTAAAAGGGGGCGTACCCTCCGCCCTTGGCTTGCCATCATCTAACTTATCTACAAACACTTCTAAGTTGGTATTTCTCTCGCCAAAATATGTTTTAAGTTTAAAGTTCAGTTGATCAACAGCGATATCACCAAATTCCAAATTACCTTGAGCAAGATTACCTAAACTTAGAATAGAGGTTTTAAGTTCATTTACATAAAAAAGTGTATCCTGCTGATAATCCTCAATATAGACACCTTCCAAACCTGTATTCCAAGAAATCAACGAAACCTTTAACCGCTCAATATTGATGTGCGTTCCATATTGATCGTTGATTTTTTTCGTAGCAAACTGTGCCAATAAGGTCTGTACCACTGGCAGCGAAAAAATGATGGTACCTAAAACACATATCAGTAAAATCACCAATAATGTTCTAACCAATATTTTTCTCAGTTTTTTGATAGGTCTTTATGTTTTACCTTTGTTATTCAAAATTTATTCCAAATATGCTGGAGCACAAAACAATTTATATACTTGCTATTGAATCTTCTTGTGACGACACTTCTGCGGCAGTTTTAATGAACGATAAAGTGCTCAGTAATGTTGTTGCCACCCAAGCAATTCACAAAGAATATGGAGGGGTTGTACCTGAACTTGCTTCAAGAGCCCATCAACAAAATATAGTGCCAGTTGTTCACCAAGCATTAGCCAAAGCAAATATCGATAAAAAACAATTATCAGCCATAGCATTTACACGTGGACCTGGCTTAATGGGTTCATTATTGGTAGGTACTTCATTTGCCAAATCGTTATCACTTGGTTTACAGATTCCTTTGATCGAAGTTAACCACATGAAAGCCCACATATTGGCCCATTTTATAAAAGAGGAAACCATGAAAGCACCTTCATTTCCCTTTTTAGCATTGACCATAAGTGGTGGCCATACACAAATTGTTCAGGTAAATGATTTTTTTGACATGAAAATCATTGGACAAACACTTGATGACGCTGTAGGAGAGGCTTTTGACAAAAGTGCAAAAATATTAGGGCTACCCTACCCTGGCGGTCCGTTAATAGATAAATATGCAGCTACTGGCAACCCACATAAATTTGATTTCCCCATACCAAATGTAAAAGACTTGGATTTTAGTTTTAGTGGATTAAAAACAAATATTCTTTACTTTATACAAAAGCAGACCAAGGCAGACCCAGATTTTATTAAAAACAACCTGGAAGACATTTGCGCATCTATTCAATATACCATCATTACTATTTTAATGAAAAAATTAAAAAAAGCAGTGAAACAGACCGGTATAAAGGAAATAGCTATTGGTGGAGGGGTATCTGCAAATTCTGGAATACGCAATATTTTAACCGAAGCACAAACCAAATATGGATGGAATACCTACATCCCAAAATTTGAATTTTGTACAGATAATGCCGCAATGATCGGCATAGTAGGTTATCTGAAATATAAAAATGAAAAATTTTCGGATCAAGACGTTACGGCAAAGGCCAGATATGTTATTTCATAGATTAAAACAAAAACCACATGCAACTTTTCTTTAATCCTGAACTAGACCCTACTGCCAACACCTTTACTTTTGACAGTAATGAAAGCAAACACATCATCAGAGTACTCAGAAAAAAGAATGGGGATAAATTATGGATTACGAATGGAGCAGGTTACTTATTTGAAGCTACGATAATTGATGATGCCATTAAAAAATGTGAGGTAGAGATCAACTCATCTAAAAAAACACATGCCAAATCTCATTGGTTACATATGGCCGTTGCACCCACAAAAATGAACGATCGTTTTGAATGGTTTTTAGAAAAAGCCACAGAAATTGGCGTTGATGAAATCACCCCTATTATTTGTGATCGATCAGAACGTAAGATTCTAAAATTAGAACGAATGAAAAGGGTATTGGAATCAGCAATGAAACAATCATTACAAACCTATCTACCAAAACTTAACGAACCAATTTCCTTAGTTGAGTTTTTAGAAAAACCAATAACAGGGTTACAGTTTATAGCACATTGCGAAGAAACCGAAAGACATGAACTAAAAAGGCGTGTTGCAGCTGACAAAGACATTACTATACTTATTGGCCCTGAAGGTGATTTTTCAAATCAAGAAATCAAAAGTGCATTGGAAAAAGGGTATGCCCCGGTAGCTATGGGTAAAACAAGGTTAAGAACTGAGACTGCGGCTATTGTTGCTTGTACCATTGTAGCATCTATCAACAATGGCTAGTTAAATAGCAACCTTTGCAGCACAAGTAATATCCACCTTTTCGTTCTCTACCAATAACATCAAAGTTATAGCTTCATTTTTACCTACAATGTTTGGAATTTCAATAGAACCAAAGCCTTTTGATTTAACATCATTTAAATATTTTTCGGCTACTACAATATTGGCATTCTTTAAAGTTCTATGACGATTTTCTCCCCTTTTAAACTCTGTGGTTCTTTCATTAAGCACCAAGACAGCCCTTATAGTTTTATCTTCAATTTTGCCATTAACGTTATATTCAAAAGTTGCTTTATCACCATCTATTGTAATATTAGATATACCAATAACATTTTGAGACTGTAAATTGCTATATTTCTCAACAGCCCTAATAACATCCGCCCTATTTGACCCCACCATATGCTCTTTGCCGTTAACGACCAATTCTGGCGTATAATTACTGCGATACCTGAATTTTGTATTGTAGGCACTTTGTTTCACGGTAAATTTCTGATTACTGAAAGGATCTTTCCAACCTATATAATTCCAATAGTCCACATGATAGCTCAAAACAAAAACATTATCTGGATATGAATCCTTTATAGTTTCTAAAAGTGCATCTGCCGGTGGACAACTAGAACATCCTTGCGAAGTAAAAAGTTCAAGCACCACACTACCCTTAGATAATTTTTCCGAATGTTCAGAAAACAAAGCAACATCAACTTTATTATCTTTACTGGATTGAGACCAAATAATGGTGGTTAACAGAAGGCCAACTATAGAAAATAAGAAAACATAATTTTTTTTATCAATCATAATAATGTGATTATACTTTATTATTCGAAATAAAATGAAAAACCTTACTATATATCTTTTTCTTATAATGGCGTTTACGTGCCTTAACTTAAGAGCACAGGAGATTGCAATTCTAAAATATCAAGGTGGCGGTGATTGGTATGCCAACCCTACGGCATTACCAAATCTTATAAAATTCTGTAATGACAATATTGGAACAACAATACAAAACAAACCCGAAACTGTAGAAGTAGGTAGCAGCACAATTTTTCAATACCCGTATTTACATATGACAGGGCATGGTAATGTGGTTTTTTCAGATGAGGAAATTGAAAACTTAAAAAGCTATTTAATGTCAGGTGGTTTTTTACATATTGATGATAATTACGGCATGAAACCATACATCACAAGGGAGATAAAAAAACTATTCCCCAACAAAAATTTAGAAGAATTGGGAGCTGATCACCCCATTTTCAATAATTCATATTCTTTTGCAAAGGGACTACCTAAAATACATGAGCATGACGGGCAACGTCCACAAGCTTTTGCAATTTTACAGGATAATAGGATTCTATTATTATTTACCTCAGAGTCTGATTTAGGTGATGGCTGGGAAGACCCAACAGTTCATAACGACGCTCCAGAAGTAAGACAAAAAGCACTTGAAATGGGAGCCAATATTATTACCTACGCCTTTAAAAACTAAGCTATGACATCAAAAACAATCTCACAGGGCATATTAAGAGCTATTGGCGTATTGGTAGGTATCGCCATTTTGCTATACTTTCTTTATACTATACAATCTGTTTTGGCCTATTTGGCCATTGCCGCTGTAGTAGCGCTTATAGGCAGCCCACTAGTACGTTTTTTTAGAAAAATTAAGTTGCCCAATATTTTAGCAGTAATACTGACCATGCTTTTAATGGTAGGTGTTCTAGCCGGTATCATAGCCTTGTTTATACCATTACTTTCTGAACAAGGAAAGAACTTGTCCTTATTGGATATTGATGAATTACAAACCAGTTTAAACACCTTATACCATCAAATCACCAATCACCTTGGCCTATCATCTCATATCGTAGAAGACGTTATAGATGATGCCGGTTTAGAAAAAAATATTTTACAAGGTTTGGATATTGGGTTCATTCCTAATTTTCTTAATTCATTTTTAAATGTATTAAGCTCTGCAAGTATTGGCTTATTTTCAGTGCTTTTTATTTCTTTTTTCTTTTTAAAAGACAGCAAATTATTTGAAAATGGATTGTTGATTTTCGTTCCAATTGATAAAAAGAAAGGCACAACGAATTCCATCGGAAAAATAAATGGTTTGTTATCAAGATATTTTGTGGGATTGTTACTTCAAATTTTTATTCTTTTCGTCATTTACACCATAGTACTTTTAATCGTTGGTATTGAGAATGCTGTAGTAATTGCTTTTCTATGTGCGCTGTTCAATATAATACCATATATAGGTCCTATAATTGGCGGTGTAATAATGTTGACCCTTACCATGACCAGTAATTTAGGATCGGATTTTAGCGAAGTTATACTCCCAAAAACAGGTTATGTATTCTTAGGGTTACTCTTTGGCCAATTGGTAGATAACTTCTTCTCACAACCATTCATATTCTCAAATAGTGTAAAATCCCATCCATTAGAAATTTTCCTGGTCATTATTATTGCGGGGCTACTATTTGGTGTTGTAGGTATGATTGTAGCCGTACCGGGTTACACCGCAATAAAAGTTATATTAAAAGAATTTTTATCCGATAACCAAATTGTTAAATCATTGACGCATAATCTTTAGGTAGAGGTGAATTCAGAAATAGTTACAGACGAGGTACAACAATATATTAAGGATAAACTGGGCACAGATGTGCATAAGATACTTTTATCAAAACCGAGGTTCACAGAAGTTTCCTCCAAAGAATTGGTAGAGCAAATTGAATCTAAAACAAAAGCCAAAGCAAAATTACCTTCTTGGTTTTCAACGAAAAATATATACTACCCAAATAAACTGAACTTATCACAAACTTCATCTGAAGTTACGGCGCAATACAAGGCTTCATTAATCAATGGCAAGAGTATTGTTGACATTACAGGTGGTTTTGGGGTAGACGCTTATTCATTTTCACAAAAATTTGAACAAGTAACCCATGTTGAAAAAAATAGTGCCTTGTCTAACATAGCGCAACATAATTTTGAGCAAATGGGCGCTACTAACATTAACTGTATCGCGTCTGAGGGATTAGAGTTTTTAAAAGCCTCAACAACCACTTTTAACTGGTTATATATAGATCCTTCCAGAAGAGACAAAAACAATAAAAAAGTATACTATTTAGCTGATTGTGAGCCAAATATAGTCAACCAAGCATCTTTTTTATTTACAAAGGCCAATAACGTATTGGTTAAAACAGGTCCGTTATTAGATTTAAAAATTGGACTAACAGAATTGAGCAATGTAAAAGAAATACATATTGTTGCGATAAATAACGATGTAAAAGAGGTGTTATGGTTAATGGATAAAGAGTACAATCAAGAACCTATTATAAAAACAATCAATTTTAAAAATAGCATAAAACAAGAGTTCAGTTTTAAACCTAGTGATGAAGAAAATGCAATCTCCATCTTTTCCAAACCACAAAATTACCTTTACGAACCAAATGCAGCTATCTTAAAATCAGGGTCTTTTCAATTTATTGGAGCATTCTTCAAACTAAATAAATTACATCCAAACTCACATCTCTTTACTTCAACAGAGTTAATCAAGTTTCCTGGTAGAGTGTTCAAAATTGAAAGTATCTATGAATATTCTAAAAAATCTTTTAAAAAATCCGGTATCAAAAAAGCCAATATTACTACGAGAAATTTTCCTGATTCAGTGTCTGAAATTAGAAGAAAACTAGGTCTAAAAGACGGTGGTGAAAACTATGTTTTTGCTACAACTGATTTAGAAGGAAAACTAATTTTAATTTCTTGTTTTCGTCACTAAAATGTTCTGAATTTCGGCATAATAACGTTCAAAAATCACATCAACTTAAACAAGAAACTTCGCAAACTACAACGTTGTATATTAACTTTAAACCTTATTTTTCTATACATAATTACAATAAGTTGTTAAAATTTTAACTTCTAGAACAGAAATTTATCTGATCATAAATTATTGATATCTTAATAATTACGGTCTTCTAAAACGATTTTCACAATCAAATTAAAGAAAATTAAACTTTTGACACTTACAAATTAACGCTATCGGATCATCGATTATTAAAGGAAAATTGCTATTATTATACCGGATTTTGATTTTTTTAACATATAATTCCGCAACTATAAATTTTAAAAAGTCAATTTCTACACAATTAATTTAAACTAACAAACAACAATTATGAGTCAAAAACGTGATTACACGTTGATGAGCTCCAGTAAAAGGTCTTCCTTTATTAAATCTGGGGTATTGTCAATGCTTGTTTGCCTAGGCGCACAATTAGTGCAGGCAAATGAAAACACAAGTACTTCAAACAAAGTTGAAGTAGGAGCAGTTCAAACTACTGTTACCGGAACCGTTCTAGATGACACAGGTCAACCTTTACCTGGTGCAAACGTCGTAGAGAAAGGTACTACTAACGGTACACAAACAGATTTTGATGGTAATTATAGCTTAAATGTATCTGCCGGTGCTACGTTGGTATTTAGCTATATAGGATTTAAAAGCACCCAAGTTGCCGTAAACGGCCAGTCAAATGTAAACGCTACCCTAGCCGAGGATGCAGCTGCACTTGACGAAGTTATTGTTTTAGGATATTCTCAACAAACAAGAGGTGACCTTACGGGGTCTGTAGCTTCTGTAGATGTTTCTGAAGCAACCAAGGCACCAGTTGTAAATGCTGCCTCAGCATTACAAGGACGTGTTAGTGGTGTTACCGTAGTACAGAATGCTACACCAGGAAGTCCACCAAAAATTAATATTCGTGGATTTGGTACTAGTAATAACACCAACCCATTATTTATTATAGATGGTCTACAGACAGATGATCCATTTGTACTAAATAGTATAAACCCTAACGATATTGCCCAAATGAACGTTTTAAAAGATGGTGCAGCGGCAATTTACGGTGCAAGAGCATCTAACGGGGTAGTGATTATTACAACCAAAGGTGGTGGTTACAATATGGAAAAACCAATAGTATCTATTGATACTTATACTGGTTTCTCTTCAATAGCGAATACACCAGATTTTTTGAACGCACAACAATTAGGAGATGTCCTATTTCAAAGTGCAGCTAACGATGGTACAGCTTTTGACCACCCACAATACGGAAATGGTTCTTCAGCAATTGTTCCTTCTACCTTAAATGGTTATACCAGAGTTGTTTCTTATGACCCTATTGTAAGAGGTGACGCTTCGGCTACTGTTAACCCTAACGGTACTGATTGGTTAGATGCCATTACAAGAACTTCGGTAATACAAAGTGTTGCCTTTTCTGTTGCAAATGGTGAGGAAAATAGTAAATACTCTCTTTCAGCAAATTATTTAAACAACCCAAGTAACCTTGTAGATACATTTTACAAAATTGGTCAAATACGTTTAAATTCTGAATTTAAACTTGGAGACAAAGTAAGAATTGGAGAGCATTTTAGTGCTGCATATTCCAATGGTAACCAAGGTGGAGCTGGAGCAAGATATGAAGAAGCGGTAAGAAGCAGCCCATTAATTCCTTTATATGATGACAATGGAAACTTTGCTGGTACCGGTGCTCAAGGTACAGGTAACTCAAGAAGCCCATTAGCTCAATTAAGTAGACAAAGTGACAACTTTAATAAGACCTTAAGACTTCTTGGAGATGTATACTTATCAGCTGAGTTAATGGATGGCCTTACTTTCAAAACTACTATTGGTGGAACAATCAATTCATTCAACACCCGTAGTTTCCAAGCTTTAGATCCAGAACATAGTGAGCCGTTAGGAACTAACACACTAACAGAAATAAATCAAGATGGCTATTCTTGGACTTTTACTAACACCTTAAATTACAAGAAAACCTTTGAAAACAGCAAAATAGATGCCTTAGTAGGTATAGAGTCTGTAGAAGATGGAATTAAAGGAAAACAAGTTAGCCGTACAGGTTTCTTATTTGAAACTCCAGATTTTTATTTGTTGAACAATGGTAGCGGAACACCAAACATCGACAATGCTTTTGATTCGGCTACATCTCTTTATTCTTTATTTGGTTCTGCAACGTATTCTTATGCTGACAAATATTTTATAACGGGTACCTTACGTAATGATACCTCCTCTCGTTTTTCAGGGGATAATAAGAGTGATACGTTCCCTTCTATTAGTGCAGGTTGGGTAGTTAGCAAAGAAGATTTTATTTCTTCTGATTCAGCTTTGAGCTGGTTCAAATTAAAAGGTTCATGGGGTCAATTAGGTAATCAATCTTTACCTGCAAGTAACCCTACTATCAATATTTCTTCACTTAATGAGAGTTTAGGTAACTATGCTATTGACGGTAATGCAATTGCTACTGGAGCAATATTATCTTCTGTTGGTAACCCAAATTTACGCTGGGAAACTAGTGAAGCTATTAATGCAGGTGTAGAATTAGGCTTTTTCAATGACAAGTTCAATGTTGATTTTGAATGGTTTAAGATCACTACAAAAGATTTGATTACACAAGATAACAGTTTGATCAGTACTACAGCAATTGATGCTGCGGCACCATACGTAAACTCAGGTAATGTAGAAAACACAGGTTTTGACATTAATCTTAGATACAAAGATGAAACTACATCTGGTTGGAAATATGGGTTTGATGTAAATTTCTCTCATTACAAGAATGAAGTAACAGATTGGATCAGTGAATTCCAAACAGGTGATGATAGCTTCCGTGGTGGAGCAGTATCTAGAACTCAAGTAGGTCAACCAATTTCGTCTTTCTTTGGTAGAGAAGTAATAGGTTTCACAGATGAAGGTAGATTTGAGTATAGAGATATAGATGGTAATAATACTATAGACGATAGTGATAGAACATTTATTGGATCTCCGCATCCAGACTTTACATATGGCTTTAACTTTAACCTAGGTTATAAAGCTTTTGACCTATCATTATTCTTACAAGGTTCTCAAGGAAACGATGTATACAACTACGTTAAGATATTTACAGATTTCCCAACTTTTGTTGATGGAAATAGAAGTGTCAGAGTATTAGATTCTTGGACACCATCAAATACTAATGCTACTTTACCAGCATTAAGTAATTCAATACAAAACAGCGAAACGCAACCTAATTCTTACTTTGTAGAGGATGGCTCTTACTTGCGTTTAAAGAATATACAATTAGGGTATGCTTTCCCTGAAAAAGTGACAAGTAAAATTGGTCTTGATATGTTGAGAGTATACATTCAAGGAACAAACTTGTTTACTATTACAGGATATGATGGCTTTGACCCAGAAATTATATCATCTGTTACCGGTAATAACTTAACATTGGGTGTAGACAACCAGGTTGTACCACAATCTAGAATTCTTACACTTGGATTTAATTTAAAATTGTAAAAAAATGAAAAAGAAATTAATTTATTTATTCACATTATTCGCCGCTATAAGTGCATGTAGCGATGAATTTACAGAGCAACCCGCTATAGGTGCGCTAAGTGATGCTGCCGTTCAAAATGAAGACGGTGTAGAACTACTTTTAATTGGCGCGTATTCAACCTTAGATGGAATTAGAAACAATTTATCAGGTAACGGTTTTGCCGCTAGTGGTGACAACTGGTGGTTTGATGTTATCGCAGATGATGCCCACAAAGGAAGTACAGATGGTGACCAAGCTGATCTTTTTGAAATGGAAGTTTACAACTGGACCACAGGTAACCCATACGTTTTAGGTAAATGGTCGTCAATTTTTGCAGGTGTAAACAGAGCAAATGCCGTTATATCTCTTATTTCTTCAATTGAAGATGCAGATTTAACAGGTAAACTTGCCGAGGCCCGTTTTTTAAGAGGTCATTTTAATTTTGAGTTGCAAAGAATCTACGGAAATGTTCCTTACATTTCTGAAGAAAATTATGCAAATACAGAGTTTAACCAACCAAATCCAGGTCCTATTTGGGATCAGATTGAAGCTGATTTTCAGTTCGCAATGGATAATCTACCTGCTACACAAGAGCAATCCGGTAGACCTACATCTTGGGCAGCCCAGACTTATTTAGGAAAAGTACACTTACAGCAATCAGATTGGGCAGCTGCATTTGATTTATTAGAAGATGTAATCAACAATGGTCCATACAGTTTAAATGCTGAATTCTTGGACAATTTCATTAGCTCAGGTGAGAATAGTTCAGAATCTGTTTTCGCTATTCAGTTCACTGCAGATACCGGACAATCTTTTAACGGTAATATTGGTGGTGTACTAAACTTCCCTAATCCAGGTCCATTTGGTTCATGTTGTGGCTTTTACCAACCTTCTCAAGATTTGGTAAATGCTTTCCAAACTGATGAGGACGGATTACCATTATTAGATACCTTTAATGCTGCTGGTAATGATGTAGCCAATGATTACGGTATTGAAGATGAAGATGCCTTTACACCTCATACCGGACCTTTAGACCCTAGATTAGATTATACTGTAGGTAGAAGAGGTATTGATTATAATGGTTATGGTACATTCCCAGGGCATTCTTGGATCCGTGCAACATTTGCTGATATATCAGGTCCATATTTACCATCCAAAAACGTTTATCAATCTGGTGATACCGACAACCAAGGTACAGGTGCATGGGGTCAGCAACACTCTGGTATAAACTATAACATTATACGTTTTGCAGATGTTCTTTTAATGGGTGCAGAAGCTGCAGTTGAATTAAACGACTTAGCATCAGCATTAACTTGGGTAAACATGGTTAGAAACAGAGCAAAAAGCATGTCTTATGTACAAAATGAAGCTGGTGATGCAGATGCAGCCAATTATGTAATTGAACCTTACACAAGTTTTTCTGATCAAGCATTTGCAAGAAAAGCAGTTCGTCATGAGCGCCGTTTAGAACTTGGAATGGAAGGTCACCGTTTGTTTGACCTAAGAAGATGGGGCAACGGAGTTGAAGTAATCAATGAGTACATTGCTAATGAAAGCCGTACTATTGAAAATTTTGGCACAAAAGCTAACGCATTCGAAGCTAAACATGATTTATTGCCTATACCTTTAAGTGCAATTGATTTAAGTGGAGGTATTTTAGAACAAAACCCAGGTTTTTAAGACCATAAATTCTTTATAATAAGCAGGACATCTAATTGATGTCCTGCTTTTTTTATATCCTAAAAACCTATCCTTATTTAGAATTACCCTGGTTAAATTTTAAATAATTTAAGCCTATAATGCCATCTATTTAACTTTCATAAATTCATTGTAAAACACTATTTTGCATAGTAGATGAACAAATAGACTATTCATTCAAATAGTACTCCTCAACACTTGTCTAAACTCAATTAACTGATAAGAACAATACTTAAACAATAACTTACAACAAACAACACAACAAAAACTAACTGATATGCGTATTATTTCTTACTCTTCAATAATACTGATCGCAATTAGTATCTTTTCATGTACTAAACAAAAATCAACATTATTTCAAATGGTTCCGGGTAATGAATCTGGAATTACCTTCAACAATAAAATAATAGAAACGGATAGCTTTAATATTCTAACTAGCGAATACATTTTTAATGGTGGTGGTGTTGCCGTAGGTGATTTCAACAATGATGAGCTACCGGATATTTTTTTTAGCGGTAATCAAGTAAATAATAAATTATACCTAAATCTTGGTGATTTTAAATTCAAGGATGTTTCAAAAGAATCTGGCATAGAAGCTATTGATCAATGGAATACTGGAGTTGCACTTGCTGACATCAATAATGACGGTTATTTAGACATGTATGTATGTTCTGCAATGTTGAATAGTGACGAGGCCAAAAAAAACATACTATTTGTTCATCAAGGTCTAAATGAAAATGGCGTTCCAATTTTTAAAAATTTAGCAAAAGAATATGGTATAGAAGAATCTGGCAACAGTATGGGCGCTACCTTTTTTGACTACAATAAAGATGGCTTACTTGACCTATATGTACTTAATAATGTAGATATTCATATTTTACCTACCAACTATAGAAAGAAAATTACCGATGGAACTGCATTAAGCAATGATAAATTATACAAGAACAACGGCGACGGCACTTTTACAGATGCTACCGTTGAAGCAGGTATAACTATTGAAGGTTTTGGTTTAGGGCTCTCTATATCTGACCTTAACTATGACGGCTGGCCAGATATTTATGTAAGTAATGACTATTTGACCAATGACCTTCTTTATATCAATAACCAAGACGGAACATTTACCAATCAAATTGCATCTCGTATAAAGCACCAAAGCAAATTTTCTATGGGTAATGATATATCTGACTTTAACAATGATGGTTATTTAGATATTGTAACCTTGGATATGCTTGGCGAAACCAACAGAAGGTTAAAAACTACCTTATCTGGGCATAAATACACTGAATATATTTTGAACGAAAGATTTGGTTATGAATACCAACACACTAGAAACATGCTTCAAAAAGGCAATGGCAACAACATACCTTACAGCGAAATAGGTTTATTGGCTGGCGTGTCAAAAACAGATTGGAGTTGGTCACCACTTTTTGCGGATATGGACAATGATGGCTACCAAGACTTAATGATTACAAATGGCTTTCCTAGAGATATTACCGATTTGGATTTTGGCGATTTTAAATTTAATGTTAGTAGATATCTTAGTCCTGCACAAATCTTAGATTCAATTCCTAAAATTAAGATTCCAAACTATGCCTATAAAAATAATCATAACAATGGTTTTACTGATGTAAGTAATGATTGGGGCATTGGCATACCATCATTTTCTAACGGTGCTGCATTTGCCGACCTTGACAATGACGGGGATTTAGACTATATCATAAACAATATTAATGATGAAGCATCCATATTTGAAAATACTACAGACACAAGTGATGAAAAAAATAATTATTTGAGCATAGCTTTAAATAACACCTCCTCCAATACCTTAAAGGATGGAGCTAAAATTGTTGTTCGGCTAAATGATGGCACATTTCAGTATAAAGAATATCACACCTATAGGGGCTACATGTCTACCGTTGAGGATATATTTCATTTTGGTCTTGGTGATGCAACAAAAGTTAAGTCTATCGAAGTTTTATGGCCAGATAATAAATACCAAAAATTGACCGACATTGAAAGTAACCAACGTATAATATTAGAGGCCAAAAATGCAAAGACAGTAAAAAATAACAGCCTTGTTTTTCCATTCGTCCCCAAAAAGGAAAAACCAATTTTTAGAGAAGTTTCAAAAGATATTGGGGTAACGTTTTTACATGAAGAAAAAGATATCATCGATTATAACATTCAACGTACATTACCGCATAAACTAACACAAAATGGTCCATTTACCACTGCTGGAGATTTAAACGGTGATGGTCATCAAGATTTTATAGTTGCCAGTTCTGCCGGTATGTCGCCACAATTATTTTTCCAAAATGCGCAAGGTCATTTTACACAAAAACCTTTGTTCACCGATGAGGAAAATAAAAAATATGAAGAAGAAAGTATTGCTTTGTTTGATTTAGATAATGACGGCGATCTAGACATGTATCTCGTTTCTGGCAGTAACGAGTTTAAATTGGATAGCAATTATTACAATCATAGGTTACTAACAAACGATGGTAACGGAAATTTCATGCTTACTACGGATAAAATGCCATTGGTTAAAACAAGTGGTTCTACAGTAGCTATTACCGATTACGACCATGACGGATATGTTGATCTTTTTGTTGGTGGCAAAACTCCTTTTTCTAAATTCCCCAATCCTGACAAAAGTTTTATTTTAAAGAACGAAAAAGGTATTTTAAAAGATGTTACGGACAATATAGCTCCAGACCTTCGTCATATAGGAATGGTAAACGATGCTGTATGGGCAGACGTTGATTTGGATGGAAATGAAGATCTAATTATTGTGGGTGAATTTATGCCTATTACCATTTATAAAAATAACCTTACACGTTTTTCGAAATTGGAAAATACCGGGGTAGACAGTTTATTTGGCTGGTGGGAGAGTATAACAAAAACAGATGTTGACAATGATGGTGATATAGATTTTATAATAGGTAATTTAGGTATGAACAACTTTTACAATTCTACACCTGAAAAACCTGTTAATCTGATTGCCAAAGATTTTGATAACAATGGTACTTTAGACCCAGTCATGTTCGCTTACTTTAAAGAAAGCTTTGAAAACCCTACCTACAAATCATTTCCTGTAAACTTTTGGGGAGATTTAAATGGCCAAAGTCCTATTTTCAGAGCCAAGTACAATTCTTTTAAAGCCTATTCAAGGGCAACAATCACAAGCTTGTTTTCTAATGAAGAATTACAAAATTCAACTAAATTAACAGCTAATTATGACAAAAGCATAGTGCTGCTAAATGAAGGTGAGGGTAAATTTTCACATATGCCTTTACCTATTGATGCACAAGTAGCCCCTATTAACGGTTCAATAACGGTAGATTTTAATGAAGACGGTTATAATGACATCTTATTAATTGGCAATAATTTTGGTAATGAAGTTTTTGTAGGTCGTAATGATGCCTTAAACGGTCTGCTATTGCAAAATGATGGTAATGGTAATTTTAAATCGGTATCAACTAGCAAAAGCGGCTTTTTTGTTCCTGGTGATGCAAAAAGTATCACTACCGTTAAAAATAGTAAGAACGCACTACCCTATTATATTGTTACGCAAAACAGAGATTCTATAAGAATTTTTCAAAAAAACTAGTTCGCATGAATTCATTAATTTGAGCAAGCCTAATTAAATAGAGGATATTTAAACATCTCAAGAGAATATCCAACTTTTGTTAGCTATTTAAATTAAAATAAAAAAGGGTGAAATAATCTGTGAGGTTACAGATTATTTTACCCTTTTTTGCTTGACACCTCACTTAACTTGTATTTATTACCCTACAAAATCATACCTGAACGACATCTAATTATCGACAAACAACACCACTGAAACTACAAATAAACTATTCATAAAATTTAATAGGTAAAATTGGTTTTTTGATAAATTATTAACTAATATTATAATAATATTACGTTAATCTTAACTAAAATTAAGATTAGTTAATAAATCAACAATTAATCAAACAACAACTAATTATGAATCAAAAACTAGATTTTAGATCATTAAAATCCAAGAAAAGACAGTCAGTCTTAAGAAGCGGATTTTTATTGATTTTAGCGTCTTTATGCTTTAATGGCCTTAGCGCTAATGAAAAGCCAAACGAAATTAAGTACAATGAACCCCTCAAGGTTCAAACAACTGTGACCGGTACGGTATTAGATGACCTAGGCACTCCGTTACCTGGTGCCAGTATCATTGAAAAAGGTACCACAAATGGAACCCAAACCGACTTTGATGGTAATTTTACCATAAACGTAGCGACATCTGCAACCTTAGTAGTGAGTTACGTAGGTTTTAAAACTGTTGAAATAGCTGCTAGCTCCTCTCCTATTTCAGTAACCTTAACCGAAGATGCCGCTGCTTTGGATGAGGTTGTTGTAACAGGATATGGTTCTCAGTCTAAAAGAGATGTAACCGGTTCAGTTTCAACAGTAGATGTTGAAGAGCTAAATGCCGTGCCTGCTACTACTTTTGCACAACAACTACAAGGTAGGGCTGCCGGTATTGGTATTGTAAATGATGCAACTCCCGGTGGTGAGGCTACGGTAAGAATTAGAGGTTTTGGTACCATTGGTAACAATGACCCTCTATACGTTATTGATGGGGTACCTTCAAGATCACAAGCAAACCTTAACCCAAATGACATAGAATCTTTACAGGTTCTTAAAGATGCATCCGCAGCATCAATTTACGGTTCAAGAGCTGCAAATGGTGTAATAATTATCACCACCAAAAAAGGTAAAATGGGTAAACCGGTCATCACCTATGATACCTATTACGGTTTACAGTCGGGATTAGGAGAAGTAGAAGCCTTAAATGCTGCGGAGTTAGGTGAATACCTTTATTTAGCCGATCTATATGCTGGCAAGGATCCTAGTCATGGTCAATATTCTTTTGGCCCAAATGGAGAAATAGGAATACCTGACTATGTTTTCCCAAGTGGCGCCATGGAAGGTGATCCCGGTACAGACCCCGATTTGTATGCATTGGAAGAAGGTAATATTTATGCTATTGTGCGCGCCGCCGATACCAATTGGTGGAATGAAGTAACTAGAACCGCACCAATTTTAAACCATCAAATATCAGCCTCTGGCGCAACTGAAAATGCAAGATATGCCTTTACACTAGGTTACTTTGCTCAAGATGCGATAACTAAATTTGTAGGCTACAATAGAACATCCATTCGTGCAAATACAGAATTTAAAGCATTAAATAAAAAGTTAACTGTTGGTGAAAACCTTTCTGTAAACTTTGACAATAGAAAAGGTGGTTTTGGAAATGATGAAGAACAAAATGCAGTTTCGGGTTCGTATAAACATCATCCACTTTTACCTATCTACGATATTGCCGGTAACTTTGCAGGTAGTAGAGGTGCTAACCTAGGTAACAACTTTAACCCATATGCAACTTTATACAGAGAGCAAGACAACAGAACATATCGCTTACGTGTATTCGGTAACGTTTTTGCCTCTTATGACATTACGGACGACTTGCAGGTGAAAACTAGTTTTGGTGTAGATGCTACAGGTGAAAGAGGTAGGTATTTAAGAAGACAAAACCCAGAGTATGTAGAAGGAAACTTCATCAGCGGATCTACTTCCACTAACAGGTATGAATATCAATGGCAATGGAATACGGTTTTGACCTATGCTAAAACTTGGAATGAAGTCCATAATTTTGATGCTTACGTAGGGGTTGAGGGTATTGAGGCTTATGGTGAAGAATTTGGGGCCAGTAGAAATGGCTATGCTTTTGAAACACTTGACATTCAACGCTATTTAGATTTAGGTGATGCTACCACGGCGAGTAACTACGGGTATGCATTTAGAGATTATACGCTGTTTTCTGAATTTGGAAAGCTGAATTATAACTACGATGGAAAATATTTAGCTCAGTTTATATTAAGAAATGATGCTTCATCTAGGTTTCAATCTGCTTCTAGGAGTGCAATATTCCCTGCTTTTAGTTTAGGTTGGAGAGTATCAGACGAGGCCTTTATGCAAAATCTAGAAAAGGTAGATGAACTTAAACTTAGATATGGTTGGGGTAAAACGGGTAACCAAGAAATTGGAGATTACAATTCTTATACTACTTACCGCTCCAATATTTTCAACGCAGGATATCCAATTGATGGAGCAACGGGTGCACCAACTTTAGGTTTTGACGTTCAAAGTTATGGTAACCCAAATGCTAAATGGGAAACTACTACATCAAACAACATTGGTGTTGACCTTTCAATGTTCGATAGAAGATTTAATATTGGTCTTGATTTATGGGACAGGATAACGACAGATATGTTGTTTAGAAGACAAATCACGTATACCGCAGGTGATGCACAAGCACCATTCTTCAATGTTGGTGAAATGACCAATAAAGGTGTAGACTTACAAATATCTTGGGACGATAAAAAAGGCGACTGGGGTTACGGTGTTAGCTTCAACCTTTCTGCTTACAAAAACGAGGTTAATAAATTAAGTGAAACAAATGACGGTACCGTTTTGTTTGGTGATGCTTCAAGAGTTCCTTCTTTAACCATAACAGAAGTTGGCGAACCAATATCATCTTTCTATGGCTTTAAGACAGAAGGGATTTTCCAATCTCAGGCAGAGGCAGATGCTTGGCCTACATATGGCAGCTACAATGCACCTGGTAAATTGAAGGTAACAGATGTGAATAATGATGGGCAGATAGATGATGATGATAGAACGATCATTGGAAGTCCGCACCCAGATTTCACCTATGGTGTCAATATAGATGTTAGTTACAAAAACCTGGCCTTGAACATATTTGGTAATGGTTCTGAAGGAAATGACATTTACAACTACGTAAGGTATTTTGCAGATTTCAACACCTTTCAAGGAAACAGATCAAAAAGAGCGCTTTATGATGCATGGCAACCTGCCAACCCTTCTGCTCCCATTAGCGAATGGGTAGCGGCTAATCCAAATGCCACTGTGCCAATAATGGATGCTAACGATCAAATTAGTAGTAGACCTTCATCTTATTTCATTGAAGATGGTAGTTATTTTAGACTTAAAAATGTTCAGTTGACCTATTCATTCCCTTCAGATTTAATGGAAAAAATAGGTATTTCAAGAGGACAGATATATGTACAGGGTCAAAACTTAGCTACATGGACAAAGTACACAGGTTTAAACCCCGAGATACAAGCAGGCAATAGAGATGACGCTACATTAGGCTTTGATGGCGGTTACATGCCGGTATCGCGTACCTATACATTAGGTCTAAGATTAACCCTTAACTAAAAAATCTAATTGCTTAAAAAAGCTATCATTTAATGAAACATATAAAATTTTAATGATGAAAAGAAAAAATATAATATTAATGGTATTTATCTGTATGGCCATCTTTACGGTTGGTTGTAGCGATGAATTTTTAACACGAACTCCAGAGGGGCAATTTGGTACAAATAGTCTTGAAACGGAAGATGGTTTAGATGGCATTCTATTGGGTGCCTATGCCATGATTGACGGTGCAGGTTTAGATGGCACTGCAGATTGGAACGTTACGGTAGAAAACTGGGCATTTAACATAGCTTCGGATGATGCACTAAAGGGTACCGATGCGGGTGACCAACCAGAGCAGTCTTTTATTGAAGCCTATGACTATCAATCTTTCAATGGTCATATTACAAATAGATGGAGATCATTGTTCAAAGGTGTAGCTAGAGCAAACAATGCCATTAACGCCGCCAATAGTTTAGAAGATCTTTCTGATGAAAAGAGAACCCAAGTGATTGCAGAAGCGCGATTTTTAAGAGGTATTTTTCATATGGAAGCACGCAAAATGTGGAGAATGCCACCTTACATTGGCGAGGAAGATTACATTTTAGATGATGTTGAAAGCACCAAAGTGCCTAATGATCGTGAAATATGGCCGTTTATTGAAGCTGATTTTGAAGCTGCAGCGGCAAGTTTACCCACAACACAAAGTCAAGTAGGTAGACCTACTAGTTGGGCAGCTAAAGCTTTCTTGGCCAAATCAAAAATGTACCAGGGTTGGGACGAGAATGGAACGCCTAATACCGCAAAACTTGGTGAGGCCAAAACTTTGCTAGATGAAATTGTGAACTCAGGTGTATTTAGCCTTGCCACTAAATTTGAAGATAATTTTTTGGTAGCCACAAGAAATAACCCAGAGTCTATATTTGAAATTCAATATGCCGTAAGTAGTGCTGCAGATCAAGCCTCTAGTAGAGGTATGGGTCTTGCCCACCCTTATACAGACCCTTGGGGTTGTTGCGGATTTTATCAGGTATCACAAAACTTGGTAAATGCCTATAGAACCGAAGCAGGATTACCTTTGATCGATAATTTTGATGCTGAGGACATCAGTATAGATACCAATGAAGATGGTACTAGTGCTGAAACGGCTACTTTAGACCCTAGAATAGATCATACTTTAGGAAGACCTGGAATACTTTACAAAGGTTTCAAAATCTATCAAACCGATTTTGTTAGAGATTTGTCATATGCAGGTCCTTTCTTCTCTAAGAAGCATGTGGCAGAGCCAGAAGGTTTTGGTGTTGGCGGATGGGGAAATCTATCAGCAAACAATTACAGATATATGCGCTATGGCATGATTCTATTATGGTTGGCAGAAGCAGAAGTGGAAGTAGGAAGTTTAGAAAGAGCTCGTGAACTTGTAAATGAAATTAGAACAAGAGCCGCTAATCCTGATGGATTTGTACCCTTGGCCACACAAGGTACGGACAGAAATGATTTCAGCATTGTAGAGGGCGAAGCTGCAGCAAATTATGATATTGCAACGTATGATGCACCCTGGACGGACAAAGCTGCCGCAAGGGATGCCGTACGTTTTGAAACAAGATTGGAATTTGCCATGGAAGGTCACCGCTATTGGGATCTGGTCCGTTGGGGAATTGCCGCTGAAACCTTAAACAACTACATAGCCAGTGAGTCTCAACATAGAACATACTTAGTAGGAAAATCTTTTACGGAGGGAAAAAATGAATATTTCCCTATACCAAGTCAAGCAATTGATAGATCTGCAGTTGATGGTCAACCAACATTGACACAAGATCCAGCTTACTAATTAAAATAATTGTTAATTGTTAGTTGCATAAAGAGTGGTCAAATTATTTTTTTGGCCACTCTTTATTAACTTAAAACTACTCGGTTAAACTATTGATAGACACCTATTAAATGAGTTCTAATATAGACCGGTATTTCGTTGAGACCATCGTCTAATTTTAACTTCATTACTTCAGAAGGTACCAAGGGCATATGGCAGGAAATACAATTTAGCGTTTCAGTATGTTTATTTACCTCAACGCTACTATTAATAGCTGTAATAGTATGGCAAGACAAACACTTTGCATTGAAAACATCTTGTTCACCTCGTTCATTTTCATGTGGACTATGACAAGTAATGCAATCCATTTTTAAAGAATTCACAAAACACTTGCTTTCACTGAGAAGCCCCATTTGATTTCCATGAACATCTAATTTGAGATTTCTATTGTTATTCTGATAATTTTTGGAGTAGGCCGATAATGTATCGCCAGCAATAAAGGAGAACGGATTACCTTTTACCTGTTGTGCTTGTAACCCAGAGTGACATACGGCACAGGCATCTAAGCGCTGTTGTTGGGTGTACTTACCATAATTATCTACATGCACACCTACTTTCGCATTAGGGTTGGTCCTATGGTAAACTACGTGTTCTTCTAATGGTCCATGACACCTTTGGCAATCAATACCTAGCAACAATTTATTTCGGTTATAAATATTTCCGTTACCAGATTCATTTTTGTTTTCGGCAAAGGTCACATGACATTTTAAACAATTATCATCTACAGGTCTATTGAAAGAGTACTCGGGAAAATTGGGACTATTGACCCAAGTATTGGCAGGCTCAAAATAGGATACCTGTAATTGATACAGCTTATCATCTTCCCAGCTAAGATAACTTTGCCCTTTGACACCAGAACCAATAGTAATATCCAGCTTAGATTTCACCAAGGCAGTATCGCCAAACTTTGGTTTGGTCAATTGATAAATCCCATCGTTTTCTTTTATTAATTTTAAACGCACCCCTTTTAGGTTCAGCTCATTGGAGCCTTCGGCAAGTTTACCTTTAATGTGTTCTTCATTGGCAATCGCTGAGGTGTTGTAATGGGCTGTTTTTACATGGCTCTTAAAAATATCTTCATGGCATTCTATGCAGGTATCCTGAGCTACAAAGTTTTTGCCATTATAATGTGTAGCTACGATTTCCGGCTCTAAATAATCCGAGATTGTAACAGTATGTTTTAGATACCATAAGATATAAACAAGCAATACAAGTACAATTGACCATAAAATGTATTTTGTATGCTTGCTTTTCATTGTAGTTTTTAAAATCTACTTTAATTCCTGGTTCATAAACCAATCATAAAGTGCATCGGTCTCATAAGCTTTTATCCATGCACTATGACCTACGTTAGGATATCTTGTGAAAATTACCTCATATCCCATTTCCTTTAATTTAGCCACCATATTTTCAGACTCTGAGAATGGAATGGATTTATCTTTCTCACCATGAAAGACCCATATGGGCATTTCCCTATTGATCCACGAAGCATAGGGCAATGGTGCCATACCACAAACTACTGCCATTGCAGCAAATGTATTGGGATACTGCACTGCCATTTCCCATGCAGCGCCACCACCCCTACTTAATCCGGTTATATAAATCCGTTTTTTGTCTATTCTATTATTATCCACAATAGAATCCAATAACTGTTTAACAGCCCTTGTATTCCACCATTTCTTGGCGTTGGGGTTCTGTGGCGCCAAAATCAAAAATGGGAACTTTTTTCCTTGAACTATCAATTTTGGAGGACCATTTCTCTTCACCGTGACCAGGCTATCACCAGATTCACCACCACCGTGCAAAAACAATAAGATCGGAAACTCTTTATCAGGTTCGTCCTCATAATCCTCAGGATAGTACAAATAATAAGATAATTTCTCTTTTACATTGGTCTCCATCTCAGCGTCTATTAGACTAGGCTTTTCTTGAGATGCACAACTTTGAAAAATAATCAATAGAACTATATACGGGACAATCCTCATCATAAAAACAATTTACGCTCAAATGTACCTAAAAACAAGTTGTATTAAAGTTAAAGTATCATTAGATCAATTTGGATTTCAAATGCTATTTACCAAAACTAAGTTATAAGCAATCACCCCTAAACACAGAAGGAGATGCTAAGAGCATCTCCTTCTTTTAAAATCATATTATTTTAAAGTTATTATCTATACAATGTAAAGTGACCTACATATTTGATGGCATCACTATTTGCATTTACAACATACCAATAATCACCCGTAGGCACCTCTTTACCTTCATAGGTTCCGTCCCAGCCACTGACCTCATCCAAAACAGCTACTACCCTACCGTAACGATCGTAAATTTTAACCACTACACCATCAAATAGCTCTCTATTATTTGGAGACCAAATATCATTCAAGTTATCACCATCAGGTGTAAAGAAATTAGGAAATTCTAACATTCCGGTGAATTCAAAGGGTACGCTAAGCTCCAGTTCACAACCTCTTGCATCTCTAACACGAACATTTACAATTCCGCTTTCATTGGTAGTAAATACGGTCTCATCTCCAAAAGATTGTCCGTTGAAAAAGAATTCATATTCACCATAACCACCAGCGGCAGAAGCTTGAACTTCATTGGGACCAGTTTTATCAACTACCAAACTTAATGGCTCATAACCATCTATACTGAACTCAACACTATTGGTACAACCATTTTCATGATAAATATATACAATGTGATCACCGGCAGGTAAATCTCCCCATACATACTCATCAGTAGCATTAGCCGTAATAGCATCTGTAGGATCTATTGGATCTAGAGCAAACATTAGTTCCGGCAAAAGATTATCATTTTCCAGTTGAATAGTGGTTGTACTGGTAGGGAATATACCTTCGCAACCATACTGCACCTGAGCTGCTGCCGTTAAATCTACTCCAATATCTATAGTAAATAATTCTGAAGCCGTACATTGGTTTACATCTTGTATATAGATAACATAAGATGCTCCACCCTGTAAGTCTTCTATTATTTCACCAGTATAGGGTGCAAACGTGGCGGTACCCGATTCATCTACCGGATCGATCATTTCTATTTTATATTCAAAATATGGCGTAGGATTTACTAAAGGATCATTGAAAGGAGTACCTCCAATGACATCAAATACCACAGTACCATTATTTGCACCTATACACAACTCGGGTGTAGTATCTATATTGATCACCTCTATTTGATCAGGCTCTTCAATAGTAATAAAATCCTTTTCAAAACAGCCATTATCATCCTTGATCAAAATCTCATAAGTACCTGCCGCCAACTCATCAAAAGTATATGTACCAGGGTTATCCGAATCACTAAAGAACTCATTAAAATTAGGAGCAATCGCAAACTGTATTAACCCTTCACCACCGGCGCTAACAGATACGGTTATGGTACCATCCTCTTCACCGTTACACGAAACATTTGTAGGCACGGCGTCAAAAATTATAGGATCAGGTCTAACTATTGCGAACGGACCAGCAATATCACTACAAGTAGCTCCACTAGTTACCGCTATATAGTATTCGGTTCCTTCAGCTAAACCTTCAAATGTACCGTTATCTTGGGGACCTCTTACCACTGTTGCAGTAGCTGCCGGATTAAAAGCATCAACAGGGTCACCTTCGTATAAATAGAACACATCTTCACCTACACCGCCGTTCACAAAAGATTCTATTCTACCATCCAATTCAGATGCACAAGAAATATCATCTGGTAAGTTAGGCAATAACGTTATTCCCGTAGCATCGGTCATGGTAATACCATTTGATCTAATTGCGGGGCAAGCACCTGCGGCATTTACCTTTCTCACATCAAATTGATAAGTAATACCCTGTACTCCAGATATGGTAACAGAATTCCCTGTCATTGGTTGATAGGTACCAATGGTAACACCGTTTTCCACCCTTAAATATTCATAAGTAAACAAAGGATCAGGGTTTTCAACGGTCATTCTCATTTCGCCATCCCCTCCACAACCGGGCACTCTTGTCTGTACCAATACCGGCTGAATTGGTGGTGGTGGATCTACATAATAAGCTTCGGTAACAAAAGAACATCCAAAACTAGACGAAACTTCTATTGCGTACCAGCCAGCACTGATGTACCCTCCACTATCTCCAATAAAGGTTGGTGTATTCTGCAAACCACTTTCAGATACTACAGCCGTATTATCATCACCACTTAAATACAATAATGTATAATTGTAACCTGCACCAGGAAAACCACCACTTGCTCCTGCTGTTGCAGTAATAGCATCACCAGACGTAATATCATAAGCTTCTAAAACCGCATTATTACCATTTGGACAATCTAAACTCTGTGGTTCTCTTATACCGGCAACTATTTGCGGTACTTCTTCTAATTCTAACTCCACTGTATTTGTACACCCTTCTACATCCCTGATTTCTATCTCATAGAAACCGAATGACAAGCCGGTAAATTCATTATCATTGGAAAATGCAGCAATTTCAGTGGTATAAGTAGCACCATTATCCGTGCTCATTAATAATCTATACTCATAAGGAGTAGTATCCCAACCACCAGTACCTGTAGCAACAATTTCACCTGTGTCATTGGTACAGCTAACATTTCCTATAGACTCTGCCGTAACTTGTAGCGGACCGTTAGGTGTTCTAATATTGGCAACATTACTGATACCTGCACAATATGGATTACCCACAGAAACCACATCTACGATCAAATTACCACCAGGTAAATTATCTATACGGGCTTCATCACCATTAACATCAGGGAAATTATTGGTATCAAAAGTTCCTGAAGCCAAAGGAGTTGTTCTAGCATCATCAGTAGCCTCATAAACGATATAATCATATACACCATTATAATCACCTACGGTAATGAACAATGCTCCATC
Source organism: Maribacter sp. 6B07 (assembly GCF_002700155.1). NCBI lineage: Bacteria > Pseudomonadati > Bacteroidota > Flavobacteriia > Flavobacteriales > Flavobacteriaceae > Maribacter > Maribacter sp. 6B07. The sequence continues at coordinate 101,401 of NZ_PDUT01000002.1, read as the reverse complement.
GCTACCAGGTACCGCACAGCTAACCGGTTTAGCCTCACTTATTAATACTGTTGGTGCAACAGGCGTGTTAACCGTGTGCACAGGCATTGGATAGGTACAACCTACTGTATTATCAACAATTTCGAATAAATAATCACCAACATCCGGTAAAAATACGTCTACATAATTATTTCCGGCTGAACTTGTTACTGGAGCAACTGCTGTAACCGAAACTGTATTTACAGTAAAGTCAGTTGTACCCGCAACTTCTATACGTACACGTTCATCATCTCTACAATTTAAAATATCAATATCTATGATTGTGGGTACAACATCTGTTGGCGGATTGATCGTAGGCACATCAAATGTAGTTTGACAACCATTGCCATCTATAGCATAAACCGTAATATTCTGAGCAGAACCATTATCAATGATTTCAAATGTATTACCTGTTTGATAGTTCTCGAACCCGGTAATACTATATTGATAACCAGAACCTATAGTACCGGCATCAACAACGTTCACGGTAATAATGGTGGAACTATATCTATTAGCACCTGGTTCACAGGAAAAATCCGCTGCGCTGGCAGTAATACTAAAATCATCGGGGTTATTTATGGTATGTACCGAAGACAACACCTCACAGTTACGTGCAGTAACTACTTGTACTTGGTAATCTCCCGCAGGCAAACCTGAAAAGGCTCCCGTATTATTCCTTGTAACTTCCGTTGTACCAGATGTAACATCATTTAGAATATAGGTTAACGGAGTATCTTGCGAAGTAAAAGGAACCATTGCATTTGCAGGACCAACTATTACTTCTATAAACCCATCATTCTCATCTCTACAGCTAATATCATCAGCATCTTGAGCAACAATTACTGGTTGAGCAGCCTGATTAAGAATAATGTTAGATACCGTAGTTTCACAAAAACCAGTTCCATCATTTACAACACGGTCAGTGATTACAACTTGGTAATTACCAGGTTCTAAACCAGTGAATACCGGATCATTGGTTTGTAAGACCGGTGCCACCGCATTTGAATTATAATCTATACCTGTTAATTCATAATCGAAATCTCCACTTCCGCCATTGGTAGTTATTGTAATTTCTCCATCAGCATCATTACAAGTACTATCAGTAGTAAAGTCACCTGTTGCAGATAAGAAATCATACACCGTGGCAGTACCTTGACTTGTACATCCATTGGCATCAACTACATCTACTACATAATCACCTGGACTGCTTACCGTGTAAGTGTAAGTCCAATTTGTACCATCATCCGTAGGCAATTGTTCATCACCACCCAGAGTAAATCTCGGTGTATTCAAAAAATTTGGTACGGTAACGGTAATATCAAATGCCGTTGAGGTAGGATCACATTGATTAACAACGGTAAAAGTAGGTGCCGGTAAATCTGGATCTAAAGAAATAATGGTAGCAATATCAAAAGATGTACATCCGCTAGCATCTCTAACATATACGTCATAATCACCATCAGGAGCTGTAAACGTGGTATCTGTTGTCCAATCAGTACCAGTAGGCACATCACCATTGTTCATAAACGCGAATTCATATGGTCCGCCAGAACCACCTCTTCCTTGAACCGTAACTTGACCAAAGGCATTACAATTTGCAGGAACCTCCTGTAAAATATCAATATCCGGTAAATTCTGATCAATAGTCACGGATGCAGCATCTGTACAAGTATCAGTTAAATTTTCAACCAAAATTTGATAATCTCCAGGCAATTCCGCGTAGGTACCGTTATAAGGTAAACCTGTAGTTGTCAAAGCAGCTTCTAACTCCGTTTCCGATCCATCCTCGTTATTGATCAATACTATTCTTAACTGATCACCAATAGTATAACCAGTAATTTCATAGGCTATTTCACCATTTCTGTTGATATCACAAGCACCAGGTGTGGAAGATGCCGTAACATCCAAAGAAGACGGACCCTCAACTGGTGGAATTTCTTGCTCATAGGTACAACCAGTACCCACATCCAATACTACAACAGTATACGCTACACCATATTGAATACCGTCTGTAGCGTTGCTAAAAGTATGGTCATTGACCCCTGGTGTATTATTTAGATTATAGAATGATGGCTGATCCAACAATCTTATCTGATAAGACCCTGAACCTCCACTAACATTAACAGCATAGGTGAAAGCAGTATCATCACAATCTAGAGGTACCGGTTGCGGAATTGGTGTAATTACCACTTCATTTGATGTAATGGTAACCGTATCAATATCGGTACAACCATTGGCATCAATCGTAATAATAGTATAATCTCCAGTTACCAATGATGGATCTAAAATTTGGATCGGAAAAGTACTTTGATCCTCTACACGAGTAATTTCTACACCTGTATTATCCTCTATAATAAAATCAAAACTAGGCGTACCATCTGTAACTGCATCAATACTTATACCTCCACTAACTGGACCACTACCACTACAAACTGCCTGAACTTCTGAAACTGTAGTTGCAGGTGGTGGCGTACTATCCAAAATAATATCAAAAGTATCTGCAACGGTTTCACAACCTCTAGCATCTCTAACCAAATAAGAATACGTTCCAACGGTCAAATTTGAAAATACAGTTTCTGAACCCCAACCATTTCCGTTAAAATTAACTTCATATGGTGGCACCCCACTTGTTGCATCGGGTGTTATTGTTACTGCTCCATTATTAGTTGAGCTACAGCTAACGGGTCTAGTAATATATGTCGCCGCTGCAATATTTTGTGGTGGGTTCAACGTTATTGCAACCGATTCGGCAACACAACCACTACTTGTAGTATTGTTATCTGTAATTCTAAAGACATAATCGCCCGGTATAGCGGTATCGTATAAAAAGTTGTTGGAAGTCAATGGTATTGCCGCACCAAAAGTTACCCCGTTATCAGAACTAACTTCATATTGTTTAGCCCCAGCGCCTGCAGTATAGCCACCGTTCACCTGAACTCTAATTTGACCAGGAGCTCCTCCACAAGGTATTTCAGTTTCAATACTGGTGTTTACCCTTAATTGGGGCTCAATGGTGATAGGTAAACTATCCGAGCAATCATTACCATCTACCACCTCAATAGTATAGTTACCAGGAGAAAGGCCTGAGAAAGAAGCACTCGCCTGTAAAGTTCCACCATTAATTCTATATTGGTGCGTACCTACTGCTGCAGTACCAGCGGTTGAGGTTACGGCAACCGTAGCTCCTACGCCGGCTACAAAACAAAAATCTGAAGACGGACCATCTAATGCAATAGATGGCGCATCAATTGGGTTTAAGTCAAAAGTAAAGGTATCTGTACAACCTTCAGCATCTTCTACAGATAATGTGTATGTTCCCGCTGCAGAAAGATTACTAAAGGTTCTTCCAGATCTTGGACCTATTTGTGGTCCTACCGGAGGGGTCAAGGTATATCTATATGTTCCCCAACCACCGGTTGCATTTGCTCTTACACTTCCTAAATTACCATTGGCACAGCTCATTGCCGTAACCGTACTCGTAGATAAATCTAAAACAGGAGCCTCTTCAATATCAAAAGAAGTAGTATCCGTACAACCGGTATCGGCATCGGTTACTGTAATGGTATAGGTACCTGCACCTGATAAAGGAAGTGCTACTTCATTATTATTTTGAGGTCCTCCAGTGAATAATCCACCATTAATGTCATAGGTATAATTGTTAGCAAAACCATCTACAACAAAGGATCCCGTACCATCGGTTGCACCGTTACATACCCTTAAGTCGCCACCAGATTTTACTCGTACCCTGATAGAACTAATTTCAACCGGTCTAAAACCTTCAGTATACGAACATCCGTTAACATCGGTTATTTGAAAGATATACGCTTGTGAGGTCATTAAACCCGTAAACGTATCATTAGTACCATTGTCAACATACGCCGGACTAATAATTTCATATCTATTTACTGCAGCATTACTAGTAGGTGTCAACTGAACATCTGTAGTACCTGCTGCACAACTTGTATTACTTTGTGCAAAATCTAAATCCGTAGGTGGATCAACATCTAAAATATCAATAGCAGTAAGTTCTAATCTACAACCGCCAGCATCACGAATGATCGGTGTATAAGTTCCTGCCGCCAAATCTGTGTACGAAGTAACAGTTGAGAAGTTTACACCATCAATACTAAACTCATAACCACTACCCGAGCCTCCTGAAAATGGACCAACAAAATCAATTTGACCACCTACCGTTCCAGCTCCAGAACAGGTTACATCTGCCACTTTAGTAGCGCTTCCGGTCAATGAGTCCACAGTATCTACGGTTACAGATGGCAAATCTAAAGTACATTCAAAACCTCCTTGTTGGTATCTTACCTCTATATCATTATAGGTACCTGCCGCAACAGAAATCTGTGGCGTACTTACCCAAGGATCAGCTGCACTTTCCCTATATGAAATATTATAACCTCTACCATTATTAATGGTGAACTCTAATTTTGCACCACCGTTGCTACATGTACCATCTATACCTGCAACTGTAACATCTGGTGGTAACAGATCTTCTACATCAGATGATGCATTTATAATACAGCCGTTACTATCAGTAATAACAAAATCATAAGTTCCTGCAGAGGTTACCGTATATGTGGTAGTACCAGAATCGGTAGCGGCATCTCCAAAAGAAGGTTGTACCGGACCACCATTAACCGTAAAGGTATAGGGTGCGGAACCACCAGAAGTATTTAAGGTAATATCTACACTTGAGATGTCAGAACACCCAAAACTACTGTTTACCTCCGTAGATGCATCTAAAGCAGAAGCACCCGCACCAATAGTTAATGGATTACCATTGACATCAACACTTTGCCTAGGTGGATCAATTCCATTTAACGGATCACCAGTACATTGCTGTGTTTCTACCTGTACCGTATAAGTTCCAAAACCTACAGCAGAAAAAGTGTAGGGATTTGTAGAAACAAAAGCGGTAAACTCTTGGGCAACGCCACTAGAATTAAGCAAGGTATATTTATATGGACCAGGAACGTTTGAGGCGGTTACGGTAATACTACCGGTATCACCACTACAAAGGGCATCTGTAAACGTTGCCGAAATCTCAATTTCCTTTTCTTCTATAACTATAGGCTCATATGGGTATTCGCAAGTATTTGCCGTATTTCTCAATCTAGCTTTTACATTATATGTACCAGGTGCCAAATTTGAGAAAATAGCTCCTTGCCAAGCTCCAAATCCGCTACCACTATCAATAGCAAATTCATAGGCACTAGAAAGATTTGTTATTTGAATTCTACCATCAACCCCACATATATAGTCTTGTTTTACATAAGTTTGGGTAATAGTACTTTTTTTAACCTTAAAGTAATAAGGTTGTCCGTCTACTAAAACCCTATACTCAGCTCCAGAAGTAGAGGGTACAGAGCTCGCATCAAGAGTAAAGGTTTGTTGCCCAGTTACAACATTTGAATAACAAGAAGCGGTGGTATTAGGACATTCAGTATTAACATCAGGTGAACAAGAACCTCCCAATTCTTGCCATATGACACTACTATAAGGACCTCCTGATAAACTTATTATACGATCATCATAATCCCCACATAAATTAAAGCGGGCAATTGTAAATCCGTTATCGTTACACGTTTCGGTAGCATCTGCACCTACAATAACCGTATTGAACATTGCAGGAGCTGCCAAGCTAGCTTTTTGCGTAAGCGCTTCTTTATTTTCTTTTATGGGTTGATTTGTGGTAGAAATCGAAACAGCCTTTTCGATTACATGGGCCACCTCTGCATACAAAGTACTTACTTTGGAGTTGGCCAGAGCCGTAGTACCAATTACTGAAATAACAATCAGAAACAGTACATACAGCGTATACCGCTGTTGTTTTGGGAGCATAGGTTAAGTTTCGTTTTTAAGAACAATTTCGATTTGGGATCTTTATAGTTCTTTGGTGTAATTTTTTACTTATATTTTGTCTTTAATTTAATCACGTGTTCTTTAATATATTTCTAACGCCTCAATATGAAAAATAGTATTATCATCCCGCTTTTATTCGTTGTAACGCTTAATTTTTCTTGCGCACAAAACCCTGAAAATAAAGTAAATACCCCAAAAGAGATGTTTTTCACCCCTGAGCTGTTCATCGATCAGCTACAGATTCCATGGGGCTTTACATTCCTTCCCGACAATAGTTTATTAATCACTGAAAAAGAAGGGAAATTGATACATTTTAACAAGGGCAAAAAATCGATAATCGGTAATATTCCTGAAGTTTATAATAGAGGCCAGGGCGGACTTTTAGATATTGCATTGCACCCAAAGTACAAAGAAAATGGTTGGATCTATTTAACCTATGCGTCTGTAGAAGGAAAGGAAAAAGGAGGGCACACTGCCATAATGAGAGGAAAATTAAAGAACAACTCATTGACTGAACAGCAAGTATTGTACAAAGCAACACCTAACACTACCAAAGGACAACATTTTGGATCTAGAATTGCCTTTGACAAAAACGGTTTTCTATACTTTTCTATAGGTGAACGTGGCGACAGGGATACCAACCCGCAAGACATTAAAAGAGATGGAGGCAAAATATACCGTTTGCACGATGATGGACGTATACCCGCAGACAATCCCTTTCAGGATGTCAAAGGTGCCAAAACAGCTATTTATAGCTATGGACACCGAAATCCCCAAGGCTTGATCATGCACCCCGAAACAGGAGAAATTTGGGACCATGAACACGGACCGCGAGGTGGCGATGAAATCAATATCATTAAAAAAGGTGCAAATTATGGTTGGCCATTAGTTACTTATGGCATTAATTACGGCGGAACACCTATTACAGATAAAACCGAAATGAAAGGTATGGAACAGCCTATTCATTATTGGGTACCCTCTATTGCACCTAGCGGCATGACTTATGTTACTAGTGACATCTACAAAAACTGGAAAGGGAGTATATTGGTAGGATCTTTGGCTTTCCAATATTTAGAACGATTGATTTTGGATGGTAACAAAGTAATTGCTAGGGAAAAATTAATGGACGGTATGGGAAGAGTTCGTGCCGTACATGAAGGTCCGGACGGATTAATTTATGTAGCTGTTGAAGGAAAAGGAATCTATAAATTGATTCCGAAAAGCTAAAGCATAAAAAAAGCCTGAATATAAATTTAAATATTCAGGCTTTCTCTTTAGCTAGAAGTAGTCATCGTCTTTATTGTTTACCAGCATCTATAGCCAGTTTAACAGACCCATGCTTTTTCAATAAGGCAGCAGCTTCGGGATAATCAATATCAAGACCTTCCATAATATAACGAGTACCACGATCAACAAGCTTATCATTGCTCAATTGCATGTTTACCATCTTGTTCCCCTTCACCCTACCTATTTTAATCATTAAGGCAGTAGATATCATATTCAATACTAATTTTTGAGATGTACCGCTTTTCATTCTAGTGCTCCCGGTCAGAAATTCAGGTCCCACATTAATTTCAATGGGAATATCCGCAATTTTTGCAATAGGAGCGCCAGGATTGTTGGTAATTGCAGCCGTTAAAATTCCATTTTTCTTTGCATCTTCCAATCCCCCAATTACATAAGGAGTACTACCAGATGCCGCTATACCGACTACAACATCGGTATCATTGATATCATGCATCATTAAATCTACCCATGCCTGCTGTATGGCGTCTTCAGCATTTTCTACAGCTTTTCTTATAGCCGTATCTCCGCCTGCGATCAAACCAACTACGCGTTCATGTGGCATACCAAAAGTTGGGGGTATTTCAGAAGCGTCAAGAATACCTAAACGCCCACTGGTTCCTGCCCCAATATAAAATAGCCTACCTCCTTTTGCAAAACGTTCTGCCAAAGCATCTACAAGCTTAGTAACCTGCGGAATAGTTTTCTCTACCGCCATTGCCACTTTCTTATCCTCTTCGTTCATTTTTTGAAGAATGGTCTGGGTATCCATTAACTCCAAATTATTATGATTAGAAGGAGTTTCGGTGATTTTTTTATAATCCATTTAATTATATAATTTTTATATCGTGATTTTTAAAGGCTTTCAATAACAGATCACCGGGGTTCAATTCAGTAATCATAGTATTAATAGAACTAATATCACATGTTTTATATCGATGCTGAGAATTTAATTTTTCTGAAATAGATAATAATACAGTTTTTTTAGAGGCTTTTATAATCGCTTTTTTTATTTGAACGATATCCCAATCAAACTCCGTTAAGCCAAAGGTAGCATCTACATATCCCGTTCCTATAAAACTATAATCGAACCTAATTTCAGAAATATGGTGAATGGCATTTGCACCAATAGCGATCTGTGCTTCTTTTGAAATTTGACCACCAATAGAAATCACATTAATATTGGCTTTATGAGAAAGTTCCATGGCAACGGGCAGACTTATGGTAAAACAGGTAAGATTTAAGTTTTCAGGTATTATTCGTGCCAATTCCATACACGTGGTTCCTCCGTCCAAAAAAATAACCGCACCATCTCGCAACATGGCAACTGCCTTGGTTGCAATAGTAACTTTATCCTCTAATTTATAAATATTAGTATTTCTTGCACTATTGGTCATATAACCCATAGAAATGGCGCCACCATGTACTTTTCTGAGCTTATTTTCCGCATCAAGCTCCTTTACATCTCGCCTAATGGTATCAATAGATACATCTAACGCCTCGGCAATATCTGTGATAAGAATTCTATTGTGCAGATCCACCTCATTTAAAATGGTTTGTTGGCGTTCCTCTTTTAACATATTAACGGCAATTTTCTAATAAACATGGCAAATATAGCGAATTTTATCAGATGCCGTTTTATGACGTTAATATATTGTAAAGTGTAGTTAAGGATAAATTAACAGCAAAAAGTCGCAAAATTTATTGCAAAAAACTGCAGTTAATAAAAATAACGCATATATTTGCATGATTTAAAAATCCAAAAACCCATCAATATCAAATGAAAAACGCCGTAATAGATTCCAAAATTGACATTAGTCATAAACCCATTGGGCAATTCGAAGAAACCAGGTTTGAAAAAATTCATAATGTAATCTTTCAAGATTCAAATGAAGCTTCTATTCAAGTTGCTCATGAAATTGCAGCTTTAATAAAAAAGAGACAAGGGCAAAAAAGAAATTGCGTTTTGGGTTTAGCCACAGGATCGTCACCGATCAGGGTCTATGAAGAGTTGGTTCGCATGCATAAGGAAGAAGGTCTAAGTTTTAAAAATGTAATCACTTTTAACTTAGATGAATATTTACCCATGGAGCCAAATAATATTCAAAGTTATTTCTACTTCATGCACGAACATCTATTTAATCATGTAGATATACCTGAAAAGAATATTCACATTCCAGATGGCACGGTAAGCAATGAAGAAACTACGGCTTACTGCTTAAGCTATGAGCGTAAAATTAAAGAACATGGCGGACTGGACTTTCAGCTTTTAGGTATTGGCAGAACAGGGCATATTGGTTTTAATGAACCTGGATCTCACTTTAATTCCGGCACTCGGGTAATTACATTAGATCATATTACACGAGTAGATGCCGCACCTTCTTTTTTAGGCATAGACAATGTACCTAGAAAAGCCATTACTATGGGTATTTCAACAGTAAGAAAAGCTAAACGTATTGTTTTATTAGGTTGGGGTCAAAACAAGGCGAACATTATTAAGAAAACAATTGAAGGGGAAATATCTTCACACGTACCGGCAACATATTTGCAAGAGCATGACAATTGCACCTTTGTTCTTGATACGGGTGCCGGAAGCGAATTGACAAAAAACAAAACTCCTTGGCTGGTAGATGCCTGTGAATGGACAGAAGAATTGAAAGCTAAAGCTATCGTTTGGCTTTGTGAGACTACCGGAAAAACGATTTTAAGTTTAACCGATAAAGATTACAACGATAACGGTATGGCAGACTTATTGGCTCTAAATGATGCTTATAACCTGAACATTGAAATGTTCAACAAACTGCAACATACCATAACAGGTTGGCCTGGAGGAAAACCTAACGCAGATGACACTCACCGCCCAGAACGTGCCACTCCTGCAAAAAAGAGAGTGATAATATTTAGTCCGCACCCAGATGATGATGTCATATCAATGGGTGGTACGTTTGACAGGCTTGTAGAACAAGGCCATGAGGTGCATATTGTATATCAAACCTCTGGTAACATAGCGGTTTCTGATACAGACGCCAGGAAATATGCAGAAATAGCTTTACATATCAGTCCGTCAGACGAAGCTAATAAAATCATCAAATCTCTTTCGGAAAAGAATGAAACCCGTATAGACTCGCCAGAAGTTCGAAATTTAAAGGGCAAGATAAGAAGAGGAGAATCTTATGCAGCAACAAGATACATGGGGTTACAAGATGAAAATGTGCATTTTTTAGATCTGCCTTTCTATGAAACGGGCACCATAAAAAAGAAAAATCTCTCTGATGAAGACATTACCATTGTCGCCAATATTATAAGCGATATAAAACCCCATCAAATATATGCAGCTGGTGATCTTGCCGATCCACACGGCACGCACAAAGTTTGTTTAGATGCAGTGTTTGCAGCCTGCGAAAAACTAAAGACCGAAGACTTTATGAAAGATTGTTGGTTATGGCTTTATAGAGGTGCTTGGCATGAATGGGACATCAATGAAATTGAAATGGCAGTACCAATGAGTCCGGGTCAGGTTTTGAAAAAGCGTAATGCTATTTTCTGTCACCAATCCCAAAAAGATGGTGTAATGTTTCAAGGAGATGATTCAAGAGAATTCTGGATGCGCGCCGAAGAAAGAAATCGGGATACCGCTAATAAATACAAAGCAATGGGCTTATCATCATATGCAGCAATGGAAGCCTTTGTAAGACATAAATTCAACTAACAACTGAATTGAATTAAAAGGCCTATTTTTAAAATTAAAATGGGCCTTTTTTGTTAAAAGTCATCTAATCGGCTTCAACTTTATGATAAAACAGCTAACACTATTTGCTTTACTATTTATTCTTAATTCATGTGGCATTTTTAAGTCATATGAAAAATACCCTAAAAGAGAATTTAGAGGGGTTTGGGTCGCTACTGTGGTCAATATAGATTGGCCAAAGAATGGCAATGATTCCGCAGAAAAACAAAAAACCGATTTTTTAAAGATTTTAGATTTTTATGAAAGAGAGAATTATAACGCCGTTATAGTTCAAGTACGTGCAGCCGGCGATGCCTTTTACCAATCTGATTACGCACCATATTCACGATTTTTAACAGGCGAAGAAGGCACAGCCCCTAAATGGAATACAGACGTCCTAGAATGGATGATCAACGAAACCCATGAAAGAGGCATGGAGTTCCATGCATGGTTAAATCCGTACAGGGCAACTTTCGATGAAAATTTTGAAGTATTATCAGAAACCCATGACTACTGTACCCATCCGGAATGGATCGTACATTACGGCAAGAAAAATTATTACAACCCAGGTTTGCCAGAAGTTCGCAACCATTTTTCAAATATTATAGCGGAGTTGGTGACTAATTATGATGTAGATGCCATCCATTTTGATGATTATTTTTATCCTTACAAGGTTTTAAATGAAGTTTTTGATGACTCAGTCGCCTTTAAAATGTACGCACAAGAGCATCAAAAATTAGATGATTGGAGACGTAGTAATATTGACTCTTTAGTAAGACAGTCTCACGAAACCATAAAATCAATTAAACCTTGGGTTCAGTTTGGTATAAGTCCGTTTGGGGTTTGGAAAAATAATAGTACAGATCCAAAAGGTTCTGACACCAAAGCAGGACAAACTACTTATGAAGATTTGTATGCCGACCCATTACTTTGGATGGAAAAAGGTTGGATAGATTATTTAGCACCCCAAGTATACTGGAGTATGGATCTACCTGTAGCATCGCACAGAAAAATTGTTGATTGGTGGGCAAAGAACAACTATAACACTAATCTATATGTTGGTAACGGACCTTATAAAATTAGAAATAACAGCGATAAAGCTTGGGAAGAAAAAAAAGAATTGCCCATGCAATTAGAGTTGGCGCGTAACACACCACAAATACAAGGCAATATCATGTTCAGTGCCAAATCATTAATGACTGACAAAGATGATGTGGTAGAATATATTCACAAAAAAAACTATAAGAGACCAGCATTGAATCCTATTTCTGGCTTGGCCAAAAACCACACGGTAAAAACACCAAAATTGGTAAGTGCAAGTAAAAACGATACCGAATTAATACTAGAGTTCAATGACTTGAACAATATAAGATTTGCTTTAGTCTACTCATCTGGCATAAGGGTAAAAGACACCTATGACATAAAGAAATTAAGATCGAAAATTTATGTTGAGAACAATAACACAAGCCTAAACATACCACTTGACCAGTTGAAGAAAAAGTACAACGCCATTAGTTTCATAGATGTTTACGGTAAAGAGACCACTCCAATAATTATTAATTTAAAACAAGTGAATAAGTAGTATGGTACAAAAAGACAAAGGAGCTTGGGCATGGGTACCTGTGCTTTATTTCACACAAGGTTTACCCTATGTATTGGTAGTTACGGTTTCCGTAATCATGTACAAAAAATTAGGGGTCAGCAATGAAGACATAGGCCTATACACCAGTATTCTCTATTTACCATGGGTACTTAAACCATTATGGAGTCCGTTCGTTGATTTAAAAAGCACCAAACGAAAGTGGTTTTTAAGCATGCAACTATTAATAGCTATTGCATTGTTAGGTGTGGGCTTAACATTGCCCACTAATATGTTCTTTGTTTCATCTTTGGCCTGTTTCTGGATGGCTGCATTTGCCTCTGCCACCAATGACATTGCTTCAGATGGATATTACATGCTTGGCTTAACAGAAAAAAAACAATCGTTCTTTGTTGGTATGAGAAGTACTTTCTACAGACTTGCCATGGTAACGGGGGAAGGTTTAATAGTTGTACTTGCCGGTTTCTTAGAAAACAAATATGGCGACAACACCAAAGCTTGGAGCATAACCATGTCAGCTGCCGCTTTTTTAATGTTGATCATGACTGTTGCCAACTTTTTTGTTACACCAAAATATGAATCTGAAAATACGGAGGATAAAGAAAAACCAGCAGGCTTTTTAGAGGTATTTGCATCATTCTTTAAAAAACCGGGCATAGGTATTGCGTTAGCTTTTATTCTTACGTACCGTTTAGGTGAATCACAATTGGTAAAAATGGCGTCCCCTTTTTTATTGGACTCACCTGATAAAGGCGGATTAGGATATTCTACGGAACAATTAGGAACTATTTTCGGTACCGTAGGAGTTATTTTTCTTTCAGTTGGCGGTATATTGGGGGGTATCTTAATTTCACGCGATGGTTTAAAAAAATGGATGTTACCCATGGTACTTTCATTGAACCTGCCTAATATTCTTTATGCCGTTTTGGCCATGACCAATACTACAAGTATCTATGCCGTTACGGCAACAGTGGTTTTTGAAAAATTTGGATATGGTTTCGGTTTTGCTGCCTTTTTAATGTACCTCATTTACATTGCCGAGGGCAAATCTAAAACATCTCACTACGCCATTGCCACCGGTTTTATGGCCTTAGGGATGATGCTACCCGGTATGATCAGCGGTTACATGCAGCAATGGCTGGGGTATGACGGCTTTTTTGTATGGGTAGTCATTGCGGCCCTACCAGCACTCTTACTTTTAAAATTTATTACCTACCCAGCAGATTTCGGCAAAAAAACAACGGTTACCAATGAATAGATTACTACCTACAAATAAAGCTTTAAAGCAACTTTCACTTTCAGAAAAAGTTGGTCAATTATTTATGCCCGCAGCTTTTATAAATGATACCGAAGAAGAAATACAGCAGCTAGAAAAATTAATTTCTGAACACCATGTTGGCGGGCTTTGTTTTTTTCATTCTCGGGCAAGTGCGGCAACTAACTTTGAAGGCAAAAAGAAAATTGTTGTCAATGAAAATAGTTTTGAAACTTTAAAAAACCTCATCAAAAGATATCAAAAAGCGGCTACTTACCCCCTATTGATTTCCATTGATGCGGAATGGGGTTTGGCCATGCGCATAGAAAACACCCCCCAATATCCGTACGCCATTACCTTAGGAGCCAATAAGGACAATAAAGACTTAGTATTTAAAGTAGGCCAGAACATTGCCAAAGATTGTAAAGCCGCAGGAATACATTGGAATCTTTCTCCTGTAGTAGATGTCAACGTAAACCCTAACAACCCTGTAATTGGGTATAGATCCTTTGGTGATGACAAAGAACAATTAATCACATTGTCAAAAGCATTTGTAAAAGGAACCCAGTCCGAAGGTATACTCACAAGCATTAAGCATTTTCCCGGACATGGAGACACGGCTACAGATTCACATTTGGGGCTTCCTGTTATAGAGAAAACAAAAGCCGAGTTATTGGAGACAGAGCTCTACCCTTTTCAAAAATTAATAGATGAAGATGTAGATTCGGTGATGGTAGGTCATTTATCCGTGCCTGCACTAACCACTAGCCCAGAATTACCATCTAGCATTAATAAAGATATAATAACCGGTGTATTAAGGCATGAAATGGGCTTTGACGGAGTAGTCATTTCAGATGCCTTGAACATGCATGCAGTATCTAAAAACTACCCAACCAAAGGAGAATTGGAATGGATGGCCTTTAATGCAGGTAATGACGTTTTATGCTTTGCCGAGCATATAGAAGAAGGCATTCAATGTATTTTAAAAAATGCATCGGAAGCACAAATTAACAAGAGTATAGAACGTATTTGGAAACTGAAAGCAAAGGCAATATCAGAAGTTGATTCCACTCTAGAATTAACAGACCCAAGTGCTCTGAACAAACAAATAGCGGAGCGATCAATCACCTTACATAATGGCACTGCGCAAGGTATTGAACATTTTAGAACAACCAATTTCTGCACATTGACACTTAAAAGATTTACCACAGATCAAACGAACCAAGATATTGTTAAAAATGTTATGGCAATGCGAAAAGAAGTTGAAAATGAAACCGAGATTCTTTTGCTGCTAACTCCTCCTCAAATAAAACCAACCAATAATTTTGGTTTTCTTCAAGAGGAAATAGATTTTTTAAATGATTTAATCACTACCAAAAAAGTGGTCCTATATCATTTTGGAAACCCATATGCTCTACAATCTTTTAAAACGGATAAAACAATGGCTACCGTAATTGCTTATCAGAATTTCAAAGAGTTTCAAGACGTTGCCACAGCACATTTTATGGGTACATTAGAGGCAAAAGGAAAATTACCTGTAAAACTAAATTAAAGTCTTATGAATCATAGTGGGTGGGCTAGAGTAATTGCATTGATATTTCCATATTTTATAATAGTTGGTCTATTTCATGTTGCCGGTGCTTTCGTTGCCGGTATTCCATTTGGTGATAACGATTTTCAAAAATCCTCTCTTCAGCAACTAATCATGACATTTTTCTCGTTTTTAGGAACGCTACTTTTAGTCTGGATTTTCATGAAATATATGGACAAGCAAAATTTTATGGACGTTGGGCTTCAGATTAAAAACAGAAAAAACGATATTATAATAGGTACTCTACTTGGGTTGGTCATAATGGGGTTGGCCTATGTTAGTTTATGGGCTGCCGAGGAAATTATCTATACTGAATATAACTTTGATGTATTAGAGTTAATCTATACCACATTACTGTTCATACTTGTAGCCATTTTAGAAGAAGTTCTTTTTAGAGGGTATATTCTAAAGAACCTTATGCTATCCTTTAACAAGTATATCGCACTTATAATTTCTTCTATAGTGTTCGCCATAGCTCATGGAGCAAATCCAAATATTAGTCTTTTCAGTTTAACAGGCCTTTTTTTAGCAGGAATTGCACTGGGGGTCTCATACATCTACACAAAAAATTTATGGTACCCTATAGCCTTCCATTTTAGTTGGAATCTATTTCAATCCTTGTTCGGCTTTAATGTAAGCGGGCAAGATATCTATAGTATCATAGAGTTCACTGTTCCAGAAAATAATATGATGAACGGAGGGCAATTCGGTTTTGAAGGCTCTATTTTTTCATTAATAACAGAACTAACACTGGCAGCACTGATCATTTATTATTATCAAGTAAAAAAACGGCAACCCATCAAAAATGAAAACATATAAAATTATCGGTCTCATGTCAGGCACATCATTAGATGGCCTTGATTTAGCTTACTGTCACATTTGGGAGAAAAAAGGAACTTGGCAATTTGAAATCAAAGAAACCAAGAGCATTAAGTATTCAACTGAAATGTTGAACACCTTAAAAAATGCCATTGATTTATCTGCAGAAAAACTTATAGAATTACATAACACCTATGGTACTTGGCTAGGAGAACAGGTTTTGACCTTTGTTAACGACTATTCGTTGGCAGTAGATTATATTGCCAGTCATGGTCATACCACTCACCATAGACCAGAGATGGGGCTTACGTTTCAAGTTGGCTCAGGACAGCATTTGGCAAATGCTTGCAGCATAAAAGTCATCTGTGATTTTAGAACAAATGATTTGGCATTGGGTGGTCAAGGAGCCCCTTTAGTACCTATTGGAGATAGTATTTTCTTTAACCAATATGATTTCTGTTTAAATTTAGGTGGCATCAGTAATATATCTTTTGATGTAAAAGGAAAGCGAATAGCTTATGATATTGGTTTAGCAAATATGATTCTCAACTATATTACCAGAAAGGTGGATCTAGAATATGACGAAGACGGTAAACTAGCCCGCAAGGGCAAAATAAACAAAACCATGTTAGAAAGGTTAAATGGTCTAGAGTACTATTTATTACCACACCCAAAATCTATTGGGTATGAGTGGTTTTTAGCCGAGGTAGTGCCCATTGTTGAAGATACCAAAGATACCTTAGAGAACTTGTTACACACCAGCATTCATCATATCTGCGATAAAGTGGCACAACAGATTCAATTGAATTTTAAACACAACAACCAAGAATTATTGGTAACCGGTGGCGGAGCTTTAAACTCCTTTCTAACCGAAACATTACAAGCTAAATTGGGCGAAACCACAAATGTAGTGGTGCCCGAAAAAATAATTATAGAGTTTAAAGAAGCTTTGGTATTTGCTTTAATGGGCGTTTTAAGAGTTGAGCAACTAACAAATGTACTTTCATCTGTAACTGGAGCAAAAAAAGATTCATCAAGTGGAGTATTGTTCATACCTAATTAAACTTTTATGCCTAATTTACTTGATAATCGTGATTTAAAATAATAGAGCCTTTGCTCTGTCATGGTACAAGTTTTAAACGAATACGGCTTTAGTACATGCTAAGCGTATTCACTCATTAAAATAGCATATAAAATGTCTGAAAAACAAAAGAAAGCTACCGCTTACTGGAAAGAAAATGTACGTTATTTATTCATCTTGCTGACCATTTGGTTTGCTGTATCATTTGGAGCTGGCATTTTATTTAAGGAAGCATTGGACACTATTAAGATCGGCGGATTCAAATTAGGCTTCTGGTTTGCGCAACAAGGGTCTATTTACATCTTTGTCATCCTAATTTTTGTTTATGTAAGACTCATGAACAAATTGGATAAAAAATATGGATACAACGATTAATCACACCAACTAAAACTAACAAAATGAGTGTACAGACCTGGACATATATTTTAGTAGGACTCACCTTTGCACTATACATAGGTATAGCTATATGGTCTCGCGCAGGTTCTACAAAAGATTTTTATGTTGCGGGTGGCGGTGTTTCTCCATTAGCCAATGGTATGGCCACCGCAGCAGATTGGATGTCGGCAGCTTCATTTATCTCTATGGCAGGCATCATCTCTTTTGCTGGCTATGATGGTTCTGTATATTTAATGGGATGGACAGGCGGATATGTGCTTTTGGCCCTATTACTTGCTCCCTATCTTAGAAAGTTCGGGAAATTCACCGTTCCGGATTTTATTGGTGACCGCTACTACTCAAAAACGGCTAGAATTGTAGCTGTGATCTGTGCACTGATCGTATCTTTTACTTATGTGGCAGGACAAATGCGCGGTGTAGGTGTAGTATTCTCAAGATTTCTTCAAGTAGATATCAATACGGGGGTGATTATAGGAATGATCATCGTATTATTCTATGCCGTGTTAGGTGGAATGAAAGGCATTACCTATACCCAAGTAGCACAATACTGTGTGCTGATTTTCGCCTTTATGGTTCCTGCAATTTTCATATCCATACAAATGACAGGAAATCCTATACCTCAATTAGGAATGGGCTCCACCTTAAATGATGGGTCTGGAACTTTTTTATTGGATAAACTAGACGGATTATCTACAGAACTAGGTTTCAACGAATATACCGATGGATCTAAATCTGTCACCGATATTTTTGCCATAACCTTGGCTCTCATGGTAGGCACTGCAGGCTTACCTCATGTCATTGTTCGCTTCTTTACGGTGAAAAAAGTAAAAGATGCTCGTAAATCTGCTGGACTCGCCTTATTACTAATCGCTATTTTATACACCACGGCCCCGGCTGTTTCCGTATTTGCAAAAACCAATCTCATCAACACGGTCAGTAATGAAGAATATTCAAACATGCCTGTTTGGTTCAAAAATTGGGAAGAAACCGGACTATTATCTTTTGATGATAAAAATGAAGATGGCAAAATTCAATATGTAGCTGAAAAGTCAAAGAATGAATTGACTATTGACAATGATATTATGGTATTGGCAAACCCCGAAATTGCGGATCTACCGGCTTGGGTAATTGCTTTGGTTGCCGCTGGCGGTCTGGCGGCTGCCCTATCAACGGCAGCAGGGCTATTGCTTGTTATATCTGCCTCGGTATCACATGATTTGGTCAAAAAAGTCTTTAAACCTAACATCTCGGATAAGGCAGAATTATGGGTCGCAAGGGGATCGGCCACCATTGCCGTAATAATTGCAGGGTACTTTGGTATAAATCCGCCAGGTTTTGTAGCTGCAGTTGTCGCCCTGGCATTTGGTCTTGCTGCCGCATCTTTTTTTCCGGCAATCGTACTTGGTATATTTTACAAAAAAATGAACAAAGAAGGCGCCATTGGCGGCATGGTCGTCGGCATCTTACTTATGCTCTTCTATATGACCAAATTTAAATTCGGTTGGTTTGGGGGCGGAACATCAGACGATTGGTGGTTTGGAATTTCACCAGAAGGTTTTGGTAGCATTGCAATGATCGCTAATTTTATAGTAGCCATTATTATACTGCAATTTACTCCTGAACCTCCAGAAGATGTTCAAGAAATTGTAGAAAATATTAGAATACCCAGTGGTGCAGGTGAAGCTACGGGACATTAAACAACATAAATCAATTAGAAACAACAACGACCAAAGGCCTCAACAACCTTTGCATATTAATTAACGCATACCATGAGTAATTACCACATTAAACATCTTGAGGAATACTATCAAGTCTATAGAAAATCGATCAGAAATCCCGAAGCATTTTGGGAAGAGATTGCAGAGGAGCATTTTGTCTGGCGCAAGCGCTGGGACAATGTTTTGAGCTGGGATTTTAAAAAGCCCGAAATAAAATGGTTTGAAGGTGCAAAACTCAACATCACTGAAAATTGTTTAGACAGGCATTTACCCACAAGAGGTGACAAAACCGCCATCATATTTGAACCTAACAATCCTAAAGAAGAAGCTCTTCATATCACCTACAGGCAATTGCACGAGAGAGTTTGCCGCATGGCAAATGTTTTATTGGACCATGGCGTAAAAAAAGGAGATCGTGTCTGTATTTATCTTCCAATGATTCCTGAGCTATCTGTCGCATTATTGGCATGTGCACGTATTGGCGCCATACATTCCGTTGTATTTGCAGGATTTTCTTCAAATGCCCTAGCAACACGGATCAATGATTCTGATTGTAAGGTTGTCATAACTGCGGATGGTTCTTTTCGAGGTAGTAAATCTATCGACCTAAAAGGAATTGTCGACAAAGCATTGGAAGGGTGCCCTGGTGTAGCCAATGTTTTAGTGACCAAACGCACAGGAACCAAAATAG
The DNA here is from genome assembly GCF_002700155.1 of Maribacter sp. 6B07. NCBI lineage: Bacteria > Pseudomonadati > Bacteroidota > Flavobacteriia > Flavobacteriales > Flavobacteriaceae > Maribacter > Maribacter sp. 6B07. The sequence goes on along the minus strand of NZ_PDUT01000002.1, from coordinate 81,347 downwards.
ACATGCTAGATGGCAGGGACAAATGGTTACAACCCTTATTGGACGAAGCTTATGCAGATTGTGTTGCAGAAATCATGGATGCCGAAGATCCATTATTTATACTGTACACCTCCGGATCAACCGGTACCCCCAAAGGAATGGTACATACCACTGCAGGTTATATGGTATATACCGCCTATACATTTAAAAACGTATTTCAATATAGAGAAAATGATGTCTACTGGTGTACTGCTGATATAGGTTGGATAACCGGGCACTCGTATATAGTGTACGGTCCACTTGCCAATGGAGCAACCACATTAATGTTTGAGGGAGTTCCTTCCTACCCAGATTACGGACGTTTTTGGGAGGTTGTAGAAAAACATAAAGTTAATCAGTTTTATACCGCGCCAACGGCCATTAGAGCTTTGGCAAAAGAAAATTTAGATTTCGTTGAAAAACATGACTTATCCAGCCTTAAAGTGTTAGGCTCAGTAGGTGAACCCATAAATGAGGAAGCATGGCATTGGTACAACAACAATGTTGGCAAAAAAAACAGCCCTATAGTGGATACTTGGTGGCAAACGGAGACAGGCGGAATAATGATTACACCAATACCTTACGTAACACCAACTACGCCTACATACGCGACTTTACCATTTATTGGCATTCAACCGGCACTAATGGATGAGAATGGTAAAGAAATAAAAGGCAATCAAGTCGATGGTAGGCTGTGCATTAAATTCCCATGGCCGTCTATTGCAAGAACGGTATGGGGCAATCATGACCGGTACAGGGATACCTATTTTTCTGCCTTTGAAAACATGTATTTTACAGGTGATGGTGCGTTGAGAGATGCCGTTGGGTATTACAGAATTACAGGTCGTGTAGATGATGTAATCATTGTCTCTGGTCACAATTTGGGTACCGCTCCTATTGAGGATTCTATTAACGAACATCCTGCTGTTGCGGAATCCGCTATTGTAGGTTTCCCACATGATATAAAAGGAAATGCACTTTATGGCTATGTTATTCTTAAGGAAACTGGTGAAAGTAGAGATCGTGAAAATTTAAGAAAAGAGATCAACCAGCAAATTACAGAACATGTAGGTCCTATTGCCAAATTGGATAAAATTCAATTTGTATCTGGTCTGCCAAAAACTCGAAGTGGTAAAATTATGCGAAGAATATTACGCAAAATCGCCAGCAACGACACTAGTAATTTAGGAGATACCAGTACACTTTTAAACCCAGAAGTTGTTCAAGAAATTATGGACAATGCACTATAGTTTACAATTACAACACATACTTTATTTAAACCAAGTTCGTCAAGCTCATTGAAAAAATGGGTTTGGCGAATTTTATTTGACACGAGAGGTGGTCAAAACAATATCGGCATTTTCCCAACTTTGCTTTCTTAGCAGTTCAACCTCTTTCACCTTATCCTGATTGTTTAAGTTTTCGTAAGCCAGTTTTAAACCGTGTAGCGCCCATCCGTTTTTAGGTAGCCTCAGCAAATCTTCTTTGTACGTACTTACTGCATCATTGTACAACCCAGCTTCTATTTGAATTGCTCCAAGGTGATGTCTTACTGAAAAAAACCAATCTGGCGGTTCATTATAATTTAATCCATCTTCTATTTCAATCGCTTCGCGTAACAATGATATACTTTCAGAATATTTAAATTCCTTTGCCAAAATCTCAGCTTTTAAAACATTTCTGGCAATTTGAACCAATACCGAAACGGTATTAATATCCCAAATGGTTATTTCTTTTAAACTTTCATCTTTCGCAAAAGTTTCCAAAGAGTATAATTCTTTTTTTGCTTTTTCCATTTCACCTAAACTTAAAAAAGCCATACCACGTGCATAATTAAGAATTGCGGCAGGGTATTTTAAAGAAGGTACCTCATTCTCCAATTCCAATATTTCTTCCCATTTACCAAACTTTACACTAATATAAAACGGTATCGTGTAAAAATGTTGCAGTGTTCCCCAGCCCGGCTCTTTCATTAAGGTAGTACTTGAATGTTTTGCTACATTGTACGAAGCATTTAACGCCAAACTACTATTTCCTTCCAACGCAGCGGTAGCAGCCAAAAAATGATAGTTATGGGGAAAATAGGCTATTGGGTATGCACCTTGGGCATTGCAAGCAGCCACATAATTGCTATCTACTACCACAGCCCGCAAATTTGCCAAAGTACCTTTATGATAATCACCCGTTCTTATATAAACATGAGAAGGCATGTGAATAAGGTGTCCAGCGCCAGGCACCAGACCTTCGTCAAAAATTTTGGCACTTTCCAAAGCTCCATCTGGGTGCAAGGATGCTTCAAGCATATGAATTTTAAAATGATGGGCACCCAGATGTTTTGGATCTATTTCCAAAGCTTTATTTACAACTTGAACAATTTCATTTGTTCTTTCTCTTGGATTTCCATATTCATCCCACAAATCAAAAGGAAACATATCCATGATAGATTCGGCATATAAGGCAGCTACATCTGCATCATATGAATACTTATTATAAACTTCCCGTAACGCATTTGAATATTCTAGATCAAGTTCACTTCTATCCTCGACCGGGAATTGAACATATCTTTTGGATAAGGCATTAATTAAATCCTTTTCTTTTTGAGATGCATTCTTACTCGCTAATTCTTTTGCCTTTTGAACAGCATCATACGCTCTTTGGTAATTATCCGGCTCCATGCCCGCATTATAATTTGGACCCAAAACATAGGCAAAACCCCAGTATGCCATTGCGCAATCAGGATCCAATTTAGTTGCATAATAAAAAGACCTTGCCGCTTCTGCATGGTTGAATCCATAAGCCAATACCATGCCCTGATTAATATATTTTTGAGCCAGCCTATCATTAGTAGTTACGGGAAACTCCATTACATCCAAACCATCGATCAATGGAGCTATATTATCAGATTGATACCACGATAAATCTGTTGTAATAGGCGCACAAGCTATAAAAGGTCTGTTTGAAATATCGTGCGTATTTCCCCTATTCTTACATGCTACAAAAACAAGCCATAGTATTAGCACATAGAGAAAAGGATTTTTCATAGCTGTAAACATTATTATTTATTATAACATAACATTCACAATATAAATTCACAGTTCTGAAAATCAACCAATTAACGTACGAATAGCCTTAAAAAGCGTATAGATAACAAAAACTCTAAAAATTTAAAACCTTAAGCAACAATTAGACGCTTTTACAAAGATTACTTAGAGAAGGCATGATTATTCGCGAACAAGGGCCTGGTTTTAAAAGACATAAACAACACTACCGAAATTAAGCCGCATACCCCTAAACCAGCAAACAGTGCCCAAACAGAATCCTCAATAAAACTTCCCACAAATATAGAAATAGGAATGGACAGAATTGTAGAAATGAATCCTGTTATGGCAGCACCTATTCCTGCAATGTGCCCAATTGGCTCCATAGCAATAGATCGCATATTACCCCAGATAAAACCTAAACATAAAAATTGTAACGAAAGAAATATCAATAGTATCGTTATACTCGGGTTTTGAGAATTCAAGAACAGTAAACTGTAAGACAAAGCAATTACCGTAAAGGCAACCAGTGCGGCAAAAGAGAGATTACGCATCCCAAAACGCAATACCAATGTACCGTTCATTAATGTTGAAAAACCAACGGACAATGCCAAACCTGCAAATACATATGGAAATGTATCTGTTAAACCATAAAGTTCTTCAAACACGTGTTGCGCAGAGCTTAAGTACACTAAGAAGGATCCTGTGATCAAACCCGAAATCATGGTACACGAAACAGTTTCTTTATATTTAAAAATCTCTTTGGTACCTCTAACAAAAACATGAAAAGAAAATGGCACTTTATGTTGGGGTTTCAACGTTTCTTCCTGTCTTTTATAAAACCAGATACCTACAACAAGAGCAAAAAACAATTGCATATAAAAAATTCCTTCCCATCCAGTATACTCCATTACCCCTTTACCTATAGCCGGAGCAACTACGGGTACCAAAATAAAAAATGCCGTAACAAATGACATAATTTTTGCCATGTAATCTCCTCTATAAGTATCACGAATTATGGATATACTGATTGTTCTTGGAGCAGATAACCCAATACCTTGCAAAATACGCCCCAGCAACATAATTTCAAGATTTGGAGCCAACAAGCAAATAACACTAGCAATAAGAAACACCGTAAAACCTAAATAAACAATGGGCTTTCTACCTAAACTATCTGAAAGTGGTCCGAAAAAAAGTTGACCTACCCCCAATCCCAAAAATATCATGGTTACCAATAGTTGATTCCGGGTTGGATCTAAACTATTGATAGCTATACCTATGTCTGCCATAGCCGGTAAAATGGCATCAATTGTTAAGGCAACAATTGACATTAAAGAAGCCATTAAGGCTACAAATTCAAAATTTGGCTTTACTTGTTCATTCTGCATTGTGCAAAAATACGGCTTAACCATGCAAGCAATGTTAATTAAAAGTTGATTTTTAAGTTTAGGTAATTTTGAAATTCAAATATGTACTTTTGCATTAAATTTCAATGTATGCTCGTTATAGGTATTGCTGGTGGAACCGGTTGTGGAAAAACCACGGTAGTAAATCAAATCATCAATGAATTGCCCAATGAAGAAGTTGGTGTAATCTCACAAGATTCTTATTACAACGATCTGTCTCATTTATCATTAGAAGATAGACGAAAGACCAATTTTGACCACCCAAGCTCCATTGACTTTGCCCTATTGGAACAACACCTAATCGCCTTAAAGAACGGAGAATCAATAGAGCAACCGGTCTACTCTTTTCTTGAATGTAACAGAACCGCAAAAACTGTACTTACCCACCCTACAAAAGTTATCATAGTAGAGGGTATCTTAATCATGACCAATTCTGCTATTCGTAAAATGTTCGATATCAAAATATTTGTTCATGCAGATACAGATGAACGATTAATTAGAAGACTAAAACGAGATGTAAACGAACGTGGTTGGAATTTAGATGAAACCCTTGAAAAATATCAATCGGTCATTAAGCCAATGCACGAACAATTTATTGAGCCTACCAAAGAATACGCTGATATTATTATACCTAATAATAAATACAATACAGTAGCCGTTGAAATTGTAAAGAGTATCATCAACGAAAAAATAATGCAGTCATAATGGCATTCAAAGATTTAAAACAAAAAAAATGGTTTAAAATCATGACCAACATGTATGTGTTGGTCTTGACCGTTTTTGTTGTTTGGATGCTTTTTTTTGACACCAATTCATTGTTAATACACCTAGAGTTAAGAAAAGAAATTAAGAAGCTTGAGAAAACACAAGAATTCTTAAAAGAAGAAATTGCCAAGGATAAAAAGATTATAGAAAAATTATCTGACGAAGATGAGTTGGAACGATTTGCCAGAGAAGAGTATTATCTTAAGAAAAAGAACGAAGAAATTTATCTTATTGAATATGAGGATAGTCTAAAACTTAAGGATAAAAAATAATTTTCATATCATTTTAATAAGTTTTTCACTTTCTAAATACTTTATGTTACACCAAGTCTTAACCTTTTCAAAACTAAAAGTTTAACGCATTATTAATGAAAAGTGAGTGCTTATTCACTTAGTGTTAACAAAAAGCTTTCATTAGCCTCATAAATAATTGTATTTTTACCACCTAACTTACTTTGAACATGGGCAAGATTATTGCTATAGCCAATCAAAAAGGAGGTGTAGGCAAAACTACTACCTCAGTAAATTTAGCTGCCTCGCTAGGTGTATTGGAAAAAAAGGTATTATTGATAGACGCTGACCCCCAGGCGAACGCTACTTCTGGGCTTGGTATAGATGTCGATGGGGTTGAATTGGGTTCTTACCAACTTTTGGAACACACCAAAAGTGCTCGTGAGACGATCATACCGACCACATCACCCAATGTAGACCTTATTCCGGCACATATTGACCTTGTTGCCATTGAAATTGAACTGGTAGATAAGGATGAGCGCGAATACATGATGAAAAAGGCCATTACGGACCTTAAGAACGATTATGATTATATTTTAATTGATTGTGCTCCTTCTTTAGGATTGTTGACCTTAAATGCATTGACTGCTGCAGATTCAGTTATAATACCTATACAGTGCGAATACTTTGCACTTGAAGGTTTAGGCAAATTGCTGAATACAATTAAGAGCGTACAAAAACTACATAATTCTGAATTGGACATTGAAGGTATGCTGTTGACGATGTACGACTCAAGGTTGCGATTATCTAACCAAGTGGTAGATGAAGTAAGAAAGCATTTTGGAGATATGGTATTTGACACCGTAATTCAACGAAATGTTAGGTTAAGTGAAGCTCCTAGTTATGGTGAAAGTATTATCAAATACGATGCTGCCAGTAAAGGGGCAACAAATTATTTGAACATGGCTAATGAAATAGTCAAAAAAAATAAGCAGACGGTTTAAGTATGGCAAAAGCGACTAAAAAACAAGCTTTAGGTAGAGGACTTTCGGCTCTTTTAAAAGATCCGGAGAATGACATAAACACAGCATCTGACAAAAATGCAGATAAAGTTGTTGGAAATATAATTGAATTGGATTTAGACCATATAGAGGTAAATCCGTTTCAACCACGTTCAAATTTCAATGACGAACACATAAAGGAACTTGCTACTTCTATAAGAGAATTGGGGGTTATACAACCAATTACCGTTAGAAAACTAGGTTTTAATGAATTTCAGCTAGTATCAGGTGAAAGAAGGTTTCGTGCTTCTAAACTATTAGGTTTAGAAACTATACCTGCGTACATACGTATTGCCAATGACCAAGAGTCTTTGGAAATGGCTTTGGTTGAGAATATACAAAGGCAAGACTTAGACCCTATAGAAATAGCACTTTCATACCAGCGTTTAATAGATGAAATAAATCTTACACAAGAAAAGTTGAGCGAACGTGTTGGTAAAAAAAGATCTACTATTGCCAATTATTTACGCCTTTTAAAGCTAGACCCTATTATTCAAACAGGTATGCGCGATGGTTTTCTAAGTATGGGGCATGGTAGGGCTTTGGTCAATATTGAGAAAAAAGAAGATCAAATTTCAATTTACGAGAAAATTATATTTGACAACCTTTCTGTTAGAGATACCGAAAGCGCCGTAAAAGCATATCATTCTAAGGCAGAAGCCCCTACAGAGGTCAAAAAGCAGGCGAAGAACGACCCAGCTGTATTTGTTAGAAAAGGGATAAAAGAATTAACGGATGCCTTATCTGTAAAGGTAGATATTAAATCTACCGATAATGCCAAAGGAAAAATAACCATACCATTTAAGTCTCAAGAGGAATTTGACCGTATCAAAAAATTGATAACAGGTGCGTAACTATCTTTTATTATTTAGTACACTTTTGCTATTTATTAATTTCACCTTTTCACAAGAGGAGCAAGATTCTATACCTAAAACTGAAATAGATAGCGTACAGGCAGACCTTGCCAAAAAAGGGATAGTCATTAAAGATTCTGTTGCCTTGAAAAAGGTAGAAAGAGAATTTAAACCATTAGCCCCTAGTAAAGCTGCATTTTACTCTGCCGTACTACCCGGTATGGGACAAATCTATAACAAGAGATACTGGAAAGTTCCAATTGTTTGGGGAGCCATTGGCGGCAGTATATACGCTTATACATGGAATAACAATCAGTACAAAAGTTTTAGAACTGCCTTTAAAAGAAGGCAGGCCGGGTTTACAGATGATGAATATTATGATATCAATGGAGATAACCCAGAAGGTGCAGACCCAGATTTGGACTTAGATGACCTTGAATACCAACAAGAACGTTTTCAAAATGACCGCGACCTTTGGTTGGTTGCAGCTATAGGGTTATACGCCCTAAATATTGTAGATGCTAATGTTGACGCACATTTAAAACAGTTTAATATTGACGATGACCTCAGTATAGACTTTGAGCCTTACTTAGATTTTAATCAAGTAACCAATAGTCCAAATTACGGCATGGCATTAATTATAAAATTTTAAGAATGAAAATTGCACTTTTCGGATACGGAAAAATGGGTCAGATGATAGAGCAAATTGCCTTGAATCGTGGTCATGAAATAGTAGCCAAAATTGATGAAAATACAGAAAACATTGACTTTAGCGTAATGGATGTTGCCATTGATTTTAGTATGCCTAGCGCTGCTTTCAATAACATCACTACTTGTATCAATAACAATGTACCGGTCATATCCGGAACAACGGGTTGGTTAAATCATTATGAAGATGCCGTTAGTTTGTGTAAGGATAAAAAAGGAGCGTTTATATATGCTTCTAATTTTAGCTTGGGTGTAAACATATTTTTTGAGCTGAATAATTATTTGGCTAAAATGATGCAGAATATACCAGAATATAAGGCTGAATTGGAGGAAATTCACCACACGCAAAAATTAGATGCACCCAGTGGCACAGCTATAACTTTGGCTGAAGGGGTTATTGCAAACTCCAATTATAAAGAATGGAAACTAGATAGTGCGTCTGCCGAATCATTGAAAATTACATCAAAAAGAATTGGCAAGGTTCCAGGAACACATACCGTTTCCTATGATAGTGTTGTTGATAGCATTCAGATAAAACATACCGCGCATAACAGAGAAGGTTTTGCTTTGGGTGCGGTAACCGCAGCAGAATGGATTATTGGAAAAACAGGTGTATTCTCAATGAGAGATGTGTTAAACCTTGGTTAAAAACGTAACAAAAATAAATCTTTAAGACTCATGGATTATTGATATCTAGCGCATGTTATCATAATTCAAACTATTTCAATAAAAAACAAAGAAGATGAACGGCACTCAATGGATTATATTTATTCTCATTGTACAAGTTATCCATTTTTTAGGAACTTGGAAATTATACGTTAAAGCCGGTAGAAAAGCTTGGGAAGCTGCAATACCTGTCTATAACGCCATTGTCTTAATGCAAATCATCAACAGACCAAAATGGTGGGTGATCTTGTTGTTCATACCAATTATAAATCTTTTAATGTTTCCTGTTATATGGGTAGAAACCATTAGAAGTTTTGGCAGAAATAGCAAGCTAGAAACATGGATAGTGGTTCTAACGCTAGGTTTTTATATTTACTATGTAAATTATGCCTTAGAAGTAACTTATATAGAAGACAGATCTTTACAACCTAAAACGGCTGCCGGAGAGTGGGTAAGTTCCATTTTATTCGCTGTTGTCGCGGCCACCTTGGTACACACCTATTTTATACAACCTTACGTAATACCTACAGGTTCATTAGAACGCACGCTTAGGGTGGGTGATTTTCTATTTGTTAGCAAGTTTCATTACGGAGCAAGAACACCAATGACGACGGTTGCTGCGCCAATGGTTCACGACACACTTCCTGTTTTAGGTGTGCCATCTTACTTAAAAAAGCCACAACTCCCTTATTTTAGACTACCAGGATTTACCAAAGTAGAAAGAAATGACATTGTAGTTTTTAGTTGGCCTGCCGATACAGTTAGGGTTTTCTTCAAAAAGGAAAAAGGTGTAGACAAACCTATTGACAAAAAATCCAACTACGTAAAACGCTGTGTGGGTATTCCAGGGGACTCATTAGAAGTCCGTAATGGTTACGTCTTTATAAACGGCAAGCAATTAGAACTACCTAAAAGTGCTAAACCTCAATTTGACTACACTATTTACAGCTCAAAAGGGGTTTCATCAAGAGCTTTGGACAACTTAGGCATTACGGATTTTACACGAAAATACCTATCAAACCCCTTAAACCAAGAACAAGTTAACGGAATTAGAAACTACATTATTGGGTTTAACCAAAGTGAAAACGGACAAATTGAATTATTTACCAAATCAAAAGGTATTCCAGCCAACCTAATTTCCAAATACAGGTTATCGTTAAAAGAAATTACCGATCGTGAGCGTACGGTTCCGCTAACCACTGAAATGGTCAATTCACTAAGAAAAGATTCCAACATAGATTCTGTTGTACAACAAGTAACAGAAAAAGGTAGACGAGGGATCAATTTATTTCCTCAAAGTCCTGACTATCCTTGGAACTATAGTCAATTAGGTCCTATTTACATTCCTCAGAAAGGTGCTACTGTAGCTTTAAATTTAAAAGTTCTTCCATTATATAAGAAGATAATCGAAGAATATGAGAACAATGAAATTTCTATATCCGGAAATCAAATTAGCATCAATGGACAACCTGCGACCAGCTATACATTTCAACAAGATTATTTTTGGATGATGGGGGACAACAGAGATCATTCTGAAGACAGTAGAGCTTGGGGCTATGTGCCTGAAAATCATATTGTGGGCACCCCTATCTTTATTTGGATGAGTTTTGACAACTTTACCGAAGGCATTTCCAATTGGAGACCTAGATGGGATCGTATTTTTACCACAGTAAATGGCGACGGAGAACCACAATCTTATTTTAAGTATTTCTTGATACTATTAGTTGCCTATCTAGTTGGAAATTGGTTCTGGAAACGTAATAAGAGCACTAAATAAGGCAGATGAAAGTAATTCATCCTTCATACTTTCCAAATATACTAACGTTTAGCTATGTTCTGCATGAACCTACATGTTGGGAAGTACATGATAATTATCAAAAGCAGACATTTAGAAATAGAACCTACATTTCAAATGATCGCGGCAAGCATATTTTAAGCATACCGATTATTCATGTTGGTAAAGAACAAGGCAGGCAGAAGTATAAAGATGTTTTAATAGACAATTCCTATCCATGGCAAAGGCAACATTGGCGCACCCTGCAAACTGCTTACAGAACATCTCCGTTTTTTGAATTTTACGAAGACGAGATTAAACCATTATATGACCAACCATATGATAAGTTGTTAGATTACAATTTAAAAACAATAGAAACAATATTCGAGTGTTTACAAATGGAAATGCCCAAAGAATCTACAAAAGAATTTGAAGTTTCCCTAAGTGAACATGAAGATTTTAGATTTTTGATCAATACCAAATTAAAACACAACCTTACTATAGAACCTTACACTCAGGTTTTTGGGGATCGTCATGGTTTCATACCTAATTTAAGCATTTTAGACCTGCTTTTCAACATGGGACCAAATTCCATTGAATATCTTCGAAAAGATTTTATCTATAAAGATAATGCTTAGGTTTATAGCACATTATGGCATTCATTTTCTAGTACCGATTGTCATTGCCATCTACTTTTACCGTGAAAACAAATTTTGGTCTGCAGTAATTCTTTTATCGGGTATTATTATAGATGTGGACCACCTGTTGGCTACACCAATGTTTGATTCTAACCGCTGCAGTATTGATTTTCACCCATTACATACCTATTGGGCGATAGCCATTTACATTTTATTACTTACTTTTAAGAAAACGAGAATCATTGGTGCGGCACTGCTCATACATATATTAGCAGATGTAATTGATTGCCTTTTTATTACTAAGGGATTTTAATAGTAGCCATAATTGGCTCATGATCAGATATATTGATCTTGTAATTTTTATGTGACACAACTTTGAATGAAGGGTCTGTTAGAATCATATCTATCCTAAAAGGAAACTTCCAAAACTTGATGGTTTCCCCGTAACCATGACCCGCTTCCAAAAAGGAATCTTTTAAATTTCCTTTGATATTAAAATACACTTTTGAGAATTGCGTATTGTTGAAATCTCCGCCAACAATAACCGGATATGGACTGCTTTCTATATGCTCCTTTACCAAATTAGATTGTCTTTCTTGCTTATCAAAAGAATCTCTTAAACGTACAAATAGCTTATCTGATCTTTCTTTTTTAATGTAGTTAGGTCTAATGCTCAACGATTCTAAATGTAGGTTATAAAAACGAATCGTATCTCCTTTAAATAGGATATCAGCATACACTCCACCATTGAAGGTATTGGGAAAATCCAACTCTCCATTTCCAATGATTTTATATTTAGAAAAAATAGCTAAATTTTTACTGGACACTCCTTCTTTATCTTTGAATTTATTAGCCTTATAAGGGTAATCCTTTAACATATCATCCTTAATAAAAATTGGTTGAAATTCCTGAAAAAAGATTATATCAGGATTTTCTCCTTCTACAAATTCTATCACTTCCGGAGTAGTTAATGTTTCCCATTCATTATGATATTTACTTCGAAAACCCAATGAATTATAACTAAGTAGAGAAATGGTATCTTCTTCAATCTTCTCATTACTTCTACCATTAAAAGCGATAAAGGAACCCAAGGTGATATATCCATAAATCAATACGGACAGCGACAATAACATATTGATTTTTCTTCCAATTAGCCAATACAAAAAAAACAACATATTGAACAACACCAAAACCGGCACCGCCAAACTAATAAAGGCTAAACTAGCAATTGAGGTATAAGGTACTATACACGCTAAAAACAAAGTAAGAGTTGCAATCACGTTTAAAAACCACATGATTTTATTGAAAAAAGATAATTTCTTCATTTTAATTTTCTTTTCCCGCTTTAAACAAGAAATCTTTTTCAGCCTTAGATAAGCTTTCATAGCCAGATTTACTTATTTTATCTAGAATTGCATCTATTTTCTTTTGATGAGATTTCTTATCATAATCACTGACCGTGGATTTAGATTTTGATGTATTCTCTTTCTTATATACGGTCTTCATGTTGGACTTCTTTCCTGTCCCTTTGAACATGTTTGCTATACTATCCATAAACCTAGAAAAACCAGAACCAATATCATTTCCTTTTGCCAATTGACTCGCATACAAATACCCTAAAAACGCACCACCTAAATGCGCTAAATGTCCTCCTGAGTTACTTATAGGCAACTGTATTAAATCACTAAGCACAACGACTGCGCCCACAATCCACAACTTCACATTAAAGAATATAACCCTAACCTCTTGATTGGGTAGATAGGTACATATAAAAATCAATACGGCACTAGCCCCTGCAGAAGCACCAATTAGATAGGCATTTGTATTAAAAAATGCCGGAAAAATATTGTAACCCAAAACAAAAAACAATCCCCCAAGAATAACTCCTAATACATAGACATTAAGAAATCGTTTTGCATCAAAGAGATTTAAGAAAATGCGTCCAACAAAATAAATTAAAAGCATATTCCAAAATAAATGACCAAAACCACCATGAAAAAAAGAATAGGTAATTATAGACCATGGCTGAAAAGCAATATCTACAATATCATTTGGCAGTTCAAACCACTTAACAATACTATTGCCGGATAAGCCTAAGAGAAACGGTACCAACGCATTTATTAGAAATACAATGACATTAATAACAATTAATTTTTCGGCAATGTTTAGCCTACTATATTGATATTTTAAATCTGGTTGAGCCATACTTTAGTTCCACCTATTATTATTAAACTGATTTTTCTTCCAATACCACATCATCAAAAATCCAAAGAGTGCCCCACCAACATGTGCAAAGTGGGCAATTCCTTGACCAAACAAACTATACCCGGTAACGCCAGAAAACAAATCTAATGCTATTAAAACGGGAATAAAAAACTTAGCCTTAATAGGTACCGGTAAGAAAATTAAAAACAATTCACTATTTGGAAAAGACATACCAAAAGCTACCAAAATACCATAAATAGCCCCAGAAGCACCCACTACAGGTGTATTGAACGCCCCTAAGAAATTATCTATGGTTGAACGATCCGCTATATTGTACCATTCTGTACTATACTGACCGCTATTAATGATTTCAAGAATACTACTTTCAGCTAAGCCTGCCTCCATTAAAGCACTCATACCCGCATTATAATAATAGTAGTTCACCCCTATATGTATTAAAGCAGCACCTAAACCAGCTGATATATAAAAGAACAGGAATTTATTTCTGCCCCACATTTGCTCCAAAGGCGAACCAAAAGCCCATAGCGCATACATATTGAAAAGAATATGCATAAAACCCCCATGCATAAACATATGGGTAATTAATTGCCATAGTTGAAAATGCTCGTTCTTAGGAAAATAAAGAGAAAACAACTCATACATTTGTTCCCCATACAACTGTGTGGCAATGAAGAATAGCACGTTAATAATCAGTAAATGTTTTATAGTTTCTGTTATTCTTCCCATCTATATAAATTTTCGTTCAATATCATTCTCGGTAATGGTCACGTATACTTTTTTGTTAAAAGGGCTTAATGTAGTCTCTTTACAAGCAAATAAATCGTTGACCAACTTTACTTGAGAAAACTCGTCTAAGGATTCCCCTGTTTTTACAGACAGGGTTTTTGCCAATGTTTTTGCCAACATATCACTTTGGGAAAAACTATCTCCAGGCACCTCTTGTTGAAAATCTGACATCAACTGCTCCATGATCATTTGTACTTCGCTCTCAGCGACCAAAACAGGAACTCCTTTTATCTCAACACCCTCATCGTCCAAATCACCAAATACAAAACCAACAGTGCAAAGGTTCTCTTTAATTTCCTTTAAAATGTTCATTTCACCTGGTGAAAATGACAAAGTCAACGGAAAAAGTAATTGCTGACTTACGGCTTCTTTAATAGTTATGTTCTTTAAAAAGTTTTCATAAAGCACCCGTTGATGTGCCCTACTCTGATTTATAACTACCATTCCAGATTTTATAGTTGTAATTATAAATTTTTTACGCAATTGAAACGTAGTAGTAGTCGGCTCAACAGATTCTTTTTCATCATCAAAGATAGTGCTATTCACTACCTCAGATTCAAATTCCAAATGACTAACATTACTTTCTACCTTGGTTTCTAGTCCCGCATATAAATTTTCCCAACCTTCAACTTTTGGTTTTTTATAATTACCTGTACTGTTATTTCCTTTTGATGTTTTAACAGTTGTTTCAAACGGATTAAATGAAGCATCTACAACTACCTGCGGAATACCAATCTGCTTATTTTTATAAGAGTACGGAATATCTAAGTTTTGGTCTTGTTCAAAATCAAGCGCTGGCACAACGTTAAATTGCCCCAAACTATGCTTAACGGTAGATTTCAACATAGCGTACAATGTATGCTCATCATCAAATTTAACTTCTGTTTTTGTAGGGTGTATATTAATATCGATTGTACCTGGATCCACCTCTAAATTCAAAAAATAACCAGGATGCGTTCCTGGTCTTATCACTCCTTCAAAAGCACCTAAAATTGCATGATGTAAATACGGACTTTTTATAAATCTGTTGTTAGCAAAGAAAAACTGCTCTCCTCTACTCTTTTTAGCAAATTCTGGTTTTAGAATATATCCTGATATTTTTACTACCTGAGTTTCCTCTTCGACCGGAACCAGTTTCTCGTCGGTCTTTCTTCCAAAAATATGAACTATACGCTTTCTGAATTCATTGGCCGGCAATTGAAAAACATCACTCCCGTTATTATAAAAACTAAATGCTACCTGAGGGTGTGCCAATGAAATTCTATGAAATTCATCGGTAATATGTCTATACTCGACTTGGTCAGATTTTAAAAAATTTCTTCTAGCCGGAATATTGAAAAATAAATTCTTTACCAACATAGAAGTCCCTTTTGGAGCAACTACTACTTCTTGTGAAACAATTTTACTGCCTTCAATCTTAATTTTTGTACCAATATCATCATCTTCGGTTTTGGTCAACATCTCTACATGGGCAATAGCAGCAATAGATGCAAGTGCCTCTCCCCTAAAGCCTTTGGTATGCAAATTAAATAAATCTTCAGCTTTTTGAATTTTTGACGTTGCATGGCGTTCAAAACTCAAACGGGCATCTGTACCACTCATACCCTTACCATTATCAACTACTTGAATAAGTGTTTTGCCACCATCTTTTATAATTAGTTGAATATCGGTTGCACCGGCATCGATGGCATTTTCCATCAGCTCCTTAACTACTGATGATGGGCGTTGTACCACTTCACCAGCAGCAATTTGGTTTGCTACATGGTCTGGTAAAAGTCTAATAATATCGGCCATTATGAAGAAAAGAAAATTGAGAGGTCAAAATCAATTATATAAAGAAAAATCAAAACCAAAACAGCTATAATGATGACCATTCTCATCTTAAGGTTGCGATCACCTTTTCTTTTAGCGTCTTCTATGGCACTGTTGATTTTTCTTTTTAAACCTCGAGATGTATTCAGTGTACTGCGAAATTGGTCAAATTTAGGCTCAATTTTGTAAGGATTCCCTTTTCCTTTATCATCATAAAATCTGGGGTTATACTCAAACCGCCTATTCTTTCGCAACTTTGTTATTTTACTCAACATCCCCATAACCTCAAAGTTACTTAAAATAGAAAAACAGGGCATAATAGGAATGCCAAAATTTGTTAACAGTTGAAGCTGTCAACCGTTACCTCTAAAATAGTTAGAAACAGATTAAAAATAAAAGACCGGAAACCTTAGTTGCCAAGAACAGCCATTTTAATTGCGGCAATAGCTGCCTCCGTGCCCTTATTACCATGTTTACCTCCACTACGATCAATAGCTTGTTGCATGTTATTATCGGTCAACACACAAAAAATAACAGGCACATCCGTAATCACGTTCAGGTCTTTAATGCCTTGCGCAGTGGCATCGCAAACAAAATCAAAATGCTTGGTCTCACCTTGTATTACACTACCAATGGCAATCACAGCATCTACCTTATGGGATTGTATCATTTTTTTTGAACCAAAAGTAAGTTCAAAACTTCCGGGAACATCCCATCGAATAACATCAGAACGTTGGGCACCACAATCTAACAATGCATCAACAGCACCATTATACAGACCTTCGGTAATCTCTGAATTCCATTCTGAAACAACAATCCCAAACCGAAGTCCGTTCGCGTTTGGGATTGTTGCCTTATCGTAAGCCGATAAATTTTTATTTTCTGTTGCCATTATTCAGCACTTTTAGCCATACCAATAAACGCATCTATTGAACTAGCATTTTCTGATTTTGGAAAATCGTTCTTTATTCTTTCAAAAAACTCCAAAGCCTTATCCTTCTCCCCCATTTCCAATGCAGTAACACCTGCTTTATAAAGAAATTTAGGGGCTGTATATTCATTACCGCTATGTTTTACAGCAGCTTCATAATACCCTAAAGCATCGGAAGGTTGGTCTAATTGCATAAAAGCATCACCTAGACCACCTTTGGCCAACGAACCTAAAATAGCATCGTCAGAACTAAAATCCTCTAAATAAGTGATAGCCTCTTGATATTTGTTCATATTCAAGTAAGACATACCTGCACCGTAATTTGCCAAGTTTGCAGCTTTAGTACCACTATACTCCTCAATGATATCCAAGAAACCGTATTTACCTTCAGCTCCTTCTAAAGCCAAAGTAAACAATGAATCTTTTTGACTGGTCGCTACTAAAGCTTGATCAAAATATTGCTGCGGGTAATACATTTCATTTGCCGCATTTGATTCCTTTGGTTTTTCAACAAACTGATTGTACGCCAAATATGCCAAAACACTAATAGCTATTACCCCAATGGCACCTAAAATATAGTTCTGATTCTTAGAAACCCACTCTTCTGACCTTGAAGCTCCTTCATCTAAAGAACTAAAAACCTCAGCTGTTGTGCTTTCCTGTTCATCAAATTCTTGCTGTTCAGCCTTTGTTTCAGGTTTATATCCTCTTTTCTTATATGTTGCCATCTGTAAATTTATTGATCGCGCAAAAATAATGGTTTTATTGAAATCGCAAAGTGTATTTATTCGTTATTTTTGGATATTTTAAGCTAGTTTTCATCCTACCAAATCTAAAATCGGAAATTTTTAATGCTGCTGAGACAATTATCACTGATCAATTATAAAAATTTTGAATCTAAAGAACTTGCTTTTGATGCAAAAATAAATTGTTTTGTAGGCGCTAATGGTATAGGTAAAACAAACATCTTAGATGCTATTTATCATTTGTCTTTTGGAAAAAGTTATTTCAACCCAGTCTCTTCTCAAAACATTAGACATGGATCAGATTTTTTTGTGATCGACGGTACGTTTGAAAAAGAAGGTAGAGAAGAGAAAATTGTTTGCAGCCTTAAAAAAAACAACAAGAAAATAATTAAACGTAACGGTAAGGCTTATGAACGTTTTGCAGACCATATAGGACTGTTGCCGCTAGTTATCATATCTCCTGCAGACAGGGATTTGATCATTGAAGGAAGCGAAACACGAAGAAAATTCATTGACGGAGTCATTTCTCAATCAGATAAATCGTATTTACAAAACCTCATTAAGTATAATAAGGTTGTTTCTCAAAGAAATGCACTTTTAAAATATTTTGCTGCCAATAGAACTTTCAATAACGATACGCTGGCAGTTTATAATGAGCAAATGCATACTTATGGTTCTGAAATCTATAAAAAAAGAACTTCTTTCCTAGAAGCGTTTATTCCTATTTTTCAAGAACAATACAAAGCTATTACCGGCAATTCTGAAGATGTTTCCCTCTCTTATGAAAGTAAATTAAAAGATTATGATTTGCTTACGCTATTAAACAAAAATCTAGACAAAGACCGCGCCTTACAATATACAAGTGTTGGCATCCACAAAGACGACCTCAGCTTTGAGATCAGCCAATACCCAATCAAAAAATTCGGAAGTCAAGGCCAACAAAAATCATATTTGATTGCCCTTAAGTTTGCTCAATTTCATTTTATGAAATCTCAAAGTGGCACAACACCTATTTTAATTCTTGATGATATTTTTGACAAGCTAGATGAACATAGGGTCTCCCATATCATTACATTGGTAAACAATGAGAATTTTGGGCAAATATTCATTAGTGACACCCACGCCGACCGTACCGAGAGCATTGTTAAAAAAACTCATCAATCCTATAAAATATTTAAATTGTAATGATAAAAAAGCTTACTCTTATTCTCTCTCTATTTCTAATTTCTTGCGGTGCTAAAGTTGACAAAGACAAATTACACTTGCTAAATGGGTATTGGGAAATAAAAGAAGTTACCTTCGTAGATGGAGCAAAAAAAGAATACTCAATTAATAGTACAGTCGACTATATAAAGTTAGATTCATTATCAGGATTTAGGAAAAAAGTAGATCCAAAATTTAATGGCACCTTTGAAACATCAAACGACGCCGAAGCTTTTTTTATTAGAATTTCTAATGACTCTATTTTTATGAAATACACTAACGATTCCAACATATGGGAAGAAGTGTTGACCTCATTAGATGAGAAAAGTTTTTCGGTAAAAAATAGCGAAGGTGTCACCTATAGATATAATAGATTTGAACCTATAAACATAACCCCATAATGGCAAGCAGAGGAAACGAAAATACTTCAATGAAAGAGGCACTTTCTGCATTTATTCAAAAGAATAAATTAGAAAAAGGAATAGACAAAGTCGATGCAAGAGCTGCATGGGCTAAATTAATGGGTAACGGTGTAGACAACTATACTACAGAGATTGAGCTGAAATTTGGCACCTTGTATGTTTCTTTAAGTTCTTCCGTATTGCGCGAAGAGCTAAGCCTAGGCAAATCTAAAATAGTACGAATGATCAATGAAGAAATTGGAAAAGAAGTAGTGAAGAAATTGATACTTAGATAAACATCTATAATTGAATAAGACAAAAAAAGCCAGTTCTAAAGAACTGGCTTTTTAATTCATAAAAATATTGTCTTAGAAAATTTCTCTTCCTGCAAAGTGAAAAGCACCTTCAATAGCCGCGTTTTCGTCGCTATCAGAACCATGTACGGCATTTTCACCAATACTGGTAGCAAACATTTTACGTATAGTACCTTCTGCAGCATCAGCAGGGTTTGTAGCACCGATCAAAGCTCTAAAGTCTTCAACTGCATTTTCTTTTTCTAAAATTGCAGCTACAATTGGGCCTCTGGTCATAAACTCTACCAATTCACCAAAGAAAGGGCGCTCTCTATGCACACCATAAAATTCTTGTGCATCCCTTAAACTTAACTGTGTATATTTCATCGCTACGATTTTAAAACCAGCAGCAGTAATTTTTTCTAAAATAGCCCCAATATGTCCGTTTTCAACGGCATCTGGTTTAATCATTGTAAACGTTCTATTCGTACTCATATCTTAATTTTTGCGCAAAAATACGTTTTTCCACATATCTCACAACTATTCATAGACTTGTTCTAATTGCCCTAACACATTTCCGTTATCACCAACTATTTTAAAATCAACCGTTTTAGCCTTAAAATCAAATTCCAATATTCCGAAACTTTCGGTATAAACTACCTCTCCAACTCTGTATTTATTAGGTTCACCAGAAAATTCCCTATACGCATGTGTGAGTCCACTACTGGTAAAATCAATTAAAGGATAATCTATACCCTCTAGATTGATTTTTGAAAATTCAGAAATATGGCGGTCTCCAGATAACACAACAACACCTTTAGGCTTAGTATCCTCTATTAATTTTGCCAGCCTATCCACTTCATGCGGAAAATTCCCCCAAGCCTCAAAACCATGTTCCTGAGATAGATATTGAATACTACTTACAATAATGTTGAAGTCTGCAGTAGAGTTTTGCAACTCCTTTTCTA
The DNA here is from genome assembly GCF_002700155.1 of Maribacter sp. 6B07. Classification (NCBI taxonomy): domain Bacteria; kingdom Pseudomonadati; phylum Bacteroidota; class Flavobacteriia; order Flavobacteriales; family Flavobacteriaceae; genus Maribacter; species Maribacter sp. 6B07. Next base: position 60,823 of record NZ_PDUT01000002.1, on the reverse strand, counting down.
GCCAGTTCCATTGTGTATCACCTAAAATAGTACCTACACCATACTCATTTGGTTTAATTCTCTTGTCCGTTTCGGTATCTGGTGTAAGTGGTGTTCTAAAATATCTTGTATCTAAAAGTATAATACGGACCTCATGACCATCAATTACATAATTTTTGGAATTATATACCCCTTTTCGCTTTCGCAACTCACTACTCTCAGGTACGTTCATAAAATTCAAAAACTCGTGCTGGCTGGCATCTTTAGCCTTAAACTCAACACCTCCGTCATTCAACCCATAATCATGATCGTCCCATGTGCCTAAAACATCTGTTGTCTGAGCCAGTTTTTTATAACCAGGTTCATTCTTTTGTTGATCATACATTGCCCTCAAAGCTTTCATATCATCTGTATCTGCATAGATGTTATCCCCGCCCCAGATCCATACATCTGGTTCTGTATTAAGAATATCATCCCACAAAAGGTTAGGCAAATCAACCCTATTGCAAGATCCAAATGCAATCACAAAGTCTTTTTTTTCAGTTAAACTCTTTTTAGACGAACAAGAAACGAGCAGAATACCCCAAATTAAAAAAGCAATTTTTTTCATGTAAAATAGTTAAGTCTGGGTAAAATTAAGGTATTCCGTTTAAAGCCTATATTATTAAATTGTATCTTTGCCGCCATGAATTTAGAGCACTTGAACGCCCTTAAAAAGCTACTTTCATCACCAAAGAAAATAGCTATTATACCACATAAAAATCCTGATGGTGATGCCATTGGATCTACATTGGCACTTTGGCACTATTTATCCAACAATGGTCATTCAGCAACTATTGTAGCGCCCAACGACTTTCCAAAATTTTTAAAATGGATGCCCGGGGCACAACAGATATTAAATTTTGACCGAGAAAATTCTCAGTCCAAGACAGTAATCAACGAAGCGGATATAGTTTTCACGCTAGACTTTAACCACTTAGGTCGCGTTGGTCAAATGAGCGAAATTTTAGAGTCGGCGCAGGCTACTTTTGTGATGGTAGACCACCACCAAGAACCTTCTGACTATGCCAGTATCATGTATTCCGATGTAAGCATGAGCTCTACTTGTGAAATGGTATATGTACTCATTAATCAACTAGGTGATGAAAATAGCATTACCCCAGATATGGCAAACTGTATCTATACGGGAATTATGACAGATACCGGTTCGTTTAAATTTGCAGCAACCACAAGTAATACACATAGAGTTGTAGCAGACCTTATGGACAAGGGTGCTGAAGGCACAGAAATTCATCATCGAATTTATGACACCAACTCCCCAAGCCGACTACATTTATTAGGTTGTGCGTTAAAGAATATGGTCATTTTAAACGAATATGCTACGGCATATATAACTTTGAGCCAAGAAGAACTGGACAAATACAATTACCAAAAAGGAGATACAGAAGGTTTTGTAAACTACGGTTTAACCTTAGACGGTATTAAATTTGCCGTAATTTTTATTGAGAATAAAGAAGAAGGAATTTTTAAAATTTCTTTTAGGTCCGTTGGCGATTTTTCTGTCAACGACTTTGCAAGAAAACATTTTAATGGTGGCGGGCACACAAACGCCGCAGGAGGCAGAAGTGAAGACAATATAGCAGATACCATTGCCAAATTTACCGCGTTATTACCATTGTATAAGAATCAATTACAATCATGAGAATATTATCTATTCTATTTTTAGCCGTACTATTTAGCTGTTGTGATGGTCCTGAACCAAGAAAACCGGTACAGACCAAAAGCGGAAGCTTCTTTAAGGCATCTATAGAAAGAAGCCGAAAGTTGCTAGAAGCCGAAGAAAAGAAAATTCAGGCGATTATCGAGTTGGATTCATTAAAACATTATGATCATAGCAAATCTGGCTCGTGGTATCATTATTTAACAGTAAATGAAACAAGTGACTACACACCTAAAACGGACGATTTGGTTGTATTTACTTATGATATATTAACATTGGACAATGACACCATATACTCTAAGGAAGATATTGGTGTTGTTAATTACAAGGTAGATAAACAAGAATTATTCCTTGGCTTACGTGATGCCGTTAAAATGCTAAAAGAAAAGGAGCGCGCCACGTTTTTGTTTCCTTCCTCCATAGCCTTTGGTTATCATGGCGATGAAAATAAAATTGGCAGTAACGTTCCCCTTAAGTCTACCATAACAATTTTACAAATAGAAAAACAACAAGAAAATACAGTAAATTAAAATGACCATTATGATTAAAAAAATGTATTTGCTTGCAGTTATCGGTTTAATTATGACCAGCTGTAAGACTAGCAAAAGAGCAGACTTAGGTGACGGTTTATTCGCCGATATCAAAACCTCTAAGGGCGATATCATTGTTCGCCTAGAGCAAGAAAAAACACCCGTTACCGTCGCAAACTTTGTTTCTTTGGCAGAGGGTACAAATACTTTTGTGAGCGAAGAGTACAAAGACAAAAAGTATTATGACGGTTTAACCTTCCATAGGGTCATGAAAGACTTTATGATTCAAGGTGGCGACCCATTAGGTCAAGGTACCGGAAACCCTGGGTATAAATTCATGGACGAGTTCAATGATTCTTTGGTACATGACAGAAAAGGTATTTTGTCCATGGCAAATTCAGGACCCGCAACAAATGGTAGTCAATTCTTCATTACACATAAAGAAACACCTTGGTTAAACAACAAGCATTCTGTTTTTGGTGAGGTCGTGGAAGGTATGGACGTCGTGGATTCAATTGCCAATGTACCTGTAGGAGCAGGCAACAAACCGGTAGAACCGGTTATTATGAACACTATAGAAATAATTCGCAATGGTAAAGAAGCTCGTAAGTTCGATGCTGTACAGATTATGACCGATTATTTTGATGGTGAAGAAGATAGACTGGCCGCCATAGAAAAGGAAAAAGCTGAGAAATTAGCTGCAGTGCAAAAAATAAAAGATGAGTTTGCAGCATCAATAGATGCTCAAAAAGCAAAAGCTAAAACGTTGCCATCCGGACTTAAGGTATTGACTTTAGAAAACGGTACCGGAGAAAAGCCAGCAATTGGTAATAAAGTCAATGTTATGTATGCCGGGTATTTAATGGATGGTACCTTATTTGACAGTAACTATCAAGAAATAGCAGAAAAATATGGTGCTTTCGATGAAAGAAGATTGCAAGGTGGTGGCTACATGCCGGTACCAATGGACTATTCTCCTGAATCTCGTTTAATTGCGGGCTTTAGAGAAGGTCTTTTAACCATGAAGGTTGGTGATAAAGTACGTTTATTTATTCCGTCTCATTTAGGCTACGGTGAACAAGGTGGCGGACCAATACCGCCAAATGCAGATTTGATCTTTGATCTTGAAATAACAGGTTTAACGGAGTAATAACTCCTCATAATCAAAAAAGCCCTTTAGTGATATCACTAAAGGGCTTTTTTATTTAAAATAGAATTTCTAATTGGTACGTTTTAAAACTTCTAAAAGTAAACTCCAGAACTTTTGAACAGAAGTTATACTTACACGCTCATCTGGTGAATGCGCCCCTAAAATAGTTGGACCAAAACTGACCATATCCATTTCTGGATAATTTTGACCTAAAATACCACACTCCAAACCTGCATGACAAGCTACCACTCTAGGCTCATCTTTAAATAAACTTACATATGTATCTTTTACTACAGTAAGAATCTCAGAATTAGGATTAGGGTTCCATCCAGGGTAATCTCCACTAAATTCAACATCAAATCCACTTAATTCAAACGCCGATCGTAAAGAATTGGCTAAATCCAATTTTGCCGAATTTACCGAAGAACGGGTTAAACAACCAATGGTTATCTTACCATCTTCTACCTTTACCTTGGCAATATTGTTTGAGGTCTCTACCAAGTCATCAATTGCCCCACTCATGGCATACACACCATTTTGTGCCGCATAAATGGCTTTGACCATTTTTTCTTGCGCACCTAGACCCATCACTCTTTTAGCTGGTTTTATATCTTCAACCTCAATAATCAAATTCGGCTCTTGTTCTTTTAGTTCCTGAATGATAACATTGGACAGTTCTTTTACTTTCTTTAAAAAACTATCTGCCTGTTTACGTACAATATTCAATTTACAAACACTTTCCCTGGGAATAGCATTTCTTAGACTACCACCATTTAAAAAGCTAACGCGTACATTATGGTCTACCCCCAAGTATAGTAAACGGTTCATTATTTTATTGGCATTACCCCTGCCCCTATGAATATCCATTCCACTATGTCCACCGGTTAAACCTTTAACGGTAATTTGAAATCCCGCATCGCCATGTGTGCCCTCTTTTTCATTATATTTTCTAGTAGCGGTCACATCTATTCCTCCGGCACAACCAATATCAATTTCATCGTCCTCTTCAGTGTCTAAGTTTAAAAGTATCTCACCTTTTAAAACTCCCTCCTTTAATTCAAATGCACCCGTCATACCCGTTTCTTCATCTATAGTGAACAAAGCTTCTAGTGGCGGGTGAGGTATATAATTACTTTCTAAAAGCGACATAATAGCGGCAACGCCCATACCATTATCAGCACCCAACGTAGTACCTTTTGCTTTAACCCAATCTCCTTCAACGAACATTTCTATGCCTTGGGTATTAAAATCAAATTCAGTATCCGCATTCTTTTGATGTACCATATCCAAATGACTTTGAAGGGTAATCATCTTTTTACCTTCCATACCTTCGGTAGCCGGTTTTCTAATAATAACATTACCTGCTTCATCAGAAAAAGTTTCCAAGCCCAGTTTACTTCCAAATTCCAACATAAACGCAATTACCTCTTCTTCCTTTTTAGATGGTCTTGGCACTGCATTAAGCTTAGAAAAATTCCCCCAAACAGATGTGGGTTCTAGTTTATTGATTTCCATTCTACAATTTTCATGGTTAGATACCACAAAAGTACTCATAGAAAAAGGATTTCGCTATTTTTGGGTTAATGAAGATATCCTTTAAAACCTCCGTTGCCTTAACTATAATTCCTCAAATTATTGTTGTGAAATGGCTTGCTACCCGCACAGATTTAGTTGAACAATATTATAGCACAGGCATTTACCCCGTTATCTCTAATTTCTTCAGGCTTTTATTTGGGTGGATTCCTTTTTCCATTGGTGACCTTTTATATTTCACATTGACATTTCTTGCCTTGTTTTATTTAGTTAGAAAAAGAAAACACATTTGGCGACATAAGTTGAAATTCTTGGAAAACGTGGGTATGGTACTAGCCGTTGTTTATTTTACGTTTCATATTATGTGGGGCATGAACTACTACAGGGAACCCTTATCCCATAAATTACAACTTACCCCTAATAAAGAATATACAGACCTTTTAAAGTTCACAGAATTATTGATTCAAAAGACCAATGAATCTCAAGTATTCATTACCAAAGATTCTAGCTTAGCGGTAAAGATTCCCTACTCACAAAAAGAGATATTCAACAAAACCATAGATGGCTATAAACACCTTAAAACTATTCATCCGTTTCTTACCTATAACAACCCTAGTTTAAAAAGATCATTGTTCAGTACCGGACTCACGTATATGGGTTATGCGGGGTATTTAAATCCATTCACGAACGAAGCTCAGGTAAATGACCTATTGCCCAATTTTAGATTTCCTTTTGTTGCAGGTCATGAAGTAGGACATCAATTGGGGTATTCCGCTGAAAACGAAACAAACTTTATTGGCTACTTGGTCACATCTAACAACAAAGATCCATATTTTAAATATGCCGCCTACGCCTATGCTCTTGGTTATTGTTTAAACGATGTTAGGCGAACTAATAAAGAAGATTTTGACAGAATTATGTTGGCGCTAAATGATGGTGTAAAAAAGAACTTTCAAGAAATGGCCATTTTCTGGAATTCTTATGAAAACCCTATGGAACCCGTCTTTAAATCAATTTTTGATACGTTTTTAAAAGCTAACAATCAAAAAGAAGGTATAAAAAGCTATAACGCCGTGGTTCTATTTTTGGTTGCTTACCACAAAAACCATCCGCTTTAATCTACCTTCAAAAGTTCGTGATCTTAAAGCTTTATTTCGGGTCATTTTATAAAATATTAAGAAAATAATCATTATTCCTAATTACGGATATTTCAACTGTTAAACAAAAGTGAAATACACCGTATTTAGTGTATAATCCGTGTATTTTTAGAATACTAATTCAAACCAAACGTAATGAAAAAACTATTCTTTGCACTATGCCTACTCGGGTATGGTTCATTTTTAACTGCCCAAGATTATTTTCCGGAAAATGCCGGAGTAAAGGTCAACAATAACAATTATACCGCCTTTACCAATGCTAAAATCTATGTAACTCCAACACAAGTAATCGAAAAAGGAACTTTATTGATCCAACATGGAAAAGTGGTCAATGCATCAAGCAATGTCAATATTCCTAAAAATGCCGTGGTAATTGACTTGCAAGGTAAATCAATATATCCATCATTTATAGATGTATACTCAAAATTTGGGGTAGAACAAGCTAAAAGAAAACCAGGTCGTGGAAGATCCACCCAATATGAACCTTCTAGAGAAGGATATTATTGGAATGATCATATTATGCCGGAAAATAAGGCAATAGAAAAATTCACTTATGATGATAAGGAAGCCAAAACACTTAGAGCAGCTGGTTTTGGTGTAGTTAACTCTCACATTCATGATGGTATTGCCAGAGGTACAGGTGTGCTTATCGCTTTAAATGGAAAGGGTACCAATGCCAATAGAATTTTAGATGATCGTTCTGCGCAGTATTTTTCACTAAGCAGAAGTATCACTAAAGCACAATCTTACCCAAGTTCACTAATGGGAACATTAGCATTATTAAGACAAATGTATAGTGATGCAGATTGGTATGCTAAAGGGAACGCCACCACAACAGATCTTTCTTTAGAAGCATTGAACAGTAATAAAAATTTGGTTCAGATTATTGAAGCCAAGGACAAATCGCACGACTTACGTGCCGATAAAATTGGCGATAGTTACGGTGTACAGTACACTATTTTAGGCGGTGGAAACGAGTTTGAACGTATTGAGGAAATTAAGGCCACCAATGCAAAATTCATTATACCTATAAATTTTCCAGATGCGTATGATGTATCTAACCCATATGCGGTTGACTATGTTTCTTTACAGGATATGCGTTATTGGAACCAAGCCCCATCTAACCCAAAAGTGTTAGCGGATAACGGAATAAAATTTTCGCTTACTACATATGATTTGAAATCTCCGGCTAATTTTAAGGAGAAATTAATTAAAGCCATAGATTATGGTCTTTCATCGACCAAGGCATTAGAAGCGCTAACAACCGTTCCTGCAGAAATTTTGGGAAAATCAAATGAAATAGGGGCTTTAAAGACAGGCTACCTTGCCAACTTTTTAATTTCATCTGGCGACATTTTTGACAAAACTACCACCTTGTATGAAAACTGGGTACAGGGAACAAAAAGCGTTATCAACGCTATGGACGTTAAAGACATTCGTGGGGATTACCAATTAATGGTTCAAGGAAAATCTTATGACGTAGCTATTTCAGGAGATGTTTCAAAACCTAAAATTGAAGTTAAGCAAGATACGACCAAACTAAGTTCAAAAATTGCATATGACAACAATTGGGTAACCCTTTCATTCGCTACAGATAAGGGCGAAAAAACCTATAGAATGATTAGTGCCGTTACCAATACATCAGATAACCTATCTGGGCGATTGGTTTTACCAGACGGAACCGAATCTAAATTTACGGCGACCAAATCAAAATCTTTTACCGAAAAAGAAACTGAAAAAGAGAAAGCTGACAAATCTATACAGGTGGTACCGGTAACCTTCCCTAATGTTGGGTATGGCTTTGCCGCTAAACCAAAGGCACAAAATACCTTGTTCAAAAATGCTACGGTATGGACTAGTGAAGAAGCAGGTATTTTAAAAAACACTGATGTGCTGGTCAAAAACGGTAAAATAGCAAAAATAGGTAAAGACTTAGGTGCAGGTGGCGCTACGGTAATAGATGCTACAGGCAAACATTTAACCGCTGGTATTATAGATGAGCATAGCCATATTGCGGCGTTATCGGTAAACGAATCCGGTCAGAACAGTTCAGCAGAAGTTAAAATGGAAGATGTAGTAGACCCGGAGCATATGGGTATTTATAGATCACTTGCTGGCGGAGTTACCTCATTACAGTTACTGCACGGTTCCGCTAACCCTATTGGTGGTAGATCGGCCATATTAAAATTAAAATGGGGAGAAGAAGCTGATGGCTTGATCTATGACAATTCACCTAAATTTATAAAGTTTGCTCTTGGTGAAAATGTAAAACAAAGTAACTGGGGTAGTTTTTCGCGTTTTCCTCAAACACGTATGGGTGTAGAACAGCTGTACATGAACTATTTCCAAAGAGCCAAGGAATATGACACAAAAAAGAAAAATGGTGAGCCATATCGTTATGATGAGGAAATGGAAGTTCTTGCCGAAATATTAAATGGTGAACGCTTTATAAGTTGCCACTCCTATGTACAAAGTGAAATCAATATGATGATGAAAGTTGCGGAGCACTTTGGATTCAGAATCAATACTTTCACCCATATTCTAGAAGGCTATAAAGTAGCCGATAAAATGGCGGAACATGGTGTTGGCGCAGGAACATTCAGTGACTGGTGGGCGTATAAATTCGAAGTAAATGATGCTATACCTTACAACGCGGCAATTATGCAAAAACAAGGGGTTGTAACTGCCATAAACAGTGATGACAGAGAAATGATAAGAAGGCTGAACCAAGAAGCTGCCAAAACTATAAAGTATGGTGGCATGACGGAATTGGAAGCTTGGAAAATGGTTACCATAAACCCTGCTAAACTATTACACTTAGATGACCGTGTTGGTAGTATTAAAGAAGGTAAGGATGCTGATTTGGTATTGTGGTCCGGCAGTCCGTTATCGGTTTATTCAAAAGCCGAAAAAACAATGATCGAGGGTATTACCTATTTTGATTTAGAGACCGACAAAAAAAATCGTGAAGCCATCAAAAAAGAAAGAAATGAATTGGTCACTATGATGCTAAAAGAAAAAAGCAGCGGTAAAAAAACCCAAGGTCCTAAACAAAGTGTCAAAAGAGATTTCACTTGCGAAAGCCTTTAATAGTATAAGAAGTATTCAAAATATATAAAACTTTAAAAATGAAAAAATTAATAACCTTGATCATTGCCCTTGGCTTGGTATTACCGACCCTTGCGCAGCAGACACCGGGCAATAAACAAACCGAAGCTATTACCATTGAAGGAGCAACGGCTCATTTGGGTAATGGCGAAGTCATTGAAAGTTCACTTATAATGTTCGAAGACGGCAAGATTACCTTTGTGGGTGATTCTAAAATGAGAATTGCAAGAAAAGGCAAAGTAATAGATGCAACAGGCAAACATGTTTATCCTGGATTTATAGCGCCAGCGAAAACATTGGGACTGGTTGAGATCGATGCCGTGAGAGCTTCAAAAGATGAAGATGAAATTGGCGATTTTATTCCACATGTTAGAAGCTTAATAGCTTACAATGCAGAATCTAAAGTAGTAGAAAGCATGAGACCCAATGGAGTTTTAATTGGGCAAATAGCACCTTCTGGTGGTTTAATTTCAGGAACTTCAAGTATTGTACAATTTGATGCATGGAACTGGGAAGATGCGGCTATAAAGGTTGATGACGGCATTCATTTAAACTGGCCAAGTACTTTTAAGCAAGGTCGTTGGTGGGCAGGTGAAGACCCGGGTTACCATCCAAATAAAGACTACGCGGAAGAAATAGAAGCCATTGCTACCTTTCTTAAAAATTCACAAGCTTATGGCAAGACTACTCCTAAAGAAGTAAACCCCGCTTATGCAGCTATGAAAGGTATTTTCGACGGTACCCAAAAACTATATGTTCATGCAGATGATGAAAAGCAAATTATAGATGCCGTAAACACTTTAAAAGCTAATGGCGCAAAAGAAGTAGTTTTGATCGGGGGATACCATGCCTATAAAATTCCAGAATTTTTAAAGAGCAATAATATCCCTGTTTTAGTACAGTATACGCATAATCTTCCGGTATTTGATGATGATGATTATGACCTGCCTTACAAACTGCCAAAATTATTAATGGATGCTGGTCTATTGGTAGGTATTCAAAATGCAGATGCGGCAAATTTCCAGACTAGAAATTTACCTTTCTATGCGGGTCAAGCCGCTCAACAGGGGTTGGACAAGGAAAAAGCCGTTCAACTACTGACCGGAAATACAGCCAAAATTTTAGGTATTGATGACCAATATGGCACTTTAGAAAACGGTAAGAGCGCTACTCTATTTATTTCTGAAGGTGATGCTCTTGATATGGCCGGAAACATTTTAACCCACGCTTTCATAGACGGCAGAACAGTTTCTTTAGAGACACACCAAACTGAACTTTGGAAACGCTACATGGGTAAATACGAAGGCAAATAATTCCCAATTACAACATTGAACAAAAGAGGCTGCCTTATTCAGGGCAGCCTCTTTTATTTAGTATATTCTATACAATTATCTCTTAGCTAGCACATATCCTAAATATCCCATTGGCATATAGGCTACAATAATATCTAAAGCTGTAAACCACATTGGTCCGCCAAGCATAGCTATATTGACCGTACCTCCTATCAAAAAAAACAACCCTACCAAAAGTGCCATTAGCATTTTTTTACCAGCAGCTATTTTAGCGGCTACGAAAGCTCCTACCAATGTACCTAACGCATGTGCCAAAAAGGGAAAGATAAAATGTTTGGGTTCAAACAAATGCATTGTTGACTTTAACCCTTCCATAGTAGTAATGTCTCCTCCTTCAGGTGGTGGAATAATAGAACCACTTATCATAATTATTCCCATATTCACCATACTGCCTATAATAACTCCGGCAACGACAGCCAAAACGTTTTTTAATATTGGATTCATATCAAAAGATTTAATTGGTTACTATCTGGTCTTTACAAAGCGTACCACCTCTCCTACTTCATAAGCATTTTCCTTTGGCTCTAAACAAACAAAACCATCGGCCTTGGTCAAACTGGTTAAATCACCTGAGCCATTTTCTATGACCGGTGCCCCCCAAACAACTCCTTCTTTCAACTCCATTTTTACATGTATAAATCTAGTTAATGGCGGTACTATTTTTAAAGGAACACCTAGTTTAATATACAAATTTTCTATCTGAATACCCCAAGAAGCATACAACCACGGTAAAAAATATAGATGATAATTAGCAAATGTAGAGACAGGATTACCGGGGAATGAAAAAACCACAGTCTTTAACTTAGCATGTAAACCAAACCAAAAAGGTTTCCCGGGTCTTTGTGCTACCCTATGAAACACTTTTTCCACACCAAGGGATTCCATAACATCCGGAATAAAATCAAACTTACCCTTAGATACGCCTCCACTTAATAACAGAACGTCATTTTTAATCAGCGCCCTCTCCAATGCTGTTTTAATACTTTCCTTATCATCTAAAAGATGTAACGAGCTTGAAGGTATTGTACTGTTCATTAATGCCGCCTTAATGGTCAGCATATTTGATTTTCTAATTTGATGCGGTTCTGGCAACTGGTCAACCTCAACCAATTCATTACCGGTTGCTATGGTACAAATGTTCGGGTTCACTTTTACCTTGACTACAGATTTACCCACAGAAGCCAAAACACCAATTTCAGCAGGTGTAATTTTAATTCCTTTAGAAAGAATTACGGCACCAGCCTTTTCGTCACTGCCTTTGTAGTGAATATTTTGGCCTTTGGTAACTATTTCGTTAATGGTAACCTTGTTATCTTTAATAGTGATATGTTCATACATAATCACGGTATCGCAATGTTTAGGAACTACCGCACCCGTCATAACCTCTAAACATTTACTTGTATCATTTAAAGTTTGTTGGGCAACACCTGCCGCAGCTACCCCTTCTATAGTATAAGCATGCCCGTTTTCCAACAAACTTGAAAATTGAACAGCAATACCATCTTTGGTAGCCCGATCAAAAGGTGGAAAATCACGATCCGCAAGAACATCTTCAGCTAAAACTCTATTTAAGCTGTCCATCAGCTTCACCTTTTCTGCTCCCAAGTCTAAGCGATGATCAATTACTTTTTCAAATGCCTCTTTAAATGTAATCATAGAATTAAAGGTAAAATTATAATGTAAACTGCTATTAAATGAACATCATCATATTAAGATGAAAACAAACTTAAACCGTTGACCAACAATACTCTTACACCCACCACAAAAACAAGAAGTGCGGTTACTCTTTTAATTCCATTGGCAGAAAGTTTCTTTAAACTAATGCGAATACCCAACTGCCCCCCAAGAAGAACAGCTATAACCAAACATAAGGTTTCTTTTAAAGGCAATGAAAGTGAATTGCTGGTAATTAGACCAAGTAAACCCGAGATAGAATTGACCAATATAAAGAAGCTGGCGAGGGCAGCAATTTTAATAGCCTTTTTCCATCGTAAATGATTTAAGATCGGAGCCAAAAAAATACCGCCTCCAATTCCTACCAATCCAGATAAAAAACCTATTCCAGCACCTAATAAGTAACTCATATAATTTGGATAGTCATGTACTTCTTGCTTTGTCTTGTTCAATTCAAATGTCTGAATAGCCAAGAATAAAGCTGAAAGGATAAGGGAGCACCCAAGAATAATAAAAAACACACTTTCCTTAAGACGAAAGGTAGCTCCAATATATGCCAAAGGAATACTAGTTAACACAAACGGCAGAAAATCCTTGAATTTTGCATGTCCATTTTTAAAATAAAGATAGGTACTACCGGAAACCACCACCAAATTGCAAACCAATGCTATGGACCTAATGGCAAAAAAGCTGGTCAAAAAAAGAGTCAATAGCGCCAAATAACTAGATCCACCACCAAAACCGACCGAAGAATATAAGGTAGCTATGATAAAAAAACCAACACATAAAAGCAGTAATTGCTCAATAGGTATCAACATAATTTTTCATCTGGTTCATGCCTCCGACCACATTTACAAAATCTTTACCAGGATATAGTTCTTGAAGCTTGGCTATTGCCTTTTTACTGCGTACGCCAGACTGACAAATAACATATACAGTTTTCTCTAAATTCAACTCGCTACTTCTATCTGCTAACTCGCTTAGAGGTATGTGCTTAACCTGGTCAATATGCTGTCTTTGATATTCTTTTGGTGTACGAACATCTAACAATTCAATAGCCCCTTCTGAAAGCAACTGTTGAAGGGCATTGGCTTCAATAGATTTTAAGGGTAAATCACAATTAAATTCATAACTCTTCTCCAGAACCTTAATCTCATTATGACCAGGCTGTAACTTAAATCTAATACGTTGGGTACGTTGGGTAAGTGTATCACACAAAAGTAAAATACCAGTTAAAACTTCCCCTAGATCCGTTATTATTTTTATTGCTTCCAATGCCTGTAAGTTTCCAATAATTCCCGGTAAAATTCCCAAGACTCCGTTTTCATTACAATTGGGTACAGCATCGGCAGCCGGCATGGTAGGGTACAAACAACGATATGTTGGTCCGCCTTTATAATTAAAAACACTTACCTGCCCTTCAAAAGCATGCAAAGCCCCATAAACAAATGGTTTATTCAATATAACACAAGCATCGTTTATAAGATACCTTGTCGGAAAATTATCTGTAGCATCAACAACAAGATCATATCCTTCAATAATTTCAAGAGCATTATCAACAGTCAAAAAAGTATGATATGTTCGTATTTCGGTAGATGAGTTTTGGGCAGATAATTGACTTTTAACCGCTTCAACTTTAGAAATACCCACCATAGCTTCTGTAAACAACACTTGACGGTGAAGGTTGGATAATGAAACTACATCTGCATCTACAACACCAAGGGTACCTACCCCCATGGCATTTAAATAAGTTAATACAGGAATACCTAGACCGCCAGCACCTACTACCAGTACTTTTGCCTTCTGTAATTTCTGTTGCCCTTCAATTCCAAAACCCGCTAAAGTGATTTGCCTCTGGTAACGATCTTGGTTCATAATGAAATTTTTAGGAATGCCTCTTCATATTCTGCCTTGGAATTCGCATTTAACAATACTTCTTTATGTTCTGGGAATACCAAATGAACATCTGCATTGATCAAAAATTTTCTAGGACATGAACCATTGCCCGCCTCTAAGTAGGCGACCGATCGTTTTAGAGCCTCTGGCTCCCAAATAGCACAAAGTGGTTCTGGCAACGGGTTTTGCTTGTCGGCAAAAGCACTGGCTATTTTGCCTGTATTTCTTGAAGCGATTAATTCTTCCAAAGCTTTTTTATCCATTAAAGGCAGATCGCAGGCCAGAACCAACCAAGCTGCATCTGGGTGGGCTTTATGTGCAGAAAGCAAACCATTATAGGGTCCGCGAAACTCATCTTTATCAACTATGGTATCAAAAGCATTTGAAATTTCATCTTTTTGGTCTTTGCGGATACTTAAAAATGTTTGGTCACAAACCTCATTCAACAATGAATATAAATGCTCACGTTGTGGAAGTTCATGATATTTGATCAAACCCTTATCTTCTCCCATCCTAGTACTTTTCCCTCCGGATAGCACTAGCCCATATAACTTATCTTTGGAAATCATTTTTTCCTCCTGTTTTTTGTTCTAGTTGAATTGTACCGATTACAATATCTTGAGAAAGTGCCTTACACATATCATAAATGGTCAAAGCAGCAACTGATACACCAGTTAATGCCTCCATTTCCACTCCCGTTTTCTCATTACATTTTACAGTACATGTTATTTGAAAAGCGTTTACAGAAGGAGTGATATCGATATTGATTTTAGACAAGTTTATCTGATGACAAAGAGGTATTAGCTCAGACGTTTTCTTTACACCTTGTATACCTGCTATAACAGCAGTTTGCACAATACTTCCCTTTTTACCAACAAAATCTTGATCAGACAAAGATTTAAAAACCTCTGAAGGAAATTGTATAGTACCACTAGCAATGGCAGTACGTACTGATGCTGTTTTTTGAGAAACATCTACCATGGTAGCATTCCCAGATTCATCTATATGTGATAATTTCTTCTGCATTAGCCTCCTATTGAAGTCATTGAATTACTGAATACGTCCTTATATTTTTCTTGCGCCTCAAAACCAGTTTTAGCACGACTGCCTACAGCCTTTAAAATTTCTTTTTTGATATTTTCCTCCATATCATCCGCTCTCATTAAATCTCTAAGATTTGCGCTTGCTTTAGCATACAAACAAGAAATAACATCACCTGTTGCCGAAATTCTTAAACGATTACAACTACCGCAAAATGTTCTACTAAAAGATGGGATTACTCCAAAAGTTCCTTTAAAACCTGGAATTTTATAATTTATAGACGTTGATGTCTTTGGAGATTCCAATTTATAATAATCTGGGTGTGCGCTTTTAATATGCCCTAGAATAGTTTTAAAATCCCACTTTATAGTCTGAAATTCTTTTGACCCACCGTTAAAAGGCATTTCTTCCAAAAAGCGAACCGAAACATTGTAATGTTTAGTTAGTTCAAGCATGGGTAAAATATCATCTGTATTCTGACCATCTAACGCAATAAAATTGATACGAACATTAAACCCTTCGGTTATTAAACGAATCATGTTATTATATACAACATCATACTGATTGCGACGTGTAATTCGTTCAAAAGTCTCACGATTATTGGCATCCATGCTTACGTTAATGTTCTTAATGCCCAATTGCTTTAATTCATCTATATATGGACCAATTAAAGTAGCGTTAGTAGTGACGGAGATATCTTTTAGACCGTTTAATTTAGATAAGCTTCTCAGCAAAACCATAAGATCCTTGCGTACAAAAGGTTCACCACCAGTTATTCTAATCTTATCTATTCCTTGAGAAACCACAATTTCACTTAACCTCACAAGCTCATCTATAGTAAACAACTTATCATTTTTAGCAAAGTTTATCCCCTCTTCTGGCATACAATAATTGCAACGCAGGTTGCAACGATCTGTCACTGCCAATCTCAGGTAATTAATTGCTCTATTATGGTTATCTACTAACATACTTTTAAAAATACAAGTTCAAGAATCAAATTCGAGTTCAATAACATCTATACTCCAATCTCTTTACTCTTTTATCTAATTTCTATTCTCTATTTTCTAACTTCTCTTATCCAAAAATCACGGATGTGCCGAAACCCAGACAGATTTATTTTTGAATTTCTCTTTTTTCCAAATAGGAACTGTTTCTTTTAGTGTATCTATTAAAAACCTGCATGCCTCAAAACAAGCATCCCTATGCGCAGAAGATGCCCCTACAACAACAACGGGCTCTTCAACCCCTTTTTCGCCTACGGCATGTCGCATGACTACCTTGTTCAAAGTCCATTTTTCAAAAGCTTTATCCGCAATTTTATCCATCTCTTTCAATGCCATTGCCTGGTACGTTTCAAACTCCAGGGCAACCACTTCTTCATTATTGGTAAACTCACGAACAGCACCTACAAAAACACAAATTCCGCCACTTTTGGCATCGCTCAACTCTGCATATACCTTTGCCGTATCTATATCATTAACAATTTCTATTACTTTCTTCATTAGCCTCCGCTTACAGGTGGTATAATTGCAATTTCCTCATTACCGGTCAAAGTCAAAGTATCATCTGCATACTCGCTATTAACGGCAACCGCTAGCGAATTCAGCTTTGAAAACTCAGGGTAAGCATCTATTAATCTCTTCTTTAACGAGCCAACGTTAGCCGGCTTTAATTCGTCATTAAAGTTAATCTCAGAACTACCCACAATGTCTTTGGTAATACCGAAAAAAAGTACATTCATATCCGTCTAAAATTAGATAAATTCCAAGTTAGGCATAAAAAATAAGGTGCCATAAAAATGGCACCTATTTTAAAAAAATTATATGATTTTGAGAAAAGACCTACTGGACCGTTACAGCATTCTCAGGTTTGGAATAAAACCCTTTTGGCTGTGCCTGAGTAGATATACTTGCGTTTTCAAAATTAACGGTTTTAGCAGGTTCCTTAACCTTTCCCTCTTCAACTTTATGCCAAGTAATTGCCTTAGGCAATAACACCTCATCAACTTTGTTCCATTCAGCATAGTTGATCCAACTAATTTTGTCCGATGGTTCACCACTAAAATAAGTCATGGTATAGCCCAACCATTTCATTTGGTACGTATCTGCATCATAATGAATATAATATTCATCCGTAGAAGATGACCCAACCCCTGCATTATAAGAAATTTTATAACCTGGGTAAGACACACCGTCATAAACCATAGCATCTACTTCTTCATATTTTATACCATCATCGGACAATACGAATGGCATAGCATAGAAATAGAACATTAAATTATGATAGAACTTTGGTTTACCCTCATAATCACCAGTTTTGTCCAAAAGCCAAACTTCTTTTCCATCGTACCCTATAGTATTGGCAGGTGTAGATATCTTATCGAATCTCTTGTGAAGGTCAATAGTTTGAACTTCATTGAAACCTTCTTTGGGCATTTCAAAAATTAAAGTTTTATAACTTTTCCATGCTTTTAAACCTCCATGAGCTTCAAAAACTTTATTCAACTCAGTTGGATATTTATCCGAATCTACCATTTTCCCAACCTCATCTACAGGGGCTGCAGCCTTTTCTTTATTAGGAGCTTGCTTACATGAAAATACTGCTAAGGCCAAGACCAAAAGGTAAAGTTTGTTCATCATTTTAATTCTGTTTTTATTGTTTTAAAAATCGTTAGTCGAGAAAATATGAAGTACTTACCAAATTGAACTATTTTTGTACTACATGCAGGTAACAAAACATATAAGCAGCGCACAAAACCCTTTGATAAAAAAGGTTTTGGTACTAAAAGAAAAATCAAGGGAAAGAAAAAAAACCGGACTCTTTGTCTTAGAAGGTTTGCGAGAACTGCAGATTGCTATTGGCGCTGGTTACTTTATAGAGTCAGTTTTATTCTGTGAAGACATTATAGAGAATAGTAACCTCTTACATACTTTTAATGCAGATCAATTAATATCCGTTAGTGCAGATGTATATAAAAAATTAGCATACAGAGATACTACCGAAGGTGTAATAGCTATTGCAAAAAGTAAAGACCACCAACTTTCATCTTTAGAGTTCAACACAAGGAACCCACTGATCCTAATTGCAGAAGCACCTGAAAAACCGGGCAACATAGGCGCTTTACTTAGAACTGCAGATGCTGCTAATCTTGATGCGGTTTTAATTGCCAACCCAAAGACCGATCTTTATAATCCAAATATTATACGATCAAGTGTAGGATGTGTTTTTTCTAGAAACGTAAAAACGGGCAGTACTAGCGAAATTCTTTCCTACTTAAAAAAAGAGGGCTTTCAGGTTTTTTGTGCAGCGCTAACAGCCTCCAAAGATTACACTACCGTTAATTTTACAGAACCCTCTGCCATAGTTGTTGGCACAGAACACTCTGGTCTCAGCAATGAATGGTTGCAAAATTCCACCCAAAATATCATTATACCCATGGAGGGTGAAATAGATTCTATGAATGTTTCGGTATCTGCAGCAATACTTATATTTGAAGCAAAACGGCAACGTAAATTAAACACGTAGCATTTTATACTTTTTCTATTAATGTTTTCGTTTTCAATTACGCTATATGGACCAAACTATTGTTTTTTATTGTATTCTATTTATACTGATAGGTGAATTTATACTTGCCACGGTAATGAATTATTTAAACGCAAAGCGTTTTAAAGACCCTATTCCCACAGAAGTTGCCGATGTATTTAACGCCGAAGAATACAAAAAGTCTCAAGCCTATAAGCTTACCAATTATAAATTCGGAATTATTACCTCTGTATTTTCCCTAGTATTAATATTAGCGTTCTTACTATTTGGTGGTTTTGCCTGGGTTGACCAAGTGGCTCAAAACATTAGTAACAACAGTATAGTCCAAGCATTGATTTTCTTCGGAATAATAATGATAGGTAGTGACATCCTTAACCTACCTTTTTCTTATTATCAAACTTTTGTAATTGAAGAAAAGTTTGGATTCAATAAAACAACAAAAGCTACATTTTTCATAGACAAGCTTAAACAGTGGCTAATGACCATAATCGTAGGTGGTATAATACTTTCTCTGATTCTTTTGTTTTTTCAATGGGCCGGCACAAATTTCTGGCTCTACACTTGGGCTTTGATTACCATTTTCACGTTGTTCATGAATTTATTTTATAGCAAGCTTATTGTGCCGTTATTTAACAAACAAGAACCTTTGGAAGCCGGTAGTTTAAAAAGTAAAATTGAAAACTATGCCGCAGAAGTTGGTTTTGACCTTCAGAATATTTTTGTAATCAACGGATCTAAGCGCTCAACAAAAGCCAATGCCTATTTTTCTGGTTTTGGAAAAGAAAAGCGCGTAACTCTGTATGACACTTTGATCAATGATTTAGAGGAAGAAGAAATAGTTGCCGTTTTGGCACATGAAATAGGTCATTACAAACGAAAACATATCATTTATAATTTGGCGACTTCAGTTTTACTTACGGGGGTTATGCTATTAATTCTATCACTTTTCATAAACAATCCAGAAGTATCATTGGCAATTGGTGTTGACAGACCTAGTTTTCATGCCGCCTTGATCGGCTTTGGCATACTTTATAGCCCTATTTCTGAGATTACAGGACTGCTAATGAATCATTTTTCAAGAAAATTTGAATATCAAGCAGATGATTATGCTAAACAAACTTACGCAGCTTTACCATTGGTAGCATCACTAAAGAAGTTATCAAAAAACAGTCTTAGCAACCTAACTCCACATCCGGCATATGTATTTATGCATTATTCCCACCCACCGTTAATCGATCGCATTCGTAATTTAAAGGCATAATTTTTGTTGCCCATCATTTAAGATTATCTTATTTTTAATCTAGTATGACACAGGCAGCAATAGAAGAGGAAAACAAGCTCATAGCTCAAGAGTACAAAGAGTTACTTAGAATTAGTTATCAAACCTTAACCGATGAGGATAAAAAACTAATACGTAGCGCTTTTGAAGTAGCTGTTGATGCGCACAAAACCCAGCGAAGAAAATCTGGCGAGGCATATATTTTTCACCCCATAGCGGTGGCAAAAATTGTAGCTTCGGAGATTGGTCTTGATGCGGTTTCCATTGCCTCTGCCCTATTACATGATGTTGTTGAGGATACAGAGTATACCTTAGACGACATTGATCGTATGTTTGGTGAAACCGTGGCGCGGATTGTTGATGGGCTCACAAAAATATCTCATTTAAAAAAAGACATGAACATCTCCCAACAAGCGGAGAATTTCAGAAAAATGCTCTTGACCTTAAATGATGATGTTAGGGTTATCATCATAAAGATAGCCGACCGTTATCACAATATGCTCACTATGGATTCTATGCCAGAGCATAAACAAGTGAAAATTGCCTCTGAAACCTTGTACATTTATGCTCCTCTTGCACATAGAATTGGTCTTTACAACATTAAGACAGAGCTAGAAGATCTAAGTTTAAAGTATACGGAACCCGAGGTCTACAACTCCATCAAGGATAAAATAGAAGACACCAAAGAAGATCAGCAAGCCTATATTGATGCATTTTCTGGCACTATAGACAATTCTTTAAAAAAGGAAGGGCTTAACTATATCATTAAAGGGAGGATGAAATCTATCTTCTCTATGCGCAAAAAGATGATTGCCCAAAATGTCACTTTTGAGGAAATTTATGACAAGTTTGCCATAAGGATCATCTACAAATCCGACTTACAGAACGAGAAGTTTTTAGCTTGGAAAATCTATTCTATAGTTACGGATCACTTTACCCCCAACCCCGTTAGATTGCGAGATTGGATATCATCTCCTAAATCTACCGGATATGAAGCCCTACACATTACCGTTATGGGACCAAAAGGCAAATGGGTAGAGGTACAGATCAGAAGTGAAAGAATGCACGAAATTGCCGAAAAAGGGTATGCGGCGCATTTTAAATACAAACATGGCGACCAAAAAGAACAAGGAATAGAAGTTTGGCTGAACAAACTTCAAGAAGCTTTGGAAAATGCAAATACCAATGCTGTTGATTTTGTAGAGGAGTTCAAGCTAAACCTATATTCAAAAGAAATTTTTGTTTTTACCCCAAAAGGAGAATTAAGGTCTTTACCTAAAGGCGCTACACCGTTAGATTTTTCTTTCAATATTCACACTGAAGTGGGCATGAGAACTCGTGGGGCTAAAGTAAACGGCAAACTGGTACCCTTAAATACCACCCTTTCAAGTGGAGACCAAGTAGAGATCATTACATCTGACCAGGCGAAACCAAATCAAAACTGGTTAGATTATGCAACTACTGCCAGAGCCCGTGCTAAAATTAAATCTGTTCTTAGAGAAGAGAAAAAAGTTGTAGCCGAAGATGGAAAAGAGATTTTACGCCGTAAACTAAAATCTCAAAAGATTACGCTTAATGAAGATTCCATAAACAAAATGGTGACCTTCTTTAAGTTAAAGACAAGTTTAGATTTATTCTATCGTGTAGGCATTGGCTCCATAGACAATGCCATGATCAAAGACTTTGCATCATCTTACAGTAATGCATTCATTAGTTTCTTCAAGAACAGAATGCGCAAATCTCCAACACCTGAAGACATCAACAAAGATGAAATTACATCTAAGTATGATATGCTGGTTTTTGGTAAAGAAGAAGAAAAACTAGAGTATAAACTATCTCAATGCTGTAATCCAATTCCTGGTGATGATGTTTTTGGCTTTGTAAGTGTGTCAGAAGGAATTAAAGTTCATAAAAAGAACTGTCCAAATGCCATATCGTTACAATCTAATTACGCGTATAGAATTATTAGCGCAAAATGGATCGATTCTTCTCAACAAGAATACCAAGCAGATATTGTAATGACGGGAATTGACAATTTAGGTTTGGTCAGTGATATAACAGAAGTTATTTCTGATATTATGCACGTAAATATGCGAAATCTAAATTTCAGTACAGATGGTGGCACCTTTAAAGGTAAGATTACGGTTGTGGTCAAAAACAAAGCTGTCTTGAAAAAATTGACCGATAATCTCATGAACATCAACGGTATTGATAAAGTTACTCGTATTTAGAAAAAGGAAATTAAAATTTAACTGTACCTTTGTGCATTAATGCAGTAAATATGTCTTCTGATAAAAATCAAGAAATTGTAAAAAACGTCTTCACTACCTTTTTAGAGGACAAAGGACATAGAAAAACACCCGAACGCTACGCTATTCTACAAGAAATTTACGAAAGTGATGAGCATTTTGATATAGAGTCACTCTATATTAAAATGAAGAATAAAAACTATCGTGTAAGTAGGGCAACTCTCTATAACACCATTGAACTTCTATTAGATTGTAAATTGGTTCGCAAGCATCAATTTGGTAAAAACCAGGCGCAATATGAAAAATCATACTTTGACCGTCAGCACGATCATGTAATCTTGACGGATACGGGTGAAGTAATGGAATTTTGCGACCCTAGAATACAATCTATCAAAAAAACAATTGAAGAAGTTTTTGATATTAAGATAAATACACATTCCCTATATTTTTATGGGACTAAAAATACTCCTGCCAAAGATGCAGGTAAAAAAGAAATAAAATAAGACTAACCAAGTATATAATATTTAGATGGCAGTAGATTTATTGTTAGGCCTACAATGGGGTGACGAAGGAAAAGGTAAGATAGTTGATGTATTAACCGAAAATTATGACATTATTGCTCGCTTTCAAGGCGGACCAAATGCCGGTCATACTTTAGAATTTGACGGCATTAAGCATGTTTTACACACTATTCCTTCAGGTATTTTTCACAAAAATGCGGTAAACGTAGTTGGTAACGGGGTGGTTATAGACCCTGTTATCTTTAAAAAAGAATTAGATGCATTAAAGAAATTTAATTTAGATGTAAATTCTAAATTATTCATTTCAAGAAAAGCACATTTAATTTTACCTACCCACCGCTTACTTGATGCAGCCTCAGAAGCATCTAAAGGAAAAGCAAAAATTGGTTCTACTTTAAAAGGTATTGGTCCTACATACATGGATAAGACCGGTAGAAACGGTATGCGTATCGGTGATCTGGAATTAAACGATTGGAAAGATAAATACCGTAGTCTAGCCAATAAGCATGAAGCCATGATCAGCTTTTATGACGTAGACATTCAATATGATTTGGCTGAGCTAGAATCAGATTTCTTCAAAGCTGTAGAAGAATTGAAAAAATTGACCTTTATAGATAGCGAAGAATATCTATATCAAGCTCAAAAATCGGGTAAAAAAATATTGGCGGAAGGTGCACAAGGATCATTGTTAGATATTGATTTTGGTACATACCCATTTGTAACCTCATCAAACACTACTGCAGCAGGAGCATGTACAGGTTTAGGTGTAGCCCCTAATCAAATCGGAGAGGTAAAAGGTATTTTTAAAGCGTATACAACAAGAGTTGGTAGCGGTCCTTTCCCTACAGAGCTTTTTGACGAGGATGGTGAAACTATGGGCCGTGTAGGTAATGAATTTGGAGCTACTACAGGTAGACCAAGACGTTGTGGATGGTTAGATTTGGTTGCCTTAAAATAT
Source organism: Maribacter sp. 6B07 (assembly GCF_002700155.1). NCBI lineage: Bacteria > Pseudomonadati > Bacteroidota > Flavobacteriia > Flavobacteriales > Flavobacteriaceae > Maribacter > Maribacter sp. 6B07. The sequence goes on along the minus strand of NZ_PDUT01000002.1, from coordinate 37,133 downwards.
GCGGTTCGTGTTAATGGCGTAACTGAGCTAATGATGATGAAAGGAGATGTTCTTAGTGGATTTGAAAAACTAAAAGTTTGTACCGCTTATAATTACAAAGGTGAACAAATAGAGCATTTTCCATATAACATTGAAGCAGAGAATGTAACTCCCGTTTATTCTGAAATGGATGGTTGGAAAGAAGATTTAACCAAAATGACCTCTGCCGATCAATTACCAAAAGCATTAAATGCATATATAGATTTTCTAGAGAAAGAATTAGAAGTGCCTATTAAAATTGTTTCTGTGGGTCCAGATAGAACGCAGACAATTCTAAGATAAGCATTAAGCGACTAGAACAGGTTGTTCAACTTTCGAGAATGGCGATATAGGGAAATACCTTTATCGCCATTCTTTTTTTTTGTATTTTCAAGTTTATGTAAAATTTACATTTTACAATTCAACAACAACTTAACGACAACTCAAAAAAATGAAAAAAACCACCTGCTCAACTTTGCTTTTTTTTCTTGTATTGACAATAGCTTGTAAAACAGAAAAAAAAGACAAAGCTGAAGAACAAACCGTTACCCAACAACAAACCGAAAACGAATGGATCACCCTTTTTGATGGTACATCTACAAAAGGGTGGCGAGCTTATAACGGAAAAGAATTACCACCTGGCTGGATCGCAAAAGACGGAGAACTACAATTTGACACCGAATTAGGTAAGGAACAAGACTACACCGGCGGCACAGATATTATATATGGAGCTGAAGAATTTGACAATTTTGAACTCTACGTAGAATGGAAACTACCAAAAGGAGGTAATAGTGGCATTTTCTACCATTTAAAAGAAGGGTATGATAGTCCACCGGAAGTTGCCCCTGAGTACCAATTGATAGATGACGAAAATTACGCAAGCATTCACGACCTTACAGATTACAATTTAAGTTTAGGGTATACTGACAACCCGGAAGAACTAAAACCATTACAACAGACCGCATCTGATTATTCCATGCACGCAGCAGACCCTGAAGGGAAAATTCTGCACCCTGTGGGCGAATGGAATACTACAAGAATTATTTTCACCCCAGACCAGGTAGAACATTGGTTGAACGGTAAAAAAGTAGTTTCTTTTGTTCCATGGGATGAAGCCTGGTACGAAAAAAAGAATTCAGATAAATGGAAAAACAGCGAAGATTACGGCAAGTTTAAAACTGGCTATATCGGTTTTCAAGATCATTCTAGCCCTATTTGGTTCAGAAATATAAAAATCAAAAAACTATAACCACCACACCAATGAACAAAAGAGACTTTTTAAAGAACGCAGCGGCATTGTCCACATTTGTATTATTACCATCTGGACTCTGGTCTTGTAAAAAAGAAGTGAAAAAACTGTCCAGATTACGCACGGCTCATATTGGTGTAGGTAATATGGGGGCAGAAGACTTAAAAGCCATTTCATCTCACAATAAAGTGGATGTCACTGCACTTTGTGATGTTGACGCCAACAATCTGGCTGCAGCAAAAGAACTTCACCCAAATGCAAAAACGTATACAGATTACAGAGTAATGTTGAAAGAAATGGGTGATGAAATAGATGCAGTAGTTGTATCTACACCTGATCACACACATGCTCCCGCTTCTATGATGGCAATGGAAATGGACAAACCTGTATATTGTCAAAAACCCCTCACCCATTATGTATCAGAGGCCAGGGCTATGAATAAACTAGCTCAAGAAAAAGGATTGGTCACTCAAATGGGAATTCAGGTTCATTCATTTTATGACTATAAACTTGCCACCTTATTGATTCAATCTGGTATTATAGGTAAAGTACACACGGTTCGTGCATGGTCCCCAAAAGATTGGGGTTATGACGGACCTGAACCTACAGGTTCTGACCCTGTTCCTGATTCATTAGACTGGAATTTATGGTTGGGCACCTCAGCAGAGAGACCATATAAAGAAGGATTTTACCACCCTGGAAATTGGAGAAAACTAGTTGATTATGGTTGTGGAACATTGGGAGATATGGGAGTTCATATTTTTGACACCCCTTATAACGCACTGGCTTTACAAGTACCCAAAACCATAAAAAATGAATGCAGGGAACCTAATGGGTTTGGCTTTCCTCAAAACAATGTAGTAACCTATGAGTTTCCACAAACTGAATTTACTACAGAAACATTAAAATGGGTTTGGTACGACGGTCCCGGTGCACCAAAAGATCATGAAGATTTAATTTTACCGGATGCGGAAAATATAGTCGCCAAAGATGATAGTTCCAAGGATAGTATGGAAGATAAAATGTCCTTAGTCACTAAAACTGCAGATGAAGGCACACTACCAGATCAAGGTGCTATGTTCATTGGAGAAAAAGGAAGGTTATTGCTACCTCACTTTATGCAACTACCTAAAAAAATAGTAGACGGTAAATACGTAGACATTTCCGCAGAAATAGAAGCAGTGGAAAAAGCGAACAATATGGGCAAACCAATTCGTAATTATGATACTGAAGGTCCTAAACATTATCATCAGTTTGTAGATGCTTGTCTAGGTACAGATACCACTACAGCACCATTTTCGTATGCATCAAGGTTAACGGAAACTATATTATTAGGTGTCATTGCCGGTAGATTCCCCAACCAAGTTTTGCACTGGGATAGTGAAAATGCCAAGTTTGCCGAAGAAGAAGCAAATGCATTTTTACAAGGCGATTATAGAAACTTCTAATCAATATTATATCATAAAAAACCACTTTCGAGTGGTTTTTTTATACCTATCTTTAAAAGAACATACCACCACCAACCTTTTCATCAATGTCAAAAATCTTTAATATCATCTTTAGATGTATTCTACTGTTCATAGGCATTTTTATCCTTGAAAGCTGTAAAGAAAGTACTCCTCCAATAATTGACATAAAACCGCATTCTTCAATTGTCCTTATAGGAAATAACTTGGGATCTAGAATGATGGAGTATGGAAGCTTAGAAACAGAATTTCATTTGCGATATCCTACAGATTCGCTTTTTATAAGAAATATGTGCGATGCCGGAGACACCCCAGGCTTTAGGCCACATTCTGGTCGCGTTTCCCCATGGGCTTTTCCCGGTGCAGAAAATTTTCAGACAGAACTTGCACAAAATTCTGGAAGTGAAGGAGAGTTTGAAACGCCAGACGAATGGCTAACTCGTCTTAAAGCTGATATTGTCCTGGCCTTTTTTGGTTACAATGAATCATTTGAAGGCGCTGAAGGTTTAGATAATTACAAAAAAGAATTAGATGCATTCATAAAGCATTCATTAAAACAACGCTATAATGGCACCACTGCACCGCAATTGGTATTGATTTCCCCTATTGCTTTTGAAGACTTATCAGACCATATAGATGTCCCTAATGGTCAATTAGAGAATAAGAATCTAAATTTATATACTGCTGCAATGAGCGAAGTTACAAAAGCAAACAACATACCTTTTATTAACGTTTTTGAAGCATCAAAAAAATGGTTTAAAAATACCAATGATGATTTCACCATTGATGGCTCACAAATGAATAAAGTAGGCTATGAAACTTTTGCCAAATTCTTAGCTGATCAACTTACCGGCAATACTTCCGTAAAACAAGAAAATAAGAGAGTAGCAATTAAAGAAGCTATTCTAGAAAAGAATTTCTATTGGCACAATGATTATAAGATACCCAATGGTGTGCATGTTTTTGGCAGAAGACACGCACCCTACGGACCAGACAATTATCCGTATGAAATAAGAAAAACAAGAGAATTAACAGCGATCAGAGATACTGCTATCTGGGCGGCAGCACAGGGAAATACATACAACCTTAAAGCTGCAGATGCATTAACAAGCAAATTGCCCCCAGTAACCAGCAATTATAATTTAAGCGAAGGAGATGCTATTCATTACAAATACGGAGAAGAAGCTCTAAAAACATTGACCGTACCAAAGGGCTATAAAGTAGAATTGTTTGCCTCGGAAAAGGAATTCACCAATTTGGCAAATCCTGCACAAATTTCCTTTGATAACAAAGGTCGTTTATGGGTTGCTACCCTACCCTCTTATCCACATTACAGACCGGGCGATGCCAAGCCAAACGACAAGATTATTATTTTAGAAGATACCGATAATAATGGCAAAGCGGATAAGGAAACAGTATTTGCCGAGAACTTACATTTACCCATTGGATTTGAGTTCTCTGCGGAAGGTGTTTATGTAAGCCAAGGCACTACCCTAAAATTATTTAAAGACACTGATGGTGACGATAAAGCTGATACGATAGAAACTATACTAAGCGGATTTGATGATCATGATACCCATCATGCCATTTCTGCTTTTTGTGCAGACCCTTCTGGCGCTTTTTATATGTCAGAGGGGCTCTTTCTTCATACCAACGTAGAAACCTCATACGGTCCGGTCCGTGCTACCAACGGTGGGTTTTATAGATATAATCCACAGCGTAAACATTTGGAGCGAACCTTGCAAGTGCCTGTTCCTAATCCGTGGGGTATTGCTTTTGATGATTGGGGGCAAGATTTCTTTTTGCATACCTCTGGTCCAAAAGTAAATTGGATGATGCCCAGTTCTTTAAAGCCCATCTACGGAATATCATCACCGTTAACGGAAGAGTTGATTGAAGAAGCACATCGTGTAAGACCAACTTCTGGTCTGGAATTTGTTTCAAGTAGCCACTTTCCGGAAGAAATACAGGGCGATATGTTACTAGCTAATTCCATTGGCTTCCTAGGATTAAAACAACACCGAATGTTAGAAGATGGCACGGGTTATACCACCATACACCGACAAGATTTAATAACAAGCACTGATCCTAATTTCAGACCGGTTGAGCTAGAATTTGCTCCAGATGGTTCACTTTATCTAGTTGATTGGCACAATGTATTAATTGGACACATGCAACACAATGCCCGTGACCCATTACGTGACCATGTTCACGGCAGAATTTATAGGATTACTTACCCTTCTAGACCTTTGATAATACCTGCACAAATTGATGGCGCAACAATAGCCCAACTTTTTGAGAATTTAAAATTGCCAGAATATAGAACTCGTTATAGAACCCGTAGGGAATTAAGGGGAAGAAATGCGACAGAGGTATTGGACTATTTAAAAATTTGGATTACCAGCTTAGATAAGAACGACCCCAATTATGAACATCATAGGTTAGAGGGTTTGTGGGTATCTTGGGGAATGAACAAGGTAGACCAACCATTACTGGAGTCATTGTTAAAATCTAACGACCACAGAGTACGATCTGCCGCAGTTAGGGTCACAAGGTATATGGGGCATCAATTGAACAATGCACAAGAATTACTGAAGAGTGCTGCAAATGACTCCCACGGTAGAGTTAGGTTAGAAGCTATAACAGCAGCATCATGGTTACCAAAATCTGAAGGAATGGAAATTCTAGAAGTCGCAAAACAACATCCACTAGATGAATGGATGACCGATGCATTCAATTTTGCAGAAACCAGATTAACAGGTAACTTCCTGAAAAATAATAAAGAAGAACTATTAGCATCACATTTAAAGGGTGCTGATTTAGAAATTTTTGCCAAAGGAAAAAAAATATATGAAACCGAGGGTTACTGTATAACTTGTCATCAAGAAAGCGGTACCGGATTACAAAAAGCCGGTTACCCAACACTAGTGGGGCAAGAATGGGTTTTGGGCAACGAAGAAAGATTGATAAAGTTAGCCCTTCACGGACTTTATGGACCAATGAATATCATGGGCAACCATTACAAAGGTCAAGTACCCATGATGGCTTTCAAGGGGCTATTAAATGATGATGAAATTGCTGCTGTACTTACTTATGTTAGAAATTCATTTGGCAATAAAGCATCTGTCATCGATCCGGACAAGGTAAAAGAAATTAGGGAAGCCACTATAGACCGTAATAAGTTCTATACCGCAGACGAGTTGTTACAAGAGCATCCTATGAACTGATACAATAAAATAGAGACCATATGAAATTTAAATATGCTACATTACTAATTTTGACCATATTAACAGCTTGTGGTGAAAAAACAAAAAGTAAAAAAGAAATCATTTCAGAAGAAATTAAAGCTCCACACATTGTTTTTGTCACTGGCGAGGAAGAGTACAGGTCAGAGGAAACGTTTCCTATGTTGGCAAAATTAGCAAAGAGAGAATTAGGCGCAAAAGTCTCAATTGCCTATTCTATTGACAGCTCAGGATTTATTGACCCCAACAGAACTGACCATATTGAAGGATTAGAAGCTTTGAAAACTGCTGATTTAATGGTCGTATTCATGCGTTTTAGAAACCTACCTAAAAAAGAACTAGATTACATAACCAATTATGTAGAATCGGGCAAACCAATTGTGGGTTTTAGAACCACTACCCATGCATTTAAATATGATAATGACTCTACTTTAACAACATATAATGAAGAATGGCCCGCAAAAGTTTTTGGGCAACAATGGATTACGCACCATGGCCACTTTGATGATGGTAAATTTCCTGTCACGGATATTTCAATTAAAGAAGGTAAAAGTGATAATCCAATTTTAAACGGCTTTTCTGAATTTGAATCATATTCATGGTTATACCATGTTGATGGCGGAGATTGGAAATTGCAGGGCGATAGTAAACCTATTTTAATGGGGCATTCCACCAAATCTCAACACGAAATGAATGGCAATCTAGATCAATTTTCTTTGGACAACCCCGTTGCTTGGACAAAAAGCTATACTGGCACTTCTGGCAAACCTGCAAGAGTATTCTTCACTACCCTTGGTCACCCTTATGATTTTAAACTTCCCGTAATGCGCAAAATTGCCATGAACGGAATTTATTGGGCGTTAGGCAAAGAGGACAAGATCCCGAAGGAAGGAGTAAATGTTACATTAGATGAGCCGTTTGAACCAAACAACTCGGGTTTTGGGCAGAAATTTAAAAAGAATCAAAAACCATTAACCAATTTTTAAAGTATGGCATTATCACGAAAAAATTTCATCAAAACCAGTGGATTAGGAGCTTTGGCACTAGGTACTGCATCTTTTACAGCTAACTCAAACAGTAAAAAAACAGCAAACAATACCAATCATCAACTTAACATTGGATTGGCTTCCTATACACTTAGAAAATATAGCTTAGATGAACTCATAGATATCACGGAGCGCTTAGGGTTAAAAGATGTAGCGTTTAAAAGTTTTCATTTACCATACGAAGCAAACAAGAAAGAACTCACCTTTATACGTGAAAAAGTTACTGCAAGGGGACTCAATTTATATGGCGGTGGGGTCATTTATATGAAATCACCTGAAGATGTGGAAACCTATTTTAATTATGCGGATAATGCAGGTTTGCCTATGATTATTGGAGCACCGGAACATGATTTATTACCATTGGTAGAGCAAAAGGTAAAAGAGACGGGTATCAAATTGGCCATACACAATCACGGTCCTGAGGATGTAGTTTTTCCCTCCCCAAAAAGTGTCTATGAAAAAATTAAGGGCTTAGATTCCAGAATAGGTCTATGCATAGATGTTGGTCATACTTTTAGGCTAGGACTTGACCCGGCAGAAGAACTTATAAAATATCAAGATAAATTATTTGATGTCCATATAAAGGATATAGATGCGCCAATAGAAAAAGGTCAAAAAACCATTTTAGGCCACGGCAAAATAGACTTACCTGCCATTTTAAGTACTTTAAAGAAGATTAATTATGCCGGTATTGTTGCTATAGAATATGAAAAAGACGCCAACCACGCCATTTATGGACTGTCAGAATCTGTAGGTTACATAAGAGGTGTTTTAAAAATGATATAATTTCTGACCTGGATTTTTTAAATAATAACACGGTATAAATTGCTTTGTATAAAAGTCACTTTTGCACAAGTAAATGTCAAAAGTATCTTAACCATGGTAAGGCTCTTTTAAAATATCCTATTTTTGAAAAAATTTTTAGGTTGAAAAAGATTTATTCAGTTGTTCTTTTGTTCTTTGCCTGTTCTTTTTTTGGTGTTGCCCAGCAAGATGGCAATGAAGAAGAACCCAAGCAAATTAATATTGTTTACGGTGCCAACTTCACTAAAAACGAAGCTGAATACCCAGGCGCCTCTATATTCAGTAAAGATACACGCCAAGTACAATTTGAACACCAAGGTGCCGATTTGTGGTGCGATGTAGCAATTTACTACCAATTAGAAAACCGTTTAGAAGCTATTGGCAATGTCATTTTAAAACAGGGTGACTCCATAAAAATGACCAGTAAAAAAATCAACTATTTGGGCGATGTAAAACTGGCAAAGGCTTGGGGTAATGTAGTTCTTACTAATTCTGACATGACGTTAAGAACAGATACCCTTCGCTTAGATCGTGAAAAACAAGAAGCATTTTATCAAGATAATGGTACTGTAGTTGATTCCGCAAATACATTGACCAGTAAAATTGGCAAGTATTTTATGGAACTCAAAAAGTATCAGTTTTTAGATAGTGTTCATGTTCAAAACCCGGAATACACTTTAGATTCTGAACAGCTAGATTACTATACAACTTCTAAAAATGCTTACATGTACGGACCGTCGACCATAAACGGAGAAACGTATAAAATTTATTGTGAAAGAGGATTTTATGACACCAAGGTAGAAACCGGCTATGGTATCAAAAACACGCGTATAGATTATAACAATCGTATTATTGAAGGTGACAGTGTGTACTTCAACAAAGTTCAAGAGTTTGCTTCGGCCACCAATAACATTACCGTAACCGATACTATTAACAAAGGTATTATCAGAGCCCATTACGCAGAGGTCTTCAAAGCTAAAGATTCTGTCTTTGCAACTAGAAGAGCTGTTTCTATTTCTGTTCAAGAAAGAGATTCGCTGTATGTACATGGAGATACCTTAATGGTCACCGGCAAACCAGAAGATCGTGTTCTAAGAGCGTTTAGAAATGCAAAATTTTACAAAACAGATTTGAGCGGTAAGTGCGACAGTATTCATTCCGAGGAAAAGACAGGCATTACTCAATTGATAAAAAACCCCATTATTTGGAACGGTGCCAACCAGATGACAGGCGATAGTATTCATTTAAAATCGAACTTGGAAACCGAAAAGCTAGATTCTTTAAAAGTACTAAAGAACGCCTTTATAATTTCTTTAGACAGTGTAAGCATGACAGGTTACAATCAAGCTAAAGGAATTAATTTGTTCGGCAAGTTCATTGATAACGAGCTAAAACTAATTGATCTGGTTCAAAATACCGAGGTAGTATATTATATGTATAACGATGATGATGAACTTATTGGAATTGACAAAACGGTCTGCAGTAAAATCAGAATCACCATGGTAGATAATGATATAGAAGATCTGACCTTTTACACCGATCCAGATGGCGATATCTTCCCTGAAAAAGATTTACCAGAAAACAGTAGAATATTAAAAGGATTTGTATGGCGTGGCGATGAGCGCATACTAACCAAGGAAGATATATTTGATGAAAACGATAATAACTTGAAACTCGTGGTTATTAATGGTATAGACAACCCCATTGATATTGATGCAGAAGAACAGCAACGTAGTCAAAACGAATCTGACCCTGTCAACAACATACCTGCGCAAGACAAAGCAACAGATCCCAAAAAATCTGTAAAACCTAAAAAGGTGAAATAAATATTTCACATGAACAAGGACTTTTTAAAATACCAAGCACAAACCTCTCCGTATCCTTTAGGTATGGAGGTATCATACGCAAATGGCAGTTATATTTATGATACCGCAGGTAATGCACATTTAGATTTTGTGGCGGGTGTTTCCGCTTGTACACTTGGACATTGTCACCCCAAAGTAGTGGAAGCCATTAAACATCAAGTTGAAAAATACATGCATGTTATGGTGTATGGTGAGTATGCACAATCACCGGCAACCGACTACACAAAGCTATTGGCCGAACAATTGCCTGCACCTTTAGAGGTAACTTATCTGGTGAACTCCGGTACGGAAGCTATTGAAGGAGCATTAAAATTGGCGCGGCGATATACAGGTCGCTCAGAAATTATTGCTGCAAAATCCGCATATCATGGCAATACAATGGGCAGCCTAAGTTTAATGGATTTTGAAGAACGCAAAAGTGTTTTCCGACCACTCTTGCCCGATGTTTACCATATAAAATTCAACAACGAAAAAGATTTAGAAAAGATCACTACCAAAACGGCCTGTGTCATATTGGAGACCATACAAGGTGGTGCCGGCTTTATTTTACCGGAGAACAATTATTTAAAAAAAGTTAAGGATCGTTGTACAGCTGTTGGTGCATTATTAATATTGGATGAAATACAACCTGGTTTTGGCAGAACGGGAAAGCTGTTTGCATTTGAACATTTCAACTGTGTGCCAAATATACTTGTAATTGGAAAAGGAATGGCATCTGGTCTTCCCGTGGGTGCCTTTACAGCAAGCAAAGAGATTATGCACAGTCTAAGTGATAATCCTAAAATGGGACATATAACTACTTTTGGCGGCAATCCAGTAATTGCGGCATCTAGCTTAGCTACACTGAACGTATTGCTGAATTCTTCGTTAATAGCAGACACGTTAAAAAAAGAACAACTCTTTAAAGAACTTTTAAAACATCCAAAGATAAAAGAGGTCAGAGGCAAAGGTCTCATGCTGGCCCTAATTATGGATTCACCGGAAACGGCCAATGAACTAGTACTAAGAGCCAAGGATAAAAATTTGATTCTATTTTGGCTATTGTTTGAAAATAGGGCCGTACGTATTTCTCCACCATTGACGATATCAGAATTGGAAATTAGAGAAGGATGTGCCATTATTTTAGCGCTACTCAACGCTATGTAAATCAATGTTGTTAACTAATTTGTTAATAATATAGATTGGCACAATGGCTGAAAGCCCTTACAAACACTTACTTTTAATATATCTTGTAAAACTAAATAGTGCCTATGGCGTTAGAATCTAACGAGAGACCGGACAAGCCAATTACGAAATTTGAATCAATGTTAAAGACAGATGATGTCTACTTCTTTGATGCCGAAGATTTTGAAGATATTATACACCACTATTTAAACCATGGTAAAATTTCCTTGGCTAAAAAGGGGATAAAAATTGGGCTGCAACAACATCCGGGTTCTATTGAACTTAAGTTACTTCAAGTAGAGGTGATGGTTTTTGAAAACCAAATGGAAAAGGCTGAAGCCCTTTTAGATGAATTGCAGTTACTTGACAATCATAACGAAGAAATTTATATTCAACGTGCCAATATTTTATCCAAATTGGATAATCATGAAGGTGCAATAGAGCTTTTGCAAAAAGCGCTTAGTATTACCAATAACAGTTTTGATGTGTATAGCCTTTTGGGCATGGAGTATTTATTTATGGACAACTTTGATAGCGCCAAAGAAAGCTTCATGAAATGTGTAGAGTTCGATGAGCAAGATTATTCATCGCTATATAATGTAGTATATTGTTTTGAATTCTTAGAAGACTATGAAGGTGCCATTGTATATTTAAATGGGTATTTAGAAAAAAATCCATATTGTGAAGTTGCTTGGCACCAATTGGGCAAACAGTATTACTATAAAGAAATGTATAGTGAAGCTTTGACCGCATATGATTTTGCCATTATTTCAGACGATACCTTTATTGGGGCTTATTTTGAAAAAGGCAAAGTTCTTGAAAAACTAGGCAGATATAAAGAAGCTATAGAAAACTACGAAACTACCATATCCATTGAAGATCCAACCTCACATGCATTTTTAAGAATAGGAAAATGCTATGAAAAATTAAAGGATACTGATATGGCCAAGTATTATTTCTACCAAACGGTACACGAAGACCCTTTATTGGACAAAGGCTGGTTGGCCATCACCAATTTGTACTACAATAAAAGGGATTTTGAAAAAGCGGTATTCTATATTAACAAAGCGTTGAATATAGATGGTGAAAACCCACAGTATTGGAAAAAATGTGCTAAAATACACATGGCGCTAGAGAATTATGACCAAGCTGACTTTGCTTTTAAACAAGCCGTAGATTTAGGAAATTACGAATTGGATACTTGGCTAAAATGGGCAGAGGTCGTAAGAATCAACGGTGAAACCGAAGCTGCTGTTCAAATACTTTCCCAAGGAAGGGAATTTTACCCTGAAAGTTTAAAATTGTTATATAGATCTGTAGGTTATCTACTATTGGCAAATGATCCTATAAACGCACGAATTATGCTAATGGATGCTTTAAAGATTGATATAAAACAGAAAAAACTTCATCTGTTCACTGAGAATTTTCCTCAATATGGCAAATCTGAATGGACCCAGGAAATTGTAAAAAAATACAATAAAACCAAGTAGAAAAGGTTCTACACCATATGGAAAATAGAAAACTTAAAGATTATACCGTAATTTCTTTAAAAGGAATGGCAATGGGCATTGCCGAACTGGTACCTGGGGTATCTGGAGGCACAATAGCTTTTGTTACAGGTATTTACGAAGAGTTCATCACCTCTATCAACAACGTCAACCTAACTACTCTAAAGGTTTTAAAGGAAGAAGGCTTTAAAAGGTTTTGGGAGAAATTGAACGGCAACTTTCTTTTGGCCTTGTTCATAGGTATGATGATCAGTATTTTCTCTTTATCAAAAATAATTGCCTGGCTTTTAGAAGAGCACCCTATACCTACTTGGTCTTTCTTCTTTGGATTGGTTTTAGCAAGCGTTATATTCGTTGCAAAATCCATTAAAAAATGGAATATACTTGCCATTGTACTATTTATTGTTGGAACTGCAAGTGCATTTTATATTACGACCCTACCCCCTTCTGCAAGTTCTGGTAGCTTGCCCTTTATTTTCCTATCTGGGGCTATTGCTATTTGCGCAATGGTTTTACCCGGTATTTCCGGATCCTTTATTCTAGTATTACTTGGGTCTTACAGAACTGTTTTAGAAGCTGTCAATGAAAAAGATTTTGGCGTTATTATTACATTCGCTTTTGGTGCTGCTTTTGGTATTTTAAGTTTTGCCAGAATCTTAAAATGGATGTTTACCAATTATAAAGATGCCACACTTGCGGTGTTAACTGGTTTTATTTTAGGTTCTTTAAATAAAATATGGCCTTGGAAAAACATCATAGAAATTATTCAAATTGGAAAAAAAGAAATCATAATTGATGAAAATATTTCACCTTTTGCTTTTCAAGGTGACAATCAATTAACTTTTGCCATCGTAGCTGCTATCATCGGTTTTTCCCTTATTTTTATATTGGAAAAATCCGCTTCAAAGAAGTAATGCGATAACCTACATGAACACACCCCGTACCTTTACCGATAAATTTTTCTTGGTTGTTAAAGGACTTTGTATGGGCGCCGCCAATAAGGTTCCTGGCGTATCGGGTGGTATAGTTGCTTTCGTAGGTGGTTTTTACGAAGAATTTATTTATTCTTTACAAAAAGTAAATGCAAAAGCATTTAAGCTATTTGTCAATGGCCGGTTTAAAAGTTTCTACCGCTATATTAACGGCTCATTCTTAACACTGCTTATTTTTGGTATGCTGGTAAGTTATTTTAGCATTTCAAAAGTGTTAGATTATTTTCTAGTGAAACGGGAACTCTACGTTTGGGCCACATTCTTTGGCATGATACTAGGATCCATCTATTATATAGGTAAGGATTTCGACTATTGGAAAAAGAAAACCTTTACCGCCGCGTTCATTGGCCTAGCTGTAGGCATAGCAATAAGTTTTCTTAGTCCGGCAAAAGAAAATGACAATTTGCTATTTATTTTTCTATGTGGCATGATCAGTGTTTCAGGTATGACCTTGCCCGGTCTATCAGGTTCTTTTATTTTAATCTTACTAGGCAATTACGTATTGTTATTAGTAGATTCAGTTAACGCATTATACGATACATTTTCAGAATTACTGGTCGGTGATTTTAGTTTTACGAACAATACGGAGCGTTTACATACATTAAAAATACTTGCTGTCTTTACTTTGGGGTCTGCAACCGGTCTTGTAACCTTATCACACTTATTGACTTATGTATTAAAACATTATAAGCATGTAACCACGGCAACAATTCTTGGCTTTATAACAGGTTCATTAGGCGTGGTCTGGCCATGGAAAAAGACAATTTACAAAACAGATTTTGACGGAAACCTCATATTAGATTCTAATGGAAAGCAAATAATTATGAATTATGAGCGTTTTCTTCCGAATTTGACCATTGTAGAAAATTGGATCGCGATTTTCTTTATAATAATCGGTATTAGTATTTTGCTACTTTTAGATTGGTATGGAAAAAACAGAAGAACAGAAAGCTAATTATGGCTTAATAGGAAAAAATATTTCCTATTCATTTTCAAGAGGGTATTTTAAAAAGAAATTTGAAGAAATGGGCTTAAATGACCATGTCTATCAAAACTTTGACTTATCATCAATTTCAGATTTTCCAGCAATCTTCAAGAATACTAAAAATGTAAAAGGGCTGAACGTTACCATACCATACAAAGAAGAGGTCATGGATTTTTTAAACGACATTGATGCCGCGGCTAAAAAAATCGGTGCAGTGAACACCATAAAAGTCAGTAAAGAAGGTCTTAAAGGCTTTAATACAGATGCATATGGATTTAAAAAATCACTGGAACCACATTTAAAAAAACACCATCAAAAAGGATTGATTTTAGGTACGGGCGGGGCTTCTAAAGCTATAGCCTACGTTCTTGAAGAATTAGATATCACCTATTCTTTTGTCTCCAGAAGTGGTAAAAATAATGGATTCACCTATGATGAATTGACGGATGATATTATAGAAGAACATACGTTGATCATTAATTGTTCTCCCGTAGGCACATTTCCCGACATTGAAAAAAAACCAAATATCCCCTACAGAAAAATCAACCAAAAACATTTGCTGTTCGATCTCATTTACAATCCCGAAGAAACAGCATTCTTAAAAGCCGGTAAAACAAATGGGGCTACCATTTGTAATGGTTACAACATGCTAGAATATCAAGCTGAAAAATCTTGGGAAATCTGGAATAAATAAGTACCCTATTCACTTCACCAACCATCTTAAGACCTTATTTATTGAAATTTCCTATCAAATTGGGTTTTGCAATAGATTTAAAAAGAGTAATCAATTCTTTGCCAGTACTAGGGTTGTTACTATCTTGTAAGCATATAACATAGGATTATGTCTGAGGATAAACAACAAAAGCTACAAGAAAATTCAACGGAAGAAAAAACTACTGCCCAAGCAATTGAAAGCAAGGTAGAAGAAACTGTTGATGACAGTACAAATTCAACAGCGCAACCTGAAGAAAATGTACCTGAATCAAATGAATCTGCCGTAGAAACTGACGTCATGAACGAAATTGACGATTCTAACGCTGAAGATGCAGAAGATAGTGATACAGAAAAGAGACACGAAATTCCTATGCCAGACTACCATGAAATGAACATGGAAAACTTAGTTGGAGAACTACAGCGATTGGTAAAGCATGAAAAAGTTCAGGCCATAAGAAAGCATGTTGATAATATCAAAGATGAATTCAATCAGAAATTTGATGAATTTATTGAGGAAAAGAAAGAAGAATTTATCGCGAATGGCGGCAATGAAATTGATTTTAGATACAATTCCGTAGACAAAAGACAATTCAATGAAGTATATACAGAGTATAGAGAAAAGCGTAATCAATACTACAAAAGCCTAGAAAAAAGTCACAAAGAAAATCTAGCGTACAGGTTAGATCTAATTGAGCAATTAAAGGCATTGGTCAATGTAGAAGAAGATATAAACACAACGTATAACAACTTTAAAGATATACAAGCAAAATGGCGTCATGCCGGTCCTATACCTCGTGCAGATTACAATAATGTATGGAAAACCTACCATCACCATATTGAAATATTCTACGACTTTCTTAACATAAATAGAGATTTAAGAGATTTAGATTTTAAGCATAATCTTGAAGAAAAAAGTAAGATCGTTGCTAGAGCGGAAGAACTTGCCAAAGAACCAGATCTAAATAGGGCTTTCAGAGAATTACAAGTGCTGCATAAAATTTGGAAAGAAGATTTAGGTCCGGTAGGAAAAGATCACAGAGAAGAAATTTGGGATCGTTTTAGTGCTGCCACAAAAATTATACATGAAAGACGCCAAGACTATTTTAAAAATCTTGACAAAGTAAAAGAAGACAATCTAGAGCGTAAACATGCCATTATTGCTGAAATAAATACCCTTACCGAAAATGTATCGGACAATCACGGTAAGCTTCAACAACAGATTAAAAAGTTAGAAGAACTTAGAGAAGCATTTTTCACGGCCGGACAAGTACCACAAAAAGTAAACTCTAAAACATGGAACAGTTTTAAGGCCGCTGTAAGAGAGTTTAATCAGCATAAAAACGCATTTTACAAAAACCTTAAAAAGGAGCAGCAAGAAAATTTAGATAAAAAAAGAGCATTATTAGAAATAGCGATATCATTAAAGGATAGTGAAAATTGGGATGCTACTACTTCTGAAATGAAACGAATTCAAGGACAATGGAAAAAAATTGGCCATGTACCTAGAAAGTATTCAGATAAATTATGGAAAGAATTTAAAACGGCCTGTAATCACTATTTTGATAGATTAAATGCCCTAAAAAATGATGCTTTTAAAGAAGAAGAAGCAAATCTAAAGCAAAAAGAAGCTTTAATGGACCGCCTTAAATCTTTTGAATTAAGTGGCGACAAGTCTAAAGATCTTAATGACATCAAAAAGTTTTCTGAAGAATGGAAAGGTTATGGTAGAGTTCCATTTAAAAAGAAAAACATTAACCAAAAATTCGATAAAATAATTGACGCTCTCTATCAAAAATGCGGAGTGAGCAAGCAAGAGTCGGAGTTATTGAAATATGGAAACAAAATTCAACAGCTTGCTGATAATGACAATCAAGAACGTGCTATACAAAATGAGCGTACGTTTATCAGAAAGAAGATCGACGAAAGCAAAGATGAGATTAGACAGTTAGAGAATAATCTACAATTTTTCTCAAATGCTTCTGAAAGCAATCCTTTAGTACAAGATGTCATAAAAAGAGTAAACCAACACAAAGAATCTTTAGCTGCGTGGAAAGCAAAACTTAAAAAGCTAAATATTTTAAAAAACAATCTACTTAAAGAAGATGATGAAGGGGAATCTACTGATGAAGCCCAAACAGACGAATAAGTATTTTTAAGTTCTTGTAGATATAACATTTTAATAATTCAATCGTTAACAAGTAAGAAAAAACCTACAAGTATAATGTTAGGTAATATGTTATATCCAAAAAAATGGTAAAACCAGAAATACCAAAAAACGAACAAACTAGATTAGAGGTTTTAAATAGTTTCAATGTTTTAGACACATTGGAAGAAAAAGAATATGATGCTATAACACGCATTGCTGCTGAAATATGTGATACACCCATGGCACTTGTATCTTTAGTTGACAAAGATAGGCAGTGGTTTAAATCGCATCATGGTATTGACGCCACCGAAACACCAAGGGAACTTGCTTTTTGTGCTCATGCCATTAATTCCCCAGATTCCTTATTAATCGTAAATGATGCCAATAAAGATGAAAGGTTCTATGACAATCCTCTGGTAACCGGCGGACCTACGGTCCAGTTCTATGCAGGTGCTCCGTTGAACACTAAAGAGGGAGCTTCTATTGGAACGCTTTGCGTTATAGATACCAAACCAAGACAAGCTTTTACAGAAAAGCAACAAGCTTGCTTAAAAGATCTAGCTGACCAGGTAATAGCACAGTTAGAGCTACGAAAGCAGAACATTCAACAAAAACTAATTAATGAAGAATTACGTATAAAGAATGACCAGTTAAAACATTTATCATACCGACTAGCCCATGATATGAAAACACCATTACTTGGCATAAGTTCTATGGTAGCCTTTATCAATGAAGATTATGATGATTTACTTAAAGATACCGAAATACCAAGCTATCTAGGCACTATAGATAACAGGGTTGAGTATATGGAGGCATTGATCAACGGTATAATCAACTATAATTCTATAACCAATGCTGAAATAAAATTAGAAAAGTTTAACGTAACAAAAGAGTTACAACAAGTACTTCATAAGCACTCAGATATCCATAACGTAAAGTTACAACTGATCAATTGTGATCAAATTATTAACCAATCTTTAAATAGTTTTGATCAAATATTTAGGGATTTATTTTCCAACAGTCTAAAATTCGCCAACTCCCCTTCTACAGAAATCATAGTAACATTTAATGAAGACCAAGATTTTTATTACTTCACTTATGAAGACAATGGACCCGGAATAGCAGAAAAATATTGGAAAAAAGTATTTGGACTTTTTGAAAAACTAGGCACAGATGATGCTAAGGATACGGGTATTGGTCTAACAACTATTAAAACATTAATAGAGAAACTGGGTGGACAAATTAGGATAAATAACCGTGAAAATAATAAAGAAGGCGTGTTTTTTAGTTTTTCACTTGCTAAGTTTCATGCATTATAAATATATCAGGTACAAATTTAAACCATCATAAAATTTATTTTAGCACGCATAAAAAAAGCCTCTATACTAGAGGCTTTCATATGATAAGTCAATAACGATTATTTAGCAACATTAACCGCACGTGTTTCCCTTATGACCGTTACTTTCACTTGACCTGGATAGGTCATATCCGTTTGTATTTTTTGAGAAATTTCAAAGGACAGTTGAGCAGCTCTATCATCGTTTACTTTTTCACTTTCAACAATTACACGAAGCTCTCTACCTGCCTGTATAGCATATGCTTTTTGAACACCACTAAACCCAAAGGCAATTTCTTCTAGATCCTTTAAACGTTGAATATATGAATCTAACACTTGTCTTCTAGCTCCTGGTCTTGCTCCGCTTATGGCATCACAAACCTGTACTATAGGCGCAATCAATGTCTTCATTTCTATTTCATCATGGTGTGCTCCAATGGCATTGCAAACTTCTGGTTTCTCACCAAATTTTTCTGCCCATTGCATACCTAAGATAGCGTGTGGAGTTTCCACTTCATTTTCAGTATTAGGTACTTTTCCAATATCATGTAAAAGTCCGGCTCGTTTGGCAATTTTAGGATTCAAGCCTAGTTCAGATGCCATTACACCACAAAGTTTTGCAACTTCTCTTGAATGCTGTAACAAGTTCTGGCCGTAAGACGATCTATACTTCATTCTACCCACTGCACGAATAAGCTCTGGGTGAAGACCATGAATACCTAAATCTATAACGGTACGCTTTCCTATTTCAACAATTTCCGCTTCTATCTGCTTTTCGGTCTTCTTAACGATTTCCTCAATTCTTGCCGGATGAATTCTACCATCGGTAACCAGTTTATGAAGCGAAAGTCTTGCGACCTCTCTTCTAACCGAATCAAAACAAGAAAGTATAATTGCCTCAGGTGTATCATCCACAATGATCTCTACACCAGTAGCTGCCTCTAAAGCTCTAATATTTCTACCCTCTCTACCAATGATACGCCCCTTTACATCATCTGATTCTATATTGAATACAGACACACAGTTTTCAACAGCTTCTTCCGTACCTATTCTTTGAATAGTATTGATAATGATTTTACGAGCCTCTTGCTGTGCGGTAAGTTTAGACTCTTCAACAGTAGACTGTATAAAGGCCATTGCATCTGTTTTGGCTGTTTCCTTTAAGCTTTCTACTAGTTGATTTTTTGCTTCATCCGCAGATAGACCAGAAATAACTTCTAGTTGCTGAATTTGGCTTTTATGCATTTTATCCAACTCCTCATGACGCTTTTCAAAAAGTTGTCTTTTTTGTTCAACCTCTTTCAGCTTATTGTCTAATTGAGCATTCATGCTCTTATTTTTAGCAAGCTCACTACTTACTTGAGATTCTTTGTCTCTAGTTCTCTTTTCGGCATCATTGATTTTCTTATCCTTAGTATTGATAACTTTTTCATGCTCGGCCTTTAATTCTAAAAACTTTTCCTTTGCCTGTAATATTTTTTCTTTTTTGACACTTTCACCTTCTGCATTAGCGTCCTTTAAAATGCGTTCAGCATCTTTTTTAGCATTGATTATGGTTTTAGAGGCCTTCCCTTTTTCCAAAAATTTTGCAATCGCAAAACCTACTGCCAGCCCAACTATTGCGGCTATAACTATCATTGTACTATCCATAGTGTAATTTATTAATAAAAAAAAAGCCCACATTGGAGAAGTTTTGATCAAACTCCGGTAAACAGGTTTAGGGCTAACAGACTGATCAAGGATCCCTATACGAGTAGGGCCTGCTTTTACAATCTAAACTCACCCTTTTTAAAAAAAATAAATGTTGAGTTTGTCAAAAGGTATTACCAATGTGGGCAGTAACTTAATGTATTTATAAGAACGTTTTTATTTAAAAGCTAATTTAGAATTTACCAAGTCTTCAAGCGCTTTTAAACGTTCTTCAGCTTCTTTGGTACCCTCTACTTGCTCTATGCCATTCTGTTCAATTTTAGACGCAAATTGTAAGGCGCACATTGCCAATACATCTTGTTTGTCCCTAACTGCATAGTTCTGCTCAAATTTTTTAACCAACTGTTCTATGTTCTTGGCCGCTTTGCGCAAGCCTTCTTCTTGAGAGGGATCAATTGTTAATGGATATACCCTATCAGCAATAGAAAGTTTTATTTTGAGCTTATCTGACATATTATTATAAACATTACTCCGATAATTGGGCTATACAATGGTCCAACTCTCGTATTAATGTATTTATTTTAAGCTTAGCTTCTGTTTTATTGGTATTACTGCCAAGCATTGAGTTTGCAAGTTTAAGCGAATTATATTTTTCTTCCCATTCAGAAACTGTTTTACTAGCGTTCTCTTGAGAAGATTTTATTGTACGTAATTCTCTTTCCAATTCAATATTAGCATTGTTCAAAACCTCAAGTTTATGCAACAGCTTGCTAATTTTATTTTCTAAAGAATCAACGATTTTAATTAATTCGCTCATACATTACCGTCAATGCGATTTACACAAAGTTAACATACATATTATGACTTAGCAATAGTTTTGTGAAATATTCGTAGTTCATAAAATCTTAATTGATTTTTGCTTATGCAAAACGCTTTTACTTTATATTAATTTTAGCGGCATGTTCTTCATAGAATTGTCAATGATTATTTATTTTCGCAGTATTGCATTCTACCTATGAAAAAAATCTCAACAAGCCTGCTTTTTTTATTTTGTTTTGCCCTTTTTGCACAAAAAGATTATCCAAAAGGAGTTTTTGCGCCACCTATGGACATACCTATCATTTTGGCAGGTACTTTTGGCGAGCTGCGTTCTAATCACTTTCACTCTGGCGTTGACATAAAAACACAGCAAAGAGAAGGTATTCCTATAAATTCAATTGGTGATGGAACAATAACTAGAATTAAAGTTTCTCTTTGGGGCTATGGTAAGGTATTATACATTGCACACCCTAACGGCTATACTTCTGTTTACGGGCATCTTCAAAAATTTTCCCCATACATTGAAGAATACATCAAAAAAATACAATACGATAAAAAATCATTTGAGGTAGAAGTTTTTCCCGACTATGGGGAATTAAAGGTCTCAAAGGGAGAACTAATTGCCTATAGCGGAAACACTGGTGGTTCTGCCGGTCCGCACTTGCATTTTGAGATAAGAAGTAGTATTTCTGAAAAACCTACCAACCCGCTACTCTACGGTATGGATGTTGCAGATGCCACTAACCCGATTTTAGAGAAGCTATTTGTGTACCCACTAACCGATCAATCTCATGTAAACGGTAATTATAGCAGAACCCAAGTCAATTTCAAAAGACAAAGTGATGGCTCTTTTTTAGCAGATGACGTAACTGCGCTCGGTGATATTGGCATAGGCTTTGTTGGCTTTGACCGATTGGATATGGCCGCTAATAAAAATGGCGTTTACAGTGTAGAACTCAGTGTTAACGGTAAAGTGTACTCGTTATACGATTTTGAATCGTTCTCCTTTGGTGAAACCAGGTATATCAACACCTTAATAGACTATGATTACTATGGCAGAAATAGGCAGCGCATTCAAAAAAGTTTTAAATCCCCAGGTAACAATTTAAGTATTTATAAAGAATTGTTCAATGACGGAAAAATTAAGGTTAACGAAGGTCTAAGCTACAACGCAAAACTATTGATCAAGGATTTCGCAGGCAATAAACTTGTTATGAACATACCGGTTACTGGAAAGAAAAATCTTTTGGGCAACAAAAAAGAAACGATGACCACAGATAATTATATTACAGCAAAAAGACCTAATAATTTTGATTTGGACGGTGCCAAGGTATATTTCCCTGCCAACACGTTCTATGAAGATTTTTATATCGACTTAAAAAAAGGAAAAGACACGGTGACCATACACACCAATACGGTGCCTGCACATAGAAATTTCACAATAACTTTTGATGTTTCCAAATATTCAAAAGAAGAGCAAAAACAGTTATTTATTGCCAGGTTAGACTCTAAACTACGACCTAGCCACGCAAACACCTATAAACGAGGTAATGAATTTACCACTCGTACCCGTAATTTAGGAACCTATACTTTAGCAAAAGACACTATTGCACCAACCATTAGAACCAAAAATTTCAAAGAAAAGCAGTGGTTGAACAATTATAAATACCTAAGTGTTCAAATTGCAGATGACCTTAGTGGTGTAGATACTTACAAGGCAACTTTAAACGGTGAATGGATTTTAATGGAATACGAACCAAAACGTAATACGCTAACGTATAATTTTGACGATAAGATTGCTGACCAAACGCAATGCGTACTTAAAGTTACCGTTACTGATAATGTAGGTAATGAAAATACCTTGACCACTTCGTTTTATAGAAAATAGAATAATTGAAACTTAGCAATGTACAAAACCTTATAATACTGCTGTGCAGCACCTTTGGTTTTGCTCAGAACGCTACTATTTCGGGTGTTGTATTAGATGAGAACAATAAACCGCTGCCCAATGTGAACATTACGGCCAAGGATTTGGGTACAATTTCCGACTCGGACGGATTTTACCTTCTGGAAATTATAGCGGATAAGGAAAATACGATTTCCTTTTCTCACGTAGCCTTTAAAGATGTAGTTCTTGAAAATTTAATCCTAACTACGAACGAAACATTTGAATTCAATCCGGTTTTAAAAAGTGATGTCACCCAAATAGATGGTGTTACCGTTACCGCTACAGGAGAAAGAACAACCAATAATATTCTGAACATTACCCCAGAAAAAATCAGAAAAATTCCTGGCGCAAATTCTGGTGTTGAAACCATACTGAAACTATTACCGGGCGTATCTTCTAACAATGAGTTGAGTACCCAATACGCTGTGCGAGGCGGTAACTATGATGAAAATTTGGTCTACGTTAATGAAATTGAAGTGTACAGACCATTTTTAATTCGTTCTGCGCAGCAAGAAGGGTTAAGCTTTGTAAATAGCGACCTTGTTCAAAATGTAAAATTTTCCGCAGGAGGTTTTCAAGCCAAGTATGGAGATAAAATGTCCTCTGTACTTGACATTAAGTATAAAACGCCTACCCTATTTTCCCTGCGTGCAGATTTAAGTTTTTTGGGCGCTAGTGCCAGTTTAGAAACGATCTCTAAAAACAAAAAGTTAAGTTCGGTTTCAGGAATTCGCTATAGAAACAATGCATTATTAGTAAACAGTCAACAAACACAAAGCAATTTTAACCCTTCATTCACTGATGTCCAAAGCTATTTAACCTACCATGTCTCACCCAAATTTCAATTCAATTTTCTAGGAAATATTTCGGTCAACGATTACAAGAATGAACCCATTAACAGACAAACCAATTTTGGCACTATAGACAACCCACAAGCCTTAATCGTTTATTATGAGGGACAGGAAACAAACAAGTACAATACTGCTTTAGCAGCTTTAAAAGGCAGTTATTTTTTAGATGAAAACACGACAATAAAACTTATTTCATCAATCTATCATACCACAGAAGAGGAATACTCAGATGTAATTGCCGCTTATGAACTGGGCGATATAGATAGTAATTTAAATAGCGATACCGCAGGCCAAGTTTTAACGTCTCGTGGTATTGGGTCACAATTCAATAGAACAAGAAACGACCTCGATGCCCTAATTTTCAACTTAGAGCATAAAGGGAACCACACCAAAAACAACTCGCTTTTGGAATGGGGCGTAAAATATACGCACGAGGATATAAGAGATCAACTAAGAGAATCTGAGTTTATAGATTCCGCGGGATATTCCATTAGACCTCCACGAGCAGAATTCACGAACAACCAGCCTTCAGAACCGTTTGACGCCCCTTTAGTCGCTTATAATGGTCTCAGTGCTTTAAACTTTGTGAAAACAAATCGTTTTTCTGGTTATATTCAAATTGGCACCCACAAAACTTGGAACAATACAGATATCTACTATAATGCAGGATTACGCTCTCATCATTGGACAGTTAGTGGTACCGGTGTTGATAAGGTATCACAAACAGTAGTTAGCCCAAGGGCACAATTTGCCATTAAACCAAATTGGGAAAAAGACATGTTGTTCAAACTTTCTACGGGCATTTACCACCAACCGCCGTTTTACAGGGAACTAAGAGATAGTACTGGCACTATACAACCTAATGTAAAGGCACAAAAGGCATTTCATTTGGTAGCAAGCAATGAATATAGTTTTCAATTATGGGACCGTCCGTTTACACTCATAAGCGAAGCGTACTACAAAAAATTGAACAATGTAAATCCGTATTCACTAGAAGATGTACGCATTAGGTATACGGCAACAAATGATACCGAAGCTTATGTCTACGGTGCAGAAGTACGACTAAATGGTGCTTTTGTTCCGGGTACCGAATCTTGGGTTAGTTTAGGTTATTTAAAAACAGAGGAAAATAGAGATAATAGAGGTTATATAGCTAGACCAACCGACCAACGCTTTAAATTTGGCATTCTTTTTCAAGATTACATACCCACCATTCCTGATTTTAAGATGTATTTAAATTTGGTATACCAGACCGGTGTTCCAGGTGGTTCTCCTAGTTATGCGGACCCATATATATTTCAAAATAGATTAAGAGATTATAAACGTGCAGATTTGGGAATTTCCTATATTTTTGCAAACAAGGACAAACAATATTCAAGTACACATTGGCTTCATAGTTTTAAAGAATTGAGTTTAGGTTTTGAAATTTTTAATCTCTTCAACAATCAGAATTCAATTACCAATACTTGGGTAAGGGATGCGGATAGCAAAAATGAATTTGCCGTTCCAAACTACCTTACATCTAGAGTATTAAATTTAAGACTGGGAATTCGCCTATAAAAAACAAAAATGAAAAGATTACTTTTCTTAATAGCACTTACTTCTACCCTAACAGTCGTAGCCCAAAAGAACATTTACGAGAGTCCAAATTTTGACCACTTAAGTGAAGACCATCAGGTTTTGGCGATCATACCTTTTCTCACCAATTTAGATCTTAATGAGAAAGTATCTAAATCTGAACAAAAGAGATTAGAAGAAAATGAAGGGTATGCTGTACAAAATGCCCTTGAAACCTATTTTTCTAAACGAAGTAAAAAGAAAAAATTACCGGTAACCTTTCAAAACATAGAAAACACCGCTGCAATATTAGCTAAGAAAAATATAAGCTATGAGAATATTGATGTATACACCACCAAAGAGTTAAGTGAAATATTGGGTGTAGATGGTATCATAAGCGGTACGTTAGATCTAAATATACTATTGTCCAACGGAGTACCTACAGAATTCAGTTTTACGGATTACTTCTCTGGCGGTGCCAATTATGGAAGAATAGGTATAAAGATCAGTGATGGCAATACCGGCAAACTTCTATGGAAGTATGAAAAAGAAATAAATAAAAAGACAGGTAAAAACACTACCGATCTTATTGATCGAATGATGAAATTAGCTATTAGAAAATTCCCGTACGAAAGAGAGCGAAAACGCGATAGAAACAAGAGCTAATTACGCTTCAATTATTTCTTTAAGAACATTGACGGTATAATCAATATCTTCTTTTGTATTGTACGTTGAAAATGAAAAACGAACAGAAGGCTTTTTCATATCTTCATCATTTAGAATTTGTGTTAGTACATGAGAGCCCATATCACTACCAGATTGGCAAGCACTACCTTTAGAACAAGCAATACCTTTCATATCTAAATTAAATAGCAGTAGCATAGCCTTTTCTTCTTCAATTGGCAAGCAAACATTAACTAAGGTATAAGTACTTTTTTCCAAATCTCCAGAGTGTCCGTTAAATTTGGCACCTGGTATAGCAGACTTCACCTGATCTATAAAATAAGACTTTAAATCTTCTACATATTTCTTTTCTGTGTCCAAATTGTCATAGGCATGTTTAAAAGCCTCTTCCAAACCTACAATGTTATGGAATGATTCTGTTCCTGCCCGTAAGCCTCTTTCTTGAGAACCGCCCGAAATCATACACCCAAGACCAGAATTTTTTCGAATAAAAGCAAAACCAACACCTTTTGGACCATGAAATTTATGAGCTGCAGCAGCCAAAAAATCAATAGGAAAAGCTTTTACATCCCAATTATAATGTCCTAAAGATTGTACAGTATCAGAATGCACCAAAGCCCCATACTTTTTGCTTAATAGGGTAATTGCCTCTAAGTCTATCTTATTCCCAATTTCATTATTAACATGCATTAGGCTCACCAATTTTTTAGAATCATCTTTTTGCAATAAAGATTCTAAATGTGCTAAATCTGGATTTCCATAGGCATCAAGATCAACATATAATAATTTTATTAGCCCTTTCTCCTCCAATTCTTCTACGGTATGCAAAACAGCATGGTGCTCTATTCTTGTCGTAATAATAGTCGTAACCCCTAAATCACGTACGGCACATCTTAGAATCATATTATCCGCCTCGGTACCACCAGAAGTAAATATTATTTCAGAAGGTTGGGCATTCATATATTTAGCAATGGTTTTACGCGCGCTTTCAATAGCTGTTTTAGCGGTTCTACCAAAACTATGCGTAGAAGATGGGTTACCATAGGTAGCCAAGGCTTCTTGCATTTTGGCAATAACGTTAGAATGTACTTGAGTTGTTGCGGCGTTATCTAAATATACATGTTTCATATATGTGCATTCTTATATAAATAAAGCGCAAAAATAGTTAATTAACCTATAAATGACCCTTAAGCAAAGGAAGGTTTTCCAAATTTTAAATTAAATTTGACCTATGAAAAAATACCTTTTAATTGGTTGTTCCATTTTGTTCTTTGGATGTAACGATGGTGACTTACAAATAGAAACCGTTGATTTTGATAGTATAGAAACCGTACAATCATGCAATACTATTTCAGCATCTACAGAAAATGTTTTGTTCAAGATAAATGGAGATGAAGCTTTGATATTGACTTTACCAAGCGGGCTTTTAAAAAATGAAGCTTCTACTACCAGTATAGAAAGTGCAGTTCCTGGAAACTCTCAAATCAGTTATCGAATTTTTTCCGAAACAGTGACAAGTGCATATTTTTGCGACTCGCCACCACCACTTACACCAACTGTGCTTGAGGAAATTGAAGCCACAGGAGGTAGCATCATAATAACCACAACCGCATCAGAAGACAATGTAACTTTTAGTCATTTGGTTCAACTAAGCGGTGTTACCTTCTTAAATGAGAACGGTAGTAGAATTACAGATTTACAGATCAATGAATTTGGTACGGTAACCACATCTACAGAGTAACTAATTAATAATTCTGGAAAATATATACCTCTGTAGCGCCCAAGCCATATTTTTGGTAGTCCGCGTCATAAAATTTAACGTTGTCATATTTTCTGAATAAATAACCTAGTTCTTCCTTTAAGACGCCTTCACCCACACCATGAATAAATACTATTTTTTGAATACGTTTGTTTATGGCAAAATCCAATTGTCTTTTAGCGGTATCTAATTGTAGATTCAGCATATCAAACTTGCCCATAGATTTAGGATTTTTAACAAGCTGATTAATATGGAGGTCAACTTCCATTTTGGGTGCAGTACGCTCTTTTGGTTTTAGAACGCTCGTTTTTCTTCGCTTTGGTAATTCCTTTTCTTTTTTAACCTTGGCAACTTCATAATTACTAACCTTTATCTCATTAGAAACCAATACAAGTTCACGAGCTGCAAATGTTAAAGGAAAACCGTCTTCACTTATGAGTGTAACAGTATCATCAATTACAGATTCGACAACGCCTTTTATAACATCATCTATAGTTTCTACGGTATCGCCAATCTTAAATTGAGACATGTTTTTGTTTTGTAAACACAAAAATAATGGTAATTTTCCGACTATTAATTAATTTACAGATGCGCGTAAAGGCATTAATTCTTTTTTTAGCATTGGAAAATTTTATGCTTCCCTGTTTTACTAAACAGTTGCTTGGTGTAGATTGCCCTGGATGTGGATTGCAACGTTCTTTATTATTTTTGAGCAAGGGCGAATTTGTTTCCGCATTTTTAATGTATCCTGCAATTTACCCTATGCTAGCATTATTTACCTTCTTAGGAGTCAACAAATTTTTTCCCATTAAATATTCTAATCATATTACCATTACTCTTGCGGTATGTACCGTAGGTTTTATATTAACCAATTACATTTTAAAATTCATTTAATTAAACCTTTACATTATGGAACAACAAAAATTACCCAACGTAACAATAGCCTTAGTTCTTTCTATTATAGGATTTGTCTGCTGTTGTATAGGCGGGCTACCTGGTATTATTTTAGGCGGGATAGCATTTTTCTTAGCATCAAAAGACGAAAAACTATACAAGGAAAATCCGGAAAACTATTCCAACTACAGTACCTTAAAAACGACTAAAACCATTTCAATTGTCGTTTTGGTATTAGGGATTTTATATTTAGCATATTCTATCTATGGTATAATGAGCATTGGAGGTTGGGATGCATATATGGAACAAGTTAGAATTATGTCTGAACAATATTCACAATAATTAAATGAACAATTCCGAATATCAACAAATACCAGGCTCTAGTAACGCATTAACTTTTGGCATTTTATCTATTGTTTTAACCCTTTTCTGCTGTGGTCCTTTTGGGGCTATATTCAGCTTTATAGGTTTGAGCAATGCAAAAAACGCAAAGCGTTATTTTGAAACAAACCCTGGTAATTATAGAGGATACGAAAATATTAATACGGGAAGAATTCTCTCTTATATTGGTTTAGCATTATCGCTAATTTATCTGATATTTTGTATTCTTTATTTTGGATTGATCATCGCATTATTTACTACTGCAGATTTTCAATAAAAGCAATAATCAAAAAAAATCCCCGACTTACATCGGGGATTTTTTTATTATTAATTTTTAAACTCTTTCAGTGTTTTTATTATAATTGAAACACAATCCAAAAGCTGTTCTTTTGTCATCACCAATGGCGGTGCAAATCTTATAATGTTACCGTGTGTAGGTTTAGCAAGCAAACCATTTTCTTTAAGTGCCATGCAAATATCCCATGCAGTAGAACTATCTTCACTGTCGTTAATAAGTATAGCATTTAATAAACCTTTACCACGAACACTATTTACCAAATCTGTATGTGGAATAAACTTATTAAGTTCATCTCTAAAAAGTTCACCAAGTTCAAAAGCATTTTCGGCTAACTTTTCTTCCTTTACCACCTCTAAAGCAGCTATGGCAACAGCAGCCGCTATAGGGTTACCTCCAAAAGTACTTCCATGGTTACCTGGTCTAATAACTCCCATAATCCTATCATCTGCTAAAACAGCAGAAACTGGGTATGCACCTCCTGATAATGCCTTACCTAAAATAAGAATATCTGGTTTTACCTCTTCATAATCTACAGCGATCATTTTACCGGTTCTAGCGATACCGGTTTGTACTTCATCTGCAATAAATAGTACATTATACTTCTCGCATAATGCTTTGGCTCCGCTTAAATAACCTTCAGAAGGCACGTAAACTCCTGCTTCACCTTGTATAGGTTCCACTAAAAAACCTGCAACATTCGTGTTTGATTTTAAAACTTCTTCTAGAGCCGAAAGATTATCATACTCTATTTTAATAAATCCGTCTGTATACGGTCCAAAATTCTTTCGGGCAACAGGATCGTTAGAAAAAGAAATTATAGTAGTTGTTCGTCCATGAAAATTATTCTCACAAACAACAATTTCAGCATTGTTCTCTACAATTCCTTTTTCCTCATACGCCCATTTTCTACAAATTTTTAGTGCCGTTTCAACAGCTTCAGCACCGGTATTCATAGGCAACAACTTATCAAAATGAAAAGTTTCCGTAGCATATTTTTCATACTTGCCAAGCATATCATTATAAAATGCCCTTGAGGTCAAGGTAAGGGTCTTTGCCTGTTCTGTCATTGCATTAACAATCTTTGGATGACAATGACCTTGGTTAACTGCAGAATACGCAGAGAGAAAATCATAATACTTTTTACCTTCAACGTCCCATACATAAACACCTTCACCTTTGCTTAATACAACAGGTAATGGGTGATAATTGTGTGCTCCGTGTTTATCTTCTAATGCAATAGCATCTTTAGAAGATGTGATGTTTTCTAAAATTGACATGATAAAATTACTTTAAATAAAACTTTAGCAATTCCTTCTATACCTTTTTCCTTTCGAAGAGTCGAAAATTCAGCGTGGGAGAGAAATCATCCTTGTAGAATTTCAAAAGTACAAATTTATAATATGAATCATAAAATTTACGCTAAAACGTTTCAATATCTTGTTAATACTATCACTAACTATATTCCCAATCCAAAGAAACCCATTATTTTTGCGCTATGCGAAAAAAGAAGAAACGTTTAGTTTTTGAAAATGTAACCGTTACCGATGCTGCTGCCAAAGGCAAAACCATAGGTAAAGCTCCAGATGGTAGAGTAATTTTCCTGAACAACACTGTACCAGGTGATGTGGTAGATGTACAAACCACTAAAAAGCGAAAAGCTTATTTTGAAGGCACTGCGATCAATTTCCATAGTCTTTCCGACAAAAGGGTTGATCCAGTTTGTCAGCATTTTAATGTATGTGGTGGTTGTAAGTGGCAAGATATGGGCTATGAGCATCAACTTTTTTATAAGCAAAAAGAAGTAGAAAACAATCTTAAAAGAATTGGGCATTTAGATTTACCAGAGCTTACACCAATACTTGGTTCAGAGCAACAATATTTTTACAGAAATAAAATGGAATTTTCGTTTTCCGATAGCCGTTGGCTAACTCTTGACGAAATTCAATCTGATCAACAAATTGACAACAAAAATGCCTTGGGTTTTCATATACCAGGCATGTGGGATAAAATATTGGACATTAAAAAATGTCATCTTCAAAAAGACCCATCAAACGCAATTCGTTTAGAAACAAAAAGATTTGCGATTGAAAATGGATTAACCTTTTTTAATCCAAGAAACCAATATGGAATGTTACGTACATTAATGTTACGAACATCATCTATTGGCGAAATTATGGTTTTGGTACAATTCTTTGAAAATGACAAAGAGAAAAGGGAGTTGCTGTTAAATCATCTTTCTAAAACATTCCCAGAGATAACATCTTTGTTATATGTAATCAATCCAAAACAGAATGATACCATATACGATCAAGAAATTATCTGTTTTTCTGGTAGAGACCATATATTCGAAGAAATGGAAGGCTTGAAGTTTAAGATAAACGCCAAATCTTTTTATCAAACGAATTCAGAACAAGCATATGAGTTATATAAGATCACCAGAAATTTTGCAGATTTAAAAGGTGATGAATTGGTATATGATTTATATACAGGCACAGGAACCATTGCTCAATTTGTTTCAAAAAAAGCTAAAAAAGTAATTGGAATTGAATCTGTCCCAGAAGCTATTTTAGATGCCAAGGCAAATGCAGAGCGAAACAGAATTGAAAACGTAGATTTTTTTGTAGGCGATATGAAAAATGTTTTCAATGAACAGTTTATTGCTCAAAACGGTGTGCCAGATGTTATTATTACAGACCCACCTCGTGATGGCATGCATAAAGATGTAGTACAGCAAATATTGAACATTGCGCCTAAAAAAGTAGTTTATGTGAGTTGCAATAGCGCCACACAAGCAAGAGACTTAGAACTGATGAAGGAGATGTATACCATTACAAAGGTTCAGCCTGTAGACATGTTTCCGCAAACGCATCATGTAGAAAATGTTGTACTTTTAGAAAAGAAAGCCTAAAATGAAAAAAATTCACATCGGGTTACTACTATTATTAGGAATAATCTTTATCTCATCTTGTGAAAAAGATGATATCTGCGTAGAAGGTGACACTCCTTTGCTGGTCATAGAATTTTACGACGCCGAAGATACATCCACCTTAAAAGAAGTTCCAACTTTAAGGGTTGTTGGTGTAGGACAAACAATAACCGTAAATACGGTTACAGACCGCAGCAATTTGAGCACTATTTCCATACCACTAAAAACAGATGAAGACAGTACTAGCTTTATATTAATTAATAGCTCAGCGTCTGATGATGATGGTGCCGAAACAGGAAACCTGGACACCATTAATTTCTCTTATTCCAGAATTGAAGATTTTCTTTCACGCGGATGCGGTTTTATTGTCAATTATGATGAACTAACAGCAAATGTAACAGCGGATACCGATAATTGGATTCAAGATATAGAAATCACACAGTCTTTAGTCACCAACTCAGATTCTACACATGTCAAGATATTTCATTAGTCTTATAGTACTTTTAACTACGGTTACCGTATTAGGTCAAAATAAACCTATAGACCTTAACCCTAAAGACACGGTTGAACACAAACAATATTATGGACTTAGATTAGGTATAGATTTAAGTAGGATAATCACTGGTTCGTTAGATGATAATTATACAGGGTTTGAAATTGTAGCCGATTACCGACTAACACAAAATTTGTATTTAGCGGCAGAATTAGGTAGTGAAGAAAAAACAAGACAAGAAGATCTTTACAATTTTACAACTTCAGGAAACTACATTAAGATAGGGGTCAACAAAAACAACTATGCAAATTGGTATGGTGAACGTAACCTGATTTACATAGGAGGTAGATTGGCATTCAGTACGTTTGACAATACTTTAAATAACTACCAGTATTTTGACACCAATAGATACTGGAATCCGGATGATTTCGCCAATGGTTCTGATACTCCCGAGAACTTCTCAGGGCTTTCAGCAACCTGGCTAGAAGGTGTATTTGGTACTAAAGTAGAATTATTACATAATGTGTATGTTGGCGCTAGTGTGCGCTTAGGACTCATTCTTAGCCAAAAAGAAGATGAACGTTTTCCAAACCTATGGGTTCCCGGCTTTAATAAAGTTACTTGGGATAGTAATTTTGGTGTTGGATACAACTTCAGCATCTCATACTTCTTGTCTCTTTACAAAAAGAAGAACAAAGCAAAGAAAAAAGTTGAAAGTTCAACCGAACCCCAAGGTCCACCACCAAGACAGAACGAAGGTTTATAAAACCTTAAACCCTTTGGTAAAAATCCATTTCATTACAATTTTTTCAACACTTTCAATTTTGGCCACAGCAAACTTAGGGGCTAAAAATGATGCTAAAATTGCGGCAATTACAGATAAATAAATTGAACTAATTGTTAAAGTCATAAACAATACAACACGGAAAACAATAAAAAGTATTGCGAAAGCTAAAAAATTAAATACTAACACTTTGTGTTTTAATTTCATTTCTCAGTTCTGTTTTGATGTTTAGCTTTTTTACTACCTTCATACATCTCGTATTTTACCAATCTAGATTCTAGGTGACTATTAAAAACCTTTATTTTTCTAGACGGCCGTAAACCCACAAATTTCAAGGCAGGTAAATTACTAGTTACAAACCAAGCATTGGTTCCTGGATATCCCTGTTTTAAAGTATCTCCAATAGCACTATAAAAATTTTCCATCTCTATATCCAAACGTTCGCCATAAGGAGGGTTAAAACACATATGTAAAGTTCCCTCGGTTTGTTTGGTAGTTCTGAAAAAATCTTTTCTTTCAACGGTAATATAATCCTCTAAATGAGCATTTTCTATATTATCCTGTGCCTTTCTCACTGCAGAAGGTGCTTTATCATATCCAATAATCTTATAATGAAACTCTCTTGTTTTCTTCAAACTAGATTCTACAATCTTCTCATATAGCTCAGCATCAAAATCTGTCCATTTTTCAAAAGCAAAACTCTTTCTATTAATATTTGCAGGTATATTGCATGCTATCATAGCCGCTTCTGTCAGCATAGTACCACTACCACACATAGGATCCATAAAATCACATTGACCGTCCCAACCACTTAACAAAAGTAAACCTGAAGCAAGCACCTCGTTAATAGGAGCAATATTAGTAGCGGTACGGTACCCTCTTTTATGTAATGAATAACCAGAACTATCCAATGATACATTACATTCATTATTGTGAATATGAATATTAATACGTAAATCTGGATCCTTAACATCAACATCTGGCCTAGTACCATCAGTATCTCTAAACTTATCTACAATAGCATCTTTAGTTTTTTGAGACACGTACAAAGAATGCGTAAACTGATCTGAATTTACCGTAGCATCTATTGCAAAAGTTTCACTGACAGAAAGATATTCCGTCCAGTCCATTGCATAGATTTTCTTATAAAGATCATTTTCATCCCTAACTCTAAATGAATGTATAGGTTTAATTATTTTAATTGCGGTACGCAAGCAAAGATTAGCCTTATACATAAATCCGTTATCTCCTTCAAAAGATACATTTCTAACACCTTCAACAACATTACTTGCACCAAGATTTCTTAGCTCTTTAGATAAAAGTTCCTCAAATCCGAATAAGGTCTTAGCGACCATCTTAAAATTATTACCCATATTCATTTTTTCTCGAACCACAAAAATACGCTAATTTTGACGCCTGTTTAATTTATGACCTATTTCCTTTTATAAAAGGTTTATCAGCAACACATGATTTATATATTACCTATTCTAGGAGTGCTTATCAGTTTTCTTTTTGTGGTTGTTGCAAAACCCAAAAAAAATGAGTCCTTTAAACTTTTATTAGCTTT
This sequence comes from Maribacter sp. 6B07, assembly GCF_002700155.1. Classification (NCBI taxonomy): domain Bacteria; kingdom Pseudomonadati; phylum Bacteroidota; class Flavobacteriia; order Flavobacteriales; family Flavobacteriaceae; genus Maribacter; species Maribacter sp. 6B07. The sequence goes on along the minus strand of NZ_PDUT01000002.1, from coordinate 1,984 downwards.
TAGTGGAGCATTTCTGTTAGCCCTAACAATTTTTGAAATGTTACCGGAGGTATATGCAAATACCAACCCAAAATCTATTGGTGTTTTTATTATGTTGGGCATACTATTTCAAATTTTCTTAGAGTTTTTCTCAAAAGGAGCTGAACACGGCCATGTGCACATTTCCAAGGAAAGTCAGAACTTTCCTTGGTTACTATTTTTTAGTCTTTGTATACATTCATTGCTAGAAGGTCTTCCAATAGGCACAAATGACACCATCATATATGGTATATTAATTCACAAAATTCCAATTGCAATAATCTTAAGCATTTTTCTTTTAGGCTCAAACATTAAGCCACTACATGCTGCTTTTTTTATGCTATTATTTTCCGTAATGACTCCTATCGGCACTTTATTAGCCCATACAACAACTATTCTATCAAGGTACGGCATGTATTTAAATGCTTTCGTAATTGGCGTATTCTTACATATATCAACAGTAATTTTATTTGAAAGTTCTGAAGGTCATAAATTCAATCTTCGAAAACTTTTGGTAATTATACTAGGTATAACCATTGCTTATTATTTATAAATGTTCAGTAAAGAAGAATCGAGAAAACTACGAGAAGAATTTTGGATTGCATTTGGAAAATCCTTTCCAAATAAATGGACTTTATATAAAACTGAAGTTAAGGGATTATCTTTTAAATTTCATTTTGATTTAAAAAGGGCTATAGTGTCTATAGATGTAGATTCAGATTTTGAACAACGAATAAGAGTATGGGATAAATTAGTTGCCCTAAAATCAATTTTACTAAATGAATATTTACATGAAGCTATCTTCGAAGATTTCTATTTACTAGAAAACAAAAAAGAGATATCAAGAATTTATGTAGAGCTAAACCATGTATCTATACACAACAAGAATACTTGGAGAGAAACGATGGAATTCTTAAACCAGAACATGCTACAGATAGAAAGGTTTTATGAAGAGTATAAAGACATCATAGATTCATAATTACATTCTATTGTTGAATCTATTAGACTAATTAGACTACATCTAGATAGATGAAAAACCAATGGCTTATTGCACCGCACAGGACAAAAAGATGCCATATGAAATGATTATAGGGGATTCTTCTAACGGCATAAAAAATTATCCCAATAGTATAGAAAGCACCACCTAGCATAAGTAAATTAATTCCATTTTCTGACGTATTATCTATTAAATTTTGAAAATCGAATACAATCAACCATCCCATAGCTAAGTATAGCAACAATGATATAATTTCAAACTTACCGGTAAAAAACAATTTTAAAATAGTCCCCACAGCTGCAATTACCCATACCGTTCCAAATATCAACCATCCATTGCCGTTAATAAGAGTTATAAGTGCCACAGGAGTATATGTTCCGGCAATTAGATAGTATATATTAATATGATCAAGAATTCTGGTCCTTAGTTTCCAAATTCTATTTTCAACAGCGTGATAGATTGTAGACACTGTTAACATACTAATTAAGGATATACTGTAAATAATAATAGCAAATGTAGCATATACCGATTTATGACTATTAGCGTTGATTAAAACAATCATACCTACCATTGCCAATACGGCACCAACACCATGAGAAATGGTATTAAATTTTTCTTCCTTTTCTAACGAATTTAGATATGGCATAACGATTATTTTAACTTAATCCTTATCATATGCTTTTGGCACATATAGCATTACTTATTATCTATTTGCACCAAAATTAAGTCTATTAAATAATATCTGATAATGCTAAGGTAATTATTGAAAAGATATTTTGGTAATCCTTGACTTTCCAATTAGGGTATAAAAAAAGCCCCTTACATTACTGTAAGGGGCTTTCGAAAAAGGCGGCTACCTACTCTCCCACTTGGTATAGCAGTACCATCGGCGCAAACGGTCTTAACTTCCCTGTTCGGAATGGTAAGGGGTGGGCCCCGTAAGCTCGGAAGCGCACACGTTTAGGGATA